>NZ_JAUSAR010000179.1 GCF_030652515.1 Aquabacterium sp. | reverse complement strand
GTCGCGGTAGACCTGGCGCATGTACTGCTCCACGGCTTGCCACACGGTCCAGCCATTGGGGTGCCAGAAGACGACGCCGGGGGCATGGTCGTCGATGTGGAACAAATCCAGTTCGCGGCCCAGCTTGCGGTGGTCGCGCTTCTCGGCCTCTTCCAGCAGGGTCAGGTACTTTTGCAGGTCGTCCTTGGTGGCCCAGGCCGTGCCGTAGATGCGCTGCAGTTGCTCGTTGCGGTGGTCGCCGCGCCAGTAGGCGCCGGCCACCTTCATCAGCTTGAAGTGCTTGAGCTTGCCAGTGCTGGGCACGTGGGGTCCGCGGCACAGGTCGGTGAAAGCGCCTTCGCTGTACAGCGAGACATCCTGATCGGCAGGGATGCTCTCAATGATCTCGGCCTTGTAGTGCTCGCCCAGGCTCTTGAAGTAAGCCACGGCTTCATCGCGCGGCAGCACGCGGCGCTCGACTTTTTCGTCTTTCTTGGCCAGGTCGCCCATCTTCTTCTCGATGGCGATCAGGTCATCGGGCGTGAAGGGGCGCTTGTAGGCGAAGTCGTAATAGAAGCCATTCTCGATGGTAGGGCCGATGGTGACCTGAGCCTCAGGGAACAACTCCTTGACGGCGTAAGCCAGCAAGTGGGCGGTGGAGTGGCGGATCACGTCCAGGCCGGCCGAGTCTTTGTCGGTGATGATGGCCAACGATGTGTCAGCTTCCATCAGGTAGCTGGTGTCCACCACGCGGGCGTCTTCGCCCTGCCCCACGCGACCTGCCAGGGCGGCCTTGGCCAGGCCGGCGCCAATGGAGGCTGCCACTTCGGCGATGGTGACCGGGCCGGGGAATTCGCGTTTGGAGCCGTCGGGAAGCTGGATCGAAATCATGGTGAACCTGTTTGTTGAGCCATTAAAAAAGCGCGGGGTGAGCCGCGCTTTTTAGGAAGGGAGAAAAGCAATCGAAGCAGCGGCCAGCCTTTTAGACCTCGGGGGAGGTCGAAGTGGTGGTGGTCGTCGTTCGCGGTGTCATAACCGTGATTGCCTTTCTCGCCCTTGATGAATGGATGAATCGGTTAGCGTGGATTTTAACCTGTTCCACATCAAGGATCCAGGGAAAAAGCCCCGAGGCCTGGCACGGCCGTGTGCGATCATCATTTCGCACTGCCTCACAGCACAAGGAAGCGCGCGTGGCCCACAACAGCGAACCCTTTGCATTCTTTCATCACAGCCGACCTGACCGCCGTCTGCTTGGCGCCACGATCCTGGCCTGGGCGACCGCCCTGTCCACGCCCGTGAGCGCGCAAGCCACCGAGGAGCCCCCCTCGGGGCGCTCCATCGAGCAGGTCGCGGAATCAACGCGAAGCACCGTGCGGTCAACGGTCGAATGGTTGGCCAGTGGCGTGGACAGCTGGTTTGGCGACAAACCCTTCTCGGAGGGCGGCGAAGTCACTCAGGGCCAGCTGAGCCTGAGTCTGCTGAAACGGCAAGACCAATCACTGGACACCGGCGTGCGCTTCAACGCCCGCTTCCGTTTGCCCAATATGGAGAACTACAAGTACCTGTTCGTGGGTAACGACAACCAGCGCGAGGTCATCACGGACCAACCTGAGGCCTTCTCACGACAGCAGTTGTTGCTGCCCAGCGACCGCAGGGATTCTTCGTTCTTCGCCGGCTTCGGCATGAGGTTGATCGAGGCGGTCGACTTCCGATTGGGCGTGCGCAGCGGTTTGAAACCTTACGCGCAGGCTCGCTACCGCCATGATTGGCAGCTCAGCCCCACCGATCGGATTGATTTCCGCGAGACCTTGTTTTTGACCCGCGACGACCGCCTCGGCTCGACGACGGTGGGCTCCTACGAGCATGCTCTTTCATCAACGCTGGCAGCCCGCTGGCTCAACGCTGCGACCATCACTCAGGAATCGCCAAAGTTCGCCTGGTCCAGCAATCTGGGCATGCATCAATCGTTTGGTGCTCAGCGCGTCCTGTCGCTGGAAGCGCTGTTCAGCGGCGTCGCAGGTGCCGCCGTTCCGGTCACGGACTTTGGTCTGCAGACGAAATGGATTCAGCCCATTCACCAAGACTTCGTGTTGGGTGAAATCATCGTGGGCCATTTCTGGCCACGCGCCGATGCGCTCAACCGTCGCGGTCGCGCCTGGGCATTGGGTGGTGCAGTGACACTGAAGTTCTAAGCCCCCACTTTCGGAACCCTGGCCCATGGTCCGCATCGTTGATCGTCTTCGCCAGCGCAGTCAAGCCAGTTTTTTTGGCCGAGCGCATGAACTGCAAACCTTCAAGCTCAACCTGAGCAGCGAGGCCGCCTCGGTGAACGTCTTTCTGATCCATGGCGCTGGCGGCATGGGCAAGACCGCGCTGCTGGAGCAAATGGTGTCCCACGCCCGGCAAGTCGGCCTGACTTGCGTCAGGCTTGATGGCCGAGACCTGGAGCCTTCGGTCCACGGCTTGTTGCAGGGCCTGGCCACCGCCCTGGGCCTGCCCCCGTCGCAAGCCCAATTGCCCCACATCTTGCATGAATGGCGCCAGCAACCCCGACGCCTGCTGGCAATCGACACTTTTGAACACCTCGCGCACCTGTCGCAATGGCTGCGAGATCAATTGCTCGCCGAATTGCCACAGCAGAGCCTGGCCATCATTTCGGGCAGGGGCAAGCCCAGTGAACTCTGGCAGACCGACCCCACCTGGCGCCATGGCAGCCAGGTGATCCACCTGCGCAAGCTGTCGACAACAGACAGTGCGCGGGCACTGGCCGCCAAGGGGTTGGACGAGGCCCAATGCCAGGCGATCACGCGCTTGAGCCACGGTCACCCCCTGACCCTGATGCTGCTGGCAGACCTGGTCGAAGCGCAGGGCACGGTGCCCGAATCGCTGGGCACGGACGTGATCCGGCGCCTGACCGACTGTTTTGCAGCCCAGGCGCCCTCACCACTGCACCGCGAAGCATTGGAGTTCTGTGCCCACGCCCGGATCACCACCGAAGACCTGCTGGCCGCCACCGTGGACCAGGCCGCAGCCCCAGCACTGTTCGACTGGCTGGCCTCGCTGAACTTCATGGAGCTGGCGCCCGAAGGCCTGTTCCCTCACGACCTGGTGCGCGATGCCATCAGCGCGGAGTTGCGCTGGCGAGCCCCTCAACGCGTGGCTGAAGGCGCCAACAAGCTGCTTCGGTACTACCTCTCGCAGACTCAAAGCACCACCAACCCATCCCTGCGCAGCCTGGCGGCCCTGGACATCTTCTTCTTGACACGGGGGCATCCCGTGATGAAGCGCTTTGTGGACTTCGCCACTTTGGGCTCGGTAAGCAGTGAACGCGCCACCTTGCAAGACATGGCGCCCATCGCCGATCTGGTGCGCAAGGAACTGGGCCCCTCGCATGAAGCGCTGGTGCAGCAATGGCAAGACCACGAGGCTGCCACCTGGTGGATCGTCCGCGCCCCCGAAGGCTCGATCATGGCCGCGATGCTGATCCTGGAGCTCAGCGGCATTCCGCCGCAAGACCAGGCTGACGATCCCGCCTTGCAGCAACTGCAGCCATGGATCGCTCGACAAGCCCCCCTCAGATCGGGTGACAGGGTGCTGCACGCGCGAATGGCCGTCGTGCGCAGCACGCTGGCCAACCCCGGCATCTGCATCAATGCCTTGCAGATCAGAAACTTCCTGATGTGGATGACCGAACCGGCCGTGGCCCTGTTCGCCATCACCAACGTGGATCCCGACCATTGGCGCCCCATGATGAGCCACCTCGACTTCCAGCTGATTCATGGGCCAGGCTTCGAGATGGATGGACAGCGCCACGGCACCTTTGCACACGACTGGCGCGCCGTGCCCCAGGCCGAGTGGCTGGACCGCATGGGCTCCGGCACTTCATCGTCGGGCAAGACAGAAGGTGATGCCGCCAGAACAGCACCCAGCCACCAGACGCTGCCTGAGCAAGCCTTCAAGGCCGCCGTGCATGACGCCCTTCGGCAATGGCAAGACCCGAGCCTGCTAGGCCGCAATCCGCTGCTGTCCAGCCGACTCGTTCAATCCGGCCGACGGCCCCCTGAAGACGCCAAAGACACCTTGCGCCGACTGATCCGGAGCACGGCCGACACTTTGTCGGAGCACCCCAGGCAGATGCGCTTCATGCGAACCATCGAGTTGACTTACTGGCGCCCGGCCGGATCTCAGGAACTGGCGGCCGAGCGCCTGGGCCTGCCCTTTGGCACCTACCGTTACCAACTCAGGATGGCGATCGACAGGCTGGGTAGCGCACTTTGGCTCAGGGAAAACGACGACGCATCGCCCGCCTCAACCACACCGGATTGAACAGCGTTTCGACTGTCAATTCGACAGCCCCCTTGGGCATCCTCGCTGTGTTCATCAACAGGAGGAGACCTCAATGTTCATCTTCAAAAGACGCTGCCACCAGCCACACCTGATCCTGGCCTGGTCACTGGCCACGCTGACCAGCGCTGCGGTTCACGCAGCCCCACAAGCCAGCACCATCAGCGGCATCGTTCAAGGCCACACCGCCGAAGGCGTGAGCCAGTTTCTGGGCATTCCCTACGCCGCCCCACCCACCGGCCCTTTGCGCTGGAAGGCGCCGCTAGCACCCGCAGCATGGCAGGGTGTGCGCCAAGCTACCGCCGTGGGGCCAGCCTGCCCGCAACTGCCGGGCGACTACTCTCGCACGGCCACCCAGGCCCGCAGTGAAGACTGCCTGAACCTGAATGTCTACGCGCCCGAAGCGCCTCGTGCCACGCCACGGCCCGTGCTGGTGTGGCTCCACCCTGGCTCGCTGACCATGGGTTCGGGCAGCGACTACGACAGCAAGGCGCTGGCTCGCCAGGCCGATGCCATCGTCGTGACCATCAACTATCGCCTGGGCGCCTTGGGCTTTTTGAGCACCACGGAGTTGCAACAGGAGGCCCCGGCGGGCAACTACGCCTTGCAAGATCAGCAGCAGGCACTGCGCTGGGTGCAGTCCAACATCGCGGCGTTTGGCGGTGACGCCCATCGCGTGACATTGGCTGGCAACTCGGCCGGCGCTGCCAGCAGTTGCGCTCATTTGCTGTCACCGCCGTCTGCTGGATTGTTCCACCGGGTCATCATGCAAAGCGGCCCCTGCATCCGCTTGGGCAACAAGACCCTGGAGCAGGCCCGCACGCAAGGTGACGAATTTGCTGCCAAAGTGAACTGCCCGAGTGGTGTTGGCCAACTGGCCTGCCTGCGCTCACGCAGTGCATCAGATCTGGTGGCCGCTGCAGGCGATGGCCTGGACGCGCTGCAAAGCGCCAACCCCTGGTCACCGGTGATTGATGGCGTGATCATTCCCCGGAACATGACGGACATGGCCCGCGATGGAGACATCCACAAAGTACCTGTTCTCATGGGCACCACCTCCCAGGAAGGCCGGTTCTTCGTGGCCTACGCCTTCCATGAAAAGCGTGGTCGGACCATGACGGCCGATGACTACAAATCCGCCGCTGAGGTGATGACCGGCAGTGCGTTTTCAGGCAGCACCTCACGCGCCCTGTACACCGCCGCCAGCTACGGCAGCCACGACCTGGCCATGTCCGCCTTGATGACCGACGCGGGCTTTTCATGCCCCATGCTGACGGATGCCAAGCGCCTGTCCCGGCACACCCCGGTGCATGTCTACGAGTTCACCGACACCCGCGCACCAGCGCCGCCAGATGCCTTTGCTTTCGACTGGCAGGCATTCCACACCAGCGAATTGGCCTACCTGTTTGGCGCCCCGGTGTTTGCCACCAACTTGAGCGGCACACCTACCGTGGAACAGCAGGCCTTGGCAGGCAACATCATCAAGTACTGGGCAGCGTTCATCGCGAACGGCGACCCCAATCAAAGTGGCCTGCCCAAGTGGAACAAGTTCAATGAACTGGGCATGTCCATCATGAACCTGGCCCCCGGTCAGGTGGGCCAGCAGGGATGGGGTGCGTTCACCATGGCCCACCGTTGCCTGACCTGGTCGCTGCTGTTTTCGCTGAGCGGCCAATGAAAAAAGCGGCACCCGAGGGTGCCGCTTTTCATGCCTGACTGAGTCATGACAACGGGCCTGGCGGCCCGCGCCGATCAGTGGAACTGTTCTTCTTCGGTCGAGCCGGTCAGGGCCTTCACGGAAGACGAACCACCTTGGATCACGGTGGTCACGTCGTCGAAGTAGCCAGCGCCCACTTCTTGCTGGTGCGACACGAAGGTGTAGCCCTTTTCGCGAGCAGCGAATTCTGGCTCTTGAACCATTTCGGTGTAGTGCTTCATGCCTTCGCCGTTGGCGTAGGAGTGAGCGAACTGGAACGTGTTGTACCAGTTGATGTGAATACCAGCCAGCGTGATGAACTGGTACTTGTAGCCCAGGGCCGACAGGTCCTCTTGGAACGAAGCGATTTGCTTGTCGTTGAGGTTCTTCTTCCAGTTGAACGAAGGCGAGCAGTTGTACGACAGCAGCTTGCCAGGGCAGGCAGCGTGCACAGCTTGCGCGAATTCACGGGCGAAGCCGATGTCAGGCACGCCGGTTTCGCACCACACCAGGTCAGCGTAGGGAGCGTAAGCCACGCCACGGCTGATGGCTTGTTCCAGACCGTTCTTGACGCGGTAGAAGCCTTCTTGAGTGCGTTCGCCAGTGACGAACGGCTTGTCGTTGTCGTCGCAGTCGCTGGTCAGCAGGTTGGCTGCTTCAGCATCGGTGCGAGCCAGAACGATGGTGGACACGCCCATCACGTCAGCAGCGAAACGAGCAGCGATCAGCTTCTCAACGGCTTCACGCGTGGGAACCAGCACCTTGCCGCCCATGTGGCCGCACTTCTTCACGGCAGCCAATTGGTCTTCGAAGTGAACACCAGCAGCGCCCGAAGCGATCATGTTCTTCATCAGTTCGAAAGCGTTCAGAACGCCACCGAAACCGGCTTCAGCGTCAGCGACGATCGGCAGGAAGTAGTCAACAAAACCCTTGTCGCCTGGGTTGATGCCACGGCCCCATTGGATTTCGTCAGCGCGCTTGAACGTGTTGTTGATGCGGCGAACCATGGTGGGCACCGAGTCGTACGCGTACAGCGATTGGTCGGGGTACATGGTTTCCGACGTGTTGCCGTCGGCGGCAACTTGCCAGCCCGACAGGTACACGGCCTCCAGGCCAGCCTTGGCTTGTTGCATGGCTTGGCCGGCGGTGATGGCGCCGAAAGCGTTGACGTAGCCCTTCTTGGCGCCGCCGTTGACCTTGTCCCACAGCTTTTCAGCGCCGTTCTTGGCCAGCGTGTACTCAGGCTGCAGGCTGCCGCGCAGACGCACGACGTCAGCGGCGGAGTAACCGCGCGTGACAAGCTTCCAACGGGGGTTTTCGGCCCAGTCTTTTTCCAGGGCGGCGATCTGTTGTTCGCGGGTGAGTTTCGTCATGACATCTCCGGGGGAGGTTGGTGGGTACGAGGAAAACCCGCGATTCTACAGAGTTCAGCGGAAATTTCAAAGACTTATGTCTTATATAAGACTCAATTTTTTAGACCCTGCGCCATCTTGTCAATTTTTGAGCGTAAAAATGCCCGCACGAACCCAATGCTGTAGGGTGCCTGAAAACACATGGAGCACAACGTGAACCCAAACATGGACGCCTTCTGGATGCCATTCACGGCAAACCGGGAATTCAAACAGTCACCGCGCATGTTGGCCAAGGCCAAGGGCATGCACTACTGGACCCCGGAGGGGCGCGAGATCCTGGATGGCACCTCAGGCCTGTGGTGCGTCAATGCCGGCCATGCCCGGCCCCGCATCGTCGAGGCCATTGCCCACCAAGCGGCGGAAATGGACTACGCCCCCCCCTTCCAGATGGGCCATCCTCTGGCGTTTTCATTGGCAGAACGGCTGGTCAAACTGACGCCCGAAGGCCTCAACAAGGTGTTCTTCACCAATTCGGGCTCGGAAGCCGTGGACACGGCCCTGAAGATCGCCATCGCCTACCACCGCCTGCGCGGCGAAGGCCACCGCACGCGACTGATCGGCCGGGAGCGGGGCTATCACGGTGTCAACTTTGCCGGCACCGCCGTGGGCGGCCTGGGGCCCAACCGCAAACTGTTCGGCAACCTGGTCACCGGCGTTGATCACCTGCGCCACACCCATGACCTGGCCCGCAACGCCTTCACCAAAGGCCAACCTGAGCACGGCTTTGAGCTGGCCGACGACCTGGAACGCCTGGTGACCCTGCACGACGCGTCCACCATCGCTGCCGTCATCGTGGAGCCCATGGCCGGATCGACCGGCGTGCTGCTGCCTCCCAAAGGCTACCTGCAGCGCCTGCGCGACATCTGCGACAAGCACGGCATCCTGCTGATTTTTGACGAGGTGATTTCGGGCTTTGGGCGGCTGGGCTCACCCTTCGCGGCGCAGCACTATGGCGTGACTCCTGACTTGTTGACCGCTGCCAAGGGCATCACCAATGGCGTGATCCCGATGGGCGCGGTGTTCGCCAAGCAAGGCATCCACGACACCTTCATGCAGGGCCCGCCCGCCGCGATCGAGTTGCCACATGGCTACACCTACTCAGCCCACCCCATGGCCTGCGCCGCCGCCCACGGCACGCTGGACACCTATGAAGAAGAAGGCCTGCTGACGCGCGGCGCGCAATTGGAGGGCAAGTTTGAAGCGGCCTTTCACGCTCTCAAAGGCCTGCCCCACGTGGTGGACATCCGCAACACGGGGGCGGTTGTCGCGGTTGAGTTCGCCCCCAGGGCCGGTGCCGCGCCCGGGCGCCGGGCGTTTGAAGCCTTTCTGGGTTGCTGGGAAGAAGGCGTGCTGGTGCGCGCGGCGGGCGACAACATCGCCATCTCGCCACCGCTGATCATCAACGATGGCCAGATTGACCAGATTGCCTCGACCTTGGCCAAGGTGATCAAGCGCCTGGATTAAACAGACATCGCCCAGAAAAAAACCGCCAAGCCTGCAAAGGCTTTGGCGGTTTTTTCATGCAGGCTTGATTGAAAAATCAGGCGTGCTTCTTGGTGTAGTTGGCGATGCCCTGGGTGACTTCCGCCTTCGCATCGTCAATGCCAGCCCAGCCAATGACCTTCACCCACTTGCCGGGCTCCAGGTCCTTGTAGTGCTCGAAGAAATGCTGGATCTGCTTGAGCAATTGCTCGGGCAGGTCGTCTGTCGACTTGATCTTGGAATACATGGGCAAGATCTTTTCGGTGGGAACGGCCACGAGCTTGGAGTCGCCACCAGCTTCGTCATCCATCTTCAGGATGCCGAGGGGACGGCAAGCCACGACCACGCCCGGAGGCAGCGGGAAAGGCGTCACAACCAGCACGTCAACCGGATCGCCGTCATCGGCGAGGGTTTGGGGCACATAGCCGTAATTGCACGGGTAGTGCATCGCGGTGCCCATGAATCGGTCGACAAAAACCGCACCAGTTTCGTGGTCGACTTCGTACTTGACGGGGTCGGAATTGGCCGAGATTTCGATGATGACGTTGAACGCATCGGGTGCCTTGGCACCGGGAGGGACTAGCAGCAGGCTCATGATTAATCGATCAGGAGTGTGAGGATTCGAGGACGCCAAGTGTAGGCCAAGCCGCGCGCCACCCTGCCAGAAGCTCAAAAAACCGAGCTTTTACCCATCTTTTGCTGCACCGCACAAAAAACCACTTGCAATGTGTTTGCAGATCCATATACTTGGAGGCATGTTGCAGCGCAACAAAGCATTTTGGCACCTGGCGCAGCGACTTAACCCATCAATCTTACGGAGATATGACATGCTGACCGCTGAACAACTCATGGCCAACCACAAAGCCAACATTGCCACGCTGCTGGATCTGGGCCAAAAGGCTTTTGAAGGCGTGGAAAAGTTGGTCGAGCTGAACCTGCAAGTGGCCAAGGCCACGCTGGATGAAGTGTCTGAGCACACCAAGGCTGTCCTGTCGGTGAAAGACGCCCAAGAGCTGCTGGCCCTGAACACCAGCCTGCTGCAACCGTCTGCCGAAAAGGCCGCCGCTTACAGCCGTCACCTGTATGACATCGCCTCCAGCACCAGCGCTGAAGTGAGCAAGGTTGCCGAAGGCCAAATGTCCGAAGCCCAGAAAAAGTTCATGTCCGTGGTGGACAACGCTGTGAAGAACGCACCCGCCGGCACTGAAAACGCCGTGGTGTTGGTGAAGTCGGCCGTGGCCGCCGCCAACAACGCATTTGATTCGGTGCACAAGGCTGCCAAGCAAGCCGCCGACGTGGCCGAAGCCAACTTCCAAGCCATCTCCAACACGGCCGTCAAGGCCACCCAAGCTGCCACGGCCAAGCCCCGCAAGGCTGCCTGATCAGTCGCAAGGTGCAGCCCGAAAGCCAATGCCTTGACTTTGGCTTTCGGCACCCGATTTGAGAGAGGCCGTTGCACCACAACGGCGCTCACTGAAAGGTTGTCTCCTCGGTACCTCCTGAAATTCGTTCAAGGTACCCTTAAGCCCGGTGGTTCGCCATCGGGCTTTTTTTCGCCTGTTGATGGATTGCGTATGCTCGGGGACCATGATCACTTGGCTTAACGCGCTCGACCCGTTTCCCCATACCGTCCACGCCTGGAGCGCCGACACCGACGCGCCGGGCCTCTTGGCCGCCGGTGGCGATTTGAGCGTGGCTCGACTGACCGATGCCTACCGCCACGGCATCTTTCCCTGGTTCAGCGAAGGTCAACCCATCCTCTGGTGGACACCCGACCCGCGCATGGTGCTGCCGGTGGGCGAGTTCAAACTGACCCGGTCCTTGCGCAAAACCATTGCCAAGTTTCTGCGCACACCGGGTTGCGAAATCCGCATCGACAGTGCTTTTGACCAGGTCATCGAAGCTTGCGCCAATGCGCCACGCCACGGCCAGAACGGAACGTGGATCGTGCCCGACATGCAGGCCGCCTACAAGCGCTGGCATGCCGCCGGGCAGGTGCATTCTTTCGAAACCTGGGTGGATGGCCAACTGGTGGGCGGTCTGTACGGTATCGGCCTGGGGCAGATGTTCTACGGCGAATCCATGTTCACCCGGCAGCCCGACGCCTCCAAGATCGCGCTGGCCGCGCTGGTTTGCTTTTGCCGTGCCCACGGCATCACTGCCATCGATTGCCAGCAACGCACCAGCCACCTGGCGTCACTGGGCGGACGCACCTGGCCCCGCGCTGAATTTGAAGCCCATCTGAGGGGGGTCGTCGACCTCAAGGGGCCTCCAGTTTGGGCCTATGATGATTCATTCTGGTCCCACCTGGATTTGGCAGCGTGACGCACCTCAAAGACCTCCCCCTGGCCTCCTTGCAGTTTTATGCCACGGCGCCCTACCCCTGCAGCTACCTGGATGGCAAGGTGGCACGGTCGCAGGTCGCCACGCCCAGCCACCTGATCAACGCCGACGTGTATTCAGGCTTGGTGGCAAGCGGTTTTCGGCGCAGCGGCATGTTCACCTACCGCCCTTATTGCGATGGCTGCCAGGCCTGTGTGCCTTTGCGGATCCCGGTGGAGCGCTTTGTGGCCAGCCGCAGCCAGTTGCGGGCCTGGAAGTCGCATCAAGGCCTGGAGGCGCGCGTGCTGCGCCTGTGCTTCACACCCGAGCATTACCAGCTCTACCTGCGTTACCAGGCCGGCCGCCACAAAGGAGGTGGCATGGACCACGACTCGGTCGACCAGTACACCCAGTTCCTGCTGCAAAGCCGGGTCAATTCTCGGTTGGTGGAGTTTCGCGAACCGCCCAAAGAAGGCCAGGCGCAGGGCGCACTCAAGATGGTGTCGATCCTGGACATCCTCAACGATGGCCTGTCAGCGGTCTACACCTTCTACGAGCCCGAAGCCAACACCAGCTACGGCACCTACAGCGTGCTGTGGCAGATCGACCAGGCGCAGCAGTTGAACCTGCCGCACGTCTACCTGGGCTACTGGATCGAGCAGAGCCGCAAGATGGCCTACAAGACGCACTTTCGGCCACACCAGACGCTCAAGGGTGGCCAGTGGCGCGATGAACCCGCGCCCGAGGCCACGCCCGCCCATCACTTGCTCAAGACGACCTGACCCGACACGGTCACAGTGAGCACGCCCTTGCCCGGCTCGACCGGCAAGGCAGCTTCGGCCACATCGGCCCCTTTGGCGCGCATGGACATCATCATCGGGCGGCCTTGAAAGCCAGGCTCGCCAGTCTGGACATTGACCTCACCCAGCGAATAACCCGTGAAGCCAAAGTTCTTGGCCAACTCGCTTGCCCGGCTGCGGAAACGGTTGATGGCATCGGCGGTGAGGGCCGACTCGTGCTGTTCGCGCAAGGCCCGCGACAGGCCGTAGCTCACGTTCACCACATTGAGTTGATTCAGCTTGCCGGCGGTTTGCGAGATGCGCGTGGTGTCGGTGCCTTCCAGCACCAGTTGCGCCGTGCCCTGCCAGCCATTGATGCGGCCGTTGTTGCCGTAGCGTGGGTTGATCGCGAAGTAACCGGTTCGCACCTCCATGGCACCGGCCTGGGCGGAGCGCTTGGCTTCGGTCAAGGCCGCGTCCAAAGCTTGCTTGAGCCCGCTTTGCACCTCGGCAGCCTGAGCGCCCTCACGGTTGGCCTGCAAGGTGACGGCCAGCAGATCCTGCGTGACCTCCTGGGTGGCCGTGGTCTGGAAACTGACCACGTTGGCACGCAAGGGTTCTGCGTGCGCCAGGGAAACACAGGCGGCCAATGCCACCGAACTCAACAACATGGGGACCGAATAACGAGACATGAGGGCTCCTAGCAACATGGTTTTTTTGAATCAGACAACGGACCAGGGTCCGCGGCAAGGGGTCATGCAATCTAACGCGGCAGGGCCCGCCTGCGCTGACCCAGGGCTTTCAAGAACCTGTCAAGACCCCACTTGACGCCCTAGCCCCAAGAGCGCAAGATTTGTAACAAGGGGTCAGAGCACCGGTTTTTGCCCATGCAAAGTGCGCACAATCCCGGCTTGTTACAAATTCCGAGGAGAGACGGATGACCACCACAGCGAACACCCAGCGCCCAGATCGAATTCTGGTGGTGGACGACGACGCCCGCATCCGCGACCTGCTGCGCCGCTACCTGAGCCAGGAGGGTTTCGAAGTCCTGCTGGCCGAAGACGCCAAGGCGCTCAATCGCCTGCTGACCCGCGAAACTGTCGACCTGATCGTGCTGGACCTGATGCTGCCTGGCGAAGATGGCCTGTCCATCTGCCGCCGCCTGCGCGCTGCCAACGACAGCACCCCCATCATCATGCTGACCGCCAAGGTCGAGGACGTGGACCGCATCGTGGGCCTGGAAGTGGGCGCTGACGACTACATGCCCAAGCCGTTCAACCCGCGCGAATTGCTGGCCCGCATCCATGCCGTGCTGCGCCGCCGCCCTGCCCCCGAGGCGCCCGGCGCCCCGGCCAAGGAAGCGCAAACGGTGCAGTTCGGCCCTTTCGAGTTCGATCTGGCCTTGCGCCGCTTGAGCAAGGAAGGCGAGCCCCTGGCCCTGACCACCGGCGAGTTCTCGATGCTCAAGGCGCTGGTGCGCCATCCCCGTCAACCCCTGTCGCGCGACAAGCTGGCGCAGCTGGCCCGTGGCCGCGAATTCGAGCCCTTCGACCGCAGCCTGGACGTGCAGATCTCGCGCCTGCGCAAGATGATCGAGCCCGATCCCTCACAGCCCCGCTACATCCAGACGGTCTGGGGCGTGGGTTATGTGTTCGTGCCGGACGGTGGGGCTTGATGGTGGCGCATGCGTAGAAATCGTTTCGCCCTCAGTCTGTTCTGGCGGACGTTCATCCTCCTGGCCCTGCTGCTGACCTTGGGCATCGTGGCCTGGGTTCAAACCTTCAAGGCCCTGGAGTTCGAGCCGCGCACGGTGCAAGCCGCACAGCAAGTGGCCAGTCTGGTCAACCTGTCTCGCGCAGCCTTGCGCTACGCCGACAGCATCAACCGGGTCACGCTGATCAAGACCATGTCCGAGCAGGAGTCGATCATGCTCAAGGCGCGGGAACCATCGGATCAGTTCGAGCCATTTGAGGTCAACCGCTTCACCAATGCGATCGGCAAGGAGTTGCGCTCACGACTGGGGCCCACCACGGTGGTGGCCAGCAGCGTGAACCGCGTGCCTGGCCTGTGGGTGGGCTTCCAGATCGAGCGGGACAACTACTGGTTGCAAGCCGACACCTCTCGCATCGAGCCGATGACGGGGCGCACCTGGTTCATCTGGGTGGGCATTGCCTTCATCGCCACGATTTTGGGCTCGGCCACGATTGCCCGGCTGATCAACCAGCCACTGAAAGAACTGTCGTTCGCCGCCAGCCGCATCCGCGAGGGTGAATACGATTCGGTGCTCGATGAATCCATGATCACGCGCGAGATCCGCGAGGTGAACCAGGGCTTCAACCGCATGGCGCGTGAACTGGCCAAGGTGGACGAAGACCGCGCGGTGATGCTGGCCGGCATTTCGCACGACCTGCGCACACCGCTGGCCCGCATCCGCCTGGAAGCCGAGATGAGCGTGGTCGATGAAGAGGCCAAGCGCAACATCGCGGCCGACATCGACCAGCTGGACGCCATCATCGACAAGTTCATGGACTACGCACGCCCCGGCGATGTCACGCTGGTGCCGGTGCATGTGTCGTCGGTGGTGGACAAGGCGATCAGTCAGTTCCGCGACACCAAACGTATCCGCATCGGTGCCAAGCTGCCCATCGACACCAAGGTGATGGCGGACGAGACCGAGCTGGGCCGCGTGCTGACCAACCTGTTCGAGAATGCTCGCCGCTATGGGCGCAACACCTACACGGGCGTGGCCAATGTGGAGGTCAGCTACACGCGTTCAGGCTCGTGGGTGCTGTTGACCGTGCGTGACCACGGGCCGGGCGTGGCCGCAGAAAAGCTGGCGCAGTTGACGACGCCATTTTTCCGGGGCGATGCCGCGCGCACGGCGGCCACAGGGGCTGGCTTGGGCCTGGCCATTGTGGAAAAGGCGCTTCAGCGCATGGGCGGCCAACTGGACCTGGGCAATGCGCCCGGCGGTGGTCTGGTGGCCCACATCAGGCTGAAGCGGGCGCCTTGATGTGACTCAAGCCTTCTTCAGCAGAAGGCAGACGGCCCGGGCCTCGATGGCCCGGCCTTCGCCCACCGGGCCCATTTTTTCAGCGGTTTTGGCTTTGACGTTGACCGCATCAACACTCACACCCAGTGCTGCCGCGATCCGCTCGCGCATGGCCGGGATGTGCGGCGCCATCTTGGGCGCCTGGGCCACGATGGTGCTGTCCACATTGCCCACCACCCAACCAGCCTGAGCCACCCGGCGAACGGCCTCCTCCAACAACACGATTGAATCGGCGCCCTTGAATGCGGGGTCGGTGTCGGGGAAGTGCCGGCCAATGTCGCCCAGGCCTGCGGCGCCCAACACGGCGTCGGTGATGGCGTGCAGCAGCGCATCGGCGTCCGAATGGCCCAGCAAGCCATGGGTGTGCTCGATGGTGACGCCACCCAGGATCAGGGGCCGCCCGGTCACCAGCGCGTGCGTGTCCCAACCTTCTCCAACTCGAATCGTCATCTCAGTCCTCTTGGCAAGCCCTTGGATGTCAGGCGGGCTCTATTTTGAGCCCAAGGAAGACTGAAAAATTGCACCGAATTGGTTCCATTAACGCCCCATGTTTGGGCGGCCATGACGCACAACATCGGAACATACGCACACCAGATTGGCCCGTTTTTTGCTTTTATTGGTGCATTACTCGATTCAATCGCCGCACTCAATCCCAAATTGGTGCGGTTTTCTTCTTTCACTCACATCGATTTTGGGCATGTCATGGAATCATTGAAACAAGGCACGGATGCACTGTTCATCCTGCTGGGCGCGGTCATGGTGCTGGCCATGCACGCCGGATTCGCGTTTCTGGAGTTGGGCACCGTGCGCGGCAAGAACCAGGTCAACGCCCTGGTCAAGATCCTGGTGGACTTTTGCGTGTCCACCATCGCGTATTTCTTCGTGGGCTACACCGTGGCTTACGGCGTTGATTTTTACAGCGGCGCCGACGTGCTGGCCCAGAAGAACGGCTATGAGCTGGTCAAGTTCTTCTTCCTGTTGACCTTTGCCGCGGCCATCCCCGCCATCATTTCGGGTGGCATCGCCGAGCGGGCCAAGTTCCACCCGCAGATGCTGGCCACGGCCGTGATCGTGGGCTTGCTGTATCCCTTGTGCGAAGGCGCGGTCTGGGCCAACAAGTTCGGCTTCCAGACCTGGCTTGAAAGCGTCACGGGCGGGCCCATGCACGACTTTGCCGGCTCGGTGGTGGTGCATGCCTTTGGTGGCTGGATCGCCTTGCCCGCCGTGCTGATCCTGGGCGCCCGGCGCAACCGCTACCGCAAGGATGGCGGAATGTCGGCCCACCCGCCCTCCAGCATCCCTTTCCTGGCCTTGGGCTCGTGGATCCTGGCGGTGGGCTGGTTTGGCTTCAATGTGATGAGCGCGCAGACCATCGACAAGATCTCGGGCCTGGTGGCGGTGAACTCGCTGATGGCCCTGGTGGGCGGCACCCTGGTGGCGGCCTTGCTGGGCAAGAACGATCCCGGCTTCGTCTACAACGGCCCCTTGGCTGGGCTGGTGGCCGTGTGCGCCGGGTCGGACGTCATGCACCCTGCGGGCGCCCTGGCCGTGGGGGCGATTGCTGGCGCCATCTTCGTGTTCATGTTCACCCTCACGCAGAACAAATGGAAGATCGACGACGTGCTGGGCGTGTGGCCATTGCACGGGCTGTGCGGCGCGTGGGGAGGCATTGCGGCGGGCATCTTCGGGCAGAAAGCCTTGGGCGGGATCGGCGGTGTTCACCTGGGCGCGCAGGTGCTGGGCACGGTGCTGGTGGTGGGCTTTGCCTTGGTGTCCAGCCTGATCGTGTACGGCGTGCTGAACAAAGTGATGGGTTTGAGGCTGTCGCAGGAAGAAGAATTCGACGGCGCTGACTTGTCGATCCACCGAATCAAGGCCAGCCCGGAGCAAGAGGTCTCCTGGTAGCCCTGTGAGACACGGGATAACGCGCTTCAACCAAAGGCCTGGCTTGAGGAAAATGCGCAGCAATCCCCATCAGAAAGACGCCATGAATCACCGCCGGTCATCCTCCTTCAGCCTCTTGTCATGCGCCTTCACCGTGGCGTTTTGGTGTGCGTCGCCAGCCCATGCCATCGTCAACGGCACCAGCACCAGCAGCTTCAGCGCGGTGGGCGAGCTGGGCAACGCCTCCGGTGTGCTCATCGCCGACAACTGGGTGCTCACCGCCGCCCACGTGGCCAATGCACTGACGGTGGGCACGAGCAGTTTCGCCTCGCTGGGCGGTGCATCGCTGATCGATGCGGTCTACACCTTCTCCAGCGCGGCGTTTCCCAGCAACGACATTGCCTTGGTGCACCTGTCTACGGCGTTGGACACGGCCACACCCATCCTCAATGACCAGGTGATCAAGAACAACCAGGCGGCCTCGCTGGGCACGCTGACCATGGCCACGGCACAGAATCAGGTACCCAACGGGTTCGCCACCACCCTGGCCTCTGGCGCCATCACCACCCACACAGAGGACAACGTCACCTCCACCGTGAACTGGATCATCACCAATGGCCAGGCCTACCTGCAGGGCGGGGACAGCGGCAGCTCGCTCTTCCAAGGGGCGGTGAGTGACAGTGCAGGGTCACTGCTCCTGGGCATTGCCTCGGCCGCCCTGCTCAACGAGACCACCGGGGCATCGGAAGGCTCGGCGTTCGTCCAGGTGGCCAATTACAAAAGCTGGATCAACGGCACCATGGCCAGCTCGGGCCAGCAAGCTGTTTGGGCTTCAAGCGTGCCCGAACCGTCGACCCTGGCGCTGTATGCTTTGGGCGGATTGGCCATTTTGGCCTTCAGGACTGGACATTCTGGACGAAATGGCTAAAATAGACATATCGATCGCATGAGGCGTCCAACATGACCGCACTGACCTTGCGCAACCACCGTGGCGAACAGGTGGAAGTCCCCGAGTTTTCAGCCACCGAGGCTAAAAACAGCTTTGGGCTGGTGCTCGACACGGCTTCCAGCCAAGGCATGGTGGCCATCACCAAGCGTGACCGCCCCACTGCCATCGTGCTGTCGATGGACGCCTACCAGGCCTTGCTGGATGGCCAACACCAGCCGCTGGACAGCCTGACGCAAGAATTCGATCACCTTTTGCAGCGCATGCAAACTTCTGCGTCGCGCGATGCCTTGATGGATGCCTTTGACGCGCCCCCCGATGAACTGGGCCAGGCCGCAGTGGCTTATGCCACTTCGACGCGCCTTTGATGCATCCTGGTTGATGCACCCTCAGCACACGGAACACACCGTGCCGCTGCCTTATAAAAAATTCAGAGAGACTTTGCCGTGGCATCAACTGCCCACGTCCCCCGCATTTTTGTCCTGGCGGGCACCAACGGTGCCGGCAAGAGCAGCATTGGTGGCGCGAACATTCGCCGCCGTGGGGGCCACTATTTCAACCCCGACGAAGCCGCCGCGGCCATTCGCCGTGCGCAGCCACACCTGAGCGCCACGCAAGCCAACAGTGCCGCGTGGCACGAGGGCAAGCGCCTGCTGCAGCAAGCCGTCGCGCAAAAGCTGGACTACAACTTCGAGACCACCCTCGGCG
The DNA here is from genome assembly GCF_030652515.1 of Aquabacterium sp. Taxonomy (GTDB): domain Bacteria; phylum Pseudomonadota; class Gammaproteobacteria; order Burkholderiales; family Burkholderiaceae_C; genus Aquabacterium. The sequence continues at coordinate 41,454 of NZ_JAUSAR010000179.1, read as the reverse complement.
GGCGCAGCTTCACACGCTTGCTGGAAGAAGCCGCCTTGCAGGGCTTTGAAGTGCGACTGTGGTACGTGGGCCTGCTCAGTGCCGACCACCACATTGCCCGCGTCAAGGCCCGGGTGGCCAAAGGTGGACACGACATCCCCGAGGTGGACATCCGCCGTCGCTTTGACCAAAGCCGCTTGCAGTTGATCCAGTTGTTGCCCCACCTGACCGAGCTTCGGGTGTACGACAACACGGTGGAGGCAGATCCTCAGGCTGGTTTGGCGCCGCAGCCCCGACTGGTGCTGCATTGGCAAGGGGCTCAGCGTGGTTTGGGTGAACCAGGGCGCGTGGCGGTCCCTTTGCAGGCAGCCGCCCTGGCGAACACACCCGATTGGGCGAAGCCCATCGTGGCCGCAGCCTTCAAGGAAGCGGCCAACCCCTCCATCAGCGTGCCGGCCGTGTCGCCAAAAGGCGTTCGGCCAGCGCGAAATCGCCCGGCCAAGTGAGCTTGAAGTTCTCGAACGCGCCCAGCACCAGGCGCGGCGAGTGGCCCAAGGCCTCAATGGCGCTGGCTTCGTCGGTGATGGCCCTGGCGGTCTGAGGGTCGCTCAAAGCCGCGATCAAGGCGGGGCGCAACAGCCCCAGGCGGAACATTTGCGGCGTTTGGGCTGACCACTTGGCGGCGCGGTCCACCGTGCCTTGAATACGTGGCTCGCCGCCTGAGCCCATGAGCGAGGCCTTCAACGTGTCGGCCACCGGCAGGGCCAGCAAGCCGCCCAATTCGTCGTCCTGGCACTCATCGATCAAACGGTTGACCCACTCGGGCTGGATCAGGCAGCGGGCCGCGTCGTGAACCAGCACCCAGTCGTGGGGCTGGGCGCCACGGGCCAGCAGTTCCTCTAGGCCATTGGCCACGCTTTCAGCGCGAGACACGCCGCCCACGCGGGCCACCCAGGCACGGTCGCCGTCAAACCCGGGCACATGCCGCTCGAACACGGCATCGTCTGGTGACAGCACCACCAAGGTCGCGTCCAGACGCGTCACCGCCGCCAAAGCCGCCAGGGTGTGCGCCACCACGGACTGGCCTGCCACGGGGTGGTACTGCTTGGGGCCACCGACCCCTGCCCGCTCCCCCACGCCCGCACAAGGCACCAGCGCAAAACAGCGCGGCTGAAAGTCGTGGGCAGAAAAGGTCAAAGGCGTGGGGCTGGGCATGGCTGGATTGTCGCCCACCTACAATCAAGCTTGTTTCAGATCAACGCCCGGCCGCAGTCCGCCGCCGGGCGCTTTGTCATTTTCGCGCCGCCCATGTTGCCCTCGCTCAAGCTCCCCTCCATCGCCATTGGCAAACGCTACACCGTGCCCCGCCCACTGGGCTCTGCCGATGCGCTGTTGATCGCCCAGTTTGCCCAGGCCCGCAAGGCGGAAGGCCACGTGACCGCGCTGATCGCCGCCGACCCGGCCGACACGCAGCGCCTGATGGACGAGATGGCGTTCTTCGCGCCCGACCTGCGCTGCGCCATCTTTCCCGACTGGGAAACGCTGCCCTACGACACCTTCTCGCCCCACCAGGATCTGATCTCGGAACGGCTGGCCACCCTGTGGCGGGTGCAACAAGGTGTCAAAGCCGACACCGGCGTGGACGTGGTCCTGCTGCCCGCCACCACCGCCCTGACGCGTCTGGCCCCGCCCTCTTTCCTGGCGGCCTACACCTTCCACTTCAAGCAAAAGCAAAAGCTCAACGAGGCCGCGCTCAAATCGCAGTTGACCCTGGCGGGCTACACCCACGTCAGCCAGGTCGTCTCGCCCGGTGAATACGCGGTGCGCGGTGGCCTGATCGACCTGTTCCCCATGGGCTCGCTGGTACCTTACCGCGTTGACCTGTTCGGCGACGAGATCGACTCGATCCGCACCTTCGACCCCGACAGCCAGCGCAGCCTCTACCCCGTGCCCGAAGTGCGCCTGCTGCCCGGCCGCGAGTTCCCGATGGACGAGGACGCACGAGCGGCTTTCCGCAAACGCTGGCGTGAAAAGATCGAAGGTGATCCCACCCGGGCCCGCCTGTACAAAGACATCGGCAACGGCATGGTGCCTGGTGGCATCGAGTTCTACCTGCCGCTGTTCTTCGACCAGACGGCCAGCATCTTCGAGCACCTGGGTGAAAAGGCCGTGCTGGTGTTGCATGGCGAGCTGGACGAGACCTTGCGCAAGTTCTGGGTCGAGACCCGCGAGCGCCATCGCTTTCTGCAGCACGACCCCGAGCGTCCCTTGCTTCCACCCGAAGAGCTGTACCTCAAGACCGAGGACTTCTTCACCCTGGCGGGTGCCCACGCGCAGCTGTCCATCCGCGGCAACGATCCGGTTGACTGGGCCCGCCCCCTGCCCGACTTGTCCACCGAACGCAATGCGCAAGAGCCTTTGCGCAAGCTGCAGGCCCACCTGAAAAACGCCACGCAACGCGTGCTGGTCATCGCCGAAAGCAATGGCCGCCGCGAGAGCCTGCTGGAGTTGCTGCGCGACCACCAGATCGACCTGCCCAGTGTTGACTCACTGAAGGCCTTCGAGGCCAGTGACAACCGCATGGCCATGGCCGTGGCGCCCTTTGCCGGCGGCTTCATCTGGCAAGACCTCAGCGGTGACGGAGCACCGACAGGCGCCGGCCTCCAGTTCATCACCGAGACCGAGCTGTTCGACGCCGCGCCCACCACGCGCCGCCGTCGCAAGCAAGAGCAGACCACCGACGTCGACTCGCTCATCAAGGACCTGTCCGAGCTGAACGTGGGTGACCCGGTCGTGCATGCCAACCATGGCATCGGGCGCTATCAAGGCCTGATCAACCTGGACCTGGGCACCGGCCCGTCGGAGTTTTTGCATCTGACCTATGCCGACGCGGCCACCCTGTACGTGCCGGTCTCACAACTGCAACTGATCAGCCGCTACACCGGCGTCAGCGCCGATGAGGCCCCCCTGCACCGCTTGGGTTCGGGCCAATGGGAAAAGGCCAAGCGCAAGGCCGCCGAGCAGGTGCGCGACACCGCCGCAGAGTTGCTCAACCTGTACGCCCGCCGCGCCGCCCGCGAAGGCTTTGCCTTCCGCTTCAGCGCGCAAGACTACGAGGCCTTCGCCGCCAGCTTCGGCTTTGAAGAAACCGCCGACCAGCGCGCCGCCATCCACGCCGTCATCCAGGACATGATCAGCCCCCGCCCCATGGACCGCCTGGTCTGCGGCGACGTGGGCTTCGGCAAGACCGAAGTGGCCTTGCGTGCCGCTTTCGTGGCCGTGACCGGCGGCAAGCAGGTGGCCATCCTCGCGCCAACCACGCTGTTGGCCGAACAGCACTACCAGAACATCTCCGACCGCTTCTCGCAGTGGCCCGTGCGCGTGGCCGAGATGTCGCGCTTCCGCTCCGCCAAGGAGATCAAGGCCGCGATGCAAGGCCTGGAAGACGGCACCATCGATATCGTCATTGGCACCCACAAGCTGCTCAGCGAGTCGGTCAAGTTCAAGCGCCTGGGCCTGCTGGTGATCGACGAAGAACACCGCTTCGGTGTTCGCCACAAAGAGGCCATCAAGGCCATGCGCGCTGACATTGACGTGCTCACGCTCACCGCCACGCCCATCCCGCGCACCTTGGGCATGGCCATGGAAGGCCTGCGCGATTTGAGCGTGATCGCCACAGCACCACAGCGCCGCCTGGCCATCAAAACTTTTGTGCGCAGCGAGTCCAGCGGTGTGATCCGCGAGGCCGTGCTGCGCGAGCTCAAGCGCGGTGGCCAAGTCTACTTCCTGCACAACGAAGTCGACACCATCGAGAACCGCCGCGACAAACTCAGCGAGCTGATCCCCGAGGCCCGCATCGCCATCGCCCACGGCCAGATGCCCGAGCGCGAACTGGAACACGTGATGCGCGACTTCGTGGCTCAGCGCTACAACGTGCTGCTGTGCTCCACCATCATCGAGACGGGCATCGACGTGCCCACCGCCAACACCATCATCATGAGCCGCGCCGACAAATTCGGCCTGGCGCAGTTGCACCAGTTGCGCGGCCGCGTGGGCCGATCTCACCATCAGGCCTATGCCTACTTGCTGGTGCCCGATGTCGAGGGGCTGACCAAGCAGGCCTCGCAGCGGCTGGAGGCGATTCAAAGCATGGAAGAGCTGGGCTCCGGCTTCTACCTGGCCATGCACGACCTGGAGATCCGCGGCGCTGGCGAGGTGCTGGGCGACAACCAGAGCGGCAACATGATGGAGGTGGGCTTCCAGCTCTACAACGAGATGCTGGGCGAAGCCGTGCGCTCACTCAAGGCGGGCAAAGAGCCCGACCTGCTGTCGCCACTGGGCCTGTTCGGCGGCGGCACCGACATCAACCTGCACGCCCCCGCCCTGCTGCCCGACAGCTATTGCGGCGACGTGCATGTGCGCCTGAGCCTGTACAAGCGCGTGGCCACGGCCGACTCCATCGACAAGATCGAAGCCATGATGGAAGAGATCATCGACCGCTTCGGCAAGCTGCCCGCGCAAGCGCAAACGCTGTTCGACACGCACCGCCTGCGCGTGCAGGCCAAGCCCTATGGCGTGCAGAAGGTCGATGCCACGCCGGGCCTGATCAACATCACCTTCCGCGCCAATGCCCCGGTCGAGCCGATGCGCATCATCGAGCTGGTGCAGAAGAACCGGCACATCAAGCTGGCGGGCAACGACAAATTACGTGTCGAAAAGTCATTGAGTGACCCCAAGGACCGGGCGCAATACGTGCGCGATTTGTTGAAATCGCTGGGGCAGCCCATCAAGTAGGGCCCTTCACCCCTAGTTTGAATACTGGCGCCTCCTGTTCTGGATGGCTAGGATGAAAAAGTTGTACCTTGCTCAGGCAGCAGGTGTGGTCTGAGTTTGTCCGTTGGCTTCTTCTAACAGGAGGTGAATGTGAATCAACTGACCTTGTCCAAGCTGTTACCAGCCGCGCTGCTCGTGGGCAGTGTGCTGGTCTCCACGGCACACGCCGCCACCAAACCGGTGAACTTCAATGTGCTGAACGTGGCCGCCGTGCTGCCCACGCCCTTCGCCGCCGGTGACAACCTCCGGCTCAACACCCTGGTGACCGATGAAGTTGGCCCACTCAACCAGTCGATCACCTTCACCGTGGGCCCCGGCATCGGCAGCTTCACGGGCGAAGCCGCCTGGGAAATCTCGACCGCGCTTGGAACCGCCCCCCGCCTGATCGGCGTGAACCTGGATCTGTTCGACGCCAGCAACACGCTCATCGCCAGTGATGCCTTTGCCGGGGTGCTGGGCGGCTTTGCCCACTCAACGCTGGCCGGGGCGATCGGACCGGGCACTTACAAGCTGGTGGCCACCGGCACCGGCGTGCGCGACTCCTCGCTCGATGTCACCCTGAGTTTCATCACCGCCGTGCCTGAGCCCCAGGCCTACTTGCTGATGCTCGCGGGGTTGGGCGTGGCAGGCATCGCGGCACAACGTCGCCGCTGAGAGGGAGGGTGTGCGGCGGGCAGAGGCGATAATCCCGCCAGCCGCACACCCTCCGTCAAATCCATGAGCCTCGCCCCCGAACACGCCCCTGGCCTCGTCCTCCAGCACTTCACCCCGCCTTTGAAGCTCACCGACTTCAAGGCCATTGCCTTTGACATGGACTCCACGCTGATCAGCATCGAGTGCATTGACGAGATCGCCGACGCCGTGGGCAAGAAAGCCGAAGTCGCGGCCATCACCGAGGCCGCCATGCGCGGCGAGATCACCGACTTCAAGGACAGCCTGACGCGCCGCGTGGCGCTGCTGAAAGGCGTGCCCGCCGAAGCCCTGCAAGCCGTCTACGACCAGCGCCTGAAGATCAACCCCGGCGCGCCCGAGTTGATCAACGCCGCCAAGGCCGCAGGCCTGCAGACACTGTTGGTGTCAGGTGGCTTCACTTTCTTTGCCGACCGCGTCAAGGCGCGCCTGGGCATGCACGAAGCCCACTCCAACCTGCTGGAGATCGAAGGCGGCCTGCTCACCGGCCGCGTGCTGGGCGACATCGTGGATGGCGAAGCCAAGAAGCAGCACCTGCTGGCCCTGTGCACCCGCCTTCAATGCGACCCCAAGCTGTCCATTGCCGTGGGTGATGGTGCCAACGACTTGCCCATGATGAGCGTGTCAGGCCTCAGCGTGGCTTACCACGCCAAGCCCAAGGTCCGCGAGCAGGCCATGATTGCCATCAACACTGGCGGGCTGGACCGTGTGCTGGAAGTGCTGATCTAGGCGCCAGCACCCGGTCAGGGCCATCACCCCTGACTGGAAGCAAACGGCGTGGCCTCAGGGGGCGGGGCCACAGGCAGGCCGCCATCGTTCTCGGAGTGCAGCTTGACCAGCATGGCATCGGCTTCCAGCATGGCCAGCGACAGCACCGACACGAATGTGTCGATGTCGGTGGGCGAGTGATCGGCCATGACCTGCAGCCGCAAGCGTGCGGCATCACGCGGCACGGCCGGGTATTCCACGGCGTTGGCAATCGCGCCGCCCGCCAGCAAGAACCGGGAGACCATGCGGCATTGCGATGTGCTGCCCATCAGCACCGGCACCACGGCACTGGGCACCCCCATCACCTCACACCCCAAGGCCGTCAGCTTGGACCGCAAGGCCACCGTGTTGGCATGCAGTCGCCGACGCCGCTCGACGCCCTCTTCCGAACGGACAATCTCCAGCGCCTTGAGCACCACCCGCGCCTGCACCGGTGACATTGCATTCGAGAAGGTGTGCGGCCCGCAACCAAAGCGGATCGCCAGTTTCAGGCCCGGCTCATTGCTGGCCACAAAGCCCCCGTTGGACGCGAAGGTTTTGGAGAAGGTCCCCAGCACCACGTCGATCTTGCCCAGCATGCCTTGCTCTTGGATGGCACCCAGGCCTTCGGGGCCCATGCTGCCCAGGTCATGCGCCACGTCCACCAGCAAAGTGGCCTGATATCGGTGTGCCAATTCCTGGTGCGCCTTCAGGTCAGGCACATCGGAGTCCATGGAAAACAACGACTCGGTGACCACCAGGATGCCCGCGGACGGGTAGCTCTCGCGCACGGCCATCAGTTGGCGCTCCAAGGCCTGGACCGACAGGTGGTCAAAGGTGTGGACATGCTTGGTGGCCGCCCGCGCGCCATCTTGAAGACAGGCGTGGGCCAGGCGGTCGATCACCACATGATCGCGATCACGCACCAAGGCGCGGATGGCGCCATAGCCCGCCGCCCAACCGGTGGGGAACAGCGAGCAATCCTTCAAGTGCAGCCAGTCGGCCAACTCGCATTCAAGCTGCACCGAGGCTTCGCTGTTGCCCATCAAGGCGGCGCTGCCCCCCACGTGCACACCCAGTTGATCAATGGCCTGCACAGCGGCTTGGCGGATCAAGGGGTGGCCGGACAAGGACAGGTAATCCTGGCTGCCAAAGTTGACGCCTTCGGCCAATGGGCGACCACGCCGGTCCTTGGCCTGCGCCCAAGGCAAGACCGCGCCCACGATTTGTTTGGAGAAGGTGTCCAGGCCGTATTCGTCGAGGATGTCCCAGCCCATGGGCAGGATGCTCAAGCGGCCCAGCAAAGACTCTGGCGCTGCAGCGGTTTGACGGTTGGCGACCGTCTTGTCCATGAAGCTGATGTAGTCAGCCAGCGTTCCCTGCAATGCCAGATTCAGTTTGTCCATCCCCCTAATCTATTAGCAATTTCGGAAAAATATCACCATGCGGCATACCCCAGATGAGGGGTAGCGCAAACGGATAACGGCCCTCATCCACTTCATCAGGCCTTGGCCTGGGGCATGACCACGATGCCGTCTTCATCGGCATACAGCCAGTCACCAGGGCGCACCCACACGCCTTGAATCTGCACCGGCACATCAGCTTGGCCCTCCTTGCGCTTCTCGGTGGGCCAAGGCATCAATGCCAGCGCACGGATGCCCACGTCACACTCGGCGAGTTCCGCCGAATCACGCACACAACCATCGACGATCACACCGGCCCAACCGTTTTTGGCCGCCGCCTTGCCCAGGTTGCCGCCCACCAAGGCGCGGCGCAGCGATGCACCGCCATCGACCACCAGCACGCGGCCCAGGCCGGGCGAGTCCACCGCGGCCTTGACCAGGGTGTTGTCCTCGAAGCACTTGACCGTGCTGACCGGGCCGCTGAACTTCAGGCGTTTGCCATAGTCCTTGAACACGGGCGGCAAAACGCGGAAAGCGCCATCGGTGTCGTTCTTGTGGTCGTCGCAAAGATCGCAGGTGGCAAAGTTCGTCGTCATGGCTTCTCCTTGGGTCAACAGCTCAGGTCATTGAAAACCCGATTGTCAACGACCAAACAGGCCTTTGATCACACTGCCCACGCCTTCGACCATGCCGGTCAGGCTGACGCCCAAGGATTCGGCCAAGCCCGCAGCAGCCCGCACAGCCAGTTGCTCGTTGAGCGAAAACTGCGGATCGTCGAGCCGACCATCCAGGGAGAACTTCAGCTCGATGCGGCCCTTCTCGCTCATGGCGGCAATGACCGCCCGGCGCGGCACCCCTGCAAAGGTGCTGAACAAACCGCCACCGCTGTTCAGCTCCAGCCCCGTCAAGGTGATGACACCGGGCGCGCGCAAATGGTTGCTCACCACCGTGGCGTCAAAGCTCAGGTCAAGCGTGCCGGCACGCACGCCCCCTTCGTTCAGCTTCACCAGGTAAGGCTGCAAGGCGATCAGATCGACACCGGCCAGTTGACCTTTGAGCTGCGCATCGTGCGTGGCTGGTGTGAACTCACCCACCACCTTGATGCGGCCATCACGCTGCGAACCTTTGACCACGCCCTGCAGATCGATGTGCATGGCCTGGTCCAAGGCGGGCACTGACAAGTGATCCAGTTCGATGGCCAACTGGTCGATGTGGACCAGGTGGGCAGGTTTGCGAACGCTGGCGTCATAAAACGCCAACTGAGCACCTGCCATCGACACCTGGCCGATGTCAATGTGCGGCGCAGCTCCTTCTTTGCCTGGATGATCGGTGGGCGGCTGATCTCCGGGGGAACCAGCATGCTCGAACAAGGCAGGCAGCACCCGCAGCTTGCCATCGACCGTGCGCAACACGGACAGGTAGGCACCATCCACGGTCACGCTGCGCACGCGCCAGGCATTGCCGAACAAGCTGAGCATGTCGGGCACCACGGTGACTTTGGCCGCGCGCATTTCATCTTCGGCCGGCCAGCCTTTGCCACTGGCCCGAACACGCAGGTCTCGCAACTCCACGCTGGCCCAGCCGACCTTCAAAGCACCAACGCTGGCACCGGGGCCCAGGGCTTTTTCAATGTTGCCGTGCAAGCGGTGCACCGTCACCTGGAACGCCACCAGCGCCAGCAATGCCACCCCGACCGGCACCGCGCCAGCCCACATCCAGAATCGATTTTTCATGCGTTCACGCAGCGCCCACTTGCAACACGATCTTGCCGATGTGGTCGCTGCTTTCCATCAAGCGGTGTGCATCAACCGCCTTGGCCAAGGGGAACACGGCATGCACGAGCGGCGCGCATCGGCCAGCCTCCAGAACCGGCCAGACCTTGGCTTTCAATTCAGCCGCGATGCCCGCCTTCTCCTTGGTGGTCCTTGGCCGCATGGCCGACCCGGTGACGCTCAGGCGTTTGGCCATGATCTGCGCCAGGTTGAACTCCTTGACCGTCGTGCCGCCCAGAAAGGCCAGCAGCAGCAAGCGCCCGTCCTTGGCCAGAGTGGCCAGGTTGCGGCTGAAGTAAACGGCCCCGATGATGTCCAGGATCACATCCACACCACGCCCTTGGGTGTGCTCCAGTATGACTTTCTGGAAATCTTGTTCCCGGTGGTTGATGACCAGCTCGGCGCCCAGCTTCAAGCAGGCCTCGCGCTTCGACTCGCTGCCCACCGTCACAAAAGGATGCGCACCAAACTCGCGGGCCAGCTGCGTCGCAGTGGTGCCAATGCCGCTGCCGCCGCCGTGCAGCAGCACGGTCTCACCGGCCTTCAAATGACCCATTTGAAACAGGTTGGCCCACACGGTGAAAAAGGTTTCGGGCAAAGCCGCCGCCTTGATGGCGTCGTAACCCTTGGGCCAGGGCAAGGCCTGCGTGGCTGGCACGGTGACGTGCGTGGCGTAGCCCCCACCGTTGGTCAGGGCGCACACCTTGTCGCCCACCTTGAAGCCCGTGTCGGCACTGCCCACGGCCAGCACCTCGCCCGCCACCTCCAGCCCCAGGTGCTGGTTGGCGCCTGGCGGCACCGGATAGTGCCCACTGCGCTGCAGAACATCAGGCCGATTGACGCCTGCCGCTTCAACGTGAATGAGCAACTCGCCATGGTTCGGCTCGGGCACCCGGGCCGTGGCCAAGTGCAGCACCTCCGGCCCGCCGGGCGCGGAAAAGGCGATGTGGTTCATCTGACTGGGGATGGGCATGTCAATCTACCTGCGAAGGTCCGGATCTTTTTTCAGTAAGAATTGCGCGGTCAAGACCAACCATTCCACGGCCCGCTCCAGAAAGGACCGCGCGGCTGGCTTGATGAACTGAGTTTGCACCGTTTCCATGGCTGAGCCTTTCGGGCAATTGGGGTGAGGTTAATTCAATGGCAATACACGTGCCAGGGTCCCCCTTCAGCGGGAGTGTCAAACCTCATGGCCATCGATAAGATCCGCACACTTTTCGCGATGCCATTTGTAGGACACGACTCACACAACAAAGTGGTCCCAACCGGCTGGTTTGGCATGGCGCCCCACCCACTATCTTGAAACTCACCAAGACAGCCAGGAGCGCAACATGAAGCCTCACAAACCGGCGAACTCCAGCACAGGCATGCTGGCTTACCTCAGCGGCATTGGCCGGGCCATCTTCCATCATCAAGACCAAGGTGCCCACCAAACAGGCGACCAGTACTGGGCCGTCATGCACATCGACACCAACGGCGTCTTGCAAAACACCACCGTGCGCGTGATCTCGGTTCATCCCGGCTTGCGCAGCGTCACCGTGCGCCGCGAGGCCGATGAGCAAGACATCATTCTGCGCATCAGCCGGATCGTAGAGGCCATCGACATCCGCAGTGGGCGCCGGGTTGACCTGGCGAAATGGTTGGACAACCACCCATCGCCTGGCCGAGGCGAACCAGGCATTTAGGCCCAATGTGTCAGTTCTATCCGACACTTTATTTGACTGTGATCTGACAACGCGCGACAAGGGCAAGGCCTACATTGAAATTGTGTCGGACCCATCTTTGACAGCCCCCGGACGGTGTTCCAAAGCTGTGGAAAGGAAACCATGAAAGCCTTGCGCCAAACCCCAACCGCGCCTTTGAACCACCTGACCGCCGTGCACCTGCTGGGTCGCATCCTTGAACGCGTGGACCAATCCACGACAGGCCCCACTCACCATGCTCGCTATCAAGCCGCCATGCAACGCTTGAGCAAAGCCCTGGACCGGGTTGAGCAAACCTTTGTGGTGCGGCAGGTGCTGGAGGCCTATCAGGCCCCTGTGCGCAACATCTTGCTGGTGAAGTAAGCCGCTTTCTTGCCTCGCTGCGGCGAGCACTTTATTTCTGTATTGACAGAAACAAAAGAAGTACGCGACAATGCAGACATGAACCTGTCACCCACCCTTTCACGGTTCGTCCTGCACTGGGGCGAAATGGGCACACGCTGGGGCGTGAACCGCACGGTCTCGCAAATCCATGCCCTGCTTTACATCAGCGGCCGCCCCCTGCACGCCGAAGAGATCGTGGACACCCTGGGTGTGGCCCGGTCCAACGTCAGCAACAGCCTGCGCGAGTTGCAAAGCTGGAAGCTGGCACGGCTGGTGCATGTGCCCGGCGACCGGCGCGATCACTTCGAAACTTCCACCGACATCTGGGAACTGTTCCGCACCATCGTGCATGAGCGTGAACAGCGCGAACTGGCCCCCACCATGACCGTGCTGCGCGAGCTCCTGTCTGATCCGGCCTTGAGCAAGGAGCCCGCCGAGGTTCGCCTGCGCATCCGGGCCACCCTGGAGTTCCTGGAAATCCTGACCGCCTGGAGCGACGAAATGCTGCGCCTGGATGTGGCCACCTTGACCAAGGTGCTCAAACTGGGTGCCCGCATCAAGAAATTGCTGGGCCGCGAATCTGAAACCACCAAATCCTGACATTTTTTTGACCAATTATTTCTCTCAAGACAGAAATTAAAGAAGCCACTGACTGGAGATTGCCATGTCCACCACCGCCTACCCCCTCACCCTGCTGTACGACGCTTCCTGCCCCGTCTGCCGCCTGGAAATGGACGAGCTGCGCCACCGAAGCGTGGCTGGTCAACTGCTCTTCGTGAACATCAGCGCACCCGACTTCAACCTGGCCGACCATTGGCCCGCTTCGTCAAGCGCACTTCCGCCCACCATGCTGGACATGAACGCAGCCTTGCATGGCATCGGCGCTGATGGCGAGCTCTACACCGGTGTCGAGACCATTCGCCTGGCCTATGCGGCCGTGGGACTGGGCTGGTTGTGGGCGCCCACCGCTTGGCCTGTGCTGAGGCCAATCACCGACATGGGCTACCGCTGGTTTGCCCGCCACCGCTACAGCATCTCCGAGCGCCTGGCACCACTGGTCAACGTGATCGCACAGCGGCGCGCACAGGCCCGACAAAGACGAATGCAGCGCTGCCATGACGACCATTGCGAGATGTAGTCGGCATCGATGAAGGAAGAAGGGAGAGCAACATCATGAGCAGAAGAATCTTGATCCTGGGCGCTTCGGGCTGCATTGGCGGGGCCATTGCTTCAACCCTGCGGGCACATGGCCACACCGTGGTCGAGGGCCGCAGGACCGTGACAGCGGGCAGCAGCCATCTGTACTTCGACTTCGCCGAAGACGTCAGCCCGCAAGCCTGGGCCGAGCGCCTCACATCGGCCGGCGGCTTTGACGTGGTGATCAACGCGGTCGGCATCCTGATGCAGGACGCCCGCAACCGCTTCGAGCGCATCCATGCGCAAGGGCCCGCCGCCTTGTTCCGAGGCGCTGCCTTGGCTGGCGTGCAGCGCGTCATCCAGATCTCAGCGCTGGGCGTGGGCTCACAGCCGCACCACTTGCAAACGCCTTATGCGCTGACCAAGCTGCAGGCCGACGAGGCCTTGCTGGACATGGTTCACCAAGGCTTGCTGGACGGTGTGGTGGTGCGGCCCTCGCTGGTCTACGGCCCTGGCAGCCAAAGCGCCGCCTTGTTTCAGCAGCTGGCTCGCATGCCGGTCGTGGGCCTGCCTGGGTTGGGCCACCAACGGGTGCAACCCATCCATGTGCTGGAGCTGGCCGACGCCGTGGCGCGCATGGCGCAGCATGCATCGCCCTTGGGTTCAGTCGATGACGCCGTGCATGAACTGGCCGGCCCACAAGTGCTGAGCTACCGCGACATGCTTCAACACTATCGGCGGGCGCAAGGCCTGGGCGACCCGGTGTGGGTGCCGGTGCCCATGCCCTTCATGCGGCTGGGCGCGCACCTGGCCCAATGGCTGGACCAGCAAGCCTTCAGCCCCGACACGCTGACCATGCTGGAACATGGCAACACCACCACCGCCAATGCCGCACGTTTCTGGCTGGGCCGCGAGCCCACCGCCATGGAGCAGGCGCTGATCTTGCCCACCTGGGTCGCGCTGCCAAGCTGGATGCGCCATGGCCTGCAAGCCACGCTGGCCTTCATGTGGATCTACACGGCCCTGATCACCGCGATATGGCCGCAGGCTTCGCATGTGCTGGATCTGCTGGCCCGCTGTGGGTTCACTAGCGAGTGGGGCTGGCGCATGATGGCGCTGTCCTGCACACTCAACACGGCCATGGGCCTGGCCTTGTTGCGCAGAAGCCCCGGCGCGTGGACTTACGCTCTACAAGCAGGAGCGATCATGGGCTACACCGCCACCGCCGCGTGGAACATGCCCGAGTTGACCATCGACCACTGCGGCCCCTTGGTCAAGAACGTGCCGGTGCTGGCTGCCGTGATGCTGTTGTGGCTCAGCGTGCCGGTGCGTCACACGGTGCCGTCCAGGATCAGCCGGGCCACCCCCAACGGATCAACCCACATCGGCACATGCCCCCACTTGGCGGGCCGAACCCAGGTGGCACCGGGGGGCAACTGATCGCGGTGCTGGGCACTGCTTGTCAGCAACCAGTCTCGTGTACCGAAGGCCACCGTCAGTGGGCAGGCGATGGACTGCCCCCCTTCAAAAGCCCCTGCGTTGTCGATCGTGGCATCAAAGCCCGGCGCAAAGGCGAACTCGATCGCTGCGCGGAATGCGTCGCTGGCGGGCATGCGCCTGCTGCCGAAAGAGATGGGCACCGACAGCAACAGCTCACGCAACAGCGCCGACTTCATGGCCAGCTTCACCCCGCCCGGCGACAACCGGGTAGAGGCGCGCATGAACCCGAAAAAATGGGGGACCCACGATGCCGGATGGTCTTTCCACAGACCCGCCGGGGAGATGGCCACCACCGACCGTACCTTGCCCTGCTTGGCCAACTCCAGCGCCATCCAACCACCCATGGAGTTGCCGGCCACATCAAAGGGCTCGCGGATGCCTTTGGCCTCCAGCGAATCGAGCAAACCCCTCACCAGGTTGGGCACCGTGGGCGGCACGCCATCAGGCAGTGGCGGGGTCTTGCCAAATCCGGCGGTGTCGAATGCCAGCACGCGCCGCTCCTTGGCCAGCAAATCCATGACGGGAGACCAGGCAAAGCTGGACATGCCGATGCCATGCAGCAAGACCAGCGGGCGCCCTTGACCTCGTTCTTCAAAGTGCCACATGGGGCAATCGTTTGCGTTCAATCCAGCCATGCACGACCCAGCTCCGTCAAATTGTTATCAATCATAACAATTAGTCAGGGACAAGCCAATTTGTCGAGGAGCGTCAGCAATTGCTGGCGCTCCTCGGCCGTCAATCGGTGGGCAGCACGCTGGTCTTGTTCAAGCACGGCTTGCTCGATGCGGCGCAGGTCTTTGCGGCCCAGGGCCGTCAATGCCAAGCCATAAGCCCGCCGGTCGCCAGGCACTTCCAGGCGCTCAACATAGCCCATGTCGCTCAAGGTATCGACCAAGGCCACCACCCCTGAGCGGGCAATGCCCAGCACCTGCGCCAGCTCCGTGAGCTTCAGGCCCTTGTTGTGGTGAATGATCACCATGGCCGAGAAGCGGGGTGGCGTGATGTTCCAGGCCTCAAGCGCGGGCAAAAAATCGTTGTAGATCGCGATTTGCGCGCGGCGCACGCCATAGCCGACCAGCGAATCGAGCACGCCGTAATCAATGCCCACTACATGCGGATTGAAGGAGCCTTCAGAAGATGGGATCTGACGCGTCATAAACCTTCCAAGCAAAGCAAAACGGACCCGAGGACCCGTTTTATCGCCCGCTTCAACTTCGTCGCATGATCACTTCAATCACGCTGCCTTGGCACCCAGAGTTGCGAGCTTCCGAAGCCAGCATACGCGATGCTCCTCGGACATTCCTTCAACGGCCCCGATCAAGGTCTCGTGCACGGGGTTGATGCCGACGAAACCCAGGATATTGCGCTCCATGGCCTTGATGCTGTGAGCACGGTAGTACCAGCGGTATACCAAAGCCGGCATGCCCATGGTGACGACAATGCGCGCAGAACGCCCACCCAGCAGCTTGGCAGGAAGAACATTCCCCTTGCCGCTCGTGAACGCGAATCCGGGCCTTGCCACCTGCTCCAAAAAGCCTTTCAGAAGCGCCGGCATGCCCCCAAGCCACAAAGGAAAAAACAGCGCAATGTGCTGTGCCCACAGAATATCTTTTTGCGCCGACACCAGGGACTCGGGAACTTCCCCGTCCTCCCAGTCACTTCGACTGCGCAGCAACGGAAAATCAATCGAGGCCAAGCACAGGTAGCGGACTTCATGACCATGCTCGCTCGCCGCCTTGGCGTAGGCGTTTGACAAGGCATGCCCAAAATGGCTTTGGCACTGGTCCGGATGCCCTTGGATGACCAGGATGCGCTTAGGTTTCATGTCGAACGCCTGCTGACCAGAAGACCCATTCTCAAATCTGCCGATTGCCACGCATTGATCAAACTCAAGGAAACGCTTCAAATGCGACTTCATGTATCCGCCGCAGACCACCCGCCCGCCTTTGCGCACAGCCTGCAACGCCAAAGGCACCAGCTCGCCAACAGGGGCGAAGATGACTCTTGATTGGCTGATTGGCTGGCCAGGGTCAAAGCACCCCTGCTTCTGCTCCATTGAGACCTTGCGCCTGCCTTGATCGAGGTCAATGGATTGGACCAGGCAGGCGCATAGGCTGGAAGCACTCAAATGCCCTGACGGACACACCATGTACCAACGCATTCTTGTCCCCTTCGATGCCAGCCCCACTTCAAGGAAGGGCCTGGAAGAAGCCATCAGGCTTGCCAGGCTGAGCGGCGGCGCCCTGCGACTGCTGCATGTCGTTGAAGTGACGAAGTACGCCACCGGCTTCGAAACCTGCGCCACTTACATCAATGAGGTCATCCCCGTGATGAAACAAGAAGGGCATGCCATCCTTGAGCAAGGCAAGCGGATGGCCGAAGGATCGGGCCTCTCGGCCGAGACAGTGCTGCTTGAGAGCATGGGAAGCCGCCTCGCTGATCTGATCATCAACGAAGCCACGACGTGGCAAGCCGACATCATTGTCTTGGGAACTCATGGCCGCCGCGGCATGGATCGGCTTCTTTTGGGCAGTGATGCAGAGCAAGTAATTCGCCTATCGCCCGTGCCCGTTCTGCTGGTACGGGGGAACGAGGCGTCTCGGCCGTGACATGGCTCATCAGCAGAAGGCGTGCAGTGATGAGCATCGCCTCCGCCAGCCTCACACCGCTGACGAGCGCTTGGGCATCAAACGGGGCGTCCGCTGTGCAGCGTTTGCCGATACTGGTCTATCACCGTTTTGCCGACACCGTATCGGACAGCATGACGGTCAGGACGTCATTGTTCAAGGCACACCTCCGCTTGATTGAGCGTTTGAACTGCCATGTCATTCCTCTGCAGGACTGGGTGGACTTCCGCTGCGGCAAGGGGAACGCAATTCCCGAGCGATCCGTCGTCCTGACGGCCGATGATGGCCACCGGTCTCAATTCGAAGTGATGGCGCCCATCCTGGCCCCGTATGGTTGGAAGATGACACTGTTCATCTACCCATCGGCGATATCCAATGCCAAGTATGCGATGACTTGGGCGCATGTCCATGAAATGACCCGATCCAGGCAATATGCGCTGGGATCGCACACCTATTGGCATCCGAACCTGATCCGAGAGCGAGGCAACATGGGTCTCGACGACTACCGTCGGTTCGTGACCAAGCAACTGACACGTTCCAAGGACGAGTTGCAGCAACGTTGCGGCCAACCCGTTTCGCTCTTGGCGTGGCCCTTTGGCCTCTGCGATGATGACTTGATGGCGCTGGCCGCCGACTGTGGCTACCAAGCAGCTTTTGCCCTGGGCAACCGGACGGCCACGGTCAATGACGCGCTTCATGCCGAACCGCGCTATCTGATGGTGGACGACTTCTCTGAGCAACGTCTCGAAGCTCTTCTCACCTCGATTTTCCATGTCAAGGCGCCAGCTTGAAAGCGCTGTTCAGACTGTTGGCGGTGTTAGGTCTCTGGATGTGGAGCCTTCCCGCTCTAACCGTCGAGATCGTGGTCATCGACCAGTCGACGGGAAAGCCACTGAAGAAAGCCGTTCTGGTCGCCAATGAGATCCTGATCCCCGCCACGCCCGGCGGCACGTTCAGTGTCGCGGACATTCAACCTTTGCGAGTTTCCGCCCGGGCGCATGGCTATCAGCGTACGCAGGTGGATGTGCAGCTCGGCGTTGATGAAGTCTTGATTTCACTCGCGCCGATTCGTCCAAAAGCCATCTACCTCTCCACCTACGGCATCGGTAGCCAGGCGCTGAGGGAAGAGGCCCTGAAGCTGATTGACCGAACTGAACTGAATGCATTGGTCATTGACGTGAAGGGAGATCGGGGACAAACACTCTTTCACACACAAGCCGCCAATGCCAATGAGACGGCGCGAAAGACCCTCGGCCGAGGAACCGACACACGCAGCTTGATCCAGGCTTTGAAGTCCAAAGGCATCTACCTGATCGGAAGAGTCGTCGTCTTCAAGGATGACCCTTTGTCCGAACTTCATCCAGAATGGTCCGTGAAAGACTCCTCCGGCAAGCGCTGGAGGGACAAGGAAGGGCTAGGGTGGATCGATCCATTCCAGACAGCGGCCTGGAGTCATAGCCTGGGTTCGGCCGAGGAAGCGGCCGACATGGGCTTCGACGAAATCCAGTTCGACTACCTTCGTTTCCCGGATGCCAGAGGGCTGAAGTTCTCGCAGTCCAATACGGCCGCTGCGCGTGTGAATGCGATCAATGCATTTCTGGACCAGGCAAGGCAGCGGCTTCAGCATCGCAACGTGTTCATTTCGGCGGATGTGTTTGGCTACGTGCTGTGGAACACGAATGACACTGACATCGGCCAGCAGTTGGAAACCATCATCGAACGTGTCGATTACCTTTCACCCATGCTGTATCCCTCAGGCTTCACCTGGGGAATTCCCGGCCATCCCGACGCGGCCGCGGCTCCCTTTGACGTGGTGAACCACAGCCTGCGCCGCGCCTTGGAGCGCACTGGGGTCGATGGGGTCAGGCTCCGTCCGTGGCTTCAGGCCTTTCGCGACTACGCATTCGACAAGCGCGCCTTCGGTGCCACGCAGATCAGGCAACAGATCCAGGCGGCGGAATCGCTGGGAACCGATGGCTGGATGCTTTGGAATGCCCGCAATCGCTACAGCAGCGATGGCCTGTCAGCGCCATGAAGCGGCATTCTCTGGCCTGGTTGACGTTCTTGGTGCTGTCCTTGGCCAACAAGCCTTGGGCCCATGCCATGGGGGAGGATCGCCCAGAATGGGCCGTTCTGGACGCCCAGATTCGAGCCCAGATCGCCGCCCGGCAGCTGCCAGGTGCCGTGCTCATTTTCGGCGATGCCCACCGCATCTGGATACGCCACGCCTGGGGTGCGCGAACACTCGCCCCCAAGCGCAAACCCATGACGGTGGACACGGTTTTTGACATGGCCTCTTTGACCAAGGTCGTGGCCACCACCACGTCGATTCTCCAACTGGCAGAACAAGGTCGCCTGCAATTGGACGCGCCCGCAGCGCTTTATTGGCCCGATTTTGGATTGAACGGAAAGGCGTGCATCACGGTCCGGCAACTGCTTTCACACAGTTCAGGACTGCGCGGCGGCTTGGACCTGAAAGACCAATGGCAGGGCCATGTGGAAGGGCTGCGTCGAGCAGTCAATGAAACACCAGTGACCTTGCCGGGCACGCAGACCACCTACAGCGACATCAACTTCATCGTCCTTGGCGAACTGGTGCGTCGGGTTTCCGGGCTCCCATTGGATGTCTATGTGCAACGCCATGTCCTGAGTCCCTTGCGCATGAACGACACGGGATTCACACCACCCAGGATGAAAGTTAAGCGGATCGCACCCACCGAGGCCAGTGAGGGAAGAATGCTTCAGGGAATCGTCCACGATCCCACCGCCCGCCGCATGGGAGGCGTGGCGGGCCACGCCGGCCTCTTCGGAACTGCAGATGATCTGGCGCGCTTCGCCCAGGCCATCCTTCGGCACGATCAGGTCCTCAAGCCATCGTCGGTCGCCTCGATGCAAGCGCCTCAAGGCCCGGTCGCATCGAGGGAAGGCCGGGGGCTGGGGTGGCAGCTTCTGGCACCCATGGTGGCGAACCGGGACGACCTTCCGCCCTTGGGCATGATCGGCCACACAGGGTACACCGGCACCGGCATCTGGATCGACCTGGTCCAGGGGCGATTCATTGTGCTGTTGAGCAGCCGGGTTCATCCCGATGGGAAAGGCGACGTTCGTCCGCTGAGAAGGCAAGTGCTGGCCCTGCTGTCGAGTCTGAGTGCCCCGATGTTCATGGGCGACATGGTCACCAAGGAAGCTCCTCGTGTATCGACCGGGATGGACGTCCTTCGCGCCCAGGGCTATGCCCCCTTGGCTGGACGCCGCATCGGGCTGATCACGCACCTGGCGGCCATCGACTCCCAAGGATGGCGCACCTTGGACCGGTTGCGCTGGGCGCCGAACCTGACGCTCGTCAAGGTCTTCAGCCCAGAGCATGGATTGAATGCCGACATGGAAGGCCAGGTGGCCTCCAGCGTTGAACCATTGAGTGGCCTGCCCCTTGTCAGCCTCTATGGAACAAGCACGCGCCCAGACGCCCGGTCCTTGAAAGACATCGACACCTTGGTCGTAGACCTGCAGGATGTCGGCACCCGCTACTTCACCTATGCATCCACCCTTGGGTTGGCCATGGAGGCCGCCGCGGAACACCACTTGCGGGTGGTCGTTCTTGACAGACCGAATCCCATTCGCGCGGACAGGGTGGCTGGCCCGGTGATGGATGAAGACCGGAGGTCCTTCACCGGCTTCGCGAGCTTGCCCGTTCAACATGGCATGACCATGGGCGAATTGGCGCTGCTGTACCAGCAGGACATCCTTGAGCGCCGCCACCTTCCACTGCACCTCCAGGTGATAGCGATGTCGGGCTATGAGCGCAGCATGTCCTTCGAGCAGACCGGCCTGGATTGGGTTCCGCCGTCCCCGAACCTTCGCACGCCCACTGCTGCCCGGCTCTACCCGGGCGTCGCATGGATCGAAGGCAGCAACGTCAGCGTTGGCCGTGGCACCGACCGCCCGTTCGAGTTGGTCGGCGCCCCTTGGATCAGGGCATCGGAACTGGCTGAGTCCCTGAATCGAACGGGCCTCAAAGGAGTGGCCTTCAAGCCCATCGATTTCACGCCTGACTCGGGCCCTTACAGCGGCCGGGTGTGTCATGGGATTGAAGTCTCAGTCACTGATCGGGATCAATTGGATGCGCCACTGCTGGGGGCGGCCCTCATTCAAACCCTGCACGAGCAATGGCCGGTCTCGTTTGCCATCGACAAAACGGAAGCGATCCTTGCTTCGCGGTCCACGTCGGAAGCCTTGAGACATGGCCTCTCGGCAAAGGACGTCGCGGGCCGCTGGCAGCACGAACTGACGAGATTCACGGAACGCCGAAAGCGCTATCTGCTGTACCCAGATGACCGGCCAGAAAAGCAATGAAGAACCTGACGGGGGATGTCAAACCACCGATGCACAAACCTCAGTTCTTGATTCAACGCAAGCCGTGCGGATGCAAATCACCTAACGTCAGCAACTGTCCGCAATCTTCCTGGAGATGATCATGCGCTCACTTCGCAACCTGCTGCTGCACGTCGATGGCTCGGAACACGCCCTTGAAAGGCTGAAGTTCGCTCAAGCCATTGCCCAACCTTGTTCTGCCCGGATCACCGCGCTGTATGCGGTCACCCCGTGGCTCATGCTCTACCCGGGTCCGCTGGAGGGCATGAGTCCCGCCTACACCGTGTTGTCGGAAGAGGATGCCGAAAAACGAAACCGGGCCAAGGCTGCATTCCAAGCCGCCGCCACAGGCATGGGTAATGTCGATTGGCTCGAAGGCGCGTTGACCTCTCCCTATGAGTTTGGCAACAACGCCCTCTATGCCGACCTCATGGTGCTGGGCCAGAAAATCAGATCAAACCGCGATGTGCCCGATGACTTCATACCCTCCGTCATCATGGACAGTGGCAAGCCAGCGATCATCGTGCCGACAGGCGTTGCGCACATGCCAGTGCCTTTGAACTCCGTGCTGATCGCCTGGAACGCCAGTCGTGAATCTGCCAGGGCATTGTGCGCTGCCTGGCCTTTGCTCACCGAGGCCTCCGAGGTGCACGTGGCCATCTTTGGCGACCCCACAGGCGGCCCGACCGACAGCATCAAGCTGGAGCACTACCTTCGGCAACACGATGTGAAACCTAGGTTTCACCTGTCCCATGCCACCAAGGATCCAGGGGCATCGCTGCTTTCATTGGCGGCGGAACTGGGGGTGGACCTGCTGGTGATGGGGTGCTATGGCCACAGTCGCGCACGCGAGTGGGTACTTGGTGGCGCGACAAGGACGGTGCTCAGGGAGATGAGTCTGCCCGTGTTGATGGCCCATTAGGCGTGCCGCCAGCATGCATGCATTTGATCCCTGGACGGGCGGCATCGCGACATGGGAGGCCATGGCGGCAACCGTGTCCAGCCACGCGACGCTGAAACGGCTCCAATCCCAGCGGCTGACGTCACTTCTGACATCAGCGAAAGGGTCCGCTCTTTATCGGCGCATTCTGGACGGGCGGCCCGCAGGCTCCCTTCATCTTGAAGATCTGCCAATCATGAACAAGGCCTACCTGATGGCCAACTTCCATGACTGGGTTTGTGACCCTCGACTGGAGTTGGCCGCCTTGCGCCAGTTCATTCAGGATCCAAGTCTCATCGGTTCGGCCTATCAGGGTCGATTCTTGGTCTGGGAGAGCTCGGGAAGCCATGGCGCACCCGGTGTCTTCGTGCAGGATGCCGCGGCGATGGCCGTGTACGACGCGCTCGAGGCGACTCGTCGTCGCGTTCCAAACCTTCCATTGCATCTGCTCGATCCATGGGGCGTGCTCGACAGGATCGCTTTTGTGGGCGCCACCAATGGACACTTTGCCAGCACCGTTTCAGTGGAGCGGCTGCGGCGTTTGAACCCCTTCTTGTCCAGAGCGCTACAAGGCATCTCCTTCCTTCAGCCACTTCCCGCACTGGCGCGGGAGTTGGTGAGCTTCAATCCCCGGGTGATCACCACTTATCCAAGCGTGGCCATCATGCTGGCCGAGGAGAAAATGCGCGGGAAGCTGGACATCAACCCACGAGAGATATGGACCGGCGGAGAAACGCTGACCGACGCCATGCGCACAGCGATATCCCAGGCCTTCAACGCCGAAGTCATCAACAGCTATGGTGCATCGGAGTTCATGTCCCTGGCCTTCGAATGCGCACACCAAAGGCTTCATCTCAACAGTGACTGGGCCATCCTGGAACCCGTCGATGAGATGAATCGACCCGTGCCGATCGGCCAGGTGGGGAGCACCACCTTGTTGACCAACCTGGCCAATCACGTTCAA
The DNA here is from genome assembly GCF_030652515.1 of Aquabacterium sp. Taxonomy (GTDB): domain Bacteria; phylum Pseudomonadota; class Gammaproteobacteria; order Burkholderiales; family Burkholderiaceae_C; genus Aquabacterium. The sequence continues at coordinate 18,404 of NZ_JAUSAR010000179.1, read as the reverse complement.
CCCATCATCCGCTACGACCTGGGAGACCGTGTCTCCATTGCATCCATGCCATGTGAATGCGGTTCGGTGCTGCCGGTGATCGAGGTACAGGGGCGTAGCGGGGATCTGTTGCACTTGGGAGATCGTCACGGCCAAGCCGCCGTCTCAGCGCTGGCCCTGAGCACGGTGGTTGAGAGCATCGAAGAGCTGGTCGATTTCCAGTTGATCCAAACCGCCCCGAATGAGTTGGAACTGAACACCGAACTTGGCGGGCCCATGGTCGATGAGGCCTTGAGGCGCGCGAAATCTGCCCTGGATCACTATCTCACGAGCCAGAATCTGGGGCGCACCCAAGTTAGCTGCAATGCGGCGCGCCCCAGCGTTCGTGGGCGCAATGGCAAGACTCATCGAGTCATCGGCATTCCGAACCATGACTTGCTTCAATGGCTTGCTTGATTTCGCGCAAATGATGCAGCCAAGAAATTCATAGACTGCCCCTGGTGGTCGGACCGACGATTTCATTCCTAAGGTGTTCCATCGGCTCTTCCAGGCGCCAACGTTCGCCACGCCATTTGCTGTTAACGAGATTCGCATCGATGTTCGTGAGAACGACAAGCAATACCTCGTCTCGGCAGAGATGCCAGGCATCAAGAAGGACGACATTCGCGTCAGCATCAACGGCAACCTTGTTTCCATTTCAGCCGAAGTCAACAAGAACGAGGAGAAGGAAGGAAAGGGCAACAAGCTTCTGGTCAAGGAAACTTTTCACGGCAGCATTTCGAGGAGCTTTTCGCTGGCTCACGAGGTGGACAGAAAAGGCGTGGAGGCCAAGCTGAAGGATGGCGTTTTGCTGCTGACCTTGCCTAAACTCGACGCCGACGCCGGACACCAGATCCTCATCCAGTGAGCTGAGGCATTCTTGACTCAGATCAAGGCTGTGGATTGAGGGGTCGCTAAGGTCCTGACCATCGCGCGTGAGCGCTAGCTTTGATGGTAGGTGGCCATGGGCGATCCGGACTATGAGACCCTGATACAGGCAGTGGTCGATGCCATGATGGTGGTCGACCACACTGGCGGGATTATCAGCGTCAATGCCGCTGCAGGTCGACTCTTTCGGTGCACGGAGAGTGAACTGCTCGGCCTGCGGGTTGAGGACTTGATTCCGCCCCGCCTGCGCTCCCGCCACCGGGACCTTCGCAGCCAGTACCAAGCCTTCCCCACCCCGCGCCAGATGGGTCGCGGGCTCGAAACCCCGGGCTATCGCCGCGATGGAAGTGAATTTGCCGCGGAGGTCAGCTTGTCACCCATTGCGGGCAAGCGCATGCTGGCCTGCATCGTCGATATCACCGAACGGAGACGAACCGGGGAAGCGTTGCGCAAGTTCTCCCGCGTGGTTGAACAGACGGCCAGCGCCATCGTGATCACAGACCTACAGGGTCTCATCGAGTATGTGAACCCCAGTTTTGAAAAAACCACTGGCTACAGCGCGGCGGAAGTGATGGGCCAACCTCCCAACTTTCTCAAATCGGGACACACCTCGAAAGAAGAGTACCAACTGCTTTGGCAGACCATCAACAAAGGTGAAGTCTGGCATGGGGAGTTCCACAATCGACGCAAAGATGGCTCCCTTTTTTGGGAGAAGACGATCATTTCGCCCATCCGCGATGAAGAGGGGGTGATCACCCATTTCGCGGCGATCAAGGATGACATCACCGCCTCGAAGAGGGCCGATGATTCGTTGCGGCGCAGAGAAGCCCAGCTTCGTCTTTTCATCGAGCACTCGCCGGTGGCGCTGGCCATGTTCGATTCCAACATGAATTACCTGGCCGTGAGCAATCGGTGGCTACTCGACTATGGACTGGAAGGAAAGGACATCGTTGGGCTCAATCATTACGAGGTTTTCCCAGAAATCAGCGACGCTTGGAAAGCCATCCATCAACGATGCCTGTCAGGCCAGGTTGAGCGCATGGAGGAAGACCGATTTGATCGTGTCAACGGCATGACCCAATGGCTGCGCTGGGAAGCCCGCCCGTGGATCGACGTCGATGGCGGCATTGGCGGCATTGTCATCTTCACCGAAGATATCTCCGATCGCATTCGAGACCGTGAGTCCATTGCTCAAAGCGAACAGCGGTTCCGGGAAGCTTTCGAGCAAGCGGCGGTGGGCATGGGGCACGTCGCGCTCGACGGGCACTGGCTCCGGGTGAATCAGAAACTCTGCGACATTGTCGGTTACAGCCGAGAACAACTGACCAGAAGAACATTCCAGTCCATCACCCATCCAGATGACCTGGCGCTCGATCTTGCGCGGGTACAGGCGCTTCTGGACAGTGAGATCGAGCAGTACGCCTTGGACAAGCGCTGTATACGCCAGGATGGCGTGGCCGTGTGGATTCGCCTCACCGTTTCTCTGGCAAGAAAAATCGATGGCCAAGCAAATTACTTCATTGCCGTTGTGGAAGACATCGATGACCGCAAGCGGGCTGAAAACGCCTTGCGCCGATTGCGCGGCGAGTTCGAGCAGGTCATGGCTCTGCAAGTCGCCACGCAAACGGCAGCCGCGATTGCTCATGACCTGAATCAACCGTTGAACGCGGTAGCCTCCTACACCGCAGCGGCCCTGCGCCTGCTCCATGCCGACAACCCGAAGGCCGAACTCATGCGGCACGCGCTTGAAAGCGCGGCCAAGCAAACCCAGCGCGCTGGCGACGTGATGCGCGAGTTGATGCAGTTCCTGTACAAAGGCGCACCGCAGATCGAGGCTTTTGACATCAATGCAGTCGTGGAAGAGGCCATTGCCAGCGTGCAGGCCAGAAACGAGCCAGGCATCAAGTTCAACACCTTGCTTGAACCTGGCTTGAAGCCTGCCCTGGCCTCTCGCATGCAAGTCGAGAGAGTTCTTGTCAACCTGCTGTCCAACTCCGTCGAGGCCATGCAAGGCGCTGGTGTTGATCTCAAAGCCATCACCATTGGTGTTTCAACCACGTCGCTGCGCAGCATGGCGGTGGTCACCGTGCAGGACAGCGGCCCAGGCCTCAATGCCGCGATTGCCCGAGAGGCGTTCGAGCCGTTCTTCACCACCAAGGACAATGGCCTCGGCATGGGCTTGGCTGTGAGCCGTGCCTTGATCGCGGCCAACGGAGGCCAACTCTGGCATGAGGACGCCGGGCAGGCCGGAGCCACGTTTCGGTTCACTCTGCCGCTCGCTTCATGAAAGCGCCAACCGTCTTCATTGTTGACGACGACGACGCGGTCAGGGATGGCCTTGGCTTCTTGCTGGAGACCGCAGGCTATCGGGTTCAGAGCTTTTCCAGCGCCGAAGGCTATCTTCAGACGCTTGACCCCGCGCATCCAGGTTGCTTGCTGCTTGACCTCAGATTGCCGGGCATGCAAGGTGCCCAGCTGCAGGCTGAGCTGAATCAGCGTGGAGCTGGCATCCCGATCATCTTCCTCTCCGCCCATGGCGACATACCGACCACCGTTCGCACCATCCAGGCCGGGGCGCTGGACTTCCTGACCAAGCCGATCGAGGGTGGAAAACTGCTGGAGCGCGTGGCTCGCGCCATGGAGGTTGACACAGAGCAAAGGTGCCAGGAGGAAGAGTTGCGGGCCAAGCGGCAGGTGTTTGCGCGTTTGAGCGAGAGGGAACGCGATGTGCTGGCATTGGCCATCAATGGCGTGCCCAACAAGGAGATCGCACGCACCTTGGGCATCAGCCATCGAACAGTCGAGGTGCACAGATCGCGCATCTTGCTCAAGACGAACACTGCGACGGTGCTTGAGTTGGCCGCGCTGGCCAAGGACTGCGGCCACACCAAGGTCTGACAAAGCGGCATGCCTACGTGCCAGCACCTACGTGGGTGAACGACTGCCAAATAATTCACAAAAAACGCCAAATCGCATCTGACAGAAAAACTTGGATGCGCCATGACCAACCCAACCACTGACAGCAGAAGCACCCGCGCCCGCCTCAATGCTCCGCAGTATGGCCTGGCGCTGCTCAAGCACGGTTACCCAGAGGCCAAAATTGCACAAGGCCGCGAGGCCCAAGCCACAAAACTGAGGGGACAGTGCGCAGCCATCCTGCAAGCTCCCGTCAATGCAAACCGTGTCATCACCCAGCAGATCAGCATTCGCGATCTGCTGATGGCCCTGGGACTCGGGTCCTGCGACATCTCGTGTGACGCTTCGATCACTTTGCCGTGCAATGAAATGCAGTTGGACGCTGGTGCCCTACTTTATGAGCCGGGCAAACATAGTGAGCAGGCATTCGTCATCCTGAGCGGCGTGCTCGCGCGCCAGCAAGCATCCGATGTCAAATCGGGTGCAAGGTGTGGCCCTTCGTCAATCGCGCTTCAGGCCATGGCCCCATCAACCACATTGATCAACGATCTACTCATGCGAACGGCTGGCGCCGCACTCCTCAGGGATTGGCGGGTTTCGTACCGCCTCCGTGATTTGCCAGCCTTTGCCCGGACCGTTGCGGGCCTGTCCTATCTGGCCAGTCTGGCTGAGTTCAAGCCCGCGATGATGGATTCCGATGGGGCCATTGCCTTGGTCATGCCAGTTTCAAACGTGGCCACGTGGCTTGCCTTGGACAGGGAGGTGCTGAAGACCCAACTCAAACGCCTCGAACGTTATGGCGTGGTGTCCACCTTTGAAGAGGCCATTCGGTGGCTCGACCCCATCAAGCTCGAAGCACTCTGGGCATTGGACTGAGCCAGGGCGGTCATCGCTTGCAGTTTCCTTCCATGAGCCATTAGTCAGGGACATCCCATGTCAACCGCATTCTCCATGCTTGCCCCATGAGTCAAGCCTGCTGCCACCGTCCCTGATGCCGGTGGGCCACTATCTTGCTCAGTCAAAGCCTTCAAACCCATCAGCGACGCGCCAACATGAAGCCCGCCGCCAAGCCAATCAAGCCGAAGATGCCAGCCGTCGCATAAGGGTGATCATGGACTTGTTCATGGGTTGCCCGTGCGGCCCGCTTGATGTTGTCGCCCAGGCTGTCTTCAACTTCCTCCAGCTGGCGGCGCATGAGGTGCAACTGTTCCTGCATTTTTTCACGTGCCGCGTCCAACTTGGCATCTCCGGTGTTGGCGGCTGTTTTCACCATGTCTTCGGCTTCGTCAACCATGCGACGCAGGCCTTTCGACATTTGGTTCATCACATGAGTCGCATCGATATGAGAGTTCATCATTTCGCATCCTCAGATTGGAGGTCCGGTCAATGTGCCGACCTGGAGAAGATGCTAGGCATTGATGCACAAGCAGCACTTGACGATGATCAATCGGCGCGAACAAGAAAGCACATGAACGTGCCCACACTGCGTGACTCAAGCTGAGTTGACATTGCGCAAGCGCCACACCATCCAGCGATGGATTTCTTGCCATTTTGCGCGCATTCTTCGGTAGTGGCGGCATTGCAAGAGCCCTTGAAATGGCTTGGATTTGGATTTTCAAGAGGCTTGATGCACTAGCCACACTGACCTGAGGGAGGTTTTCCAATGAATCATTCACGCGTCACAGTCTCTGGCAATGTAGTGACCGTCTGTCGGCCCAAGGACAATATTCTCGTCATAGCCTACGCCGATCAACAGGCCAGCCTGCAAGCAGCTCGGATACTGTGCGATCGACAAGGGTGGGCAATGGCCAAGGTGCATGCAGCGGCGCCCTCCTCCAGCTGGGGCGCAAGCTTATGGGATCTGATGGCCTCTAACGCCAGCAAGTTCAAGCCCATTGTTTATTCAGGCCCTGCGGCTGATGGGTTCGACGCGGTCGTACTGGTCGCTCCCGCATCGACCTACCGTGCGGGTGGGCCGATGTGCAGGCTTCTTTCAAGCCTTCAAGACTTCAGGGCCGATATCATTCTGCTCACGCTCCAGAGCGAGGTCATCTGCCACGAAGGGGCTGAAAGAGTGGCCCATTGGACAGGCCGGTATCCGGTACTAGGGATGTGGCTTCGCCCCATCGAGCTTGAGTTCATCGGAACGGAGGCTCGGATTCAGGCATTCGGCAGCGCGATCAAGGCCATGCGCCCGATGAATCGCAAGTTGCTCTCCAAGGTCGGCGGGCCATCGCGATCCAATCCCCAGGTCCAAGGTATTGCACCTGAATGGACCCGCCTTCGGACATCCTAGGGCTGATGCAAATCCCTGCATTCAAGGACGAACCATCTCACATGAATTGCCTGACAGATTGCCGCGATACCCGCTGAACTGATCTGCCGTTCGGTACAGACTGTCAGTGCGCACTCAAGCTCATCTGGGCGCAAGTGTTCGGCAGACGCGATCTGGTGCCAGATCACGGACTCTGTCGCTTCCGATGCATCCTTTGCCGCCTCGCCGCGCGCGCGTGTTCTTCGGCAAAGAGTATCCAGTTCGGCCTCGCAATGCACGATGGTGAAGCCGCATTGCGTCCGCTGAGCAAGCGCTCTGAAACAATCGCGATCCGCCTGCAGCAGGAAGGTAGCGTCGGCCACGAAAGACCAACCTCCTTGCAGCGCCCACTCTGCGCAGTCGGCCAGTCGCTTCAAGGTTCGCTCGTTGGCATGCGCTGAATAGATGTCAAGATGGCTGGCCTTTGAATCAGCAAGTTCGGTGAGGCCGAAGAGGCGTTTGCGCTCCACATCTGAACGAGCGCGCACCGCTGGCAAGCTGACGGCGATGTCAGCCGAGAGTTTCGATTTACCCGATCCGGACAGACCATGCATGAGCACGAGGCAAGGCTGGCTCGCAACCCCCCTCTCCATGGAAGCCGTGATGAATGAAAGATAGGCATCGCCAGACGACAGGCCAGCGTTCAGCCCCCGCATTCTGACCACCAATAGGCGGACAAGCGCCCGATGAACTTCGTACAGACGCAGGAGTCTGACGCCTTCATGGTCCCCCGTGTGCTGCAGGTAGCCATCCAGAAGAGCAAACTCCAACTCCTGGCACCCGTGAACCTTCAGATCCATCGTCAGGAACGCCAGGTCGCTCATGACGTCCGCCCTGCGCAATCCATCGTCGAATTCCAGGCCATCGAACAACAGCCATCCTTCGTTCGTGCGGGCGATGTTGCCGAGGTGGAGATCGCCGTGGCAGTCCCTGACCATGCCGCCCAATGCCCTTGCTTCAATCCACGGCGAACTGCGGGCCAACTCAGCCTTCACCCAGGCCCTGATGCCGTCCAAACGCCGGGCATCGGCATCGTCCAGTGGAGAGCGCTGCAGCTGATCCAGGAGGTTTGACAAGGCGGCGCCCACGCCCTTGGCGCACGATGCCGGGCTCGACATGTCAGCGATGGGGGCTGCTTCATGGACATCCGAGATGGTCTTTGCCAGGGATGCCATGTCATCTCTTTTAATCCGAGACGCGGCCACCAGATCCTTCAGCAACGATCCCTCGGGAAGCCGCCTCATGAGCACGGCGAAATCGACCACCTGCCCGGGGCCATCCCACCCCGGAAGCACATCATTGCCATGGACTTCGACCACCCCGAGGTAGAAATTCGGTGCCCACCTGCGATTCAGCGTCACCTCCTTCTGGCAATCCTCTCGACGGGCGGCCAGTGTGCTGAAATCCACGAATGGCAGTTTGATGTTTTTTCTGAGCTTGTAGGCGAATTCATCGTCAACCAGCACCCACGAGATGTGCGTTTCATGCAGTTCCACAGCATGCCCGGCCTTGCGCTCCAAAAGACGCCGCAACCCCAGCACGTGGTCTGGAACTTGCCCCAGGCGGTCCATGGCTGTCACGAGCGACGATCAGGCCATGGCCTCCAGCGCCAGTGCTATGCCTTGGCCTCCGCCAATGCACAGAGCCACCACACCGCGCCGAAGCCCTTCCCGCTGCATGGCATGCAGCAGCCGGGTCACCAGCACTGCCCCGGTAGCACCAATGGGATGCCCGTGCGCGATGGCACCGCCCTCCACATTGACGATCTCTGCCGGAAGTTCGAGCTCCTTGATGCAGGCCAACGTGACCGCGGCAAACGCCTCGTTGATCTCGTAGCGGTCCACATCCTCCGGACGCCAGCCAGCACGGGCCAAGGCCAGCCGGATGGCCGCCACCGGCCCCAGTCCGAACAAGCCTGGCTCCAGGGCAGTCACACCATGCCCTGCCAGGCGTGCCATTGGCCTGAGCGCTGCCTGCTCTGCCCACCCTTTCTCCGCAACGATCATCGCGGCGGCGCCAGAGTTCAGACCAGGCGCATTCCCCGCCGTGATCGTGCCACCATCCTTGAAGGCCGGTTTGAGCCTCGACAGCATCTCCAGGCTCAAGTCGGCCCGGTTGTGCTCATCCTTCTGGAAAACCACCTCGGTTTTCTTGCCCGGAATGCGCAAAGGCACGATCTCGGTGTCGAACTTCCCAAGCGATTGCGCAGTGGAGAAGCGTTGCTGTGAACGCAGGGCCCACTGGTCCTGCGCTTCCCTGGTGATGTGGTGCAATGCCGCGACCTCTTCGGTATGCCATCCTGAATGCCGACCACTGAAGGCATCGTGCAAACCATCGTGAAGCATGCTGTCCAGCAGCGGTACATCGCCCATGCGCGCGCCCCACCTTCCCTGCGGCAGCAGGTAGGGCGCCCTGTCCATGTTCTCCATGCCACCAGCGATGAAGGCCTTGCCGACCCCCGCCCAGATTTCCATGGCCGAGCTCAGGATGGCCTGTGCGCCAGATCCGCACACACGGTTGACGGTCATCGCCGGGACGTTGGCCGACAGGCCTGCGGAGATGCCCGCCTGGCGTGCCGGATTCATCTTGCCGCCCGCTTGAATCACTTGCCCCATGATCAGCCCGTCGATCTGCCGACCACCCAGATCCAGCTTGTCCAGGCAGTGTTTGACCACGAGTGCACCAAGATCAGGCGCGGGCATGTCCTTGAGGGTTCCGCCAAAAGTCCCGATGGCGGTTCGAACTGCCTGACATAGGACCACATTGATCGAACTCATGATTTCTCCAGTTCAAAACAGAGATGAAAGGGGTCACTCAGCACTTCGGCCGTACAACTGCGCGGGCTTGCGAACAACCTCTGGACAGGCATGGCAAGCCCGCACGTTGTGTTGAACAAACCAGCGGCAGGTCTGGCGGATGCCGCAGCGAGGCAAGCCATGTGATGGCAAGGCAAGGGGCTGCCGCACATCTGCCACGACCTTGTCGACCAGACTGCATCGGCCTTGCCCCCACTGGATGCAATCTGCAGCACTGCAGGGCCCTGCCACCCTCAAGCGGTTCTCGACTTCGATGTGCTTTGCTTGGAAAGACATCACCAGATCCCGCGTCAGAGGAATGCTGGGGGAGACGTAGGCGATCTGCCCACTTGCCTGCACCACGCCAATGATCGCCGCGCCAGGCTCAGGAGGCGCGTTCGGACAGGTCAGTTGCTTTGCGCCCTCCATGGTGCCTCCTCGTCAATGACCGAGCTTCACGCCTTTGGCCAGCTCGGCCACCTCGGCAGCCGTGGCTGCGAAGATCAGCCGTCCGCCGTTGATCGGACCGCGCCCTCATCCGAACGCGCCCCACACCTTGCCTTTCGCCAGCACTTGCGCGGGAGCCGGAGCCGTACCGCCTGGCACCGCACCGACCTGGAATGCGGAACCCAGCAGAGCGTGACTGACAGCCGCCGCAATGGCGTTCGACACCGTGGCTTTTTGCTCGTCGTTCAGATCAACACCCGATACGACGTACTCGAATTTGCTTGTGGACATGGGGGAACCTTTACTCGATGAAAAAATTGGCCGCGAAAGTGCCGCCGTGTTTTCATTGTTTGAAATCCGCCGCCCCACGCCTTGATGTGAATCAACTCAAGGCCAGAACCGGGCGACCTTTTCGATCTCGTGGAGAGCCGTCTGACAGGCCTGCGTTGCCTGATCCCGACCAGCGGAAAGCCAGCCGACAGCGAACCATGCATGCGCATCTGCCTTCGTGTGTGTGCGCCAAGCGGTCAACGCCGTGATGCGGTCGTTGTATGCGCCCAGAGCATCTTGCGCGGGGCGCAGGGCTTCGAGGTAGCGATCAACCTTGCCACGCTTGAAAAGCGGCCTGGCGAACTCGCTCAGATAGCGCAAACGCTTCAATCGCTTTCGAACCCGATGCTGCTGAGCTTCGGGCAGCGATGCAAAGCGCTTCCCGTCGGACAAGACCTTGTGGTGCAATGCTTCAAGACGCCGTTTCAGCAACTTGCGCAAGGTTTGGGCCTGAACGGATGGCGTGGTTGACGAACAGATGCTGAAGCACAGCAAGTCAATCAGCACGGATTGGAAATCCGGCGTGCGAACGGCATCGCGAGATAACGGTGCGTTTGGATTGAACGCAGGTGTGCCCAAGAGCTCGGGAGCGCCTGCATCCGCCATCTTCCGTTGGAGGTCGCCGAGCAAATCCTGATCCCGCTGAGCACCCAGCTTGCGAAACACCCGCGCCAACGCAACCTGCCAAGCTGGATTCACGCCACTGTGCGAAGAACCGACTTCTGTCAGCAAGGTCCGCAGCCGCCGGATCCCAACCCGCAATTGGTGAATCCGCTCCGCCTCACGTGGCTGATCGACGAACTCGGGTGCGTTGAGCAGGATGTGCTCGAGGCCATGCCTGACCATGGCTCGAAACTGTTGATCGGCATCCCCAGCCGCATCAAACTTGACGGGGCCGGCCAATGAAGCGCTCAGTGGCCCTGATGAACCGATCAGGTTCAATCCTCTCAACGCCGGGTCGGTCATGCCAAGACACATGCCGTGGTCATGCACGAGGCGCTGGGCCAGCGCAAACATGCGCTGAAGTCCGTCTCTCGAATCCAGCTTCATGACGACTTCACAACATGGCCACGCACTGCCTTGAGCGCGGATGGTGCCCAGGTCCAGCTGAAGCCGAAGGCGGCCCTGCCCTGCCTCCATGTCGAGCATTCGGCGCTCGAACCTCAGCACGAACTGTTGGATCAGGGTTGGTACTGGCTCACCTGCACGCCAGTTCAGGGCCCTCCTCAATGCACGAGCAGAGAGCTTTGACCGGTGCCTGTCAAGGTGTACAAAGGGGACATCCTTCCCTTTGTGCTCCGGCAGATCCACCATATCGATGGGCACTTTGCTTGACCCACCATCAGACAAGCACAATGTCTGGCGCCAGACGCCATCCTCGAAGGACATGGCCAGCAGCACACCCCCAGCGGCCAGTTGCCCGGTCGGTGTGTCGAAGTAGTGTTCCCGGTGCAATGTCTTGGGCACGCTCTCCAATGCCAGCGCCTGCAGCAGTCTGGCTTTGCTGACGGCACCACCCGCAAGTTTGAGCTCCATCTTGAACATGGCCCTGCCTCGTGTCGGCTCCTTCTCGCCTGGTCTGAAAATCTACTTGGATCGCTCGTGCGCAGCCTGGCATGCGGCGCATCGAGGAGCAGCCGGTTGCACCAGCAACCGTTGAAGTCCGATCTCTGCTCCGCAATCCAGGCAATCGCCACACATGCCAGCATCCAGGTGATTCAAAGCGGCTTCGACCAAGCCAATCTCTGCAATGTCGCGCCGCTCTTGCGCCTCGTCGATCTCGCCAATCTGGAGCCGCAGGGCTTCATCTTGACGATCCCGAACCTCGCTCGGCTCCACGGAGGCCGCCGTGAAGCATCATTTTTTGCCGGACAGAGGCCATCGGACTTGATCAATGTCAGTTCAAAGTCACTTGCAGTTTGGCCATGGCAAAGCCCCCTTCCCCGCCGCGCCTCTAGACCCGACGTGCCACCACGCGTACCCCGTCGCGCACCGTTGCCGGGGGGTAGACGATCACGGTGGCGCCTGCAGGCAAGCCGCCTTTGACCAATGCCTCACGGCCATTGCCGTCGCCAATCTTGACCCGCGTCAGCCGCGCCCGGCCGCCATCCTTGACGAAGACTGCCATGTCACCCTGATCGCCCGGCAAGGGGAACACCGCGGCCAGAGGCACCTTGATCGCCCTGTCCAGGGCCACGGTCACCAGCCTCACGGTCACCCTGAAGCCGTCGCCCAAGCCCTGCCACCGAACATCGGGGCCGCTCAGGTCGATCAGCACACGCACGCGCTGCTCCTCGACGCCCAGCGCCGACACCTTGGTGAAAGCCGAGGGTTCCACCAGCCTCACTCGACCTTGCAACGCGCCCTCACCTCCCCAACGGTCAATGTGGACAAGGCCGCCAGGCCGCAGGCGGATGGCATCGGTGGTGAGGCATTCGGCCACGATCTCAAGCGATCGGGTATCGCCCATCTCCAGCAGCGGAGCGCCGAGCGACACCATGGCTTCACTCGACTGGATCACCTTGAGAACCCGGCCCTCGATCGGTGCCCGCACGATGAATGGCCTGCTGCCACTGGCCGTTTCCGCCTCCCGCACCCTCATGAGCGCCGCGCGCGCCTGTTCCGATTCATGCTGCGCAACCTTCAGGTCCAGCTCGGCCGTTCTGCGGTCCTCTTGCGCCGCCTGGGCGGCCAATCGGTCGGTGTTCAGTTTGGCCGGCGGTATGAAGCCCTGCATGCCCAGTTGCTCGCTGCGAAGCACTTCGTCATCCGCCTTCCTGGTCAAAACGATCGCCAGGGCAATGCGCGCCTTCGCGCGTTGAACCTGGGCTTGTGCGGCATCCAGCCTCGCCCTGTGCTCGGCCCGGGTGCGGTCGTCCAGCATGGCGGGTAGTCCGGGGCTGAGTATCGCCAAGGTATCACCGATGTGGACATGGTCGCCTTCCTTCAGCGGGATGCGGGCAAGCCGCCCCGCCACGGGGGCCGAGACGGTGTAGCGGTCGCGCAGCCTTGTACGGGCATCCTCTTCTACGCTGGCTTCGAACGGCCCGACCTTCACCGTGTCGACCTCCACTTCGACCGGCCTGGGCGCAAATGCCCAGACCATGGCACCGCCCACCAGCGCCGCCGCCAGGGCGCCATATGCCCAGGTCTTCGTTTTCATGAATCAATCCCTCGTCTTCAAGGCGGACACCATGTCCAGCCTGTCGATTCGCCGCCGCACGACCCATGCGCTCACTGCGCCTGCCACCAGCACGCACAGGCACGACCAGGCGTAGGTCGCCGGCGAAATCACCACCGGAAACTGGAACTGGTCCGACCTCAGCAGCCGTGTCACCACTTGGGTGAGCCCCCATCCCAGGCCCATGCCCAGAGGCAATGCCAGGGCCGTGACGATGGCCAGCTCACCGAGCAGCAGGGCCGCCACTTCGCCCCGCGTGAAGCCCAGAACCCTCAGGCTGGCCATCTCCCAGGCCCTTTCCGACAAGGCGATGCGCGCGTTGTTGTAGACCACGCCCACGGCGATCACACTCGCAAAGACGGTGAGAACGCTGCTCATGATGCGCACGTTGCGGGCACTGATCTCTTCCATGTTGCGCAGCATCGTGCCTTTGCTCCAGGCCCCGGCCACGCGGGGCAAGGCCTTGCTCGCCTCCAGCACTTCGGCCTCCCGGCCGGGTTCGAGCGACAGGACATACCCCGTGGCAATGTCGCCTTCCCCCAGCAGCCGGTTGAGGGCATCGCGGTCCATGTAGGCGTTCAAGCCCATCATCTCGCGCACCGTCGCGCCGACAGGCAGCAACACTGTGCCGGCGCGGCCCTCGATCACTTCCACCTGGACCGGGTCCCCGACCCTCAGCCCGAGTTTTTCCGCCAATCTGTCCGTCAGCACCAGCCCACGGCCCTCCAGCAGGGTCTGGCGCAGGTCCATGTCGATGACGCGGTAGAGTTCCGGCCTGGCCGCGTAGCCGCGGATCATTCCGCGTTCACGGCGATGTCCATTGACGAAGTTGACCGACACGAAGCGGGTGGATTCCACCGACCGGACACCTGGCAACCTTGCAAGCTCAAGCCGCACCGCGTTGTCCAGCGGCTCAGCGGACCAGACCGTCACGTCCCCTCGCAAGCTCAAAGTGAACTGAGCGTCCACCACATGGGCGATCGCATCACGCAGGAAGTTTCCCATCACGATGATGGCCACGGCCACGGCCACGCCGCCCATGGAAAGCGCCGTCCGCCAGGGCCGACGTTCCATGTTGCGAACGATCATCTTCACCGATGGCGACATCCCGCGCAGGCCGATCGCCTCCATCAAGGTGCGACGGTAGTGTCCCGGCGCAGGCGGTCGCATGGCTTCGGCTGGTGCCAGCCTGACGATGGACAGGATGGCGTTCATCGCCCCCGCGACCGCGGTTACCACGGCCACCGCCGTACTGATCATGACCAGCGACGGTGCCAGCCGGTGCTCGAAACGGGCGAAATGAAAGAGCTCTGAGTAAAGGTGGGTGAATCCCTCGCCCAGCCTGTCTCCCACCCCCAGACCAAGAACGAGCCCCGCCAGCACGATGAGCAGCACCATTTTGAGGTAATGCGCAGCGATCGATGCATTGCCATAGCCAAGCGCCTTCAACGCGGCGATCTGCTCGCGTTGGGTGGCCACCAGGCGCGAGACCACCACGTTGAACAGGAAGGCGGCCACGCCCAAAAAGATGATGGGCAGCACCGTGCCCAACACACGCTGTTCATTGATCTCGTTGTCCAGCATGGCATGCGAGGTCTGATTGACCCGCCCGATGACCTCCCGGGCACCGTAGCGCGCCAGCACCTGCCTGGCCGCTTCGATGGTCACCGGCAACGACGCGTCTGGTGCCAGCTTGAGCGCCACGCGCGTGAATGCCCCATCCATGCCATAAGCACCCGCCAGGATGTCCTGGTCCATCCAGAAGATGCCATAGCCGCGCACATCCGGCATCCCCCACAGGCCGGCGAAGATGAACTCGGGCGACACGGCATGGCCCACCACCACCAACCTTCTGCGCCGGCCATTGAGCGTGGCGAAGAACTCGTCGCCAGGCTCAAGGCGGCGTGCCTGGGCAAAGCCTTGGGACACCAGCACCTCGATGTCGCCATGCGGCTGCGCCCCCACGCCAAGATGGGTCAATGCCCTGCCATGGGTCACCGTGATGCGGTTCATGCGCTGGGGATTGCGCAGGTCCATGCCAATCATCTGACCGATGACCGGATCACTCACCAGGGGCAACTCCACCCTCACGATTTCCTCAAGCGTGGTCTGAACGTCGGCAACACCTTGCACCTTGCGAAGCGATTCCTCGACCGCGCGGGGCGCACGCTTCACACTGGCGAAAACATCGGCGAACCGCCCCTCCGCGTAAAATTGATCCCGGGCCATCGCCAGCGAATCGACCGCCGACAGGCTGGTGACGAAACCCGCGATGCCGCTGGCCACCACCAGGGCGATCGTGATGCCCTGTGCCCACATGCGGCGCAGATCGCGCAGCAGCTTGCGGTCCAGCGCCTTCACGGTGATCCCCCGGCCAAGCACAAGCGAGACGGGCTCACCATGTCAACTCCGATGGCGAGACCTTGTGCGCATTGGTCTCGATTCGCTGGACGCGCCCGTCTCCCAGGTAGACCACGCGATCGGCCATCTTGGCAATGGCCGCGTTGTGGGTGATGACGATGGACGTGGTGCCGAATGCACGGTTGACATGCTCCAGAACCTCCAGAACCAGCTTGCCGGTCTGATAGTCCAGCGCCCCCGTCGGCTCGTCGCACAAGAGAACATCCGGCCGTTTGACGATGGCCCGGGCGATCGCAACCCGCTGCTGCTCCCCTCCAGACAACTGGGAGGGAAAATGGTCCCGCCTGGGGCTCAGGCCCACGCGATCGACCGCCTCATCGACGGGCATGGGGTCTGTCACGATGTCCGTCACCAGCGCAACGTTCTCCCGCACTGTCAGGCTGGGAATCAGGTTGTAGAACTGGAAAACAAAGCCGATGTGGCGCCTGCGGTAAGCCGTCAGTTCATTCTCGCTTGCCCGGCTCAGATCCTGGCCACCAAACCAGACTTCGCCCCGCGTTGGCACATCAAGCCCCCCAAGTATGTTGAGGAGCGTCGACTTTCCGCTGCCTGAAGGACCAAGCAGAACAATGAATTCACCCCGGAATATGGTGAGGTCCACATCGGTCAATGCTTTGACCTCCACCGCCCCTTCGCCGTAGGTTCTGCACAAGCCTTTGATGGCAAAGATTTTTTCGCCCGTCAACGGGTCTGCACAGATCCGATTCATGAAGGAACCCCTTGCCCGGCCATCAGGCTGGCTGCGTGGCTCGCGCCTCAGGCCTGATGATGGCCATCTTCGGCTTATGCATCTTCTCTCCTCGGTTCACGCACATGACCCCATCGTGCATGTGCCGCCAGGCCGACGGCTTGCGCGATGTCAAACTTCGATCTTCGTGCACTTCACGACGCCCACCCATGAGAAAGCTCGAGATCACATGGTGAAGTCAGGCGCCAAAGGCACCTCTTGACGCTTCCAGGCTCGTGCACATTTTCTTCAACGGCCGGTACCTTGACATTGATCAAGCTCGGTCGGAAGAAACCCACCATCATGTTTCCATCCCAGGAGAAAGGGTATGCCCGGCTTACCTGCCTTTCGGCCTGAGCACTTGTCCAGCGAAGACCGTCAACGTCAAATGTTAAGCGCTTGAAGAAATTCCATGACTGATCGAACTGAAAAATTCCGTGAGTTGACCCAATCTATTTCTGCTGGCCTTGCCACGTTAAGGGCGAACACACCCGAGGTCATGAAGAGCTTCAATGACCTTGGTCGTCACGCCACCGCAGACGGGACGCTCGACAGGAAGACCAAGGAGTTGATCGCACTTGCACTCAGCGTCGCATCCAGGTGCGACCCCTGCATCGGCTTTCACATGCAGACGCTGGTCAAGCTTGGGGTGACCCGCAAAGAGATTGACGAGACACTGGGCGTCACCACCTACATGGGCGGAGGGCCTTCATTGATGTATGCAGCCAACGCCATTGCCGCCTTTGAGGAATTTCACCCCTTGGCTTGAACAGCGGCACCCCTCCGGGCTGTCAAAGCACGCTAAAACGCAAAAAGCCCCGTGGTGACGGGGCTTTCGCGTGGTAACTGGGGTCTTTATGGGACGCTATGAAACCTGATTCTGGCGAGGGCGACATACGAACCTCATTGCCACGCCTAGCGTAGCGGGCGATTCGGCATTTTCGTACCCCCATACGCGCCCCCAAGCACTGGGGATGTCGTGAGACGACTTGAGCCGGCAAGAGACATCCACCACGTTCAGCCCTGCGCCCCAACTCGAATCCCATGACATCGTCCATATTGCTGACCAGACCGGGAGGCGATCAGCGCCAGACCAGCACCGGGACCGGACTGTAACGCAGCATGGTGGTCGTGGTGCTGCCCACGATCAGGTTGCGGATGCGTGAGTGCCCGTATGCGCCCATCACCACCAACTGCAACTGGTGCGTGGCGACATAGCGCGACAACGATTCTTCCACCTCGCCGCTCTCGATGGCTGTTTGCACTGTCCATCCGGCCTGAGACAGGACTTGACCGGCCCGGCTAACCTCGTTGCGCATGCCAGCCGAGTCGGCGCCGACGTGCACAAGGTGGCACGACAAACCCTTGAGTAATGGGCTGCTGGCCAAAGCCTCGACCATCTTGCTGGCCGTCGCGCTGCCGTCGTAAGCCACAGCAAAGCTGCCAGGCGCCACGAAGGTCGCCTGTGGGACCACAAGCACGGGTCGCTTGACAGTCCGAATCACACGCTCGACATGATGGTCCAGGTGGCGCTTGGCAGTCCACGCCTTGTACTCATGCGTACCTAACACGATCAGGCGGGTGCCCGCCTCCAGATCCATGAGTGTGTCCACCAACTCCCCGTGGCGCTGACGGACATCCACCGTCAAAGCCCCTTGCGTGGCCGCGAGCGCACGCACGCGCGCCCCTTCCAACAGTTGACGACCCTGCTCCTGTGCCAGGACGCTGCGCCGCTCATCGAGTTGACTCAACTCTTGCAACAAGTCTTCCTGCGCACCCAGCCCGATCTGGCCACTGAAATCCAGTTGCTGGGCTTTCTCTGGGTGGCGGTCCAGGACGTGCAAAAAGGTCAAGGGTGCCCTCAGGACGGAAGCCACCCATGCAGCCCCATCGCAGACAGCCATAGGGCTACCCTGTGAATCGACACAAGCCAATATGGTGTTCATGTTCAGTCTCCTGTTCGTTGCGGCTCAATGCCCGAGAGGCAATTCGGCCCCGGCTTTGTCGTGAAGACCGAAACGGTCCACCATCGTGGCGCTGGCCTCGTTGAGACCCATGACCTCGACCTGTGCACCTTCTCGGCGGAACTTGAGCACCACTTTGTCCAGCGCACTCACCGCAGTGATGTCCCAGAAATGCGCAACGCTCACATCAATGCGAACCTGCTTGACCACTTCCTTGAAGTCAAAGCTGTTCACAAAGCTCTCGGCGGACGCGAAGAACACTTGGCCTGTGACGGTGTAGACCCGCGTTTGTCCATCGTCTTGCTGGCTGGAGGCCACGCGCATCATCCGCCCCACCTTGTTTGCAAAGAAGATGCCACTGAGCAGCACGCCTACAAACACGCCCTTGGCCAGGTCATGCGTG
>NZ_JAUSAR010000174.1 GCF_030652515.1 Aquabacterium sp. | reverse complement strand
GCGGCGCCGCGGCCACCGCGGCTGTATTCGGTCCTGAGGACGACCATCGGGTCCTTGCCCTGCATGATCACGTTGCCAGCGCGGATTTCTTGTGCGGTTTTCATGGTGGATTCCCGAGGGGGTCGTGTTTGAGCAAAGCCTTGGATTTTAACGCCCATTCAAGACAAAACCGCAAAGCTGCGTCACGAGATCAGGAATTTCAGCCAATCTTTGCCGGGAAGCACGGCTGCTGGCGGCCCATCTCGGGTCGTGCAGCACCCGGCTCAAAGGCTCAAAATCCATGGTTGAGGCAGGTTTCAGGCCGTTCCAACTGAGCCACAGTGCGCGCACATCTGCAGCCAGATCATCGGGCCAGCCGCTCATCCAGCGGTCCATGAAGGCCTCCAGCTTGCCCGCGTGAACGCCATCGTCCTGCGGGTAGATGTGCCAGATGTGCGGCTGGCCAGCCCACAGTGCGCGCACGGCGGAGTCTTCACCGCGCACCATGTTCAGGTCGCAGGCCCACAGCAGGTGGTCAAACTCGCGCTGGCTGAGCGGGGGCAGTTCATGCAGGGTCAGGGTGCTGGCGAGCGGGTTCGCCGCCTGCCATTGCCGGGACAAGGCCGTGGCAAAGCCCGGGGTGACGAGCACCAGGGTGGGCTGCCCACTGGTTGCCAGCGCCTCCAGCATGGCTTCCACAGGGGCCGGTTCATAGCAGAACAAGGACAGCCATCGCGTGTCTGGCGAGGGTGCGCTGATGCCAAGCATCGATGACAACCATCGATCCCGATGCCGGTGATGATCGGCTTCCCAAGCCTGGCGCGCGGCCATCAGATCGGTTTCGCGCAGCAGCCCACCTGTGGCCTGGGTGAATCCTGGGTAGAAAAACCATTTGGACAAGCCCGCGCCCGGGCCGCTCATCACGGGCGATCGCAGGCCATGGCAGCGCTCCACCCAGTTCTCGGCACTCAGGTATTCCAGGTTGATCCACACTGGTGGCGCGGGTCGCTGCATGCGGGCCACGAAAGCGTCTGGCGGGTTGCAGCCAAAAGCTTCGATGACGATGTCGCCGGGTTCCTGGTCCTTCGCATCCCAATCAAGCACCTGGATGCCGGGTGGCCGAAGTGGCTCGGGTGCCATCCATTCCAAGGCGCTGGCATCGTCCACCCACAAGCGCACCGAGTGGCCGCGATTGGCGAGGTCGGCGCTCAGGCGCCAGCACACGCCAATGTCACCGAAGTTGTCGATGACGCGGCAAAACACATCCCACAACATGGCGGGCTCAGGCGGGTTTCAGCACGCGCAGCAGCCAGCGGTTGAGGTCGGCGATCTCAGGCGCGCAGACCGAATGCGGCATGGGGTATTCGTGCCATTCGATCTGGTAGCCCAACGCTTGCAGCGTGTCGCGAGAGGCCGTGCCGCGGTCGAAGGGCACGACCGGGTCATGGGTGCCGTGGGCCATGAAAATGGGCGCGTCGTGGTTGCTGGCGTGGCGCTCGGCGGCGGTCAGGTCGGCCAGGGGCAAGTACCCTGACAGCGCGACGATGCCCGCCAGGCGCTCCTTGTGGCGCAAGCCGGTTTGCAAGGCCATCGCGCAGCCTTGCGAAAAGCCCATCACCACGATGCGCGAGGCGGGCACGCCCCGAGACTTCTCTCGGGCGATCAGGGCTTCGATCGTGGCTTGTGATTCACGCACTCCTTGCTCGTCTTCACGGCGCGTCAAATCCTCAAGGATGATGTCGTACCAGGCCCGCATCACGTGGCCACCGTTGATGGTGACCGGGCGTGTGGGCGCGTGCGGGAAGACAAAGCGAACAGGCCCCACGGCATCCAGCTGCAATTCTTCGGCCACGGGCACGAAGTCGTTGCCATCCGCGCCCAGGCCGTGCAGCACGATGATGCTGGCCGTGGGCTGGTCGCCCGTTTCAATTTCAATCAATTCAAGCGACATGATGGGCTGTTCCCAGAGGTGATGAACCCGCCCATTTTAGTGATGTGCTCAGTGGCTGTCAGGGATCCAGTTGCCGTGAAAGCCCGCAGGCACGCGCACAGGCAGGTGCACGATGGCCTGCGGCGGACCGCTCAAGTCCTGCGCGTTGACGATGACCAGGTCACTGCGCTGGGTGTTGGCATCGTGGACGTAGGACATCAGCCAGCCTTCGTCTTCGGCCGTGCCGCCTTGGCGTGGCACGAACACCGCCTCGCCGGTGGAGCGCCCGGCGCCATGATCGTGGGTCAGCGTGGTGCCCGTGTGCAGGTCATGGCGGAACAGCCCGCGCGCGTGCTCGGCGTTGCTGAAGCCCACCGTGTAGGCGTAGCGGTAGGGGCGCGTGCTCAAGGTTTCGTTGCAGCGCGGGAACTCCTGGTTCTGATCCGACACCACGGTGCGCTTCACGGTGCCTCGGGCTGGGTCGATGTGCCAGCGCTCGAAGGTGATGCGGGTGCCATCGGCCTCGGGCCCGATGCGCGAGCGGTCGAACATGCGGGCATGCACCACCACGTCCAGCATCACGCCACCATCGTCCAGGTCGTAGGCATTGCAGGTGTGGAAGACGTAGCAGGGATCGACCGGGATCCAGCGAACATCTTTGGCATGGCCATCTCGGGGCATCAGGCCCACGCGCGCCTGATGCCGCTCATTCCAGCCATAAGGCAGGCCTGCGCCCTGAAGCAGGTGTTTGAGCGAGAAGGTCACCGGCAGATCCAGGATGATGAGCTGGCTGCGCGTGATGGCGCAGTCGTGGATCATGGGGCCGTGCTTGACCGGCACTTCCACCACCTTGGTGAGCTGGCACTGAGCATCGACCACGATGTAGCTGATGCGCTGGGGCTTCAAAGCGTCGTAGCAGATGGCGTGGGCTTCGCCTGTGACCGGGTCGATCCGGGGATGCGCGGTGAAAGCGCGCAAGGCCGTGCTGTCGAACAGACCATGCTTGACGGTGTTCAACTCACCATCCAGTTCAACGGGCAGTGCGCCCGCCTCGACCGATGCCCAGATGCGCCCACCGTGCCCGAACACATTGGTGTTGACCACGTCCACCACCCCGCGCCGTGGGCCCGGCGCCTTGGGCAGGTTCTGGTGGCGCCGCACCGAATCGGTTCCGATCCAGCGATTGCGGTACCAGGCGGCCCGGCCGTTCTCCAGCCGCAAGCCGTGAACCATGCCATCGCCAGTGAACCAGTGATAGGCCCCGGGATTGGTCACGTGCAGGGGGTTGGGGCCAATGCGCGCATACAGGCCATTCAGCTCGCGAGGCAATTCGCCGGTGACCGTCAACTGGGTTTCGGTGCGCTCTTGCGGCACGGGTGCGTAGATGCCTTCCAGGTACCTGTTTGAATCCGAGTAAGGCACGCGACTCTTCATGCGCCCGCTCAACCAGGCGACCGCGCGTTCTTTCAGTGAGAGGGAGGACATGGCTTTGCTTCCTTTGCCGGATGACTCAATGTATGCGGCGTCAACACTGTGAAATTTAATGTATTCGGTGTCAACATAAATCTGGTAAAACCCTTGTGATGGTCAAGTCTTCGTCCAAAACATCCAGTTCGTATCACCACGGCAATTTGCGCTCGACCTTGGTCGAGCAGGGTTTGGTGCTGCTTGAAGGCAGCCAGCAGGGCGAGTTGAGCCTGCGCGAACTCGCACGCCATGTCGGCGTGTCGGCCAACGCGGCTTACCGCCACTTCGCCAACAAGGAAGCCTTGCTGGCAGCGCTGGCGGCCGAAGGGTTTCGTCGGCTGAATGCGGTGCAAGTCCAGGCTGCAATGGCAACGTCCGACATGGACAAAGGTTTCCGCCAGTCCGGGCGTGCTTATGTCAGGTTCGCCCAAGACAACCCTGCCTTGTTTCGCCTGATGTTCAGTCGACTTACTTCTGGCAACCCCACGGATGAGTTGTCCGAAACCAGCCAGACATCCTTTCGGACCTTGCAGACCGCCGTGTCGGCCGTGACCGGTGTGCCCATCGACGACCGGCAGACCACGGTCATGGCCATGGCGGCCTGGAGCGTGGTGCATGGCCTCAGTCACCTGGCGCTGGATGGCCAGCTGGACCACCATGACGGCAAGGTGGATGACTTGATCGACCAGGTCATCGGCATGTTGCAGACCTCCATCCCGCTGCGCTGATGCGTGTCATCGGCAAGGTGCCAGGTTGTCCGCGACAATGCCGCCCATGACTGTGCCCGTCGACACCGATCCAGCCCCATTGCCAGAACCTTTGCCCGAACCTGCGGGGCCCGACCGCGCCGAGGTGTGGAGCCGCCTCCTGCTGGAAGTGGCTGCCCTGCCGGGCTTGCCTGGCGTGTACCGCTACTTCGATGCCAAGGGCGATGTGCTCTACGTGGGCAAGGCCCGCGACCTCAAAAAACGCGTGTCCAACTACTTTCAGAAGACGCACGGCGGCACGCGCATCGGGCAGATGATCTCGCGCATCGTGCGCATGGAAACCACGGTGGTCCGCAGTGAGGCCGAAGCCCTGCTGCTTGAAAACAACCTGATCAAGACGCTCAATCCGCGCTTCAACATCCTGTTCCGCGACGACAAGAGCTACCCCTATCTGAAGATCGCCTCTCACGACTTCCCGCGCCTGGCTTACTACCGTGGCGCGGTCGATCGCAAGCACCGCTACTTCGGGCCGTATCCCAACGCCTGGGCGGTCAAAGAGTCCATCCAGCTGCTGCAAAAGGTGTTCTTGCTGCGCACCTGTGAAGACTCCTTCTTCAAGCACCGCACACGCCCTTGCTTGCTCTACCAGATCAAACGGTGCAGCGGCCCCTGCGTGGACCTCATCAGTGGCGACGACTACCAACGCAGCGTCCTGCAGGCCGAGCAGTTTTTGCTGGGCGAGCAGGAAACGGTGATGCAAAGCCTGCAGGCGCAGATGATGGATTACGCCGAGCGCATGGAATATGAGCAGGCCGCCGAGATCCGCAACCAGATCAGTGCCTTGTCCAAAGTGCTGCACCAGCAATCAGTGGACACGGCCGTGGACAAGGACGTGGACGTGCTGGCCGTGAGAGTGCAGGGCGGCCGAGCCTGCGTGAACCTGGCCATGGTGCGCGGTGGCCGACACCTGGGCGACCGCGCCCATTTCCCCGTGCATGTGCAAGACCACGTGCTGGCCGAAGAAGAGCAGGAATCCACCTCCGTTGACCTGGCCCAGGCCACCGAGGTGCGGGTGCTCGAAGCCTTCCTGGCGCAGCACTACCTGGGCGGCGTGGTGCCCTCGCTGCTGGTGCTCAGCCACCCGGTGGATCCGGCCTTGATTGCCGCCCTCAGCGAGCACTGCGAACACAAGATTCAGACGCTGATTCAGCCACGTGAAGAGCGCCGTGCCTGGCTGGACATGGCCATCACCGGGGCCGACCTGGCATTGGCCCGCTTGCTCAGCGAAGAGGGGTCACAGCAAGCCCGCACCCGCGCCTTGGTCGAGGCGCTCGACCTGGCCCTGGACCCGGGCGACACCAGTGGTGAAAGCAGCGACCCCCTGGCCAAATTGCGCATCGAATGCTTCGACATCAGCCACACTGCTGGCGAAGCCACGCAGGCCTCGTGCGTGGTCTACGAGCAGCACCGCATGCAATCCTCACAATACCGGCGCTACAACATCAAGGACATCACTGGCGGTGACGACTATGCCGCGATGAAGCAGGTCCTGGAGCGCCGCTACGGCTCGGCCAAACCCGAGCACATTCCCCATGTCGTGCTGATCGATGGCGGCAAAGGCCAGGTCTCCATCGCCCGCGAGGTGTTCGAGACCTTGGGCTTGGACCTGTCCATCATCGTGGGCGTTGAGAAAGGCGAAGGCCGCAAGGTCGGCCTGGAAGAGCTCGTCTTTGCCGACGGCCGGCCCAAGCTGCAACTGGCCCCCACCTCGGCCGCCTTGATGCTGGTGGCCCAGATCCGTGACGAGGCGCACCGTTTCGCCATCACCGGAATGCGCGCCAAACGTGCCAGTGTGCGCACCGGAGGCAGCCGCCTGGAGGACATCCCCGGCGTGGGCCCCAAGCGCCGTGCCAAACTATTGCAACGCTTTGGCGGCGTTCGCGGCGTCAGTTCAGCCAGCCTGGAAGAGCTGGCCACCGTCGACGGCATATCCAGAGAACTGGCCGAGGAGATTTACCGTGCCCTGCACTGACAGCATGAAAAGATTGATGTTCACCGGCTGCCTGATGGCCGTCATGGCCACCACCGCCTGGCTGGCGGGGTGCGCATCCAGGAATCAGGAGGCCGCCCGACCGTCCACACCCACGTCAACGCCTGCCCCGCCGGTGGCCGATTCGGGCGCATTCGGTGGTGCGGTCAAGCCAGGGGGCCGTGTTGTCTTGCCAGCCCCCAGCAAATCCCGCAACTGGAAAGAAGTCCGTTTGCAGGCTGCTCGTCGGCTGGTGGCCGCCAATCCCGACATCACCTACATGGGCAAACCGCCGGATTTGCTCAGGGCCATCCCCGTGCTGACCTTTGAACTCAACGCCGACGGCACCATCCGCCGCGTCGAAGTCATGCGCTACCCCAGCCAGGACCGTGAAACCGTCAACATCGCCATTGAATCCATGCGCCGGGCGGCGCCATTCGGCAACGTGGCGCACCTGCCCAAACCTTGGCGTTTCAACGAGACTTTCCTGTTCAACAACCAGCACAAGTTCAAACCCATGACCTTGGATCAACTTTGATCTCCGTCTTCACGGCACAATCGCGTCATGTTTCTAACTTTGCCCACCTTGCTCACCTGGGCGCGGATCGTTGCGATTCCGCTGATCGTGGGATGCTTTTACCTCCCATTGCCCATGACGCAGATCAATCTGCTGTCGTGCGTGCTGTTCATCGTCGTAGCTTTAACGGACTGGGCCGATGGGTGGCTGGCCCGCCGCCTGAACCAGACCTCGGCCTTCGGGGCCTTCCTCGACCCGGTGGCCGACAAGTTCCTGGTGTGCGCGTCCTTGTTGATCCTGCTTGAACTGGGGCGCGTCAATGCCTTGGTGGCCCTCATCATCATTGGGCGCGAGATCGCCATTTCGGCCTTGCGCGAATGGATGGCCCAGATTGGCGCCTCCCGCAGCGTCGCCGTCCACATGCTGGGCAAATTCAAGACCGCGGCACAAATGGCCGCCATTGTTTTGCTGCTTTTCGATGGCGAGCTTTTCGGCCTGCTCCACACCCGCGTGTGGGGCACCTGGCTGATCTACATCGCCTGCGGCCTCACCATCTGGTCGATGGTGTATTACCTGCAGAAATCCCTGCCGGCCATCCGCGCCAAGGCTGGCTGACAAGCCGAAATCAGGGCTGCATGTCAAGCGTGCATACACGCCCTCCAGGGCGATGGTACGGGCCAGGATTGGGCATAGAATGATTTCTCTAATTTATCCGCAGCAGGTATTTCGGTGCTGCACACATCGCCCCAGCGCTGTTAGTACGTTCGTTTTGTGGAACTCGTTTTGTGACGCCTTCAAGAAGGGATTTTTTGTGAACAAGTCCGAGTTGATTGAACACATTGCCCAGCAAGCTGACATTTCCAAAGCCGCTGCTGGTCGTGCGCTGGAGGCCTTGATCGGCGGTGTGCGCACCACGCTGAAAAAGGGCGGAACGGTCTCGCTGGTGGGCTTTGGCACCTTCGCTGTTTCTACCCGTGCAGCACGCACCGGGCGCAATCCGCGCACCGGCGATGCGATCAAGATCAAGAAAGCCAAAGTGCCCAAATTCCGCCCGGGCAAGGCCCTCAAAGACGCGGTGAACTAAAATAACATCTGTTGATCCATTGGGTGCTTAGCTCAGTTGGCAGAGCGGCGCCTTTACACGGCGTAGGTCGGCGGTTCGACCCCGTCAGCACCCACCACCGATAGCGATGCAAAGGCGGACCATGGTTCGCCTTTGTCTCGTTTGAAATCTGGTTTTCCTGACCCCTTTTTCTTGAACCCTGTGACCCGGCTCCGGCCGTAGCCCTCTCATGTTTGATTTCGTTCGCAAGCACATGCGTGTCATGCAAGGCCTTCTGGTGTTGCTGATCGTGCCTTCCTTTGTCCTCGTCGGTGTGGAGGGTTATTCAAAGTTCATGGACGAGGATGGCATCGTGGCCAAGGTGGCCGGCAAGGACATCACCCAGACCGAGTGGGACCAGGCTCACCGCCGCATGGTTGAGCGCATTCGCTCCCAGCAGCCGGATGCCGATCCCAGTGCCTTCGACAAGCCCGAGTTCAAGAAGAAAGTGCTCGAATCCCTCGTGCGCGAATACGTGCTGAGCGTGGCCGCCCGCGATCTGCACTTGACGGCCGCTGATGCGCGTCTGGTGCGCATGTTTGCGACCGATCAGCAGTACGCTTTCTTGCGCAACCCCGATGGCTCGTTGAACAAGGATCTGCTTCAGGCCCAAGGCATGACGGCCGCCCAGTTTGCCGAGCGCCTGCGCCTGGACATGTCGGTGAACCAGGTGCTGGGTGGCGTGGCCAGCACAGGCCTGACCTCGACGGTGTCCAACCGCGAGGCGGTGGAGGCCCTGTTCCAGGTGCGCGAAGTGCAATGGATGAAGTTCGAGCCCAAAAATTACGTGGCCCAACTCAATCCCACGGTTGACCAACTCAAGGCGTTTTACAACAGCCCGGCCAACACCAAGGACTTCATGGTCCCCGAAAAGGCAGATGTTCAATACGTGGTGCTTGATCTGGACACGCTCAAGAAAGGCGTCTCGGTGCCCGAAGAAGAGCTGCGCCGCTCTTACCAGGAAAACATCACCCGCTTCACCCAGCCTGAAGAGCGCCGCGCCAGCCACATCCTGATCAAGTCTGAAAAGAGTGCGCCAGCCGCGCAAAAGCAGGCCGCGCAGGCCAAGGCTGAGCAACTGCTGGCCCAGCTCAAGAAAGATCCTGCGCAGTTTGCCGAGCTGGCCAAGAAAAACTCCGACGACCCCGGCTCGGCCGTGAACGGCGGCGATCTGGATTTCTTTGCCCGTGGCGCCATGGCCAAGCCCTTTGAAGACGCGGCTTTCAGCCTGAAGCAAGGTGGCATCAGCGGCGTGGTGGAGACCGACTATGGCTACCACATCATCACCGTGACTGGCCTGCGTGGCGGCCAACCTCAACCTTTTGAGGCCGTGCGCGCCCAGATCGAAGACGACGCCCGCAAGCAACTGGCTCAGCGCCAATACGCCGAGGCCGCTGAAAGTTTCACCAACAAGGTCTACGAACAGCCTGACAGTCTCAAGCCCGTGTCTGACGACCTGAAGCTGACCGTGCAAACGGCTGCTGATGTGCTGCGCAGCCCTGGCACCAAGGACCAGGGCCTGTTGAGCAACCCACGTTTGCTGGAAGCCCTGTTTGACGCAACCAACCGCGCCAAGAACCGCAATACCGAAGCCATCGAGGTGGGCCCCAACAAGCTGGTGTCGGCCCGCATCGTGAAGTACACGCCCGCCAGCAAGCCAGCTTTCGAGCAAGTGCAAGCCCAGGTTCGTGAGCGTTGGATGGCGGCCGAGTCCATCAAGGCTGCGCGCCAGGATGCTGACCAGAAGCTGGCCTTGTGGAAGCAATCACCTGACAAGGCCCAACTGCCAGCGCCAGTGCAGATGTCCCGTCGCTTGGTGTTCTCTCAACCGCCTGGCGTGCTGGATGCCGCATTGCGCGTGCCTGCCAAGCAACTTCCAGCCTGGGTGGTGGTGGACATTGGCCATGAAGGTTCTGCGTTGGTGAAGATCAACAAGGTGCTGCCGCTGCAGATCACGCCTCAGGAAGTGCAAGAGACCGAAGGCCAGTTCGCCGGGTATTGGGGCAAGGCCGAGGCTGACGCCTATTTCAACTCCCTCAAGCAGAAGTACAAGGTGGAGTACATGAATGGCGGCAAGAAGCTGATGGACGAGGTCGCCAATGCGGATGAAGCGCAAAAAACTGCATTGGCGCCTTGATTTGCGTTTTTTGACGCTATAATCTTGATCTTTCCAGTGGTGGCTGTAGCTCAGTTGGTAGAGTCCAGGATTGTGATTCCTGTTGTCGTGGGTTCGAGCCCCATCAGCCACCCCACCAAACACGATGCCCTCTATGAAGTCAGTCTTCATAGGGGGTTTTTGTTTTGAGCTACCTATGAGCCTCACATTGAGGTCCAATAGGAAGTGTCAGGGGGTAAATTACGTTACACCCCAAATTTTAAGCTGGAAGCGGTCAAGCAGGTCACCGAGCGGGGGCATTCAGCTGCCGAGGTGACCAACAGGTTGGCTGTCAGCGCCCACAGCCTGTACAGCTGGTTTCGAGCCTACCAAAATGCCGCCCGGTCAACAGGCCGCCCAGCTGTCGCAATCGAAGAACTTCGGCGCCTGAAGGCCGAGCTCAAACGGGTGACTGAGGAGCGCGACATCCTAACAAAAGCCGCGACGTACTTTGCCAAGTAGTCCGGGTGAAGTCCGCATTCATCAAGCGCCATGGCCCTAGCTAAGTCCCTGGCCTACTGGTGGCAAGCCCACGGGACAGCCCGACAGATGGCCCATGAGTGCACCCAACGGGAAGCCATGAAGGCCGAAGATGACATCCCCTTCAGGCCCGGAAAAATGCCCAAATGGTTGTCTTATGAGGGCAGGTGTCTTACTTATTTTGACCAAAGCGTCTAAGTAAGTACAGGGCAAACATTGATTGATGACTTCCCTTGACTGTAAAAGTTAATAATTCTCATTCAATGTTTCGGGTAGAGTCAGTTCCCAGCATGGGCCTCGCATGCCGGGAGCATTCATTTGCAACAGGGATGCTGCACCATGTCATTGAGTTCAACCGAGTTGACGCTCGGCGAGGTTTTCGTGGCCAACAGGGCCTATCTCCGGCGCGTGGCGCAAAAGATCGTTCACACGATGGACCTGGCCGATGAGGTGATCCAGGACGCCTACCTGAAGCTGATTCATGGCGGGACCGACCGCGAGGTCCGCAAGCCCCTGTGCTATTGCTGCCAGGTGGTGCGCAACATGGCATTCGATTACCACCGGCAGCGCACCGTTGAGTCGAACTACCGCGTCTGCTGTGACGATGTGGAAGCGATCGGGCCTGTGAGTTGCAATCTTCCAGAGTTGACATTCGGTGGCCGCCAGGCCCTTGCGGTGGTCGACAACGTGTTGAATTCACTGGCGCCGCGCACGCGCCTGGCGTTTGAGCTCAACCGCCTCGACGGTCTGACCCAGCGCGAGGTCGGGGGGCGGCTGGGGTGCTCCGCGACGCTGGTCAATTTCATGATCAAGGAGGCCGATTCAGCGCTGAATGGTTGTCGGTACCTGCTTTGACGAACAGGGCACTAAACAGAAGTCGGCCTGTGCCGTCATCTAGTGCTGGAGGCGGTTTCTGTGGCCTGGTGACTGCTGAACCTCCTTGCATTCTCCCTGCTCAACCAAACGAGGACCAAGCATGTCGACAAGTTGTTTTGACCGTGAAGACGAAACCTTCATCGTTCTGTTCAACCACGAAGAGCAGTACTCCATCTGGCCTCATTGGAAGGCCGTGCCCGCCGGTTGGACCGCGGTCGATGGCATCAAGGGTGACAAGAAAACAGTGACCGACTATGTCGAGAAGACCTGGACCGACATGCGGCCCAAGTCTCTGCGTGAGTGGATGGAACAGCAAGCGGCGCGGTGAGCCGCATGCCGACACCCGTCTCCCTTCTGTGCCTGCCATGCGCGGGGGCCAGCGCCACCATGTACCTGCGTTGGCGGCGTCTGCTGCCGCGATGGGTCGAGGTCGTGCCGGTCGAGCTGCCGGGGCGCGGTGCCCTGTTCTCGGAGCCCTTCATCGAAGACTTCGAGTCGCTGGTGTCCTGGCTGTGCCGAGATCAGCAGCAGGTGCTGTCGGGCCGGTATGCCTTGTTCGGCCACAGCATGGGCGCCCTGCTGGCCCATGGGATGGCGTTCAGACAGCTTGACACTGGCGGGCCCTTGCCGCAGGCCCTGCTGGTTGCCGGCAGTCCCGCGCCGTCGAGGCGAGACCCCGCACGTTTCGCTGGAAAGCAAGATGAAGCTTCCTTGATCGCCGACCTTCGCGAGCAGGGCGGCACCCCTGAGGAAGTATTCGCGAACGAGGAACTGATGCGCATCACGCTGGACGTGCTGGCTGCGGACTACCGTGTCTGCGCGAGCCTGCGCCCAGTGGCGCACAAGCCTTTGCCCATGCCCGTGCATGCCTTTGGCGGTCGTCAGGACGACGTCGGCGCCGAGCGGCTGGAGGCCTGGGCTGTGGAGGCCGGGGGCGTCTTCAGCGTCGATTGGTTCGAGGGGGGGCACTTCTTCATCCGGGACCAGGAGGCCTTGTTGATGCAGGCCATCGTGAAGCGCCTGATGAGCTCGGCCATGGCGACCTCGGAGGCTTGGGCGTGAGCGCGGCATCGCTTCACCTGAGCCGTTGCCCCGGGCCAAAGTCGGCCTTGCCGGTGCTGATCACGCCTTCTGCCTCGGGCCAGACCCTGTCCGAAGCCATGGCGGAGATCCGCCCGCGGATCGACGAGGGGCTGTGCGTCGCGGGCGGGGTGTTGCTGAGGGGGTTTTCGGTCCCGACGATCGAGTCCTTCCAGACGTTTGCCGCCGCCTTCGGGCATCCCTTGCTGAAGTACGAATTCGCCTCGACGCCGCGCAGCGCGGTGTCGGCTTCGGGGGTCTACACGTCGACCGAGTACCCGGCGCATCAGCACATCCCCTTGCACAACGAGCAGGCCTACACGCGTGAATGGCCGATGAAGATCTGGTTCCATTGCGTCACGGCCTCG
Source organism: Aquabacterium sp. (assembly GCF_030652515.1). Classification (GTDB taxonomy): domain Bacteria; phylum Pseudomonadota; class Gammaproteobacteria; order Burkholderiales; family Burkholderiaceae_C; genus Aquabacterium. The sequence goes on along the minus strand of NZ_JAUSAR010000174.1, from coordinate 4,484 downwards.
CCGGTCGGTGGGGAGACGCCGATCGCCGACAGCCGGGCCATCTACAAGCGCATGCCGGCGGACATCCTGGCCCGGTTTGAGCCAGGCCTGCGCTATGTGCGCAACTACGGCGAGTTCGATGTGCCTTGGCAGAAAGTCTTCAACACCGGCAACCGGTCGGAGGTGGAGGACTTTTGCCGCCGCGCCTGCATCCAGTGGCAATGGAAGGATGACGGCGAGCTTCGAACCAGCCAGCTGTGCCAGGCCGTCGAGACCCACCCCGTGACGGGCGAGCGGGTTTGGTTCAACCAGGCCCACCTGTTCCATGTCTCGAACCTCCAGGCCGAGGTTCGCGAATCGCTGGAAGACATCTTGGGCGTGGGCAACGTGCCACGCAATGTTTTCCTGGCGGATGGCCGTGTGATTCCCGACGAGGAGTTTGCCCGTGTGCGCGCGGTGCTGGATGCCGAGACCGTCATCTTTCAATGGCAGGCGGGCGATGTCCTGATGCTGGACAACATGCTGGTCGCCCACGCCCGGACGCCTTTCAAGGGGCCCCGCCAGGTGGTGGTGGCCATGGCCGAGCCGCACGGCAACCTGGGCAGGTTCTGACCCCGGATCAATCCAAGGACGGACATGGCGGACTCAATGATGATGACCAAGCCTCAACTTCCCGGCACATCGCCGGACTTCGTCACCCACTTGCATGGCTTGGCCCTGACACGGGCGGACGACAAGGCCTTGACCGTGGCTTGCAGCCAAGGTGGCCAGACCGTGGACACCACCATCAGCTACGGCCAGTTGGATTGGCAGGTCCGGGCACTGGCGGCGCGGCTCCAGCAGGATTTCGGGCCAGGCGAGCGCGCCCTGATCATGCTGGACAACGATGAACACCATGTCATCAGTTTCTTCGCTTGCTTGTACGCGGGCCTGATCGCCGTCCCGGTCTTCCCGCCCGAGTCCATCCGGCCGCAGCACCTGGAGCGGCTGAGCGGCATCGCCGCCGACTCGCGGGCCTGCTGCATCCTGACCAGCAGCGCCGTCCAATCCATGATCGCCAGCGCGGGCGAAGCGTTTCCGCAGGTCAGGGTGATCGCGGTTGACAAGGTGGGCGAAGAGGGCGCCGGGCCATGGCGGCACCGCACCCCGGCGCCGGGTGACATCGCATTCCTGCAATACACCTCGGGCTCGACGTCCGCGCCCAAGGGTGTCATGGTGACGCATGCCAGCCTCATGGCCAACATGCGTGCCATCGAAGAGGGCTTGTCGGTGGGGGCGGCGGATGTGTTCGTGTCCTGGCTGCCGCTGAACCACGACATGGGCCTCATCGGCGGCCTGCTGCAACCGATCCATCGGGGCATCCCGGTGGTGTTGATGTCGCCCCGTTTTTTCCTGGAGAGGCCCGTGCGCTGGCTGGAAGCGATCTCCCGCCACCGGGGAACCATCAGCGGGGGGCCGGATTTTGCATACCGCCTTTGCCTGGAGCGTGTGACGGAGGCGCAATGGCGGCAGCTGGACCTGTCGTCGTGGCAGGTCGCTTTCTCGGGCGCGGAGCCCGTGCGGGCCGAGACACTGCGCTTGTTCGGCGAGCGGGGCGCTTTGGCCGGTTTTTCCGCCGAGGCCGTCTACCCCTGCTATGGCCTGGCCGAATCCACGCTGTTCGTGACGGGAGGCCGGCGTGGTGCGGGGCTGGTGTCCCAGCGGTTCTCGGCCAGCCACCTGGCCCAGGGCCAGGCGCTGCCTGTGGCGGAGGGGGGCGCCACCTTGGTCGGCTGCGGTCATGCACCTTCGGCGCACCAGGTGGAGATCGTCGATCCGGGGTCGATGGATGTCCTGGCGCCGGGGCGCATCGGCGAGATCTGGGCCAGCGGCCCCAGCCTGGGCCAGGGCTATTGGGGAAAGCTGCCCGAGAGTCTGGCGACGTTCGTGGAGCGGGGTGGTCGCCGCTGGTTGCGCACAGGTGACCTGGGTTTCGTCCATGGCGGGCAGTTGTACGTCGCCGGGCGGATCAAGGACATGGTCATCGTGCGGGGACACAACCTCTACCCGCAGGATCTGGAGCGCGCGGTCGAGCGTGAGGTGGGTGCGGTGCGGCAGGGACGCGTCGCTGTGTTTGCGGTCGATGGGCCCCAAGGAGAAGGCATCGGCCTGGCGGCGGAGGTGTCGCGGGGCATGCAGAAAGTGGCCGAGCCTGCGGCGCTGGTGGAGGCGCTCAGCGCGGCGGTGAGCGAGCAGTGTGGCGAACCCTTGTCGGTGGTGATGCTCTTGCAGCCTGGCGGCATGCCCAAGACCACCAGCGGCAAGCTGCAGCGTGGTGCCTGCCGAAAGGCGTGGCTGGAAGGAACGGCCAACGCCTATGCCCTCTACCAGCATGGGTCCTTCGTGTTGGGTGGGCCATCCCCGCAGCCGCAAGCCGAGGCGGCGTTGGATGAGGTGGAGGCGGCTTTGGCCTTGATCTGGCTCGAGGTGCTGGGCCAGTCGGCCGAAGCAAGGCCCTTGTCGAGGAAGACGCACTTCTTCACCCAAGGGGGTAATTCCCTGACGGCCACGCAGGCGGCCTTGAAGATGTCCATGGCATGGAACACCGAGGTGCCGCCTCGCTGGTTGTTCGAGCAGCCCCGCCTGGGGGAGTGCGCCGCGCGGCTCCGGCAGGTGCTGGCCGAAGGCGCGGTGCCCCGCCAGGCGGTCTCCGCCATGCCGCCGACCCGCCTCGGGCTGGAGGGGCATCCTCCGGCGCCCTTGTCCCATGCCCAACGGCGACAGTGGTTCCTTTGGCGCCTGAACCCCGGTGACACGGCCTACCACGTGGCGGCCGCTTTGCACCTGGGCGGGGCGCTGTGCCCGGATGCCCTGCGCCAGGCGCTGGTTGGTTTGGTCCAGCGGCACGAATCCTTGAGGACCGTGATCGGCCTTGGCGCGGATGAACTCGGCGAGCAGCGGGTGCTGAGCACGCTGGACTTGCCCATGGCGGTGACAGACCTGTCGAAGGCCCCTTGGCCGTCACGCGCCTTGCTGGCCGATGAAGCGGCGCAGGCCTTCAATGCGCGGCCTTTTGACCTCACGCAGGGGCCGCTGTTCCGGGTGGCGTTGCTGAAGCTGGACGACGACCAGCACCGTCTCTTGATGGCCATGCACCACATCGTGTCCGACGCGACGTCGATGCAGATGTTGGTCGATGACCTCGCGGCCCTGTACCAGGCCGCGCAGCAGTCGGAACCGGCGGTGCTGCCCGCCTTGGCGACCCGGTATGCGGACTACGCGAACTGGCATGGCGCCTGGCTGGCCCAAGGCGCCGGAGAACGCCAGTTGGCCTATTGGCGCGGGCAGCTTGGGACGGACCATCCGTCATTGACCTTGCCGACCGATCACCCGCGCGCGGCCTTGGCCCGGTACCAGGCCGCGCACCACGTGATCGATTTGCCGCAGGACGTGCTGGCCGCCTTGCGGGAGTCCGCCCATGTCCAGGGCGCGACCTTGTTCATGAGCTTGCTGGCGGGCTTCCAGGCCTTGATGCACCGGCACACCGGGCTGGACGATGTCCGTGTCGGCGTGCCGGTGGCCAATCGCCAGCATGCCGGCATCGAATCGGTGACGGGCTTCTTCGTCAACACCCTCGTGATGCGCCATGTCATCGACGACAAGATGTCCTTGGCGGCCTTGTTGGCAGGAACCCGGCAAGCAGCGCTGGACGCACAAGCGCATCAGGACTTGCCGTTCGAGCAATTGGTGGAGGCCTTGCAACCCGAGCGCAGTGCCAGCCATGCGCCGCTCTTCCAGGTGGTGTTCAATCACCTGAGCCGGGACCTGCGGCGCTTCGAACGGCTGACGGGCCTGACCGCGGCTGTCGAGGTCATCCCCGGACAGGCCGCGCAGTTCGAGCTCACCTTGGAAACGGTGGAGCAGTCCGACGGCCGGGTCAGCGCCAGATTCACCTTCGCACGGGAATTGTTCGAGCCCGAAACCATCGGGCGGCTGGGCGAGCACTACGTGTTGATGCTCAGGGCCCTGGCGCAATCCCCGGCTTTGGCCGTCGGAGAGGTCGAGCTGGCGGTGGACGCCGAGTGCACGCAGTTGCGGCGCTGGGGTGACCAGTCCATGTGCATGCTGTCCTCTGAACCGATCCACGGCTTGATCGAGCGGCAAGCGCGGCGGCAGCCGCAAGCGACGGCGGTGGTGCACGAAGGTGAATCGCTGAGCTACGCGCAACTCGATGAACAGGCCAACCGCCTGGCCCACCGCCTGCTCAAGATGGGGGTGGGCCCGGAGTCGCGCGTGGGCGTGGCGCTGGAGCGCTCGACCACGATGATCGTGGCGATCCTGGGCATCCTCAAGGCCGGTGGGGCCTACGTGCCGCTGGACCCGGACTACCCGGCCGAGCGCCTGGCCTACATGCTGGCCGACAGCGGCATCGAACTGCTGCTGACCACCAGCGGGCTCAAGGCCCGGGTGCTGCCTTTCAGTGAGGACACCGGGGCCATCGAGGCTTTGGAACTGGACACGCTGGA
>NZ_JAUSAR010000172.1 GCF_030652515.1 Aquabacterium sp. | reverse complement strand
TCCTGCTACCTTGCCCGGCTCGCATCAATAGAGTGACCGGTCTGAGCAACAAAGCGGTCGCTTGAGACCCTGCTCGGCCAATGACCAGTTGCGCAACACGCGAACTTTCAGGCGTTAGGTTCGAGTGTCGGAGATCAGCCTTGGCCTGCCGCTCAGGTGCGTGGGCACAACGACTGCTCATGGCAGATCCGCGTTGGTCGATGGCACCCCTCATCCACCCTGCACGTGTATGACTGCGGAACGGTAGATCGACACAGCAGAACGTCATCGCTAGACACCATTCGCGGCTCATACGCCCTTGATGCCACCATCACCGCAACTTAGGCATTTCGCTTCCAAAATTCTGCCAGCGATTTCATCGGGCTGTGAACACACCAATTCACCAAGGCATCTCAGCAGCCCCGCATGCTGAACACCCGTTGCCTGCGCCCAAGCCGTGACTTTCTGTTCCAAACTGTCCAACTGCGAAATGCCCGCCGCTCTGGTCCGCACAACCGGCACAATGCGCCCTTCTAACTTGACTTCAGCTGCCGCACCCAACGCCTCCTGAATGGCCTGGCGATTGACCTCATGGCGATCTTCGTCCGCCACCGTCCACCGGACACGCACGAACGCCCCGGCAACGTCCTGTTGCGCCACCGCATCCCGCAAGGTGTCGAGGTCTGGCTTGCCGTCAAACACAATGTCAACCGTTCGCCGAGCAGGTGTCGGCTGCAGCGTGCAGACCGCTGACGAGGTATCCACCTCCCACAGCAGCCAGCCCTTGTCGCCATCCTCCCCATAGTGGAAGCGCCCGATGGAGCCCGCATAGGCGATGCGCTGCTGCCCATGCCGCGCCTCACAGTCCCATGCCTGATGTCGGTGGATGTGCCCCAGCATGAAAGCCTGGGCCTCGGCAGCAAACAATGCGCCCGTGGTGAACTCGTGGTCGAATCCGGCCATGGGAACGCCGTGCTCGCTCATGCAGCCAAAGACGGTGCCATGCGATACGCCGATGGACGGCACCGCCAAGGTCTGTGCGCGTCGGTGGCTCTCGGCAAACCCGGCCAGCAAGACGGCCAGGTGCTCGCCCACTGCCTCGGCAGCAGCCCCCGCCCCCACCGTCGCCGCCACAGCAGCCTTGTTGACCGTGGGCACGCAACTGAACAGGGCCATGAGCCCATCTGGCAGCACATCGAAACGCCAGCTTGAAGAAACCTGCCAGCAGCCGTTCGGCATGAGCGCCACTTGTCCAATCTGGTCGACCACATGGACAGGGTAACGCCCGCCCAAGGATTTGAAGATGGACAGGGTGCCCGGTGGCTCATGAGAGAACGTGCCTTGCAGCATCAGCACCGGACAATGGTCAGCCAGGCGACGCACCTGCGCCACCAGGCGTTCGGCAGCGGGCGAATGCAGGTCCAGGGCGTGATCGGTTGAATCCCCAGACAGCACTGCAGCCTGCACACCTGAGGCCATGGCCATGTCGATGGCTGCCCCGAAACAGCGGTCGGCCTCGATCAGGTTCTTGGGGCCGTAGTGAAGGTCAGAAAAATGAGCAATGCGAACCATGCCGTATCTCCTTCATGTCACCCGGTGCAGTTCGCTCTCGATCTTGTCGAGGTAGCCCTGCGGGTCGTTGCGATAGCGATCCAGTTCATCCCAAGCACGGCGACGACCATGCGGGTTAAGCCGCCACCCTCGGCCCCACCGTCGGTCGGCGTAGGCCTGGTATTGGTCCGCAGCAATGCCATAGGCTTGGGCACGCGCCAGGAGGTGTTCCAAGGTGAGATCCCCGTCATGCACCGGGGCGTCCTTGGGTGCCTCAGCGATCACCGACGCCACAACGGCATCCACATCGGCATCCACATCGGCACCAGCACCCTCCCACGTTGGGGCACCATCCAGGACCTGAGTGGCCAGTTGCGCTTGAACAATGGCCGTGTCTTCGTCCTCCCTGTCGCGCAGCAAGGCGGTCACATCCACGGGCGCTTCCAGTTCGATGATCCATTGCGGCACACGGGTGGGCAGGCCCGTCTCGTCGATGTGGGCAACCTCCATCAAGCGCTTGGTCAGGTAAAACGGGGTGCGTTGCCGATCCAGAAAGCCAGAGATGCGACCGCCACGCAGAAAGCCGATGGTTTCGAACTTCTGGATGGCCGAGTTCATGGCGTAGAAGCTGTTTGTAGGCAACTCGAACGCACTGATGGAGCGGATGCCCGGGATGAAGAACAGGAACCGCCCGGTCAGGTTGCAGCGCCGCTGCTGGTAGTCGGCGCAGGACTCGGGCTCGCAGATGCCGCCGTTGTCTTCGCGCAGAACCGTCTTGCGCCCACCGAAGATGCGGATAGAGCGCCGCCCCGTGTTGTCCATGGGCACCGGCGCATGGCACATGCAGTGCCGCACACGGCCATCAGCCGAATACTGCGACCAGTAGCGCTTGTCCTGGGCCCCCCAGGCCGCGAGTTCATGCGGCATCACCGTCTGCCATTGGTCAGCCGGAAAGACGATGGGGAAGCGATAGAGGTGAAGGCCTTCACCACGGTCCTCGCCATAGGCTTGCAGGATCTGCTTCGGTGTCTCGGGATTGGGGAAGTCTTGTGCCCGCACGGTGAACCAGGGCACGTTGCGCGGGATCAGCGGTGACTTGAGTTGCGGCATCGCACCCACGATGGCGCGTTCGATCTGATCGAAGGACTGGCCGGCTTCAACGCCCTCGTCGTAGAGGCGTTGAGCCTGGGGTTGCTCCGCCGCCTTGCGGGTGAGCACCTTGATGCCTGCGCGGATCTTGCCGCCTGTGGGGATGCGGGCGGGGCCTTGCCCGAGCAGGGTCGGCAGGGCCGCCGAACCGCCCTGGACGGTGACAGTGGTTTTGACCATGGTGGCGCTCCTTCATGAACATGCGATGGTTCATGCTCTCGCGACTTCATGCGACGTCAAGCCCGAGCGCGTATGTGGCATTCTCGATAGCATGAACATCAGCGGCAAGCTCAGAGGCTGGGCAAGGCGGATCAAGCGAGACGGTGTAACGCTCTGGTTCGCTGGCAAACACCCGGCAACGCCGTGGTATGCGAAAGCCATCGGTCTTTTCGTCGTGGCCTATGCACTCAGTCCTATCGATTTGATCCCGGACTTCATCCCGGTGCTCGGTTACGTGGATGATGTGTTGCTGCTGCCTTGTCTCATCTGGCTGACCATTCGGCTCTTGCCCGCTGAGGTTTTGGTCATCTGCCGCGAACAGGCTGACAACTGGCTGAAAGTGCAGGGATCCAAACCAAGCAGCCGTTTTGGTGCGGTTCTGATCGTGCTTATCTGGATTGGGGTCTGTACAGCACTCTGGATATGGCTTTAGCCATATCGCAGGTCAAGGCAACGCCCGCCAGGCAAACTTGACACATGGGGTAGGCCTGCCTAAACTTCGTTCACTTGTACAGACTTACGGCGCAACTGCCTCTCATGCCCACGCACGCCTTCACCGTTCGCAAGCTCGCCGACACCGCAGGGGTCGGTGTGGAAGCGGTGCGCTTTTACCAGCGTCGCGGGTTGTTGCGTGAGCCTGCCCGTGAAGGCAATGGCTTTCGGCAGTACGACGAGGGTGACGTGCGGCGCCTGCGTTTCATCAAGCGCGCGCAAGAGCTGGGCTTTTCCCTTGACGATGTGGCCTCGCTGGTGTCTCTGAGCGCTGAGACCGATCAGCTGCGCGTTCGCGAGATCACCCAGCAACGTGTGCTGGACATCCGCCAGCGAGCCACCCAACTGGAAGCCATGGCCGTTGCCCTTGAAGGCTTGGTCACTTGTTGCCAGAAGTCAGCCAAGGGAGATCACTGCCCCATCATCGCGGCCCTGGTCGATCACGCCCCCCGACCCGCAGAGCAGGTGGCCGCATGACCATGCCTCGCGCGCTCAAGCATTGGATTTGCCGACTGATGGTCGGCGTGATCTTGTTTGCGCAGATGAGCGTGGCAGCCTACGCTTGCCCCAGCAACATGGTCTCCGGCAATGCCACAGCCGACGCCATCACCGCGATGGGCGCCATGGTGGATTGCGAGCAGATGGGCGAAGGCATGGGAAGGCACCTGGACCAAGCCAACCCTGGCCTGTGCGCCGAGCATTGCCACCCCACCCAACAAAGCGATCACACCCAGGCGCCTACCGTGCCTGCGGCGCTGTTGATCGCGCTGTACACCGTCGCCCTGACGGTGGATGCGTCAAGGCCGGATGGCCTAGCGCCGACTGCGGACAGCCGCCTTCACGCGGCGCCACCACCGCTGTCCATACTGCACTGCTGCTTCCGAATTTGACACGCCGAGTGACGCGGCGCTGAAAGGCCTGACGGCCGCTTCAGCGCCTGGTCGCGCAGGTTGCTGGCCAATGCAGGCGCGTGGCGTTCTGCCAAGTCCTGCACACGCCCACGCCATTGGCTTCATTCGGAGGTGTCATGTTTACCCATTCTTCGCTCCTGCCGCGCAGGGGCATGCAACTGGTCGATCTCGGCCATCCCATTTGCATGCGCATGCTCACGCGCATTCGCACGCGCTTCCAAGGTGTCGTCGTTCTGGTGGCCCTCAGCCTCGCATCCTTCCACGCCCATGCCGGGGACGTCCTGACGTTTGAACATGCGCTCGGGCTGTCCCAGGCACGCTCACAGCAACTGGTGGCCCAGAACCACGCCACGGCGGCTGCCCGCGACATGGCAGTTTCGGCCGCTCAGCAACCTGATCCCGTCCTCAAACTGGGCATCAACAACCTGCCCATTAACGGGCCTGATCGCTTCAGCGTCACCCGCGATTTCATGACCATGCGCTCAGTGGGTCTCATGCAGGAGTTCACCCGTGAAGACAAACGTCTTGCACGGTCCATGCGCTTTGAGCGGGAAGCCCAGGCCAGCGAAGCCAGCCGCGCACAAGCGCTGGCTCAACTGCAACGAGACACGGCCATCGCCTGGCTGGATCTCTACTACCAGGAACGCATGCTGGCCCTGGTCAAGGCACAGCGCGATGAAATCCGCCTGCAAGTTGAGGCGACTGAGGTCGCCTACCGAGGTGGCCGAGGATCGCAAACCGATGTGCTCGCCGCACGCTCAGCACTCGCCCAAGTGGATGACCGCATCGATCTGGCCACGCGTGAAGTGAGCACCGTGCAGACCGCGCTGCGCCGGTGGACAGGTCGTGCAGCCGACACGCCCCTGGGTGATGCACCCGACACCAGCCATGTTCCCTTGCACCTGAGCGATCTGGAAAGCACGCTGACCTCGCACCCCGACATCACCTTCATGGTCAGGCAGGAAGAGATGGCTCAGGCCGATGCGGACCTGGCCCGAGCCAACAAGCAAGCCGACTGGGGTGTGGAGCTGATGCTCAGTCAACGTGGGCCCGGCTATTCCAAGATGGCCTCTGTCAATGTCTCCGTTCCCTTGCAATGGGATCAAAAGAGCCGTCAGGACCGGGACCTGGCTGCCAGGTTGGCCACCGTGGAGCAAATGCGCGCCCAGCGCGAAGAGGCCACACGGGAGCACCTTGCCCAGGTCACGGTGATGCTCCAAACCTGGCAGAGCAGCCGGGATCGCCTGCGCCGCTACGACAGCGCCTTGATCCCGCTGGCTGCCGAGCGAACACAGGCCGCCTTGACCGCCTACCGAGGCGGCAGCGGCACGCTGGCCTCCGTGCTGGAGGCTCGCCGCATGGCCTTGGACACCCAAATGGACCGGCTGCGACTCGACATGGACACCGCTCGCATCTGGGCGCAGCTCAACTACCTGATCCCGGTGGAACACGACGCGGCCATACCCGTTCTTGACCACTGACACGGAGCCTCACATGAAACTCAAAAATCTGGTGATCGCCATGATTGCCGCCACAGCACTGAGTGCCGCTGCATATGGCCTGTACGCATTGGGCATGCAAAGAGGCATGGGCATGAATGCCGATGCTGAACTGCGCCCCGCTCAGCCTGCCACAGAAGCAAACGCCACCCAAGCCCTGCCGCAAAGCGTGGCCGAGGGTGAAGACGCCACCCGGCGACACATCGCCGATGGCCTCAAGGCTGGCGACATGGACCCGGTCACCGGCAAGAAGGTCTTGTACTACCACGACCCCATGGTGCCGGGCAACAAGTTTGACAAGCCCGCGAAGTCGCCTTTCATGGACATGATGCTGGTGCCCGTCTACGCAGACAGCGATGGCGACCAGGGCAAGGTCACTGTGAGCCCACGCATCCAGCAGAACCTGGGTGTGCGCACCGCAGAGGTCACAGAAGGGGTGCTGTCGCCCCAGGTCTCTGCCGTGGGCAGCATCGCTTACAACGAACGCGACCAGGTTGTCATGCAAGCACGGGCCGCCGGGTTTGTGGAGCGGCTGCATGTGCGCGCCACGCTGGATGCGGTCAAACAAGGTCAGCCCCTGGCCGATCTCTATGTGCCTGATTGGGTGGCCGCGCAAGAAGAGTTCTTGTCTGTTCGCCGCATGCGGGGTGCCGACCTGGGCAGCTTGGTGGATGGCGCTCGCCAGCGCATGCGTCAGGTGGGCATGAGCGAGGATCAGATCAAGCGCGTCGAGCAAACCGGCAAGACCCAGCCGCGCATCACCCTGGTGGCGCCCATCGGCGGCGTGCTCAGCGAGTTGATGGTGCGTGAAGGCATGTCCGTGATGCCTGGAGCCACTTTGTTGCGCATCAACGGCGTGTCCACGGTTTGGGCCAACGCCGAAGTGCCGGAGAGTCAAGTCGCGCAACTGCGCCCAGGCACCAAGGTGCAGGCCCGCAGCCCGGCTGTGCCTGGCACCACCTTTGAAGGCACGGTTCAGGCCCTGGTGCCGGAGGTCAGCCCTGGCACCCGCACCCTCAAGGCCCGCGTGCAGTTGAACAACCCCGGCATGCGCCTGGTGCCAGGCATGAGCGTGGCCATGCAGTTCATGGACATGCGTGCCGAGAAGGCCTTGTTGATCCCCACCGAGGCCGTCATCCAGACGGGCAAACGCACCGTGGTGATGCTGGCAGAAGACAAAGGGCGGTTCCGCCCGGTCGAGATCGAGACGGGCATCGAGAGCGATGGGCAAACCGAGGTCAAGCGCGGCCTGGATGTGGGCCAGCGTGTGGTGGTGTCTTCGCAGTTCCTGATCGATTCGGAAGCCAGCCTCAAGGGTGTCGAAGCCCGCTTGAATGGCACGCCTGCGACGACGGTGGACAAGGCTGCACCCAGACACGAAGGTCAGGCCAAGGTAGAAGCCCTGACAGGCGAGGCCATCACCTTGTCGCACGGGCCGATTGCCTCACTCAAGTGGGGCGCCATGACGATGGATTTCAAGGTGCCGCTCAAGGGCGGACTGCCCCGCCATCTGGAAGTGGGGGACCCGGTGAGCTTTGAGTTCTACATGGATGCCGATGGCATGCCGCAGTTGACCCGACTGTCGCACCTGGCACCTGAGCCCCAGCCTGCGTCCGAGGCGCCCCATCAAGCCCATGGGACAGCCAAGCAAGGGAGCAAGCCATGATCGCCCGCCTGATCCGTTGGTCCATCACCAACCGCTTCCTGGTGCTGCTGGCCACCTTGATGCTCAGTGCATGGGGGGTGTATTCGGTCGCGAGAACGCCGCTGGACGCCTTGCCCGACCTGTCTGATGTGCAAGTCATCATCCGCACGACCTACCCAGGCCAGGCACCGCGCATCGTCGAGAACCAAGTCACCTACCCGCTGACCACGACCATGCTGTCGGTGCCTGGCGCCAAGACGGTGCGGGGGTACTCCTTCTTCGGCGACTCTTATGTCTACGTGCTGTTCGAGGACGGCACCGATCTGTACTGGGCCCGCTCGCGTGTGCTGGAGTACCTGAACCAGGTTCAGTCGCGCTTGCCTGCCAGCGCCAAGGCTTCGCTGGGGCCCGACGCCACGGGTGTGGGCTGGATCTACCAATACGCCCTGGTAGACCGTGGGGGCACCCAGGATGCGGGCCAGTTGCGTGCCTTGCAGGACTGGTTCTTGAAGTACGAACTCAAGACCGTGCCCAATGTGGCGGAAGTGGCCTCGGTGGGCGGCATGGTGCGCCAGTACCAAGTGGTGCTGGACCCCGACAAACTGGCCACCTACGGCATCGCGCACACCCAGGTGGTCGAGGCCATCCAGAAGGCTAACCAGGAAGCGGGCGGCTCGGTGCTGGAACTGGGCGAGGCCGAGTACATGGTGCGTGCTTCGGGCTACCTGCAATCGCTGGACGATTTCCGACAAGTGCCGCTGATGACCACCGACGCAGGTGTTTCAGTGCGCCTGGGGGATGTGGCCCGCATCCAGATGGGACCGGAGATGCGCCGGGGCATTGGCGAGTTGGACGGCGAGGGGGAGGCCGCTGGCGGCGTGATCGTGATGCGCTCAGGCAAGAACGCATTGGAGACGATTGCAGCCGTGAAGGCCAAGCTCAAGACCCTGCAAGCCAGCTTGCCCAAAGGGGTGGAGATCGTGCCTGTGTACGACCGATCCACCCTCATCGAGCGCGCGGTGGAGAACCTCTCGCACAAGCTGCTCGAAGAGTTTGCCGTGGTGGCCGTGGTGTGCTTTGTCTTTTTGTTTCACCTGCGCTCGGCCCTGGTGGCCATCATCTCGCTGCCCCTGGGCATCCTGGCGGCTTTCATCGTCATGCACTACCAAGGAGTGAACGCCAACATCATGTCGCTGGGTGGCATCGCCATTGCCATTGGCGCCATGGTGGATGCAGCCGTGGTGATGATCGAGAACGCACACAAGCACCTGGAACATTGGGAGCAGGCCCACCCCGATCAAACGCTGGAAGGTGCCGAGCGCTGGAAGGTCATCGGCGACTCGGCGGCCGAGGTTGGGCCCGCGCTGTTTTTCTCGCTGTTGATCATCACGCTGTCCTTTGTGCCGGTGTTCACGCTGGAGGCGCAAGAGGGGCGGCTGTTCTCGCCGCTGGCCTTCACCAAAACCTACGCCATGGCGGCGGCAGCGGGCTTGTCAGTCACGCTGATTCCCGTGCTGATGGGCTACCTGATCCGTGGCCGCATCCCCAGCGAGCAGAACAACCCGCTCAACCGATTCCTGATTGCCATTTACCGTCCGTTGCTCAATGCGGTCTTGCAAGGCCCCAAGCGCACACTGGCGGTGGCCACCGTGTTGCTGTTGCTCAGCTTGTGGCCGTTGCAGCACATTGGCGGCGAGTTCATGCCCAAACTGGACGAGGGCGACTTGCTCTACATGCCCACGGCCCTGCCGGGCTTGTCCGCAGGCAAAGCCGCCGAGCTGCTTCAGCAGACCGACCGTTTGATCAAAACCGTGCCCGAGGTGGCCAGTGTCTATGGCAAGGCAGGCCGCGCCGAAACCGCGACCGACCCGGCACCCATGGAGATGTTCGAGACCACCATCCAGTTCAAACCCAAAGACCAATGGCGCCCTGGCATGACGCAAGACAGGCTGGTTGAAGAGCTGGACCGCATTGTCAAAGTACCCGGCCTGGCCAACATCTGGGTGCCCCCCATCCGCAACCGCATCGACATGCTGGCCACCGGCATCAAGAGCCCCGTGGGCGTCAAGGTGGCGGGCACCGACCTGGCCACCATCGACCGACTCACGGGTGAGATCGAGCGGGCGCTCAAAGATGTGCCCGGTGTCAGCAGCGCCTTGGCTGAGCGCCTGACAGGGGGGCGCTATGTCGATGTCAACATCCGCCGCGATGCCGCAGCGCGCTTTGGCATGAACATCGCCGATGTGCAGTCGCTCATCAGCTCGGCAGTGGGCGGCGAGAACATCGGCGAGACGGTGGAAGGCTTGCAGCGCTTCCCGATCAACCTGCGCTATCCACGCGAGACACGTGATTCGCTGGAAAAACTGCGCACCTTGCCCATCGTCAACGAGCGTGGACAGCGCCTGGTCTTATCCGACGTGGCCGACATCCGCGTGACCGATGGCCCACCCATGCTGCGCAGCGAGAACGCACGGCTGTCGGGCTGGGTGTATGTGGACATCCGGGGGCGTGACCTGCGCTCCGCCGTGCAGGACATGCAAAAGGCTGTCGCGGCCAAGGTCAAGCTGCCACCGGGCTACTCAGTGTCCTGGTCAGGCCAGTTCGAGTTCCTGGAGCGGGCCACGGCCAAGCTCAAGGTGGTGGTGCCCTTCACGCTGCTGATCATCTTCGTGTTGCTGTACCTGACCTTCGGCGCGTTTGACGAGGCCTTGCTGATCATGGCCACGCTGCCCTTTGCCCTGGTGGGCGGCATCTGGTTGCTCTACCTGCTGGGCTACAACCTGTCAGTGGCAGGCGCTGTGGGCTTCATCGCGTTAGCCGGGGTATCGGCCGAGTTTGGCGTGATCATGCTGCTCTACCTCAAGCAGGCTTGGGGCGAGCGCATCGACAAGGGCCAGGTCAGTGTGGATGACCTGCTCGATGCCATCCGCGACGGCGCCGTGCTTCGCGTGCGACCCAAGGCCATGACGGTGGCCGTGATCCTGGCGGGCTTGCTGCCGATCATGTGGGGGGCAGGCACGGGCTCCGAGGTCATGCAACGCATTGCTGCACCCATGGTCGGGGGCATGATCACGGCGCCACTGCTGTCGATGTTCGTGATTCCGGCTGCGTACCTGCTGATTCGCCGCAGCAAGAAGGCAAGGCGCGCCACGCAAGCGCCTCACATGAAACATGCCTGAAGGCTGTCACGCCATCACCCACAACAACAGCCACCTCGACTGGCCTTCTCGGGTTTGAGCGGCCCATTTGTCATCACCACAGGGGTGTAGCCAGCCTCCTGGATTGCGTCGCGAAGTTCATCTGCATCCGCCTCGGTGGGTTCGATCTGGACTTGGTGCGACTGCAACTCGATCCGTACAGTGGCCTCTTTATCGATGGCCCGCACCGCCTTGGTGATGGTGCTGACGCAATGGCCGCAAGTCATGTCCTTGACTTCAAAAGTGATCATCAGAAACTCCGAATGGTTTTTGGTGGGTTCACTTTCAAGCTTCCCACAGCAGGAAGGTCAAGCGCCTGTTTTCAATAGCCATGCCATCAAAGCAAGTAATTGCCACATGACTTTACATTCCCACGATGGGAAGCTTGAGGATCCACGACAAATATCAACCACCTATACGGGCACACCATGATCTCCCCGCAAAAGCCGCTGGCCACATTCCGAATCGACATCCCCATCTCGGGGATGACTTGCGCTTCTTGTGTGTCCAGGGTAGAAAAATCGCTCAAGGCAACGGCTGGTGTGCAAAGCGCCAACGTCAATTTGGCCACCGAAGTGGCCTCGGTCCAAGCGGACCCATCTGTGAACCTTGAGGTACTCAGCGCAGCCGTCCGCGAGGCCGGCTACGACCTGAAGACCACCGATGTGGCCCTCCATGTCGAGGGCATGACCTGCGCCTCTTGCGTCACCCGGGTGGAAAAAGCCTTGCTCAAGGTTCCCGGCGTCTTGTTGGCCTCCGTCAACCTGGCAACCGAACAGGCCGCCGTGCGTGCACTCTCCACGATCCCACCCGCATCTCTCGTGGCAGCCGTCACCAAGGCAGGCTATGTGACTCAATTGAAGCGGGAAGCCGAGCCCGCAAAGCCCAACACCCTGCCGACATGGGGGCCCGTAGCGATCGCTTCTGTTTTAACCTTGCCTCTGGTATTGCCCATGGTGCTGCAGTTGGTGGGGATCGACTGGATGCTCAATGGCTGGCTGCAACTCGCACTGGCCACGCCGGTGCAATTCTGGCTGGGCTGGCGCTTCTACCGGGCAGGATGGCGGGCCGTCAAGGCCAAGGCCGGCAACATGGACCTGCTGGTTGCGCTTGGCACCTCCGCAGCCTTCGGCCTGTCCGTCTACCTTCTGATGCGGCATTCACAGCACGGCATGCCGCACCTCTATTTCGAAGCCTCGGCTGCCGTGATCACGCTCGTTCTCCTGGGCAAGTGGCTGGAGGATCGCGCAAAGCGGCAGACCACGGATGCGATTCGCTCTCTGAACGCCTTGCGGCCGAGCACGGCACTGGTACGACGCGATGGCGTTGACGTCGAAACGCCCGTGGCCGACGTGCGGGTCGGTGACCTGGTGTGCATACGCCCGGGTGACCGCGTGCCCGTCGATGGCGACATCATGGAGGGGCGCAGCCACGTGGATGAATCGCTCATCACCGGCGAAAGCCTGCCTGTGTCCAAACAAGTGGGTGATCAGGTGACCGGCGGGGCCATCAACGCCGAGGGCATGCTGATTGTCAGGACGCAGGCCGTCGGTGCCGAAACAACCCTGGCACGCATCATCCGACTGGTCGAGTCGGCCCAGGCGGGCAAGGCGCCTATTCAGCGCATCGTGGACCGTGTCAGCGCCGTGTTCGTTCCGGTGGTGTTGGGGATCGCGTTGCTCACCTTCCTGGCTTGGCTTGGCATCAACGGAGACTGGGAGCATGCCCTGATCAACGCTGTGGCTGTGCTGGTGATCGCCTGCCCATGTGCATTGGGCCTGGCCACACCCACGGCGATCATGGTCGGAACAGGCGCCGCCGCACGCCGAGGCATCCTCATCAAGGATGCTCAGGCGCTTGAGATCGCACACTCGGTGACCGTCGTGGCGTTCGACAAGACAGGCACACTGACAGAAGGCAAGCCGACGCTGGTAGCCGTTGTCCCGGCCGAAGGGTCAGGCATTGACGAAGTGGTCGCTCTGGCCGCAGCGTTGCAACAAGCAAGCAGCCATCCGCTGGCGCTGGCAGTCACGGCCCACGCCCGCGATGCGCGCCTCACGATCCCGCCAGTACAAGACGCCAAGGCACTGGCGGGTCGCGGCGTCGAGGGCATGGTGAAGGGCGCCAAGCTGATGCTGGGCAATACCAGACTCCTGAACGAACTCGGGGTGGATGCCGGTGCACTCGGCACGCAAGCCGATGTGTTGGAGCGGCAAGGACGGACCTTGTCATGGCTTTTGCAGCAAAACGCCTGCGGCTTTCAACTATTGGGACTGATGGCCTTCGGAGACACCGTCAAGCCCACCGCAGCAGACGCGGTGAGGAACCTGCATCAACTGGGCATCAAAACCCTGATGCTGACCGGCGACAACCAGGGCAGCGCTGATGCGGTCGCGAAGGCCCTGGGTATTCTCGATGTGCGAGCCGAGGTGTTGCCCGGCGACAAAGCGGCCATCGTGCAAGCCTTGCGCGCCAGCGGTGAGGTCGTG
Organism: Aquabacterium sp.; assembly: GCF_030652515.1. GTDB lineage: Bacteria > Pseudomonadota > Gammaproteobacteria > Burkholderiales > Burkholderiaceae_C > Aquabacterium. The sequence continues at coordinate 48,352 of NZ_JAUSAR010000172.1, read as the reverse complement.
GCCTTCGTGGGCGATGGCCTGAACGATGGCCCTGCCCTGGCTGCGGCGTCTTGCGGTTTTGCGATGGCCGGAGGTGCTGACGTGGCAACCGAGACCGCAGGCGTCACGCTGATGCGCGGCGACCCCAGGCTGGTGGCCGACGCCCTGGACGTGTCGCGGCGAACCTATGCCAAGATCAAGCAGGGGCTGTTCTGGGCCTTTGCCTATAACGTCCTGGGCATCCCACTGGCGGCACTGGGCATGCTCAACCCCGTCATCGCGGGTGCCGCCATGGCGCTCAGCAGCCTCAGCGTCATCGCCAATGCGCTCTTGCTGCGCCGTTGGCGGGGTGCGATGGAAAACGAGTTGCCACAGCACACCAAGCCTGCCACCGTCAATTCACAAGGAGCCGCTGCATGAGCGAACACATGAACATCGGAGAAGCAGCCAAGGCCTCTGGCGTGTCGGCCAAGATGATCCGGCACTATGAAAGCGTGGGGCTCTTCCCCGGCGCTTTGCGAACCGATGCAGGTTACCGCCAGTACACCGACAAGGAGGTCGGCACCTTGCGCTTCATTCGGCAAGCCAGAGACCTCGGGTTCTCCTTGGATCAGATCCGCGAACTGCTGGGACTGTGGCAAGACCGTCGACGCCCAAGCCGCCAGGTAAAGGCGCTGGCCCAGGCCCATCTGCAGGAGTTAAACCAGAAGCTCCAGGAACTGCTTGCCATGAAGGCCACCCTTGAACACCTCGTTCATTGCTGCCATGGTGATGACAGACCGGACTGTCCGATCCTCGATATCCTGGCAACCCCACATGCCCAAAGCGAAACGAAGCCCGCGCGTAGCGGGCTGCGGTCAGGTCGGCAAAGTTGACCTGGACGATGTGGGCAAGCAACGCATCATCCAATCAATCCAGGTGTCCTTCGCTGATCAGGCTGCCAAGCCTTGCCACCTCGTTGCTGCTCGCAACTATCTTCTTCCCGTCGACGGTTTCTAACGTTTCCCCTTTTTTCATGTAAACGGCTTTCCCATACTTACTTTCCTTCGCCATTTTTCCATCCTTGAAAAGGTAAAGCGTGCCACCATCTTTCAGTTGATGCGTAGCAGCGGCCTGATTTTTTGCCGCATCACCAGCATAAACAGATCCGACAAATCCAATCAAGGCGACAAGCGTGATCAACGAGGTAGAATTTTTCATGGTGTTTCCTCTTGGAAATTTGCAAAGATGTGGCCTTCGAATAAAATATACAAGACCACAACATGCAATTTAACCGCCATCACCTTACAAAGACATGACGTCGCGATGACTAATTTGACAGCATCTCTTCAATATTAAAACGTCTTGAAAACTCATCCGTCATTATTGAAATAATGTACTTGTCATAGACCCTTGCCAATTGCGCATCATTGCCGCCCAAACGGATGTTCTTTTTGAACAAGGCAGTACCTCTGGACCCAGGTATATCTGGCCTGCGTGAGGGAACATTTAAAACTTGCCTGACACGAAATCCGGAGCGCACAGCACACGCGTTAACCCAAATATCATCCGCATCAGGACACGTCGCCCGGTAACCGAGTCCGACTCGCTTGAGCAGAAGCAGAAAATCAGGTGGGTAAAGTACGCCACCTACCCCAGTGGAGAAATTAAGATGGGAGGGGGCACTGCTATTGCAAAGCGGCCATGCGATGTAGGGCATCAATGCATCGCCATTCGTTAAGACAGACCGAGCGCGCAAACAATGAATAACGGCCTTATCGCTCAACCAGGCATCAAAAAGATGCTTGAAAGCAAGATGTTCGTAAAAAACATCGTCGTCAATGGTGATCAAAGGTCGAACGAAAGAGGCATTCATCTGCAGATAAGGTTGCAGCTTTTTGTGAGGCCCATCGTTTTCGCAGGTTATCACCTCCAATCCACGATGACACAAACGCGTCAACGATTTCGGCAATCGCCCCGGCCAATCTTCCCGAGACAAGAACAGAATGACTCTTCTGGGCTTAATTCCGCTGCACGCAGATTCGATCGCCAAATGAACCCTGTTGACACGATCTCCGTGTGAAGTGAGGGACACATCAAACGCTGAGCTCTCGTCCACCAATTTTTCTTTCGATAACCAGTTTTTCAATGCATACCGAAGAAAAAGAAGATAGCTCTTCACCACAGCCCCAAAACAAAAAGCATTCCCAAATCAGGCCAAACACCATCTTCAGCTGAGCGGGCACTGAATTGGACTATGGGCGATCCTCTAACCAACCAACCCGATCAGATAAATAGCCCAAGCAAAGCCCGATTGAATCGATCTCGGAAAAACACCACCGAGCACAGACAGTCAACGCTAACTCAACAAGCCTGGCACCTAACGTGATTTAACACTTTCGTCAAGGCGCATTTTTAATTTCCGTCACGATCATCTTCCCACCCTCGCTGAGGACCATGAATTTCACCTGATCACCAGGCTTGAAATTGGACAAGATGCTCTTGTCTTTGGCGGTAAACACCATGGTCATGCCTGGCATGTCCAGGTGCTTGATGTCACCATGCTTGATGGTGACTTTGCCGTTGGTCTGATCAATTTTCTTGATCTCGCCGTCGGTCATTGCGGGAGCCTGCGCGGACTCCATCTTCGAATGGTCCATGGCAGCTTGAGCGAATGAAGCAAGTGGAGAAGCGATGCCGATGGCACAAGCCGATACGGCTAAAAATTTAGCAATGGCGTTCATTGTTGACCTCATGAATAAGAGTTAAAAACCAGAACCGATCCGTCTTTGCGAATCAGCAGCACTTGGTATGGATCGCGGTGACCATCAAAATCAGGCCCATCCATCCCAGGAGATCCGACAGGCATGCCAGGCACAGCCAAACCCAGGGCATGTGGCCTGTCTTTGAGCAACCGGCGGATATCGCGCGCAGGGACGTGCCCCTCGATCACATAGCCGGACACCACAGCCGTGTGACAGGATGCCTGCCGCTCCGGCACCCCAAGGGTGGCACGCGCGGCCTTGTTGCCCTCATCCACCACGGTGACGACGAAGCCATTGTGCTCAAGGTGCGAGACCCACAGCTTGCAACAGCCGCAGTTGGGATCTTTCCACACCTTGATTGGTGTTCGCTCCGCAGTCTCTGAGGCCGCCCAAATCGTCGGCGTACATGCCAATGACAAGGCCGCCATCAGCACTTTGCGCCTAGAGCGCAATGGAGATACAGATTGGTCTCGCATGATCATTTCTTCGAAACCTGGACCTTGCCCTTCATGCCCGCCTCGTAGTGACCAGGAACCAAGCACGCGAAATTCACTGTCCCGGCTTTAGTGAACTGCCAGACGATTTCACCTTGCTGCCCAGGCGCAATGGTCACCTTGTTGGGCTCGTCGTGCTCCATGTTCGGGAACTTCTTCATCACCTCCAAATGCTCCAAAAGTTCCTTTTCGGTCCCCAGGTTCATCTCGTGCTTGATCTGGCCTGCGTTTCTGACGACGAAGCGCACTGTTTCGCCCTGCTTGACTTGAATCGATGCAGGTTCAAATCGCATCTTGTCGCTCATCGAAACCTTGATCGTTCTGGTGACTCTCGATGCCCGACCAGGCTTGCCGATGGCGGTTTCTTCAGCGGCCTGGGTTCCTGCACCATGGTCATGCGCATGGTCTCCCCCAGCAAATGCGGAAGCGGACAGCGTCAAGCAAGTTGCAGCAATGAAGTGGGTGGCGAATCGACGTTTGTTCATCATGAAAAATCCGTATCAAGAGGTTGAGAATCAGTGATCGCTGTGAGACGTCGGCTTGCGGGCTCGCACCTCGACAGCCTTGTCAGGCTTCTTGGCCCGGGGCATAGATTGCCCACCTTCAGACTTGAATCTGGCAGGCTCACTCAAGGGGCCGGTATATTCATGTGCCACGGTGCCTGCAGGATGCTTGAACCAACCAGGGTCCTTGTAATCGCCATGCTTTTGGTTCTTGCGAACCTTGAGCACACTGAACATGCCGCCCATCTCGACCGAGCCAAAAGGCCCTTCGCCAGTCATCATGGGTACCGTGTTGTCAGGTATCGGCATTTCCATCTCGGTCATGTCGGCCATCCCACGCTCGCCCATGACCATGTACTCAGGCAAAAGGCCCTTGATCTTTTTGGCAACGCCACGGTGATCCACACCAATCAGATTTGGAACGTCATGCCCCATGGCGTTCATGGTGTGATGGCTCTTGTGGCAGTGAAAAGCCCAGTCCCCCTCCTCATCGGCCAAAAACTCGATCTGCCGCATTTGCCCAACGGCAACGTCGGTGGTCACCTCGTACCAGCGAGTGCTCTTCGGCGTCGGGCCACCATCGGTGCCTGTCACCAAGAATTCATGTCCATGCAAATGGATGGGGTGGTTCGTCATCGTGAGATTGCCAACCCGGATGCGCACTTTGTCGTTAAGTCGAACGTTGAGCGAGTCGACCCCGGGAAAGATGCGGCTGTTCCACGCCCACAGATTGAAGTCAAGCATGGTCATCGTCTTGGGGGTGTAACTGCCCGGATCGATGTCAAAAGCATTGAGCAAGAAGCAGAAGTCTCTGTTGACCTCATCGATCAACGGGTTCTTGTTCTTCGGGTGCGTGACCCAAAACCCCATCATGCCCATGGCCATCTGGGTCATTTCATCGGCATGGGGGTGATACATGAACGTTCCTGGACGACGTGCCACGAACTCGTATACGTAGGTCTTCCCCACAGGAATGGCGGGCTGATTCAAACCGGCCACACCGTCCATGCCGTTGGGCAGCCGCTGTCCATGCCAATGGATGCTCGTGTGCTCAGGCAACCGATTGGTGACATAAAGCCGAACACGGTCGCCTTCAACCACCTCAATGGTGGGCCCCGGGCTTTGCCCGTTGTACCCCCACAGGTGCGCCTTGAAGCCTGGCGCCATCTCTCTCACCACTGGCTCGGCAACCAAATGGAACTCCTTGACGCCTTGGTTCATCCGCCAAGGCAAAGTCCAGCCATTCAAGGTCACCACAGGGTTGTAAGAACGCCCTGTTTCAGGAACGAGAGGAGCCATGGTGTCCGAACTGGTCTGAATCACCGGCTCAGGCAATGCGGCCATGGCCACACGGCTGACGGCACTGGCTGCCACGGCACCACCCGCAATGCCAGCCATTCTGAAAAAATCTCTTCTTGACGACATCTTTGTTCCTTTGATCAGTGGCCGCCACCGGCGCTGGGAGCTGCGCCGCCGACGGACAAGGTGGTACTGGTGGGGCGCCCGATCAGAGATGCCTGCATCGCGGCGTCGGCCAACCAGAACTGTTGTTCAGCATCAATGGCAGCAATAACCGTTTCCACTTGATCCCGGTAGTCGGCCAGCAGCTCGAATACACCGATGAGCATGCCGTTGTAGCGAAGCTGGTTCTCATCCGAGATGACTTTGCGCAGAGGCAGAACCTCGTCTCTGTAATGCCTGGCGACGTCGTGAGCAGCTCGATATGCCGAATAGCTCTCTCGCAAATTGGAGCCTGCTGAGCGAGTGACAGCTTCAAGCTGATTGGCTGCCGCCAAAGTTCGCGCATTGAAGGCGTCGCGCTGCATGCCACCCCAGTCAAAAATTGGCAGCCGCAAGGCCAACTCATAACCTCTGGCGGAAGAACTTGTTCCCGCTGCGTTATCAAATTTGGTGTTCCTGCGCGCGGTCAACTCGATGTCGGTAAACGAGTTCACCAGTTCAAGACCCTGAGCCTTGGCATACGCATCGAAATTACTCTGGGCCAAGCGAATGTCCAGTCGGGATTGAGACGCCTGCGCACTGAATGCCTTCGGATTCACTGGTTCCTTGGGCAGGTCGGGGAGACGATCTGGAAGCCTCAACTGATCGACTTGGGCATCGTTCAAACCAAGCAGACGCACCAACTCCTCTCTGGCCGCCGTATTCAGATGGCTTGCAGAGGCCAGCCTGGTTGCTGCATCGGCATAGAAGGCCTGCTGCCTGGCGCGCGAAACACGGTTGAAGTTGCCGACCGCTTGCATACGCTGCGCCAGTTCTGCGCTTGCTTGCGATGCCTCATAGACTTGTTCGGCGTACTTGAGCGTCTGTTGAGCGGCCACGGCACGGACCCATGCCTGGCGGACCAAGGTCACTTGGTCCACAACGTCTGCAGCCAGCTTTACCTGTGCTTGTTCAATTCGTCGGCTGGCAGCACTCTGTCGCCAAGGTAGAGAGATGAGATCAAGCAAGCCAAAGGACAAAGCGCGCCCCAACTCCAGCTCATCGCCAGCGCGCAAGCGCTCAAAACTGAACACCGGATTGGCGATGCGGCCTGACTGAGCCGTCTGAGCTGCTTCAGCCCAACTCTGCGCCAGCAGGGCTTGCATGGAAGGACTATTGACCAACGCCAACTCCACTGCTTGCGACTGGCTCAAAGGCTTTTCCAACAGAGAGTGGGCTCGTCCGCGGAGTTTTGTCTTTTCAGAATCGTTCGTCGCCAGCGACAGATTCCCCTGCGTGAAGCCCGAGGTTTCGTCGTTGATGCGCTTGACCGATTGACCAATGTCGATGCTCGCACAACCCGAGAGAACACCCAAACCGATCGCAGCGACACCCGCTCTCAGCGGTACTCGATTGAACAGCCTTTTCATCGACGGCTCTCCCCATGACCTGCGTGCGGATCATCGCGTTCAGACTCGCTGCTCGGTTTGATGTTGGGACCACCACGCGACTCTCGTGCGTAAGCTCGCCAACCACCAATGCGACCGACCAAGTCGTTGGACTCTTTCCAGGCCGCGAGAACCGGATCGGAAAAGCCCTGGTAGCTGCCAATAGGGGATCGGTAGGTCACCTTGAATTCAGGTGGCGCGATTGGTTCAGCACTGGCAGGCTGCTGGGCTTGGGTCAGCCCCCCCATGGCTAACAGCACCAGACCCAGTGCGGGGCGAACAACATAGGACGATTGGGCCAATAGCATGTCTTCCTCTTGGCAAGCTGTGATTTCAAGCTGCCATTGTGCTCAGGTCAGCCTGTCGAGAACCTGTTTCGCAGATGACAGTTTTGTCATCTGCGAAACGCACGTCAGAATGGCGGCAAACTCATGCGCTGGCAGGAACTGGAGATCACCGTGCGCATCTTGATCGTAGAAGACGAACCAAAGACCGGGGAGTACCTGCGCCAAGGGCTCAGCGAAGCAGGGTTTGTTGTCGATCTGGCGACCAACGGCCCCGACGGGATTCACCTCGCCAAACACGGTGCGCACGATCTGGTGATCCTGGACGTCATGCTGCCAGGTCTCAACGGGTGGCAAGTGCTGAGCACCTTGCGTCAGCAGGGCCTGGAAATGCCTGTCTTATTTTTGACAGCCCGCGATCAAGTCGAGGATCGTGTCAAAGGGCTGGAGTTGGGCGCCGATGATTACCTCATCAAACCGTTCTCGTTCGCGGAGTTGCTGGCGCGGGTTCGAATCATCCTGCGCAGGGGGCGGCAGCATGGTGACGGCCCAACGTTGTGCGTTGCTGATCTTGAGATGGATCTCTTGCGACGACGCGTGACCAGAGGTGGCGTGAGGATCGACTTGACGGCCAAAGAGTTCGGTCTTCTGGAGCTACTGATGCGGCGACAAGGTGAGGTGCTGCCGCGTTCTCTCATCGCATCGCAAGTGTGGGACATGAACTTCGACAGCGATACAAACGTGATCGAGGTGGCCATTCGGCGGCTGAGGGTCAAAATCGACGAAGGCCAAAACATCAAGTTGATTCAAACAGTACGAGGAATGGGGTACGTTCTCGAAGAGCCTGGAAGGTCTGCACAGTGAAGATCGAACGACTGAAGGCGTTGTCACTGACCGCTCGCTTGACATTGTTCTTCACCTTGACGTCCGTGTGCATTGTGCTGGGCTTGGGCAGCCTGCTTATGTACGCTGCAGACCAGCATTTCATCGATTTGGACCGCTTCACCCTCAGTGACAAGCAACTCCTCATCAAGGACATCCTAACGAAGTCGCGCTCTCAAGATGACGCCCGCAAAAGATTGAGCGAGGCCTTGAATCACCACCACGGCATGTACATCTCTGCCAAAGGCATTGACGGATCAACACTCTATAGTTCAGATCGGTTTTCTCCGCCTGGGCAAGTGGCGCCGGGGCTGAGCCAGCCTGACGAGCAGGTGATTCAAAGGTGGCAGAGTCAAGGGCGGGAATACCGGGCGCTTCGCATGCAGCAAAGCCCTGGATACGACCCCACCAACGCCCTTGACGTTGTTGTGGCCATTGACACGAAACACCACGACGAATTCATCGCCCAACTCGGCCGAACCTTGGCGATTTACACGGTACTTGCGATGATCGCCAGCGGCATGTTCAGTTGGTTTGCTGCCCACCAGGGTCTTGCTCCGTTGAGGGCGATGAAATCGCGTGCTGCGACAGTTTCCGGGAGGCAACTTGACGAGCGGATGCCTGTCGGCTCAGTTCCCATTGAGATGGCCGATCTGGCAAAGGAACTCAACAGCATGTTGGACAGGCTGCAAAGTGATTTTCAGCGTTTGTCAGATTTCTCCTCCGATCTGGCGCATGAACTGCGCACACCTATCAGCAACTTGATGACGCAAACACAGGTTGTCCTGTCATCGCAACGTGACACGGAGACCTATCGAGATACCCTGGCATCTAACGTCGAGGAGTTTCAGCGCTTGGCCAGAATGGTGTCAGACATGCTTTTTCTGGCCAAGACTGAACGCAGCTTTGCCATACCTCAAAAGGAGCATTTTCAAGCGTCATCAGAAATCCAGAAACTCGTAGAGTTTTACGATGCCGTCGCGGAAGAAAAATCCATCCGCATCAACCTTGTGGGCGATGATCTGATCACAGGTGACAGGCTGATGTTCAGGAGGGCCGTCAGCAATCTGCTGTCAAATGCCCTTCGCCACACACCGAGCAGCGGAGACGTTTGCATCTCCGTGCGAAAAGCAGAGCCCTATATCGAGGTGGCTGTTGCCAATTCGGGCGAAGACATCGACCCCAAGGTTTTACCAAGGTTGTTCGATCGATTCTTCCGTGCAGACCCCGCTCGGGCTCACCCATCCAGCGACGGCGCAGGACTGGGTCTGTCCATCACCCGTGCGATTGTCGAAGCCCACAGCGGAAAAGTCGCCGTCACCTCAGAGCATGGGCGCACCTGCTTCACGCTGAGTTTCCCGGTGGGCGACAGGTCGAACCCGTCCCATGCCTGACATGCCCCTTCCGTTGTAGGTTGGCATCCACGAGCCCGGCGCCACGCAATGCGCCCCGTCTGCCATTGATCTGGATCAAGCTGGCTGGCGTAAATGACCTCAATGACACCAAGATAACAAACCTGTAATCTCTGGCTCACCTGCATGACAGGTGCTGCCACTAAGCTGAACTCACCACAACCATTCGCCTAGCGAATACTGGAGTCAGCATGATCGTGAACCACCGCAATTTCTCTGCCGCCGCCCTGGTGATTTTGGCATTGAACGGAATGGCCTTTGCACAATCAAAGGCGGAAGATCACTCGGCACATCACCCTGCGGCATCGGCCTCCGCCGCGTCGATGGTGGCCCCAAGCGCAGCGACTTCGCCTGCTATGGGCGCATCAAAGGGCATGCATGCCCACATGGAAAAGCACCACGCCGATATGCAGCGGATCATGAAGATCCGAGACTTCAAGAAGCGCCAGGGCGCCATGAATGAGCACATGAAAGCCATGAAGGAAGGCGACTGTCCAATGATGAAGGACGGCATGGGCATGGGCCCCGCATCCGGCACAAAAAAGTAACTATCACGTAAACACTCGAAATACACGGAGCGCAAATGACAAACGTACACCACCCTCACCAAAGCAGCACTGGACGCCCATCGTTTCTGAGGTCCCCGGTCGGCGTAGCGTTGATCATGGTTGGCGTCATTTTGGCGTTCTTCGTATTGCGAGAGCACTGGTCGCATGTCGTGGGCAAACTGCCGTATCTGCTGTTATTGGCATGCCCACTGATGCACCTGTTCGGACATGGACATGGCGGTCACGGAGGGCAAAAGCATGGGTCTGGCACGCCACAGGACACGGCAGATTCTGGCAAAGCAACCCGATGAAGGGTATGCAACATGAGCTTGGCCTACAAGGCCTATGCTTCGATCACACCAAAGATCCTGCCGCGCTTTTTGAAATCACAACTGGAGTGCACCCGTGAACGAAAATCACAGCCATCGCCACTCACCCAGCGATAGCGCCGCATTGCATGGCGACGAAGTCAAGGATCCGGTTTGCGGCATGACGATCAAGCAGCAATCGGCACTGACTGAGCGCTACGCAGGCAAGATGTTCTTCTTCTGTAGCGAACACTGCAAGGCCAAGTTCCTCTCAAGCCCAGCTCGGTTCGCCTTGCCGAACGAGGGGAAGCAGGCTGGAGCAACACCTCCTCAGCTACCCGCCTCAGAGCAGCTCACAGGCGCCACCTATACCTGCCCGATGCACCCGGAGGTTCGTCAAGACCACCCGGGCAACTGCCCCAAGTGCGGCATGACCCTGGAGCCCTTGCTTCCCAGCCTCGATGACGACAACCCCGAGTTGCGTGACTTTCAGCAGCGCTTTTGGTGGACGCTGCCACTGACCGCCATGGTGTTTGTGCTGGCAATGTTCGGACACAACCTGGGGCTGATGGACATGACCGTCCAAAGCTGGGTCGAGTTGGCCCTGGCCACACCCATCGTCCTATGGGGGGGGTGGCCATTCTTCTACCGGGGCTGGCTATCGGTGGTGCATCGCAGCCCCAACATGTGGACATTGATCGGCCTGGGCACCGGTGCGGCGTACTGGTACAGCGTCGTGGCCACCGCGGCGCCGCAGGCCTTTCCTGCTTCTTTCATGGCGATGGGGCGTGTGGCGGTTTACTTTGAAGCCGCTGCAGTGATCATTTCGCTGACGCTGCTTGGGCAGTTGCTTGAACTGAAGGCGCGCTCTCAAACCTCTGCGGCCATCAAATCGCTCTTGGGTTTGGCGCCCAAGACAGCCCGGAGGTTAAAGCCTGACGGGACCGAAGAAGACATCCCGTTGACCCATGTGCACGTCGGAGACCGCTTGCGCGTGAGGCCCGGAGAGAAGGTTCCTGTGGACGGCGTCGTGGAGGAAGGCACGAGTGCCTTGGACGAATCCATGCTTACCGGTGAGCCCATTCCCGTGAGCAAGCGATCGGGCGACAAGGTCATAGGCGCGACGATCAATACCAACGGCGCGCTGATCATTCGCTCGGAGCGTATTGGATCGGAGACCATGCTGTCGCAGATAGTGCAGTTAGTGGCCCAGGCGCAGCGCTCCAAGGCTCCCATGCAGCGCATGGCCGATGTTGTAGCCGGTTACTTCGTGATTGCTGTGATCAGCATTGCCGTGCTGACTTTCTTCGGCTGGGGTTTCTTGGGGCCAGATCCGAGCTGGGTGTACGGCCTGATCAATGCGGTATCTGTGCTGATCATCGCCTGCCCTTGTGCGCTAGGTCTGGCAACACCCATGTCCATCATGGTGGCCACCGGAAAGGGGGCCACTCAAGGTGTCTTGTTCAGGGATGCTGCAGCCATCGAACGCATGCGTCAGGTCAACGCGTTGATCGTGGACAAGACGGGTACGCTCACAGAAGGCAAGCCAGCCTACGACCGCGCAGTGGCAGCGCCTGGCTGGGACGCCACCGAAGTATTGAGGTTGGCAGCTAGCCTCGATCAGGGTAGCGAGCATCCACTTGCCGATGCCATCGTGCGAGCAGCTCGCGAACAGGGCTTGCTCTTGGGCAAGCCGATCAATTTTGAATCTGGCACAGGCATTGGCGTACAAGGGGAGGTAGATGGCCATCGCTTGGCGCTGGGCAACACCACCCTCATGCAACAGATCGGGGCTCCCGTAGAGAAACTTGTGCCGCAGGCAGAAGCGTTGCGCGCGGAGGGCGCCAGCGTCATGTACCTGGCTGTCAATGGCCAGATTGCCGGCTTACTGGCTGTCTCTGACCCCATCAAATCAAGCACTCCTGAGGCACTGACCGTCCTTAGGGAGGCAGGTATTCGGATAGTGATGGCCACAGGCGACGGACAGACCACAGCAAAAGCGGTCGGCGCAAGGTTGGGTATCGATGAGGTTCATGGCGAGGTCAAGCCCGCAGACAAACTCTTGCTGGTCGAGCGCCTGCAGAAAGAGGGGTGCGTGGTGGCCATGGCGGGCGACGGTATCAACGATGCACCCGCGCTCGCTCGCGCGGATGTGGGTGTCGCGATGGGAACGGGTACAGATGTGGCCATGAACAGCGCCCAGATCACCCTGGTCAAAGGCGACCTTAGAGGGATTGCCACGGCGCGCATGCTATCCATGGCGACCGTGGCCAACATGAAGCAAAACCTGGCTTTCGCGTTCTTCTACAACGCCTTGGGCATTCCCATCGCAGCGGGTTTGCTGTATCCTCTGACCGGGTGGCTACTGTCCCCATTGATTGCGGCTCTGGCCATGAGTCTGAGCTCCGTGTCGGTGATTGGCAATGCCCTGCGGCTACAGCGCTTCAAGAAAAAGTGACGTACTTGAAATCCTGGTCTACCTGCCTGCGCTGGTACTCCAGCAGGGCAAGTCCATGTGGCTCCTGCTGCCTGCTGCGACAGCGCTGAGTTTGTTCTCCGTGGCTGCCGACGCTGCACCCCACGGCGGCCGGGCGTACCTACGCGGTCTGTGGTGGTGTCTACATTTTTGGGGCCTTGGCGTGACTGTGGCAAGTGGATGGCATCACCCCAAGCCGCTGGGACAGCGGTCTGGGCCTGCATGGCGCTGGCAGGGAAGGCCTTCATTGCGTTTCAGCCAACGTCGTCCTGACCTCAGTGGCCGTGTCGATGGTGCGCATCCGGGAAATGCGCGTGGCTGTGGCTCATAGGCAAATGGCGATGAAGGTGCTTGTGCGGCACACCCGGCACGACAGGGCCAGCGTGCTCATGTTGATGGTGCGCATCGTGAACGTGCTCATGCGCGTGTTCCAGGGCCTCATGCGAATGCTCGTGAGCATGGTCCTCCGACAAGTGCAGCCAGACACCCCAAGCCATCAAGGCCGCGGCGACCAGCAACTGAACCGTGACAGGCTCGTGGAGAAGCAGCACAGACACCAGCGCGCCAAAGAACGGTGCAACGGAAAAGTAGGCCCCTGTGCGCGACGCACCCAGATGCCGCAGCGCCAGGACGAACAAGGTCAGGCTGGCGCCGTAGCTGAGAAACCCGAGTAAGCCCGCAGACAAAGTGGTCTCCCAACCGGGCCACCCCGCGCCCAGCGCCACGGCCAAAACCAGATTGCTGCTGCCTGCGCTCAATCCTTTGGCCATGGCAATGAAGCCGGCGTCGTTCAAAGCGACTTTGCGCGTCAGGTTGTTGTCCACCGCCCAGCCCAAACATGCCCCCAGCACCGCCAAAGATGGCCAGAGTGTCGAAGTGGCTACGTGCTCAGCAGCACCTGGCCAACTCAGCACCAAGGCACCGGCCACGATGGCAGCCATGCCCAGCACGATGCGTCGGTCCACGTTCTCCTTGAACACCACCCAGGCCAGCACGGCAGTCAGCACACTCTCCGCATTGAGCAGCAAGGACGATTGAGACGCGGACATGCCCGCAAGCCCAGTCATCAACAAGACAGGCGCTGCGATGCCGCCCGTCACGATGGCGCCTGCCAACCACCCCCATTCGCGCCAGGCCAGGGTCACCGGAGGTACACGCTGGATGCGACGCACCACCCACAAACCCATTCCGGAACCCAGGTACAACAGCGCCGCCAGCAGCCATGGGCTGGTCTGAGCGAGCAGAACCTTAGCAAGCGGCGCGCTCACACCGAACAACAATGCGGCCAACAACGCGGACATCACGCCGACATGTCGATGAGAGAGCAACTTTTGGATCATGGGTGAGCAGGTTCAGGCAGGAAGGAAGGATGTCGTGACTCAAGGGCCTTTGCTTCCAGAGTTTATTTTCTAAGCGCCAGACGGCAGTCGGTGATGCTGACCTCAACCCAATCGCCCACCTCGACATCGACATCGTTGGGTATCGCCACGATGCGCTTTGCCCTCAGGTTGGGATTGCCGCCATAGCTATAGGAAGCCACGGCAAACCGGGTTTTGCCCGCCTCAGCACCCAATGCCATTCGGCAATCTTCCTTGCTTGATCGCACCGCCAACTGATCCTTTTCGATGGCCACAACCTGCGCTCGCCGCCAACCTTGCGAGTAGGCGTTGCTCGATACCTGCGGCCCCGTCGTGCAGGCGGTGGTCAAGGCCGCAAACACAACGACCAGTGCTATTTTCAGTTTCAGCATGATGAACTCCTTTGGGTTGAGGCAATCAGTTCGCAGGGGAAAAATCATCTGTGCGATGCGTCCATCGGTAGAGCAGCGGCAGCACGAACAGGGTCAATACAGTCGATGACAGGATGCCGCCGATGACCACGGTGGCCAACGGCCGCTGCACCTCGGCGCCCGTGCCAATGGCTACCGCCATAGGCACAAAGCCCAGGCTGGCCACCAGCGCGGTCATGAGCACAGGCCTCAGGCGTGTCAGGGCCCCTTCTCTGATCGCTGGCTCCAGGGTCATGCCGCCTTCGCGCAGGCTTCGGATGTAGGCAATCATCACCAAGCCATTGAGCACGGCCACACCCGACAATGCGATGAAACCCAGCCCTGCCGAGATCGACAAGGGAATGTCCCGCAGCCACAGCGCCGCCACACCGCCCGTCAGCGCAAAGGGCACACCGGTGAACACCAGCAAACCATCCTTGACGTTGCCAAACATGGCAAAGAGCAACAGGAAGACCAGCAACAAGGCCACGGGCACCACGATGGCCAGACGGCGCGAGGCCGATTGCAATTGCTCAAAGGTGCCGCCCCAGGTGGTCCAGTAACCGGCTGACACCTTGACCCCAGCTTCGATCTTGGCTTGCGCCTCACCCACAAAGCTGCCGATGTCCCGCCCGCGCACGTTGGCGGTGACGACCACACGTCGTTTGCCTTCTTCGCGGCTGATCTGGTTGGGGCCAGGGGTCAGGTCCATCGTGGCCACATCGCCCAGTCGGGCAAAGCCCTCGTGTTCACCCGCGGCGTTGGCGGGAAGACGAATGGGCAACTGCCCCAAAGCGTCTAGGTCGCTGCGCAGGTTTTCTGGCAGGCGCACCAGGATGTCGAACCGGCGATCCCCCTCGAACACCGCCCCTGCCTCGCGCCCACCCAGTGCCGTGGCCAGCGTGTCCTGAATGTCGCCCACGTTCAAGCCCAGGCGCCCAGCCTTCTCGCGGTCGATCTTCACAGATAGCATGGGCAGGCCGGTGGTTTGTTCTACCTTGACATCTTCGGCCCCAGGCACGGCCTCCAGCACCTTGGAGATCTGCTCCGCGGTTTCGTTGAGCGTGTCCATGTCATCGCCAAACACCTTGACGGCCACATCGCTGCGCACGCCTGATATCAACTCGTTGAAGCGCATCTGGATGGGCTGGGTGAACTCGTAGTTGTTGCCGGGTACCTTCATCACGGCCACCTGCAAGGCCTTGACCAGGTCATCCTTGGGCCGCTTGGGATCGGGCCATTGCTCACGTGGCTTGAGCATCACGAAGGTGTCAGCCACGCTGGGCGGCATCGGGTCGGTGGCGATCTCGGCCGTGCCAAGCTTGGCGAACACCGCCTCGACCTCAGGGAAGGCCTTGATGCTGCGCTCCAGTTGCGCTTGCATCTCGATGGCCTGGCTCAGGCTGGTACCTGGGATGCGCAGCGCGTGCAAAGCGATGTCGTGTTCGTCCAGGCTGGGGATGAACTCGCTGCCCATGCGGGTGGCCATCAACACGGCCAAGGCCACCGACACACCCGTGATGGTCAGCACCAGTGGCTGGCGGGACATGGCCTTGTCCAGCAGAGGCTCATAGCCGCGCTTGGCCCAGCCCATCAGGCGGTTTTCCTTCTCGCTGACCGAGCCCGTCAGGAACAGCGCAACGGCTGCCGGGACGAAGGTCATCGACAAGATCATGGCGCCCAACAAAGCCGCCACCACCGTGAAAGCCATGGGATGGAACATCTTGCCCTCAACACCCGTCAAGGCAAAGATGGGCAGCTAGACAATCATGATGCTCAACCGCCCGAGCAGTAGTCGCAGAATATCCCCCCTGTGCGCAAGGGATTTTCCAAGGCCTTGACTCTGAACCGGCTACAGGGTTTCAAATGTTGTCAAGGAGCACGCCATGACCATCACGCAGCAGGCACCGACACCGCCATTGAGACTGCTGACGTGGCCCTCATGCAAGACGACCTGCGCAAGTTGCCAGAGTTCATCGCTCTCTCCCATCGGGTGGGCAATGTGCTGAGGGCCAACATCGCCTTTGCGATCGGCACCAAGGCGGTGTTCATGGTCTTGACCTTCACGGGACACGCCAGCTTGTGGCTGGCAATCCTGGCTGACATGGATGCGAGCCTGGTCGTGGTGTTCAACGGATTGCGCCTGCTCAGGCCTACAGCGAGAGGGATAAGGTCCAGTGACGATACGCCAAAGATTTGATCCGAGCGTTGCCCGTGCCTTCCTTGCCGCCGCAGCCGTATTCCTGATGGACATCGTAAGCAAAGCTGCGGTGGTCGCTGCACTCCCGTATGGCTCCAGCGAGCCATGGCTCCCGGTGCTTAATATCGTCCACTGGCGGAACGAAGGTGCCGCTTTCAGTTTCTTGCACGACGCAGGTGGATGGCAGCGCTTCTTCTTCAGCGCAGTCGCTGTGGCTGCCTCTATTGTTTTTGTCGTACTGATTCGGCGGCCTCAAACTGGTCGTCCTCAACGGCTGGCTTTCGGGCTCCTCCTAGGCGGTGCTTTAGGGAACCTGCTCGATCGGCTCGCTCGCGGGGCGGTGGTGGACTGGATTGATGTCAGGTGGCAGTCGTTTTACTGGCCGGCCTTCAACGTGGCCGACATCGGCATCACCCTCGGTGCTGTCTTGATCCTCGTCTGCGAGTTGCGGAGAGGAAGAACGGAGACTGGGCCGAGTTAACCGGGAGGTATGCCAGCGGTCAGGACCTTCCTGGCGCGCTATCGCGCAGTGGCAATGACATTGATCCATACCGGCTGGTGCACAGCCTTAGCTGAATTCTGCGACGTCCACAGTTCATCCACCGCCAACCCGGCGGCGTCAAGTGACTTGCGTATGTCGTCTTCTGAGTAGTAGACGTACAAACGGCCGTCCGGAAGAATCGCTTCGCCCTGCCCCTCCTGGACTGCCATGAAGAGTGTGCCGCCTCTTTTGAGGGCCCGGTTCAGGCAACGAAGCGCGGGGCGAAATGCGTCCCGGGGCAAGTGGAGCAATGAAGCACATGCCCATATCCCATCGAACCGATCTTCATAGCTGATGCTTTCGATCCGAGCGACCTCACATGGGGCGCCCGAATGCTGGGCCGCCATTTGCACGAGGGCTGTCGAGGCATCGATCCCCAACGCACAATGACCCCGGGAAAGAAAGAATTTGAGGTCCCGGCCGGAGATGGAGGCCTTGGCCGGCAGATGTGACAGGAAGCGATCCAGGACGAACTGCGTCTGTGCACCGAAGGTCCATGAGAAGTATTCGACCGCATGGTCCTCGTAGAATCGGTTTGTCGACGCCACGGCAGCATCATGGCGAACGGATGATAGAACGTCCTCACCATTTGGGCCTTTCAGATTGTCTTCAGACATCATGCTCCTAGCAATCCTTCCGGCAGAGCCAAAGTCAGTTGCTGCCCGCAGAACATAAATGAAGATCCATCGGGGTTAGCCATTAAATGGGGCCACACGACGTGCCCACAGGCGATTGACGCCAGAGTCCGACATGGCTGCGGCAAGCACATCCGCCTGTGCCACGTTGGTTTGAATTGTTGGGATGATGCCAAAGATAGGCAAGTGCACGTTGCCAAGTAGCCAACTTCTTGGAGACCGGAGCCCCTCTATCAGCGAGGCCAATTGCCAAGGCCGCCACGAGGAAGGAAAGTTAGCGTCTTGGCAATCGCGGTAGGGACGCCCATTGCTGGGCGCACCCCACACAGATCCGTACTGCCCAATTGGTCCGACGAACAACTCACAAGCCATTGAGCAGCAATGCAATTTCGACTGAAGTGCTGTGTGACACCCACGCACCGGGACATTGCAGGCGCAGCCCTGGCAATCGCGGGCATGGCAATCATCGCTCTCCAACAAGGCACCCCGTGAAGGCGATGGCAGGCGGGCTGCCAGGGTAGACGTGGCGCAGACGGTGCGGCGGGTGCACTGGCATCTTGACTCTGGAGTCACTACAGGCTTTCAAATCAAGGCATATCGAATCTTGAAAGCCGAAGGCTCACCCCATGCGCCATCACCACCTGACTCAAGCCACCCCGATCCTTGACCACCACGCCCCAGCCATTCGCCAACTGATTCAGCAAAGAAACTGGACTTCATTGGGACTACATGATCGCGTTGGGGCGGCGTATGCCTTCGTGCGTGACGAGATCGCGTTTGGCTACAACACCCAAGACGATCTGCCCGCTTCCCGTGTGCTGGCAGATGGCATCGGCCAGTGCAATACCAAGGGCACCTTGTTGATGGCACTGCTCAGAGCCATGGACGTTCCCTGCCGATTCCATGGCTTCACCATCGACAAGGCCTTGCAAAAAGGTGCCATCACCGGTTTGGCCTATTTGCTCGCCCCCGGGAACATCATCCACAGTTGGGTGGAAGTTGACATGGATGGGCGCTGGATCAACCTTGAGGGGTTCATTCTGGACCGAACCTACCTGAGTGCCCTGCAAAAGCGCTTCTCTCAGCACAACGGGCCGTTTTGCGGATACGGTGCTGCGGTGGACGACCTGCAAAACCCGCCCATCGCTTGGCAAGGTGAAAGCACCTACATCCAGCGCAATGGCATCAACCATGATTTTGGGCTTTTCGACACGCCCGACGACTTTTACGCCAGACACGGCACCAACCTCTCGGGTTTCAAGCGGTACTTGTTTCAGCACGTGGTTCGCCACTGGATGAACAAAACCGTGCAATCCATCAGGTCCGGCAAGTGAATCACCACGAGCGCCGTCCGTACCCTGCTACACTTTTCACCATGCGTCGCTGGATCGCCATTTTCTTGCTGTGTTGGTTGCCTTTGCAGTCCCTCTGGGCGGCAGCGGCACCCTATTGCCAGCACGAACATTCGCCCCAGACAACGCATCTGGGGCACCACCAGCATGAGCACAGCGAACTGAGTGGTGGTGACTTCCCGTCACCCGATGGCCAAACATCCAACGCCGACCACGCCGACTGCCATGCTTGCCATGGTCACTGCGCAGCGTTGCCCCAATTCACGAGCCGCAACCAGATTGGCACGCCCAATCGAGGCCTGATGCGCACTGAAGACGCCAGGGTGCCCGCTGCGCCCGTGGCCTTGCCCGACCGCCCCAACTGGTCAAACCTCGCCTGAGCGGCGAGGTGCTGCCCGGGGTTCGCGCCCCACATTCAGCCTGTCTTATCGCGTGTGATTGACGCATCGGTGCCATGCCATTTGTGCGGCCCTTTTCGCCTTCAACGCCGCGACCCTGACCCTCGCCGATTCCTTCCACCTGTGGATTTTTCCCGGAGAAGAATCGGATGCATTTCCGTCATCAAACACTAAGCTCAGCGCTGGCCATGATGGCCTCGCTAGCCTGCCTGTCACCCCTTCAAGCTCAAACAACGGGGGCTCAGGCACCTGTCATCTCAAAGAGCGAAGCTCAACACCTCACCGCTGCGCCCTCCAAACTGACGCTTTTAACCTTGTTGGAAGCAGCCTGGTCGCGTCAGCCAGAGGCGCAGTCCTACACCGAACGCCTGCGTGCAGCGGAGTCATTGAGGGCCGCCAGCAGCGCGTGGACGGCCGATTCGCCTGCCATGCTGCTGCAAGGCAAGACCGACCGCCCTGGCTCGGGTGCAGGCAGCCGCGAAGTAGAAGTTGGTGTGGCACTGCCCTTGTGGCTGCCCGGCCAGAGTCAACGCGCGACTGCACTCAGCCATGCCCAAATCTTGGCGCTACAAGGCAGTATGAAGGCCCAACGCCTGCAACTCGCTGGCCTTGTTCGTGAAGGCTGGTGGCAAACGCAGCGCACGCAAACCGAGCTGGCCTTGGCCCAAACCAGGGTTGCCAATGCCCAGCAAATTGCCCTTGACGTGGCCCGCCGCGTCAAAGCAGGTGATCTGGCCCGCGCGGATCAGCATCAGGCAGAGGGAGCCGTGGCACAGGCCGAATCGGCCGTTGCTGAAGCGCAAGGCGCCTACGAGGCATCGCTGCATGCACTCAGGGGCCTGACCGGACTGCTGGATTTGTCTCCTGACAACCTCGAAGCGACATCCGAGGGCGACGTTTCGACACCACTGCCCTCAGCGGATGCCCTCGCATCGGATGCCCCATCAGTCGATGAACACCCGTTGTTCGCGGAAGCCATGGCCCAACAGTCCATGGCCAGTGCGCAAGCGGATTTGGCCGCCTCATCGAGGCGCGCCAGTCCAGAGCTCACCGTGTTGACAACACGCAGCCGAGGGCAAACAGGCGATCCGTATCAGCAGAGCATCACAGTTGGTCTGAGGGTTCCGTTTGGCACAGGCGCACGAGCCGATGCCAGGCAGGCCGAAGCCTTGGCCGCAGCCCAGGAAGCGCAAGCCATGACCTTACAAATGCGGGCACGCCTGCAAGCGCAAGCCGCTTCGGCGCTGGCACGACTGCGAAGCGCCCATACGCAATGGCAGGCAACACAACGCCAGGCTCAACTTGCGCAGGAGAGCAAAAACTTCTTCGACAAGTCATTCCGCTTGGGAGAAACCGATCTGCCCACCCGCCTGCGCATTGAACAGGAGGCCGTTCAGGCGCAAAAAGCACTCAGCCGAGCACGCATTGACGTGTCCGCCGCCTGGTCGGCCTGGTGGCAAGCCTTGGGCGAACTGCCCAAGCCATGAACACATCGCCATCGCAAAGGTAAACCCCCACATGACACACATTCAAACCATCCGTGCCTGGGCCGCAGCCCTTGGCCTGAGCACCGTGACGGCTTTGGTCATGGCCGGTGAAGGCCATGACCATGGCGAGGCGCCAAGCGCCGCAGCCGAGCCGACTTTGGCCCGCTTCGAAGCAACGTCGGACCAGTTCGAGCTGGTTGGCGTGCTCGACGGCCGCAAGCTGACGCTCTACCTGGATCAAGCGGCAGACAACAGCCCTGTTAAAGGCGCCAGCCTGGAGATCGAATTCGCAGGCAAGGCATTGCCCGTCAAACAAATCGAAGAAGGCACGTTTGAAGCCACCCTGGCTACTGAGCCTGAAGAGGGTGAATACCCCGTGAGCGCCACCGTGGTGGCTGGTCAGGCGTCCGATCTGCTGGCGGCTGAGCTGGATGTGCACGAAGCCGCTCACACCGATGCCGCTGAGGGCGGCGCGTGGCCCATGAGCCGGTGGCTCAAGTGGGCGCTGCCCGGGCTGGTGGTGGTCGCCGGTGGGCTGTTCTTCATTCAGCGCAACAAGCGCACACGCATGGGAGGTGCCGAATGAGCACGACAAAGATTTCTATGGCGCTGGCTTCGTGTCTGGCCTCATGCCTGGTTCTGGGTGCCGCACTCAGCCCCTCACTTGCTCGCGCAGGCGAGGGGCATGACCATGGCGATGCCCCGCCTGCTGCAACGGGCAATGGCCCCAAGCGCCAACCCGATGGCAGTGTGTTCTTGCCCAAGCCTGCCCAAAGGCAGTGGCAACTGCGCACCCTGGCTGTCACTGACGGCGACTTGCCCCGCGCATACGAGCTCTCAGGCAAGGTGTCGATGGACCCCAATGCGGGCGGCAAAGTACAAGCTTCTTTGGCGGGCCGTTTGCAAGCCGGGCCCAAGGGCTTGCCCAGCCTGGGGCAGCAGGTCAAACAAGGCGAGGTCCTGGCCTATGTGGTGCCCACAGCGGGGGCCATCGAGCGCAGCAACCAGGTCGCGCAACAGGCCGAACTGAAAGCGGCCCGGGCATTGGCAGCCAAACGACTGGCACGCCTTCAGGAACTCTCTGACACGGTGCCTGCCAAAGAGATTGAAGCGGCGCAAAGTGAGCTGGCCAGCCTGAGCGAGCGCCTCTCGGCCATCTCGGGTGGTCTGGGGGGGCGCGACACGCTCGTGGCACCGGTATCCGGCGTGATTGCTTCGACACAGGCCGTGGCTGGCCAGGTGGTGGACGCCCGCGAACTGGTCTTCGAGGTCGTTGACCCACAGCGCCTGCGCATCGAGGCGCTGGCCTATGACACGGCTCAGGCCCAGAACGTATCCAGCGCAACAGTGAACATTGGTGGACAAAGGGTGCCGCTCAAGTTCATTGGCGGAGCCAAAAGCCTGCGTGATCAAGCACTGCCATTGGTCTTTTCGGCAACAGGACAGGCGCTGTCTCAACTGGCTGTCGGGCAGCCCCTGAAGGTCTATGTGCAATCTGACCTGAAGGTCAAAGGCCAAGCCGTCCCGTCGGCATCGGTGCTCAAAAACCCATCGAATCAGAACATCGTCTGGGTCAAGCAATCGCCCGAGCGCTTCACGCCACGCGTGATCACCTTCGAGCCGCTGGATGGCGCCTCGGTGGCCGTCACCTCCGGCTTGAAGGCGGGTGAGCGCGTGGTCACGCATGGCGCCAGCTTGCTCAACCAAATTCGCTGAAAGGGCCACGCATCATGTTCAAGTGGCTACTCGAAAGCAGCCTGGCCAACCGGCTGCTCGTTCTCATCGCTGCGGCGGTGCTGATGGCCTACGGGGCCTTCACGCTCACACGCACGCCGGTGGATGTGTTTCCTGATCTCAACAAACCAACCGTCACCATCATGACGGAAGCGGGCGGCATGGCCGCCGAAGAGGTGGAGCAACTGATCACCTTCCCGCTGGAGACCACGATGAATGGCCTGCCGGGGGTGGAGAGCGTGCGCTCGACCTCCAGCGCAGGCCTGTCCTTCATCTACGTCACCTTTGACTGGAGCACCGAGATCTTCCGAGCTCGGCAGATGGTGTCAGAGCGCTTGACCTCCATGGAAGAAGGCTTGCCCGAAGGCATCACGCCCAGGATGGGGCCCATCAGCTCCATCATGGGCGAGATCATGCAGGTCGCCATTCCCATCGATCTCGCAAAGACTTCACCCATGGCGGTGCGCGAATATGCAGATTGGGTGCTCAGGCCTCGGTTGATGGCCATCCCAGGAGTCGCCCAGGTCATCCCAATTGGCGGTGAGGTGCGCCAGTTCCAGGTGCAACCCAACACTGTTCGCATGGCGGAGCTGGACATCACGCATGAGCAACTGGAAGGCGCGCTGAGGGGCTTCTCGTCCAACAGTTCGGGCGGCTTTCTGGAGCTCAACGGGCGCGAATACCTGATCCGTCATCTGGGGCGCACCTCGCGTCTTGACGACCTGAAAAACCTGGCTCTGACGGCGCGCAATGGCCAGGCCATCCGCCTGCGTCAAATCGCCGACGTGAGCTTCGCCCCCGCGCTCAAGCGTGGTGATGCAGGTTTTGAGGGCAAACCTGCCGTCATCCTGGGCATTCAGAAGCAGCCGACCGCAGACACCATTGGTTTGACCCGGACCATCGAGGCCGCCCTGGGCGAGATGAAGACCTCCCTGCCTGCGGGCATGGAGGCGCCCCGTGTCACCTTCCGCCAGGCCAGCTTCATCGAAGCCTCGGTGACCACGCTACAGGGCAAGCTCATGGGTGCATCCGTCTTCGTGGCGGTCATCTTGTTCGTTTTTCTGGGCACGCTGCGCCCCACCATCATTGCGCTGACCGCCATCCCGGTGTCCATCTTTGTCACGGCGCTGGTCTTCAGGTACTTCGGTCTGTCGATCAACACGATGACGCTGGGCGGCCTGGCCATTGCCATTGGCGGCTTGGTGGATGACGCGGTGGTGGACGTCGAGAACGTGCTGCGCCGCCTCAAGCTGGAGCGCCAAAAGCCCGAGGCGGAGCGCATGCCCATGCTGGAGGTGGTCAAGCTCGCCTCGATGGAGGTGCGCTCGGGCATCCTGTACGCAACGGCCATCATCGTCCTGGTGTTCCTGCCCTTGTTTGCGCTGCCCGGCATCGAGGGACGCTTGTTCGTGCCCCTGGGCATTGCGTTCATCGTCTCGACCCTGGCGTCGCTACTGGTCTCGGTCACTGTAACGCCGGTTCTGGCCTCTTACCTGTTGCCACGCATGAAGAGCCTGGACCACGACGACACCCGCGTCCTGGCCTGGCTGAAAGTGCGCTACCGCAAGGCCTTGCAGGCCGTGCTGATGGCGCCGAAGTCGGCATTGATGGCCGGTGGGGTGGCGGCGGTGTTGTCGGCTGTGGCGGTGCCTTTCTTTGCCACCACCTTTCTGCCCCCATTCAATGAAGGCACCTTGCTGATTGGCTTGCGCTTGAACCCAGGGGTGACCTTGGCAGAGTCTTCCGTCATGGCGCGACAAGCCGAGGTGCTGGTGCGCGAGGTGCCAGAGGTCACGCATGTGGGCCGTCGCAGCGGCCGCGCAGAACTGGATGAACACGCAGAAGGTGTGCACGTCAGTGAACTGGATGTCGGCCTGGTGCCAGCATCCGAGCTCACACGCAGCATGGACGACGTCAAAGCCGACATCCGTTCACGCCTGTCGATGCTGCCCGCAGCCATTGCCATCGGGCAGCCGATTTCGCACCGCATCGACCACATGCTCTCAGGGGTGCGCTCTCAAATCGCCATCAAGTTGTTCGGTGAAGACCTGGACACCTTGAGGGGGCAGGCCGATGCTTTGCGCAGCAAGTTGGCGCAAGTGCCCGGCCTGGCAGACCTGGAGATTGAGAAGCAGGTGCTCGCGCCGCAAATCAAGGTGCGGGTGGATTACGACGCAGCGGCGCAGTACGGCGTGCCAACGCCTCAGATCCTGGCGGTGCTCCAAAGCCTGGTGGAGGGAGAAAAGGTCACCCAGGTGGTGGAAGGCAGCCGTCGCTTTGCCCTGGTGGTTCGCCTGCCAGAGAGCGCCCGCACCTTGCAGGGGCTGGGTCAGATCATGCTGGAGACGCCGACCGGGCGGATCCCCCTGTCCAAGATCGCCACGATCGAAGACAGCGATGGCCCCAACCAAATCAGCCGCGACGATGGCAAACGCCGCATCGTCTTGTCTGCCAACGCGCAAGGGCGAGCCTTGTCAGACGTGGTCGCCGACATCCGCAAGGTGGTGGCCAGCACGCCTTTGCCTGAAGGCTACTTCGTGACCCTGGGCGGGCAGTTTCAGGCACAGGAAGAAGCCAGCCGACTGGTCGGCCTGCTCTCCATGGTGTCGCTGGTGCTGATGTTCGTGGTGCTCTACACCCGCTACAAATCAGCCATCCTGGCTGCGCTGATCATGGCCAACATCCCGCTGGCCCTGGTGGGTGCAGTGCTGGGCTTGTGGCTGGCAGGACAGCCCCTGTCGGTGGCGGCCCTGATCGGCTTCATCACCTTGGCGGGCATCTCGGTGCGCAACGGCATCCTCAAGGTCAGCCACTACCTGAACCTGATGCGGCTGGAGGGCGAGCGCTTTGACCACACGATGATCTTGCGCGGCTCGATGGAGCGGCTCAGCCCGGTGTTGATGACCGCCCTGGTGACCGCCTTCGCGCTGGCACCGCTGTTGTTCGAGGCCGAGCGGCCTGGCACCGAGATCCTGCACCCTGTGGCCGTCGTGATCTTCTCTGGCTTGATCAGCTCAACCCTGCTGGACACCTTCCTGACCCCGGCCATGTTCTGGCTGTTTGGAAAGCGCGATGCCGAGCGCCTGCTCGGTGACAAGAGCACCGAAGTTTTCTGATTCATTCCCCTCAACTGAAAGGATATTCCCATGCGCATTCACCACATCATTGCTTCTTCCCTGCTGGCCTTGGCCTTTGGCGCACAAGCTGGCGACGGGCACAACCACGGCCATGAGCACGGCCATGAACATCAGTCTCTGCATGGTGGCATCGTCACCGAGGCCAAGGACATGGACTTCGAGTTGGTGGCCAAGCCAGATCAAATTGCCTTGCACGTGAGGGATCACGGCAAACCGGCCAGCGCCAAAGGCGGCACGGCCAAGTTGACCTTGCTCAATGGTGCTGAGAAGACGACGGTGACCTTGTCACCGGCAGGTGACTCCCACCTGCAAGCCACGGGGAGCTTTGCGATCAAGAGCGGCACCAAGGTGGTAGCGCTGGTGACGCTGGCAGGCAAAAAGCCGATCAACGTCCGGTTCTCGATCAAGTAATGCGGAAAGGGCCTGTTGAGAACCTATTCAACAGGCCAGTCTGATCAGTCCAGCATCTTTCTTTGATCAACCCGTTTCAAAGGCTGCTGGCAATCGGTGATGTTGATATACACCCAATCCCCAACGTTCAGATTCATGGCATTCGGTACGGCGACGACACGTTTTGCCCTCAGATTCGGACTGCCTCCGTAGCTGTAGGACGCAACGGCGTAGCGGGCATAGGGTGCATCGGCACGCAACTCTGTTCGGCAGTCTTTGGCGACTCGCTGCATCATGGTTTTGGTTTGACCAATTTCCAAGACTTGTGATCGGCGCCATCCTTCCCCATACCCATAGGGCTCGTAGTCAAGCGTAGAGCACGCGGTTGTCAGCAATGAAATGCCTGTGAGCACACAGGTCAACGTGAATTTGTTCATGATCGGCTCCTGATGAAACACACAACGGGGTGGGTTCGACGAGCCGGATGCTGAAAGATCTACGCCTGCTGGCGTGTCATCTCAATGACAATTCATCAGAACGGCCCCGTCGAATCAGAGAGAGTCGATCCAGTTGGGGCGCTCGATCCGAGGAGGATCGGATGTTAGATGCAGGTGGGTTTCCAAGGCGACGAACTGCCGCTCAGCCGTTGTGGCTGACCAAGCATCAAGACCCACGGGAAGCAGATGAGCGCTGCACAGGTGCCCAGAGCAGCCACAATCGTTCTCGGCCTTCTGGGTGCTTTTGGTCGGATGCTTGCCTGTGTCCGCACCGTCTTGGTGTAAGTGCACGTGGTGACCAAAATGCTGGGCACCGGGATCTTGCTCATCTTGACAGTACGTGGCCGCCACAGCCCAACTCAATTGGAGTGGCAGCACGATCATCAAAAGAATGGCAATCAACCGGCGCATGGTCCGCAGTATATCGACCCAATGTCCGTGACTATGAAGTGTTTTCTCATGGGCTCGTGCGAGCCCGCAACAGGCGCAAGCCATTGGCCACGACCAGCAAACTGGCCCCCATGTCGGCAAACACAGCCATCCACATCGAGGCGTGTCCAAACACCGCCAGCACAAGAAACACCGCCTTGATGCCCAGCGCCAGGGAAATGTTTTGCCACAGCACAGCATGGGTCAGGCGAGACAAGCGAATCAACTCAGGGATGCGGCGCAGGTCATCGTTCATGATGACCACATCGGCGGCCTCCATGGCCGTGTCGGTGCCCGCGCCGCCCATCGCAATGCCGATGTCCGCCTTCGCCAACGCAGGCACGTCATGCGCACTCACACCGATGTGCGATGCAGGCTCACCATCGAGCAAGGCCATCGCGATCACGGACGACAAACCGGATGGTTGAACGCCATCGTGCGTGTGATGGAGAGGCGACTCATTGGCCCCCCCACCTTCATCAGCATGAAGCGACTGGTCTTCATGGTGGTGATGATCCAGCGCCTGCAAGTGTTCGACCGCATGGCCCAACGATTGCGCCTGCTGGCGGATCTGGAACGGCGTCAAAAACGACAAGGTCTGCCAAGCCATGACAATCAGCAGGAACAAGGCACGAGCGGTTCTCGACATGCGGCGTAGGCTATCCGGTTCGCTCTGAAATCTTCAGGCGAGGATGCTCCGCATGACGAAGCGACCGCAGGCAACAGCCAAGGTTGCTTGGTCGTCTTGCCGTCCATCATGACAACAGGGCTTCTATATTTCTATTGACTCTGTAGCCACTACAGGGATTTAAATCAAGGTCAAAGGAACACGTCATGCCATCAAGTGAAGCCAAGGTCGACAGCAAGAACCCTGTTGAGAGCGCCTGCCAAGGAGCAACCTGCGGAGGGTGTGCGGACACCGCAGATACAGCCGCAGCAGACTCCTCTGAAGCAACCACCCGGTCAGGCAACACCTCATTTCGGATCGCCACGATGGACTGCGCCACGGAGGAGTCGGAAATCCGGCGCGCCCTGGAGCCCATCAAAGGCATCCACACGCTGCGCTTCCAGTTGAGCGAGCGCACCTTGAGCATGACTGGCACGCCATCGGCGGTCGAACTGGCCCAAGCGGCCATCCGCCGGGCGGGCTTCGACCCTCAACTGATACAGCCAGATGCCGCAGGGACTGCCCTCACGGCAGAGGCCTCGGGATTTTTCCGGGGTGGGGTGAAACGGCTGATCGCCGCGTTGATCCTCGCCACCATGGCAGAAGCCATCGGTTTCATCGAGGTGCAATCGCTGGTCGCGCAAGGCCTGGAGATCGCGTTGGCAATGGCGGCCATCGGCTTGGCTGGGCTGGACACCTACAAAAAGGGCCTGATGGCCCTGCGTCATGCCAAGCTCAACATCAACGCCTTGATGACCGTGGCGGTCACGGGCGCCTTTCTGATCGGGCAATGGCCCGAGGCCGCCATGGTCATGGCCCTCTATGCCATCGCCGAGTTGATCGAGGCACGCTCGGTCGATCGGGCGCGCAATGCCATCAAGGGCTTGATGGCGCTGGCGCCCGAAGAGGCCGATGTTCAACAAGCCGATGGCACATGGCGCACCCTGAAGGCCAGCGAGGTGCCCCTGGCCGCCATTGTTCGCATTCGCCCTGGCGCGCGCGTGCCGCTTGATGGCGTCGTGACAGCGGGCAACAGCGCCGTCAACCAGGCCCCAGTGACCGGCGAGAGCATCCCCGTCGACAAAGCCATGGGCGACACCGTGTTCGCAGGCACCATCAACGAGACGGGCGAGTTGCAGTTTCGCGTGACCGCCGAGGCCACCAACACCACCCTCGCTCGCATCATCCACGCGGTCGAGGAAGCGCAGGGCACGCGGGCTCCGACCCAGCGCTTTGTGGACAAATTCGCGGCCATCTACACCCCGACCGTGTTCGTGATGGCGCTGGGTGTGGCCCTTCTCACGCCGTGGCTGATGGACTGGACCTGGACCCAGTCGCTGTACAAGGCGCTGGTCCTGCTGGTCATCGCCTGCCCTTGCGCGCTGGTGATCTCCACCCCCGTCACCGTGGTCAGTGCACTGGCCAGCGCGGCGCGCCGGGGCATCCTGATCAAAGGCGGCACCTACCTGGAAGAAGCGCGCAAGCTCAAGGCCATAGCCCTGGACAAAACCGGCACCATCACCCTGGGCAAGCCCAAGCTCGTCGAATGGGTGGCACTTCAAGGTGACCGCGCGCCGCTCATCACACTGGCCCTGGGGCTGGCGAACCGCTCCGACCATCCTGTCTCCAAGGCCATTGCCCAAGGCCTCAGCAGCATTGAGCACGGGAGCACCGTTGCCCAGGGTGTTGACGTGGCTGATTTCAAGGCACTGGCTGGACGAGGGGTCAGCGCAAGCCACAACGGCACGCTTTACGTGCTGGGAAATCATCGCCTGATGCAGGAGCGCGGCCAGTCCACACCCTCCCTGGAGAGCACCCTCAAAACACACGAGGAAGCGGGCAGGACGGTCACCCTGCTGGCCAACGACCAGGGCGTGCTGGCCCTGTTCGCGGTGGCCGACACCATCAAGGATACGTCGCGTCAGGCCATTGCCGAACTCAAAGCGCTTGGCGTGACCTCCATCATGCTGACCGGTGACAACGCCGCCACGGCCAAGACCATCGCGGCACAAGCTGGCATCGACGAAGCCCGAGGTAACCTCTTGCCCGAGCACAAGCTCGACGCTATCAAAGACCTGCAAAGACTGCATGGCCTGACCGCCATGACGGGCGATGGCATCAACGATGCCCCCGCGCTGGCGCAATCAAACATTGGTTTTGCCATGGGTGGTGCTGGCACGGACACGGCCATGGAAGCGGCCGATGTCGTGGTGATGAACGATGACCTCAGGCGCATCCCGGAGACCATCCGCCTGTCCAGGCTGACGCACGCCATCCTTTGGCAGAACATCTCGCTGGCGCTGGGCATCAAGGCCGTCTTTTTTGTGCTGGCGGTGTTTGGCGGCGCCACCATGTGGATGGCGGTGTTTGCCGACATGGGTGCCAGCTTGCTGGTGGTGGCCAACGGTTTGCGTTTGCTCAAGGTTGATGTGAGCCAAAAAACAGGCTGACGCTGATACCCACATCCATTGGCTCCGATAACTGGCGCTTTAAAGCTGTTCACCGACCCAGTCAACCATCTATACTGATCTCCGTATGCGCCGCCTGCTGTGTGTTTTTTTGCTGATATGGTTTCCGCTCCAGATGTCCTGGGCAGCGGTGGCCAGCTATTGCCAGCATGAAACAAGCCCGCAAGCCAGCCACCTTGGGCATCATCAGCATGCCCACCAGGACTCGATCGATGGCAAGGGCCAAAACGGCTCAAGCAAGAACGACCAGGGCAGTACCAAGCAATCCGGCATCGATAACGATTGCGCGACCTGTCACTTCAGCGCCGCACCACCAGTCTGTGAAGCACACGAACCCGTGTTGAAGTCACACAAGACATGGGTGAGCCTCGCACAACGAGGCCATGCCTCGCACATTCCCAAAGGGCTCGAACGCCCTGACATACGTCTCGCCGCTTAATTCGGCGAGACGGCTGCTGCTTCAGCATCATTTCTATCCATAGATAGCCAGGCCACACCACGGCCATTTCTCGCCGAATTCCCCCTTTGTTGTTTCCCACAACCCGGAGAATTCGATGCACAGGCTCATGGCGCCATTGGCAACGCTCGCAGCGTTGACCACGGCCACGCTCTTTCCTTCCACGTCCTTTTCGCAAGTCGCGCAGGCATCGCCCGCCCAGGTGCCGCTCAGCGCTGCCTCCGCGCCGGCCCCCACAGTTCAGCCGCTGACGCTGGCTGAAGCCATCAGGCTCGCACTGCAGTTCAGCCCCCAGATCGTGGCCAACCAGCAAGAGTTGGCGGCCAGCGACGGCACGGTCATTCAGGCTGGCGCCCGACCCAACCCAGAGATTCAGGCCTTGATCGAGGACACCCGGCGGGAAAGCCGGACCACCACGGTCCAATTCAGTCAGCCCATCGAGCTGGGCGGTAAACGGTCAGCCCGGGTCTCGGTCGCCGAGCTTGGGCGGGCTCAAACCGCCGTGGACGTCGAAGGACGCCGTGCGCAAATCCGGGCCGACGTGTCCGATGCCTTCTTCGGTGCGGTCATTGCCCAGGAGCGCGTCCAATTGGCGCAGGCCTCTGCCGAACTGTCGGGCCGCGCCGCGGACGCGGCATCCAAGCGCGTCCAGGCCGGCAAGATCTCCCCCGTCGATGAGACTCGTGCCAAGGTGGCGCATGCTGGCGTGCGCGTAGAGCTGCGCCAGGCTCAAGGCGAGTTGCGATCCGCCCGCCAACGCCTGTCGGCCCTGCTCGGCCCCGCCGCGCCCCGGGCTCAGGTGCTGGCTTGGCAATCCAATGCACTACCCGCCTTGCTCAGCCCAGACACGTCGCTGACGGATGTACCCGCGCTTCGCCAAGCCAGGCTGGAGGTTGATCGACGACAAGCCATGGTCGAGCTCGAACGCGCACGCCGCATTCCCGATATGACCCTGACCCTGGGGGCCAAGCGTGATCAACAAGTCGGACGCAACCAGACGGTCATCGGCCTGTCCATTCCGATTCCGGTGCTGGACACCAACCGAGGCAATCTCCTTCAGGCCCTGCGACTGCACGACAAGGCCGAGGCCGACCTGCAAGCCACCCGGATCCGGGTCGAGACCGAATGGACCCAACTGAGCGAGCGCCAGCGCTCCGCGCAAGCCGAGGTCCAGGCCATGAAAGAAGAGGTGTTGCCCGGCGCAGAAAGCGCCTGGCAGGCCGCCACCACAGGCTTCGAGTTGGGCAAGTTCAGTTTCCTGGACGCGCTGGATGCCCAACGCACCTTGTTCCAGGCCCGCGCCCAATACCTGCGCGCATTGAACGAGCTGTACCGCACCACCGCCGACATCGACCGCCTGTTGGGCACCAACACCGACGAGCCATCGACGGCCAAGCCATGAGAAAGCATTGCATGAACCACACCAAACCACAACGCCAGGCTGGGCGCATCAGCCGCCCCCAACTCATCGCCATCATTGCCATCGTCCTGATCGGACTGGGGGCCAGCGCTTGGTTGCTCAAAAGTGCACCCAGCGCACCAGCGGGCGAAGCCGCCGAGGAAGGCCATGGTCACGGGCATGACGAAGCCAAAGGCCACGATGATGGCGAGCACCACGATGAGAAAAAAGCCGATGCCGGTCACGATGAGGCGAAGGGGCACGACGACAAGGAACACCACGAAAAACCGGGCGCGCATGCAGAACACGACACGCTGGAGGGCGAAGGGGGCGAGGGCAAAGGTGCATCCAGCCCTGCCGGGGCCGACAAGCATGTCGAGGGTGAAGAAGAGCCGGTCCAGTTGAACGCTCAGCAGATCGCAGCCGGCGGCATCAAGGTCGAGGCGGTCGGCCCTGCCAGCATCCGCACCACGATGCAGTTGTCCGGAGAGATCAAGTTCAACGAGGACCGCACGGCCCACGTCGTGCCTCGTGTGGCAGGCGTGGTCGAAGCCGTCTCGGCCAGCCTGGGGCAACAGGTCAAGAAAGGCCAGGTGCTGGCCACCATTTCCAGCGTGCTGTTGTCCGAGCAGCGCAGCGAGTTGCAGGCGGCACAAAAGCGTCTGACGCTGGCGCAAACCACCCATGCCCGTGAGAAGAAACTCTTTGAGGACAAGATTTCCGCGCAGATGGACTACCAGCAGGCTGTGCAAGCGCTGCGGGAAGCCGAGATCGCCGTGAACAACGCCAGCCAGAAGCTCAAGGCCTTGGGCGCCGCGCCCACGGCCAACGACTTGAACCGCTACGAACTGCGGGCCCCGTTTGACGGCATCGTCGTGGAAAAGCACATCGCGCTGGGCGAATCCGTCAAGGACGACGCCAATGTGTTCACCCTGTCCGACCTGTCCACCGTGTGGGCCAACATCAATGTGCCAGCCAAGGACCTCAAGTTCGTTCGGGTCGGCGAGAAGGTCACCGTGAGCTCAACCTCATTCGACGATGTAGCCACCGGCACGGTGACCTATGTCGGCGCCCTGATCGGGGAGCAGACGCGTGCAGCCAGTGCCCGGGTCGTACTGACCAATCCCGGCCTGGCCTGGCGCCCGGGTCTGTTCGTCAACGTAGCGGTGACATCAGGCGAAACCGAGGCGGCCGTGACCGTGGCGGCTGGCGCAGTGCAGGCAATGGAAGGCCGTCAGGTCGTCTTCGTCGAAGTGCCTGGCGGCTTTGAGGCCAAAACCGTGGAAGTGGGACGCAGTGATGGCGTGCGCACCGAGATTGTCAAAGGCCTGAGTGCCGGGGCGCGCTATGCCTCGACGAACAGCTTCGTCATCAAGGCCGAAATCGGCAAGGCTTCGGCCGAGCACTCGCATTGAGCCCAAGGACCCCCCATCATGTTTGAACGCATCATCCGATTTGCCATCGAGCAGCGCTGGCTTGTGCTGCTGGCCGTCTTCGGCATGGCCGCATTGGGCATTTTCAGCTACCAGAAGCTACCCATCGACGCCGTGCCCGACATCACCAACGTCCAGGTCCAGATCAACACGCAGACCCCCGGCTACTCGCCGCTGGAAACAGAGCAACGCGTCACCTACCCGCTGGAGACCGTGATGGCCGGCTTGCCGGGCCTTGAGCAAACCCGCTCCCTGTCGCGCTACGGCTTGTCGCAGATCACCGTGATCTTCAAGGATGGCACCGACCTGTACTTCGCGCGCCAGATGGTGAACGAGCGAATCCAGGAGGCCAAGGAGCGGCTGCCCCAGGGCGTTACCCCGGCCATGGGCCCGATCTCGACCGGCCTGGGTGAGATCTACATGTGGACCGTCGAAGCCAAGGACGGTGCCAAGAAGGCCGATGGCAGCGTCTACACTCCGACTGATCTGCGAGAGATCCAGGACTGGATCATCAAACCGCAATTGCGCAATGTGCCGGGCGTGACGGAGATCAACTCCATCGGCGGCTATGCCAAGGAATACCAGGTCGCCCCACGCCCTGAGAAACTCATGGCGCACGGGCTGACCCTGGTCGATGTGGTCAATGCGCTGGAACGCAACAACGGTAACGTGGGGGCGGGCTACATCGAGCGCGAGGGCGAACAGTACCTGATCCGGGCTCCCGGGCAGGTTCGGGACATGAAGGATGTGGGCGGCATCATCGTCAAGCACGCCGACGACGTGCCCATCCTCATCCGTGACATCGCCGACGTGAGCATCGGCAAGGAACTGCGCACCGGCGCGGCCACCGACAACGGCCGCGAGGTGGTGCTGGGCACCGTGTTCATGCTGATCGGCGAGAACAGCCGCAAGGTCTCTCAAGCAGTCGACAAGCAGATGGCCGAGATCAACAAGACACTGCCCGCTGGGGTTCACGCGGTGACCGTGTACGACCGCACCATCCTGGTCGACAAGGCGATTGCCACGGTCAAGAAGAATCTGCTGGAAGGCGCCGTGCTCGTCATCGCCATCCTCTTCATGTTCCTGGGCAACATGCGCGCCGCCTTGATCACCGCCATGGTGATCCCCCTGTCGATGCTGTTCACCTTCAGTGGCATGGTCAGCCAGAAGGTCAGCGCCAACCTGATGAGCCTGGGCGCGCTGGACTTCGGAATCATCGTGGATGGCGCGGTCGTGATCGTGGAGAACTGCGTGCGGCGCCTGGCGCATGCGCAAGCCCACCACGGTCGGCCGCTCACCTTGCAGGAGCGATTCCACGAGGTCTTCGCTGCATCGCAGGAAGCGCGGCGCCCGTTGCTGTTCGGGCAACTGATCATCATGATCGTCTACCTGCCCATCTTTGCGCTGGCCGGTGTGGAAGGCAAGATGTTCCACCCCATGGCCTTCACCGTGGTGACGGCGCTGCTGGGTGCGATGATCCTGTCCATCACCTTCATCCCCGCCGCGGTGGCCTTGTTCATCGGCAAGAAAGTGGCCGAGACGGAGAACGTGGTGATCCGCAGCGCCAAGCGCGTGTATGAGCCCTTGCTGAACACCGTCATGGGTGCCAAACCCGTGGTGCTGACCGCAGCGGCGATGATCGTCGTGTTGTCCGGCGTGGTTGCCTCGCGCATGGGCAGTGAGTTCGTGCCCAGCCTGAACGAAGGCGACTTCGCGATTCAGGCGCTGCGCATACCCGGCACCAGCCTCACCCAATCGGTGGCCATGCAGGCCCAACTGGAGGCCCACCTGAAGGCCAAGTTCCCGGAAATCGAGCGCATCTTTGCGCGCACCGGCACGGCGGAGATCGCCGCCGACCCCATGCCGCCCAACATCTCGGATGGCTACGTGATGCTCAAGCCGCTGGACAAGTGGCCCGAGCCCCGCAAGACGCGCGACGAACTGCTGGCCGCCGTGCAGGCGGAAGTGGCCAAGCTGCCGGGCCAGAACTACGAGTTCTCCCAGCCCATCCAGTTGCGCTTCAACGAGTTGATCTCAGGCGTGCGAAGCGATGTCGCGGTCAAGCTCTTCGGGGACGACATGGACGTGCTCAACAGCACGGCCAATCAGATCGCCAAGGTGCTGCAGGCCATTCCGGGCGCGGCCGAGGTCAAGGTCGAGCAGACCACCGGCTTGCCGATGCTGACCATCAACATAGACCGAGACAAGGCCACACGATATGGCCTGAACGTCGGCGACATCCAGGACACCTTGTCCACGGCCATCGGCGGCCAGGAGGCCGGGACCATGTTCGAAGGTGACCGCCGTTTTGACATCGTGGTCCGACTGCCCGAGACCGTGCGCACAGACCTGCAAGCGATTCGCCGTCTGCCCATCGCCCTCAAGGGTGCCGAGGGCGATGCCACTCGCTTCATCCCCTTGTCAGAAGTGGCCGCCATCGACTTGGCCCCTGGTCCCAACCAGGTCAGTCGGGAGAATGGCAAACGCCGCATCGTGATCAGCGCCAATGTGCGAGGGCGCGACCTGGGCACCTTCGTCGCCGAAGCCGAAAAATCTTTGCAGACCGTGAAGATTCCGACGGGCTACTGGACCGTCTGGGGCGGACAGTTCGAGAACCTGCAATCGGCCACTCAGCGCCTGCAGATCGTGGTGCCGGTCTCGCTGCTGCTGGTCTTCGTGCTGTTGTTTGCCATGTTCGGCAACATCAAGGATGGCTTGCTGGTCTTCACGGGCATCCCCTTCGCGCTCACGGGCGGCATCCTCGCCTTGTGGCTGAGGGACATCCCGCTGTCGATCTCTGCGGCGGTCGGTTTCATCGCCCTGTCCGGAGTCGCCGTACTCAACGGGTTGGTGATGATTTCCTTCATCCGCAACCTTCGTGACAATGGGCTGGGTCTGGACAAAGCCATCCATGAGGGCGCCCTGACACGTTTGCGGCCTGTCTTGATGACGGCACTGGTGGCCTCGCTGGGCTTCGTGCCCATGGCCTTGGCCACCGGCACGGGTGCGGAGGTGCAGCGGCCACTGGCGACTGTGGTGATCGGCGGCATCCTGTCATCGACCGTGCTGACCTTGCTGGTGCTGCCGGTGCTCTACCGCCTGATGCACCGCAAGGATGAAGATGAACCGCCCGAAGAGGACCCCATCGGCTTGATGCCACCCGCGAGCCCCGCTCCTGACGGAGGCATCGCATGAGCGCTGGCCATGACCACGCCCTGCCCTCCAGCACCAACGAGCGCAATCTGCGTTGGGCGCTGGGGCTCACCTTCACCTTTCTGATGGCCGAGGTGGTAGGTGGCGTGATCACGGGCAGCCTGGCGCTGATCTCGGACGCGGCGCACATGTTCACCGATGCGGCAGCGCTGGCCATCGCGCTGGCCGCCATCCGCATCGCCAGGCGCCCCGCCAATGCCCGGCTCACGTTTGGCTATCACCGCTTCGAGATCCTGGCGGCGGCCTTCAATGCCCTGATGCTCTTTGCCGTCGCGCTGTACATCCTCTACGAGGCTTGGCAGCGCTTTGGCACGCCGCAGGATGTTCAGTCGGGCCCCATGCTGGTGATCGCCACACTTGGGTTGGTCATCAACTTGGTGAGCATGAGGCTGCTGAACGCCGGCAAGGATGCCAGCCTCAATGTCAAAGGCGCGTACCTTGAGGTGTGGAGCGATCTGCTGGGATCCTTGGGGGTGATCGTTGGCGCACTGGTCATCCGGTTCACGGGCTGGACCTGGATCGATTCGGTGATCGCCGTGGCGATCGGCCTGTGGGTGCTGCCACGCACATGGGTGCTGTTGCGCTCGACCGTCAACATCTTGCTGGAAGGCATACCAGAGGGCATGAACCTGAGCGAGATCGATCTGGCGCTGAGAGCGGTCCCGGGTGTCGTGGACGTGCACGATCTGCACGTCTGGTCCTTGACCAGCAACCGACCCAGCCTGAGCGCTCACATTGTTCACGACCCGTCAATGTCCGAGCCAGCCAGCCTCCTGTCCGCATTGCACCGCGTGCTGGCCGAACGAGACATCCACCACTCGACACTGCAGTGCGAGACCCAGGCTTGCGATCAGGCCAGCCCATTCTGCGACCTGGGAGACAAGCACGCCAGCGCTCATCGTGCTGAGGCTGGCATGGATCCGAACGCCAGGCCACCGCCTTGAACCGGAAGGAACGAGCATGACCGTGAGAGAACATGTGATGCCCTACGTGCTGGTCCTGGGCGGAGCGGCACTGTGCGTCGTGATTCCTTATGGGCTCTACCTGGAGTGGCGGGACAGAGCAAAGCGACGCATCCGTCGGCAGGATCGCCAGCAAAAGCGCCGGGCGCTGCGAAGCAAGGGAGGCCGCTGACGCGGCGCTGCCCACCTGTGCTCACCTCAGATGGAGATCTAAGCATGAAAGGCCATCAATGCCGCCTCGCCCCTACCGCACTGGCCCTCGTTTTTCTTGGCGGCGCCTTCACGAGCATGGCCGACGAGCGGATTCTGTCAATCCTGCCCAATGGGCAGGTGGTCTACGGGGACGAACCAGAACCTCAGGCCAAGCGTTCAAGCGTCATTTCGGTCGAGCGACACCCACCCAACCCACAGGAGGCCGAGGCAGCCCAACGTGCGCTCGCCATGACGCGAGCGCAATTGTTGCGCGACGCAGCGGCCCGGGCCGTTCGGCTCAAGCAGCTGGACAACCAGATTGGCGATGTCTATGACGAGTTCCAGAACCTTCGCTCGAAACAGCGAGCTGGGCGTGAAGTGGGAGAAGGCGACCGGCAAGGTCGGCGCTTTTCTCATCAGTACGCTCAACGTCAGCGCGCCCTGCTGCTCGCCGCCGCACAAGCGCAACAACGTCTCGACAACTTGGTCACCGAGCGCACTGCGCTGGGATATTGAGCGCGTGATAAGGCCACCGTCTTCAAGCGGGCAACCTCCAACAACAGGAACACGACATGCTTGCGAATGGCTTGCAGAGCCTGGCGCAACGCCTGCTCCGTGGCCTGGATGCCCAGCTTCCGAGCGCTCAGTTGAAACCTCAGTGCCTTGATGCCGGGGATGGCATCCACAGCGCGGCGGATTTCCGCCTCCTCTGAGGAACAGTCCATGGAGGAGATGTGGAACATGGCCCACCCAGCGTCCAGGGGTTTGGGCGAGATCACCGCCGCAGTGGATGCCCCCGTGCATCCGCAACTGTGATTTGCGCAGGCTGAGGAGCTGGTGGTTTCGGGCGATGTAGTACGTGGCGTGACCATGACCATGACCATGACCATGACCGCATTTGAAACCCTGTAGTAGATACAGAGTCAAGCGATAAAATGACCATATCTGCATGCCAACAGGAACCCGCCATGAAAATAGGTGACTTGTCAGCCCAGTCTGGCACCCCTGTGGAAACGATTCGCTTCTACGAGCGCGAGGGCCTGCTTCCAAAGCCTTCGCGCACCACCAGCAACTACCGGATCTATGAAGGGCCCCACGTCGAGCGTCTGGCCTTTATTCGCCACTGTCGATCACTGGACATGGCCCTCGATGAAATTCGGGCTCTGCTGGCGCTCCAGGCAGCCCCCAACGAAAGTTGTGAGGCCGTGAACAACGTGCTGGATGAGCACATCGAACACGTGGCCCAACGGATTCGAGAGTTGACCGCCTTGAAAAAACAATTGGTGTCACTGAGGGGGCAATGTGCTCAGGCAAAAGATGTGGCGCATTGCGGTATCTTGAGTGGGCTTGGCCAAGGGGAGAATCTTGAGCAGCCGACAGCTCGACAACATGTCTCAGCAAGCCACGGCAAACGCCGTTGATCGACACCTGCCAATCACCTGACCAATGTTTATCTCAGCCTTGGAAGGACTCAAGACGGTGGTCATCGGAGCCCATATGCCCGAGGTTCGCTCAATGACTCCTGGACGTCATTGCCTCTGGCAACGCAGGCATCTCTTCGGCACTCCACCAGAGCCAGGATGAAACACCGGACGTCCGCAAGACGCGTTCTTTTTCCGCCCGATCCTTCGGGGGCATGAATGCGCTGATGACATGCAAAGGCACCGGCAGACAACCAGCATCCAGCAACAAAGCATTGGGAAATGCAGCGGCGCTCCTGGCGTCGTAACGCAGTGGTTTGACAAAGCGTCGGCCCTGAGAGACGAGCGCATGCACCAGCGGCAACTCATGCACACCCTCCACCGGGATCCAGTGCTCGCTGGTCAACATCAAACTGGCCGCATCAATTTCGTAGGTGTGCTCACGGCGAGCTCGGATCAGCGCCGCCAGCATCAAACGCACCTTGTGTCCGCTGTCGGCGTCACGGGCTTCAAACAATGGAGCGAAGACCCGCTCAATGCGCTCCCAGGTCTTGGTGCCCACCAGCAGGGGTGCATCGGGCATGTGCTTGATCCAGACACGCCGCCCCAGGGCCGTTACCTCGCTGACCTTGAATTCGCCGATGACCACCGCCAGAGGGCTTTGCCCTTCATGCGGATGCAAGACCGCCAGCTTGTTGCGGCGGCGCTGAGCTACCTCGAATTTGCTGGCTTCGCTGAAGGGCTCGGGCACGTACAAACGCTCGCTCAGCCCAACACCCTTGACCATCACGTCCTCGGCCGCATTCATCAGGTATTTGTGCAGGACACCTTGATTGCGCTTGCCCTCCATGGCCGGGCTCCATCGGTTGAAGCCCGCCCGCTCGAAAAGGAAGTGCATCAGGGCATGCAGGCTCATGCGTCGCCTGGGTGCCTCCACCTCGGTCACCTCATGTGGTTCACCTCGCACCAAACTTCGCCCCACCGTGCGCACCCACGGAAAGTCCACACGCAGTTGAATCTGCCCAGGCACCGTCTCCACAACAGCCTCGCCCACCAACTCGCCCAGACCTGATTGTTGCCACTCTGGCTCGAAGGATGGGCACGATGGGTGATGCCGACACCCGGTTTCCGGCATGCGCTTGACAACGAACTGACGGTGCCGCGCCACGTACATCTCCACACCACCAGGAACACACAGACATCGGGGACGTTCGGGGGTCTCGTACACGTGAGCCAGCAGATCCTGCATGTCTGGCGCGCTGGCATCCACCACCCGCCCTTTGATGGAAAAGCGCTGACTGTCGCCTTCAGCGCCTTGACGGGTGGGCATGGTGTTCACACCAGTTCATCGAGCAGTTGCTCGATGGTCGGCTTGTGGCGAGCCAGCAGTTCGCGCACCGCACTGCGTTCGCTGATGCCCAGGATCAGGCCGACATCGTCCTCATCAGCGCCACGCTCATAGAGGCGTGCCACGACGGTGCGACGCACAGACAGCGCCGTCACGCCTTTCATCTCGGCATAGCGAAACAGCTTGCGATAGGTCTCCAGGATCGGTCGACACAAGAACCGTCGCTGACCAGGCGCACCATAGGGTGTGATCTTGAACCCCTCTCCTGCTGTAGACAGGAACAAGCGGCTATCTGGATCAAGCCCTCTGTAAGCACCATCCCGTCCCAAGCCCAGCCCGAGCCTCAGGCGCTCTTCCAAGTAGTTTGAAAGCGATTCGTCCAGCCTCGTGCTGGCGAAGTGCAATGGGCGGGCCTTTCCAGTGATGGCCACCTCGGCACGCATTTGAGAGTGGCGCCGAACGCTGCCATCGGAGCTCAGGTAGTCCCTCACTTCGAGGCGGGCGATTTCCAGGGGACGTGCGCCCGTGGCAAACAGGAGATAGAACAGCGACAGGTCATGCCAGGCCCGATTGCTGCGCCCCTTGATGCGCTTGCCTGCCTGGATGATCTCATCCATGGAGACGATGCGGCTTGAACGATGTTCGACCGTCTTTCTCGGATCGAAATCCTCCAAGGCCGTCAGGATGGCATCGCGGTGCAGGCGCAAGCGTCTGACGAATGCAGCGCCATCTTCATTCAAGCCATCGATGTCGGCCACTTGGCTCAACTGCACCGCTATGGCTTTGATGCGCCGCTCAACCGCCGTGCGTGACACGCCAAACCGCGCGGCCACGGCCTCATAGGTGTCGCCATCGATGACCTCCTTGAGCATCCTGATCGAATGGGCAACGGTGCCCCCGTCTGGTTCCAGTTCTGGTGCGCATGACATGACCCTCTCCCTGCTTTGTTTACTTGTCCTCACGCTGCCAAAGCGCCTTCATGCTCAACCCTGATCGCAATTTTCACCAGTCGAAATCGCCGGTGAAGGCGGGGGGTTTCGGCATCAGGCAGATCTGCTTTGGCGTGGACAAAAGCCACGTGAAAACACCCAGAAGCAAGCAAGTTCCGTGGCACCGCCCCGCATGGGCTGAGGCACACTTCCCATGCATTGGCCTGTGCCAAGGCCCCTGCGCGCTCAATGTCGGGGCAAGGCATGCCAAGCAGGGTGCATGGCAAGGGGGTGGGCTCTGAAAGCGTGAACATTGGCTTCAGCAAGGGGCGTCAGGCACGGCTACTCTGTTCAGCGATCCATTGCCTGATGTCCTCCACCCGCCAGACGGTCACGCGCACCGACAGCTTGACGGGTTCAGGAAAGGTGCGCGTCTGCACGCGCCGCCACAGTGTGGACTTGGAGATGGGAACAAATTGCAGAACCTGTGCCTGTCGGAGAAAGCCAACTTGCGGCAATGATGGCGCCGCAACAGCATGGACAGGTGCCGCGGGCACGACAACGGCACCCCGGTTGGGTTTGGGCATGATCTGGCCTCTTCACGGCGAATGCCGATGGAAGACATGACCTGCTCTGTAGCGGCGGCGCTAGGTCAGGGTTTGCGCATGCCGATAGGGACGCACGACTCCGGCATCACATCGGCGGCGTCCCGGTCGCACGGTGTGGTTGTGAGCAACTCCAAGTACATAGTGCCTCGTCAACGGGATGGCTCAGCGCAACGTGGACAGGCACAGGCAGGCAGGTATCGACTGCGACGGTGGCGCAACATGCGTCCCGATATCACCTTAGCGGACGACATGGGACGCCTCAAGCAAGAACGGCTTTTGCTCCTCGAAATCGTCCGTGAAGTCGGCCCCTTGCGCGTGGCGCTTGCCAGCATCAACCAGGTCGCGTTGAGTAGCTACTTGACGACAACAGCAGCATCCACAGGCTCCATGGTGTCCGTGGCTGACGAAACACTTGCATCATCGCCGGTCGCTTCCAACTCCTGAGCAAGCACACCAGATGCTTGAACATTTGCTGCTGGGGCTGGCACAGACTCGGGACCGCCCTCACCCCGTTCACCCATGGCATTCATGCGGCGCCTCAGGCCAGTGGCCAGATTGCGAGCCCCGTTGGCCACGTCGCGCACCTGACGCTTGAGGCTGGCGCGCTGGATGTCCACCGCCTGCGCAGTGATCACCTCATGGATCTCCAGCGTCTGGAGCAGTGGCATCAACTGGTCAAGCTTACCCAGGACCTCCAGGAAGCGACGCCCAAACGAAGACAGCACACTGACGTCCACCGACAGGGCCACGGTGTCATACGTCGCCACACTGGTGATGCCATGGGCCTTGAACAAGGCTTCTGCGCCATCGATGGCACTGTTCAAGCTCTCGTTGACCGCGTCAAGCTTCGCCCGAACGCTGGCCTCCACCTTGACGATGTCATCGTGATCCAGACGGGTGCGTGCGATCACCGAGATGAAGTGCATGTTGAGTTGCAAGGTGTTGAACAGGCGAACAAAGAAGCGCTTGCCCTCCGCGCTGGTGAAGCGCGTGGGCATCTTCACACTGGCCGCTTCGATGCGCCTGAAATCTGCCTTGCTTTCTTTGGCCAGGATGCGGTCATTGACCCCGCCTTGGTCCATCTTGACGATCTGGTGAATATCAGACATGTCGCGCTCCCGTGACTGGCGTGCTCGCCACCATCTTGCGAACCGCGTCCATGCATCACCACCGGGAATCATCGGCATTTGAAGGCCCTTTCGGCATCAGCCCCCGTTTTGGCATGGAACCATCTTGACCATCCTCATGGCAAGGCACTACCTTGCAGACTTGCAGCAGCTGGCCCTGCATTCAAACAAGGCAAGCCCTGGAGTTCACATCAAACCCTTGACGGTCACCACCGTCCCGATGCCATCGAAGCGACTTTCGTGGTGAGTGCACGACTGCACTGACGCCGCATGCGCGCCCTCACCCAGAAAGCCTTCTTCGATCGGTAGCTGGCACACCGATCCGAACGGGCTCACTGCCCGATCAAGCCAGCCCTGGAGTCTCTTTATCGCCATCGGCAGGGCGTCAAAACACCTTGCCGACTGTTCATCACCCTGTGGGGCATTGCCCCACCCGTGGTGCGCCGTGCCTCCCAATTTCACATGGAGGCCACGATGCTGCACACGAGCACATCCCTGGTTCACCCCCCAGCTGCCTTGAATGGCTTCATGGGGGCGACGCAGTCCGTTTTTCCGGATCAA
This sequence comes from Aquabacterium sp., assembly GCF_030652515.1. Lineage (GTDB taxonomy): Bacteria > Pseudomonadota > Gammaproteobacteria > Burkholderiales > Burkholderiaceae_C > Aquabacterium. The sequence continues at coordinate 4,481 of NZ_JAUSAR010000172.1, read as the reverse complement.
TCGCCACACCCACTGTCGCTGGACGATCCGCCCGACCGCATCGACTGGAGCGAGGAAGACATCGTCTTCCTGCACTGGCGCTTGCTGCAAGAGATCAACCAGTTGTCTGACCCGGCCACGCCGCTGGAAGACAAGTTCGACACCCTGCGCTGGGTGTTCACCGAGCGGGACAAGGACCAACAGCCCTTCTCGTTCGTGAACTGCCTGCGTGTCGTGGGATGCAGCCCGCTGTCGCCCATCGCGTACTGCGGCCTCGTGGATGCGCAAGACATCCGCGACCACATCCGCAACAAGCTCAAAGCCTGGCTGTCGGAATCGCTTGAGCGCTATCCCCAATGGGTTCGCGATGCCATCGCCAGCAACCCCCAGTGGGTTGAGGCCCGCCTAGCCAGGAATCCGCAATGGATCAATGAACAGCTCAAGCAGATGTCCGAGCAGGGTGACCTGTTCACCTGATCCCAACAGCCCCAAACAACGCCAAGGCCAGATCGTTCCGATCGGCCCTGGCCGTCACCTCACATCACCTCATACATGGAGTGCCCTATGCACAAACAAGCATACGCCCATGGCCACCGCATCCCCATGCTGATGGTCGTTGAACCCCAGGACATCGAGTTCCTGGTCAAGGAAAGCGAAGTATTGACCGGCCAGGCCGGCCGCATCTTTGTCATCGCCGGTGCCGACTGGCTGACCTACCGCGTGCTGTGGAGCCAGGCAGGTTTCAAGGTCGAACGCCTGGACGACATAGGCCAGGTCTTGCACACCCAGCACCAACTGCCCTGGGCGTTCATCGAGCACAGCGTGATCGAAGCACTGCAGGCGGGCCAGTTGTTCACCCCATCGGTTCGCCATCGCGGCTGACCGCTGCTCTATCCCCTGCAGAGCATGTCATCAACACGGAGTTCATCATGAACAACCCCGAGTACGAAGCTCGCATTGAAGACGTCAAACGCCGAGCCCATGGTCGCTGGACTGAAATCCTTAGCAGCCTGGGCGTTGGCGAGCAGATTCTCAAAAAGCGCAACCAGCCCTGCCCGCTCTGTGGTGGCACGGACCGGTTTCAGTACACCGACAAGTTCGGTGAAGGCAACTACCACTGTCGCGCCTGTGGCGCGGGAGGTGGCTTCAAGCTGCTGCAGGCTGTCACAGGCCTGGATTTCAACACCGCGCTCAAGGAAGTCGAACGCGTGGTGGGCACCTCGCGCCCTGCCCCGCATGTGGCGTCACCGGAGCCTTCGGCCGAGCGTATGAAGGCTCTGGCCAAGCGACTCTGGGAAGAAGCCAAGCCCGTGACACCCGGTGATGAGGTGGACCGCTACCTATCCGGTCGGCGGCTCGCCTTGGCCCACTACCCCAAGGTGCTGCGCCTGCATCCAGCGCTGGGCTATTACGAGAAGGATCCCACCTCGGGCAAGTCGCGCAAAGTGGCCGAATACGCCGCCATGCTGGCTTGCATCCAGGGCGCCGATGGTCACGCGGTCACGCTGCACCGCACGTATCTGAAGGATGGCCGCAAGGCCAATGTGAGCGAGGCCAAAAAGGTTCTCTCCTCGGGCATCAATGGTGCTTCCGTGCGCTTGTTCGAACCCGAGCACGAACTGGCCATTGCCGAGGGCATCGAGACCGCCATGGCGGTGCACCTGGCCACCGGCAAACCCGTGTGGGCAGGACTCAACGCCGGGAACCTGGAAAAGCTGTGGCTGCCCGACTCGGTGCAGAGCATCTGCATCTATGCCGATAACGATGCCCAAGCGGACTTTGACGGCCAGATGTTTGCCTTTGCCCTGGCTCGGCGGCTGAAGAAGCAGGAGCACCAGAGCGGCCCCCGGCAAGTTCGGGTGCTCTTGCCCAAGATCCCGGGCACCGACTGGGCCGATGTGTGGCTGGCCAAGGCGGAACACGCCTCCCGAACCACGTAAGTCATGTATCCCCACTGGTAGCTGTCAGACCAGGCCAAACCACATGGCAAGGCAAAGACAGCCCTGGCGTTTTGAATGAGTGATTTGTAAGTTGGGCGAAGCCCTGGCCTGTGGTCAGTTTGCGCCCTGTGTGGATGGGTCAACACCCATCCGTCATCAACCCTGGCGGGGATGTGCATCCCCGCATGTGGGTCATGCCGTCTCCGCCATTTCTTTCCCGAACAGGAGCTTGATATGAGAAGCGGACGTTCCCTGGTGAGCCTGGCCCATGAACTTGAGCGCCAGTTGCAATCAAAGAAGGACCTGGTGCTCCCCTCGTCGCTGTTGAGGCACGACACCGATGACACAGGCGAGACCCGCCTCGTCATTGGCGAAGGCGGGGTCTCCACGCCCTATGGCGTTTTGCCGCTGGCGCGCCGCCAGTTGGCGGATAAACTGAAGATTCCCTATGCGTACTTCGAGCGCATGCGATCCGAGCAACCGGTGCTGCTGGACCGCAACGTGAACACCTGGCTGCAAAGCGACGATGACCGCCGCATGATTCGCACGCTGGATGGCAACGTCCGGGCCGTGCTGTCAGACCGCTATCGTCGCCTTGACAACTACGATCTGGCCGAAAGTGTGCTGCCCATCCTGCAGCAGTTGCCTGATGTGCGCTTCGAGTCTGTGGAACTCACCGACACGAGGATGTACATCAAGTGCATCACACCGCAATTGAAGGTCGAAATGGCGCCTGGCGACATCGTCCAGGCTGGCGTGGTCATCTCCAATTCGGAGGTGGGACAAGGCACGCTGTCGGTGCAGCCCTTGCTGTATCGACTGGTGTGCCGCAATGGCCTGATTGCTTCAGACCGCTCCTTGCGCAAAACCCACGTCGGGCGGGCACTCGGATCCGACGAAAGCATCATGGTCTTCAAGGACGACACCTTGCAGGCCGACGACAAGGCCTTCTTCCTGAAGGTTCGCGACGTGGTGCAGGCAGCCGTGTCTGAAGCAACGTTCATGCAGGCCGCACAGAAGATGCAAAAGACCTTGCAGATTCACCTCGTCGGCAACCCCGTCAAGACGGTGGAAGTGCTGGCTCAGCGCTACACATTGAATGACGCCGAACGCGCCGGGGTGCTGCGACACCTGATCGCCGAAGGTGATCTGTCGGGGTATGGCCTGGTGAATGCCGTCACGCACTTCTCCCAGGAAGTTGAGGACTACGACCGTGCGACCGAGTTCGAAGCCCTGGGCGGGAAGTTGATCGAACTGCCCGTCAAGGAATGGAAGGAGTTGGCGCAAGCCATCTGATCTCGGATCACAGTGATTCACCACCAGGGCCATGGCTCTGGTGGCTTTTTTATGTCGAAGCCAAGTTCATAGCATCGCGCCCATTGACAGTGACAAATGCGGCAGGCAATGCGGGCTTTTGTCGATGGCAAACACACCATCCCCCCGCTCTCGGGCATTGATTCCACTCGATGGTCATGAATATGCTGAGCCGACTCATTGCTCCACACACACAACACCAAAGCAGTCACACCTCGCCGCAAAACCTGGCCCATCTCGACTCACATCTGGGCACACCGACAGGAGAAGACCATGAGCAGCATCCAGTTCACCGATGTGCAGTTGACCAATTTGTACCTGTTGCAAGCCATCAGGCTGGGCATCGCGCAAGATCGGGTATCGACATGCGGCAAGTTCGGGCTGGACGCCGCCCAAGCAGATTTCCTTGGTGCCATGAGCCAGGAACAGTTGTGGGCATTCGTCGATCAAATCGGCCAAAGCACCCTCTTCCCTCCACGCCAGGATTTGCTTGCCTTGCTCAAGGCGCCCGCGCCGCTTCAGGCATCACTGGCCGCCGTTCATGCGCCAAGGCCACGGCAACTCGCGCCCATGGTGCCCGCAAGCATGTCGTGACTGGAGGGGACCATGATGTCAACACGTGCTGACCGCCAGTTGTGCGCCATACGCCTGGCGCAAGACTGTGCACAACTGGGTGCCCGGGTGCGCACCATCCATCACCTCACAGGGCTCAACCCACGGGACGTGCAGAGGCTGTTCTTCAATGACCCTCAAACCATCCCACGCGGACGTCCGCCCAACTCCCTGGAGTGGTATCACGGCGCCAACCTCATCGCGAGGGCTGAATCGTCAATCTTCATGTCGATCTACCGCCGCCTGCGCAACACTGGCTTCGGCGCAGCAGAGACGCTGGTCAGCGCCTACCGCGGATACCAAGCCGTCTGTCAGTGTCCGCACCGAATCAGTTTTGACCGGGCGTTTGATCTGGCATCGCACACCGATGGCATCTGGCTGGCCTGCACCCCGATGTTCGAGGTCCTCGCTTGCCCGACCTGCGGCAGCGATGTGCTTATGGCCATCGGCACCGTGGTCCACTTGGGCGACAACTGTCCGTTCTGCAAACTGGTACAGCGCTACAGTTGCGACCCTCGGCTCCAGGCCTCATTTCCCAAGCACGGGATGGCGACCGCACCTGCCACTGCCTCCTGAACCGATGGCCTTGAAATCAGCCTACTTTCAGTTGATCCAGGGTCTTGCCAGCGGCCAAAG
>NZ_JAUSAR010000166.1 GCF_030652515.1 Aquabacterium sp. | reverse complement strand
CAGCATGAAGGGCATGTTGATCGGCCCCAGGTAGCCCTCGCCAGCCCAGTACAAATGCTCGGATCGGTTCAATGGAACCAGGGCGCCGTCGCTCAAGGGAGGCCTTTCTTTTAATGCGGGTCGTTCCGCAATATAACAAGCAGGCCGCAGGGGCAGCGTGCGGATTTTCCAGCGCAACCACGGCCTGTTCAGGCGATGGTGCGCTGCACCACGGTCAGGTCTGCGGGGCCATCTGGCGGCACAGCATCAGGGCCAGGCGGCGCAGGGCTTCCCACGGGTCTTCGGGCCACTGGGGGTGGCGCAGGCCTTTGACGATGCCATCGACCGTGCTGGCGGCAGTCACCAGGCGGGCCAGGTTGGGGCTTTTCAGGCGCGGCAGCACGCGTTCGAACAGGCGCTCGCGCGGGCCCCAGACGCGCTGCTCACGCAGCACCATGGGCAGTGGCTTGCCGGCGTCCAGCGCCGCCCGGCTGCGGTGCAGGGCCATGATCTCTTCAGACAGCGCCCAGTGCACCAGCACGGCGGCTTCGCCTTCGGCGTGCAGCCCATCGATCATCCGCAGGGTGCGCTGCACCTGGCCCGACAGCACCGCGTCGCTCAGTTTGAAGACGTTGAAGCGGGCCACATCGACCACGGCCTCTTCGATCTGATCGATGGTGATGACCCCGGGCGAATGGAGCAGGCCCAGCTTGGCGATTTCCTGGTGGGCCGCCAGCAGGTTGCCCTCCACGCGGTCGGCAAAGAAAGCCAAGGCGCGTTGGCCAGCCTCGCCGGGCTCGACCTGCTGGCCTTGGGCGGACAGGCGTTGGGCAATCCACAGGGGCAGGGCCTGGCGCTCGATGGGATCGCAGCGCAGGGTCACGCCCGCGTTGTCGAGCGCGGTGAACCAGGCGCTGGTGGTTTGCGTTTTGTCCAGCCTGGGCAGGGTGATGACGGTGAGCACGCTGTCGTCGTTGGCGTGGCGCTCGCAATAGCTTTGCAGCGCCACGGAGCCGTCCTTGCCCGGCTTGCCGGACGGGATGCGGATCTCCATCAACTGCTTGTCGCCGAACAGGGACATGGCGCTGCCCGCGCCCAGCAGGCTGGACCAGTCGAAATACGCGCCCGTGACCGTGTGCACCTGCCGCTCGGTGTAGCCCGCCACGCGGCCAGCGGCGCGGATGGTGTCCAGCGCTTCCTGGGCGAGCAGGGGCTCGTCACCGTAGACCGTGTAGATGGGTTTGATGCCGCTGGGCCCGACCTTGCTCAAGTGGGCGGCCAGTTGTTCCAGGCGCAGTTGCATGCCGGGCTCAGGGGGCCAGTTGCTCGGGCCGGACCACGGCCAGGCGGCGCATGACCTGCTGGACGATGTCGGTCTGCATGGCGCGGTGCATGGCGGCCGATTCGTCGATCTTGGCCAGGGCGTCCTTTTCGTTGTAGGGCAGGTCGTTGGTCAGCAGCAGCTCGATCGGGGCGAGCAACTGGCTGCCGTCCGCGCGGGTGAGCTGGAACCTGAAGCGGGTGCGCAGCGACAGGTCGCGCACCTGGCTGAAGGCGGTGATGGAGGCGACGGCCTGTTCGCGCGTGTCGGACAGGGCCTCCAGCACGACGTGCGAGCTGAGGATTCGGGGGCTGGACGCGGCGATGTTGGCCGGCACGTTCTGCTGCGCGGCGGCCGCGGCCGTGCTTTCGACCACCGACACGCCGGCATCTTCCAGCGCCTTGGCCAGTTCGCTGGCCAGCGGCGAGTTGGCGGCAAAGCCGCTCAACTGCACGCTCTTGAACGCCAGATTGGGCGCGCGGCGCAACTCGAAGCCGCAGCCGCTCAGGCCCACGACGGCGCTGGTGGCCAAGGTCAACAGGGACAGGGTGAAGGTGCGGCGGTTCATGCGCTGCACCTTACACCACCACGTTGACCAGGCGGCCAGGCACCACGATGATCTTCTTGGGCGGCTTGCCTTCGCTGAACTTGGCCACGTCTTCGCTGGCCAGGGCGGCGTCTTCGATGGCGGCTTTGTCGGCCGAGGCAGGCACCTTGATCGAGCCGCGCAGCTTGCCGTTGACCTGCAGCATCAGTTCGATCTCGTCTTGCACCAGGGCGGCTTCGTCGACGCCAGGCCAGGCCACGTCCAGCAGCTCGCCACAGCATTCGGCGTAGCCCAGGTCGGTCCACAGCACGTGGCTGATGTGTGGGCACACGGGCGACAGCAGGCGCAGCAGGATGCTGACGCACTCGGCCAGGGCGGCGCTGTTCTCAGGCGTGGCGGGCAGCTTGGCGGCTTCCAGCGTGTTCAGCATCTTCATGAGCGCCGACACCACGGTGTTGTACTGCATGCGCTCGTAGTCGTAGTTGGCCTGGCGCAGGATGTGGTGGATCTCGCGGCGCAGCGTCTTGGCCTCATCGGAGAAAGCCACAGGCTGCGTGCGGTCCACGGCGAAGCCGGGCTTGATCAGCTCAGCGTTGCGCGACACGAAGTTCCACACGCGCTTGATGAAGCGGTGCGCGCCTTCCACGCCGGAGTCGTTCCACTCCAAAGTTTGCTCGGGCGGCGAGGCGAACATGACGAACAGGCGGGCCGTGTCGGCGCCGTATTGCTCGATCAGCTCCTGAGGGTCCACGCCGTTGTTCTTGGACTTGGACATGGTGCCGATGCCGCCATAGTCCACCAGCGAGCCATCGCTCTTGAGCTTGGCGCCGGTGACGACCTTGCCGCTGGCGTCCATGATGTTCTCGACCTCGTGCGGCCAGAAGTACTCCACGCCGCCTTGCGCGGTCTTGCGCGAGTAGATGTGGTTGAGCACCATGCCTTGCGTCAGCAGCTTCTTGAAGGGCTCGTCCACCTTGGTCAGGCCCAGGTCGCGCATCACCTTGGTCCAGAAGCGCGCGTACAGCAGGTGCAGGATGGCGTGTTCGATGCCGCCGATGTACTGGTCCATGCCGCGGTCGCCGGGGGCGTTGGCCGCGCCCATCCAGTACTCGGTGCGCTCGTCCACCATCTGGGTCGCGTTGTCCGGGGCCGTGTAGCGCAGGAAGTACCAGGACGAGTCCACGAAGGTGTCCATGGTGTCGGTTTCGCGCTGGGCCGGTTTGCAGCACTTGGGGCAGCCCACGTTCAGGAAGTCGGGGCGCAGTTTGAGCGGGTTGCCGCTGCCATCGGGCACCACGTCTTCGGGCAGTACCACGGGCAGGTCTTTCTCGGGCACAGGCACGGGGCCGCAATCACCGCAGTGGATGATGGGGATGGGCGTGCCCCAATAACGCTGGCGGCTGATGCCCCAGTCGCGCAGGCGCCAGGTGGTTTTCTTCTCGCCGATGCCTTGGGCGGACAGCAGTTCGGCGACCTTGCTCACGGCCTCTTTGTGGCTCAACCCGTCAAGGACGCCGCTGTTGACGCAGGTGGCGCGTTGCTTGTCGCCGTACCAATCGGCCCAGGCGTCCAGGCTGAAGGTTTCGCCCTCGGCTTGAATCACCTGCTTGATCGCGATGTCGTACTTCTTGGCGAACTCGAAGTCGCGCTCGTCGTGCGCGGGCACGCCCATCACGGCGCCGTCGCCATAGGACATCAGCACGTAGTTGCCGACCCACACTTCGACCTGCTCGCCCGTCAAGGGGTGCTGCACGAACAGGCCGGTGGCTTGGCCCTTCTTCTCTTGCGTGGCCAGCTCGGCTTCGGTGGTGCCGCCCGTCTTGCATTCTTCGATGAAGGCTTGCAGCTTGGGGTTCGTGCTTGCTGCGTGCGTGGCCAGTGGATGCTCAGGTGCCACGGCGCAGAAGGTCACGCCCATGATGGTGTCGGCGCGCGTGGTGAAGACCCACAGTTGGCCATCGTTGATCAGCGAACCATCAGCGCCCGTGATGTCGTGCTTGAACGCAAAGCGCACGCCTTCACTCTTGCCGATCCAGTTCTCCTGCATCACGCGCACGCGCTCTGGCCAGCCGGCCAGGTAGTTCTTGTCTTCGGGGTTGGCCACCGCGCTCAGCAGCTCGTCGGCGTATTTGACGATGTTCAGGTAGTAACCAGGGATCTCGCGCTTCTCCACCGGCGCGCCCGAACGCCAGCCCTTGCCGTCGATCACTTGTTCGTTGGCCAGCACGGTCTGGTCGACCGGATCCCAGTTCACGGTTTGTGTGCGGCGCTCGCAGATGCCCGCTTCCAGCATCTTCAGGAACAGCCACTGGTTCCATTTGTAATAAGAAGGCTGGCAGGTGGCGATCTCGCGCGACCAGTCGATCGCCAGGCCCATCGCCTTCATCTGCTTCTTCATGTAAGCGATGTTGTCGTAGGTCCACTGCGCGGGTGGCACCTTGTTCTTGAAGGCGGCGTTCTCAGCGGGCAGGCCGAAGGCGTCCCAACCCATGGGCATCAGCACGTTGTGGCCGTTCATGCGCAGGTGGCGCGTGAGCATGTCGTTGATCGTGTAGTTGCGCACGTGGCCCATGTGCAGCTTGCCGCTGGGGTAGGGCAGCATGGAACACGCGTAGAACTTCTTCTTGCCCGCGTCCTCGGTCACGCGATAGGCATCGCGGCCGTTCCAGTGCGCCTGCGCATCTTTTTCGACGCCCTGGTGGTTGTACTTTTCTTGCATCCCCAAATTGTAGGGCCGGGGATGTGGCCGCACGCTTGTCACTGCGTGTGCTGCGTCTATGGTTTCGCCTGCGGATCGGCGACGAAGCCAATGCGATTGAGGCCGGCTTTCTGTGCCGCACCCATCACCTCGACAACCCGGCCGTAAGGAACGGCCTCATCGGCCCTCAACTGCACCTCGGTCTGCGGGTTCTGTTTGGCCGACTGGGCCAGCCGCTCGGCCAGTTGCGGCAACGTGACGGGCTGGTCGTTGAAGAAGACCTGGCCGGCCTTGTCCAGAACGACCGTGACGAATTTGGGCGCGTCGCCAGGGGTGGCGGCTTCGGTGTTGGGCAGGTCCAGCCTGATCGAGCTGGCCAGGAGCGGCGCCGTGATGATGAAGATCACCACCA
>NZ_JAUSAR010000165.1 GCF_030652515.1 Aquabacterium sp. | reverse complement strand
CGCCGGCGGCGGCGCGGCCGGGCTGCCGGCTGCCGCGGTGGGGGTGGTCTGACGCGCCGGCGCGTGCTGGTTGGATTTGGCGCAATTCAGGAGCATCATCGCCGCGCCGCATATCATCACAAAATGAAAAAATTGCTTCATAACCGTTCCGAACTGGGTGTAATGCGTTTGGCGGCAGGCCGCCGGTTTTCATTCTATATTACCGTATCCAAGGCGTAATTCTCGAATTTTATTCAGAGTCATCCCATAAGGCTAAAGAACCGATGCGTGGATTAACGCAAAGTCTTTGTTTTCAGCATCCGTTTCATCATGTAGCCCAAACGGCATTGATGACTTTTTTCAATTCCAATGAAATTGCCCCTTTTTTTGTGCTCCTGCGCCACATGCTGTCCCACAGCTCAGCCTCCGCCCGACGCGAACAACGCCTCAAATCCTGGGAAATATCCCTGGTGCGGCGCCCGCAGCATGCGGAAGCTGCCGCCTGCTGTCCCATAACTTCGCAGCAGCGGCCCCAGTGCCAGGCCGTCCCAAACCACGGCCCGCATCAGGCAGAACAGTCGCGTGAAGCTGTGGCTCCAGTCGCACAGGAACGCCTGAAAGCGCAGCAGCACGTACAGCAGCAGGGCCATCCAGACCTGCCACTGAATGGCGTTTTTACTGTGGCCGAGAAAATCGCACAGCTGCAGGGTCTGTTTGATCTGCTTGAAGAACGCCTCGATCGACCAGCGGCTCTTGTAGAGATCGGCGACGCTGGCGGCCGACCAGTCCATGTTGTTGGTGATGAACGTCATCTCGACCAGCGCGCCGTCGATCTCGACCAGGGCCACGATGCGCCGCAGCGGCTCCGGGTAGGCCGCATGGCTCTTGGCCACGCTCAGCACGACCTCGTCGTCGCGCAGGATGTTGCCGTCGGGCTTTTTGAGGCGCCGGCGCACGCAGCGCGACTGCATGTTGTCCTTGGCCCGCGTCACCCAGAACACGCCGCGCTGCTGCAATTCGTAAAGATGGCCGAAATCGACGTAGGCCTTGTCGAACACGACGATTTCGCCGCGGCCGATGCCGGCGCAGACGGTGCGGGCGGCGCGGGCATCGGTCAGCTTGGCCGTGTCGACGACGGCGAAGGCCGGCAGAAACGAGCGCAGGTTGAGGCGCAGGTGCATCTTGGCGGCGGCCTTCTTGCGCCGGTGGCGCGCCCAGTCGATGCAGTTGGCCACGAGCTGGATCGTGGTGGCGTCCACGACGTGGATCAGCCGCTTGAAGCGCCGCGGCATGCCGGCGTAGGTGCGGCCGCCAAAACGCGGCCGCAGCGAGGCCAGGTGATTCAGCACCGACCAGAACAGATCCTCGGCCATGGCGGCGGGGCGGACTTTGTTGGCGTGCGAGAGGCCGTTGCGGCTGGGCGGTGCGGCCTCGCGCAGGCGCCAGAGCTTGGCCGCGTGCAGGCGCAGGCCGTCGCAGATATCGTTCAGGCTGATGGCGTGAACCAACTGCGCGTAGAGCAGCGCGATGACGTGGGACCACGGGCTGAAGGCGCGGGCCTTGGCGTCCACGCCGTGCTGGCGCGCGAGCTTGGCGACGAGGAACGGCGGAATCCATTCGCAAATTTGCGCCAGCGCGCTAAACTTGGTGCGGGTCGGTTTGTTGGGCATAGTGCTCTCCTCCAGCGGCTTACCGCTTGGTATTTGGTTCAGGAGAATTATGCCTGCAAGCCGACTCATTTACGAATACCTATGGGATGACTGTGATCTGATTACCGCTCTTGGCCCAATCCGCTCGACTTGGCGGCGTACCGCCCAAGCAATGGCCTCATGGAAAAACGTGGCGGCGCGTTGTTCGATATGGAGAAAGATCTTCTACGCCAGAGAATGCGGCATTATTTAAATAAAAAAGTGGAGAGCCTCTTGCAAAAGTCTGAAAAAATAATTTTTACTTTTTAAACATAGCAATCTTATTCTCACACCATTTCTCACAAAGAAACCGATGCATAATGAATTGTCCATTACGAGACATTTTGTTCGCAGGCCAAGACATGTCTCTTCCTCTCCCCCCCCCAAGCCGATCAATTTTCGTACCCCCCCAGGCGGCTCCTCACTCCAGCAGCCCCACCAAACTCTTGGCCGCCACCACCAGCACCCCCAGCATCAGGTGCGCCGCCACCTTCAACCCGCCACGCACCCGCACCGTCGCGCCGCCATGATTGTCCTTCAGGTCCGAGTTGGCCCGCTCGGCCGTCGAGCGTTCGCGGTAGCGCAGACGCCGCGCCGGTTCCAGCTGCGCCGCCGGCGCCCCACGTGTGGCCTTGGGCTCGATCACCGGCACGTGGCCCAGGCGCCGGCTGTAACCCATGATCGGTTCGGCGTAGTAGGCCGAGTCCATCAAATCGTAGAGGCTGGTGACCCGCCCGGCCGCCATTTGCAGCAGCGGGATGGCCACCTGCGAGTCGTGCAGACTGGCGCTGCTGAGCACGAAGCCCACCGGGATGCCGCCGTCGGCCGTGATCAGGTGCCCCTTGTAGCCGCGCCAATACTGGTTGATGCCCTGGGCGTTCTTTTTGGCTCCGCTGTCGCACTGGCAGGGCAGTTCGGCCAGGTTCTCCGCCAGCGTGCGCCCGCCCTGCAGCTCCAGGCGCTTGGGATCGGGGGCCGGACGCTCCTCGCCCTTCGTGGGCCGGCCCCGCTTGGCCTTGGCCTTGGGCGCCGGCTTGGGCTTGGCCGCGGGCTTCTCGCGCGCCGCGATGGCAGTGGCGTCGGTGCTGAGGTGGCCCACCAGCTTGTCGCCCAGCTTGTCCTTGATCAGCGCTTCGTGGAGCTGTTGGGGCAACTGGCTCTTGGCGAACTCGGCGAAGGCGCGCGAGAAAGTGGCCTCGCTGGGCACCTCGCCCGCCCGCTCCCAACCGCACAGCCGGCGCAGGGTGGGATCGTGGGCCAGACGGTCCAACAAGGCGCGGGTGGTTGGAAAATTCCAAACCGCCTTGGCGATGAAGGCCAGCAGGATCGGCAAGCGCCACTGGCGCGGGCAGCCCACCCCGGCCCACTCGAAATGCGCGGTGAAACGCTCGGGACGCACCAGTTCGACGACGCTGACGAAAAGTTCGCCCTTTTCGCCCAGTGGGGCGTCCAACTCGGTTTCTAATGCTGGAAAAAGGGTCTGCTGTATGGTAGTAATGAGCTTGAAGAGGATGGACATGGTGCGTGCTTTCCTTCGGGAGAGTTTTAAGCACACGGATCATACCATTCTCTTCATTTTTTAACCACCCCCATTCCCAAAGAAAATCGGCCTGTCTATCAAGTTTTGCAAGAGGCTCTCAAATTTCAAATTTCAGATCTCAAATCACCGGTCCGCGGTCTCCAGGACCGGTTCCCTGCCGGGCTCTTCTCGTTTCGGCCGCGCCGGCGGTTGGCGCAGGATCGACACCCATTTGCGCACCGCGTCGGCCATGATCATGCACGTCAGCACGATCATGATCGAACCCAGCACCACCATCAACTTGAGCTGGAAGGCGTCCTTGGGGTTGGGCGTGTTGTCGATCAGTGTCCACCACTGCATAATGCTCATCACGCTGCCCGTCAGCACCGTCACCAGCACGAACGCCAGCGGCA
>NZ_JAUSAR010000163.1 GCF_030652515.1 Aquabacterium sp. | reverse complement strand
TTGTGCTTCTTGATGTATTCCCAAACCTTCTTGGTGACTTCCGTACGCGGCAGTGGCTCAGCGCCAATGACTGCGGCCAGAGCCGGGCTCGGTGTGAGAGCCTTCATGAAGGCGGCATTCGGGGTGCGCTTGACAGCGACCTTCTTGGCTGCAGGTGCAGCCTTCTTTGCCGGGACTTTCGCAGGTGCCGCAGCCTTTTTGGCCGGGACTTTCTTCGCAGTTGCCATGTGAATTCACTCCAATCTAGGGTCAGATCTGATGCCTTGCCTCGGGCACATGCTGTGTTCGCATGTGTTCCTCAAGGGTATTGCGCCTGCGATGGTAATGCCACTTCCCTCTGAAAAACAGTGTTTATGAATGTTTGTGGCCCTTCAACGTCAATGAAATGTGCATTGGAGCCGGTGGTGCGGGCCTGTGTGCGCTGCAGACATGGCCATTTCGGTGTTCAATCGCGTCTTTCCCGGTGTTTTCAGGAGTACTTAGGATGACGCCTCAAGCCGTTTTGGCCCAACCGTTCACGCTGCCCAATGGCGTGGTGATCAAGAACCGCCTGTTCAAATCGGCGATGTCCGAAGCCCTGGGCAATCGTGAACGCGCGCCGACGCCGGAGCTTGTGCGCCTGTACCAGGCCTGGGCCGATGGTGGTGTGGGTTTGTGTGTCACCGGCAACGTGATGATCGACCGGCGCGCCTTGGGCGAACCCGGCAACGTGGTCATCGAAGACGACCGCCACCTGGCCGAGCTGAAAGCCTGGGCGCAAGCGGGCACGCGGGGCGGCACGCAATGCTGGGTGCAGCTCAACCACCCGGGCAAGCAATCGCCCAAGGGCTTGAACAAAGAGACCGTGGCGCCATCGGCCGTGCCGTTTCGCGATGACATGAAAGCCTTTTTCGCCACGCCGCGCGAGTTGACCGATGCCGAGATCCATGGCCTGGTCGAGCGGTATGGCCGGGCGGCAGGCATCGTCAAGCAGGCTGGTTTCACGGGCGTGCAGATCCATGGGGCGCATGGTTACCTGGTCAGCCAGTTTTTGTCACCGCACCACAACCGCCGCACCGACGAGTGGGGTGGCACGGCCGAGAAGCGCCGCCGCTTTGTGCTGGCGGTTTACCGGTCCATGCGCGAACACGTGGGGCCTGACTTCCCGGTGGGCATCAAGCTGAACTCGGCCGACTTCCAGCGCGGTGGTTTCACGGAAGAAGAGTCGCTGGACACGATCCGCGCGCTGGCCGAAGCGGGCATCGACTTGATCGAGGTGTCGGGTGGCACCTACGAGGCGCCCGCCATGACGGGGATCAAGGCCGACCAAGCCGCGCCGGTGAAGGACAGCACGCGCCAGCGCGAGGCCTACTTCATGGCCTTTGCCGAGAAGGCACGCCAGGCCGTCAAGACGCCGTTGGTGGTGACGGGGGGCTTCCGTTCATCGCAGGGCATGGCCGCGGCCATCAGCTCGGGCGCGGTGGACATGGTGGGACTGGCGCGGGCACTGGCGGTGGAGCCTGCGCTGCCTCAGCGCTTGTTGAACGGGCAGGAACCGACGCACGTGATCAAGCCGATCAAGACCGGCATCAAGTTCATCGACAAGATGGGTTTGCTGGAGGTGACCTGGTACACCGGTCAGCTCAAGCGCATTGGCAAGGGAGAAGCCCCCAAGCCGAGCGAGTCGGCCTTGTGGGTGTTTGCCAAGTTCATTGCCCACCAGCTGGGGGTGGGCCAGAAGAAACGCTCGCCCACGAAATTGCGGGCGAGCTGATGGCCAGGGCCGCTGAGTGGCTTACAGCGACAGCAAGGCACCCGTGACCAGTGCGGTCAGTGGGATGCCGAACAGGGTCAGTGCTACCAGGCGCCGACCATGCAAGCGAGACCACATCAGCACGCCCGTGATGGAGAGCACCACCAGGCACCCGGCGATCGAGTCAGCGGCCAATATCCACAAGGGGTGCACGCTCTGCGCCATGTGCAAGCGCGTCAGCAGGTAAAAACCATTGCCTTCCTTGCGCTTGACCGTGACGAGTGGATTGCCGCGCCAGTACTCCGCGACCACGCTGCCTTTGGGGCCGGAGTGGCTGAACTCCCAGCGCTCGGGCTGTTGCAATGATTGCTGGCCCCAACTGACGGGCCTGGCCGGCTCTCGCAGCAAACGCAACTGCTCAGGTCGCACATGCAGCGAGGTGGCCAACCATTGCGCCATGGCCTGAGGGTCAGCGCGTTGGTCGGGCTCCACCGGGATGGTGAAGTTGCTGGGGGTCGTCTCCACCAAAGGCAGCTTCATCACCGCACGGTGATTGAGCAGGATGCCGGTGGCTCCGAACAGCAAGCCGAAGACACCGCCCCACAACCCACACCAGGCGTGGGTGCGCTTCAGCCATTTCAAAACGGCAGCTCGGCGCCAGCCGACGGGCAAGAACAAGGGGCCGCCAGGGCGGCTGACCGGGGCAGCCGTGTGGCCCGGCAGCACCGCACTCATGGTTGACTTGAGCGTGAAGGCGAGAAGGTGGGCTCGCCTTGCGCCGCCGTCAGGGTCAAGGTGGCCCGGTGCCGCTTGGCTTGGTAAGGCTTGCCTTCAAACTCGCCAGCGCCTTGCTCCAGGTGGATCACTTGCAAGATGTATTGCCCCTTCCAGGGCATGGGCAGGCGCACAGCGCCCTCCTTGTCCGTTCGTGCTTCCTGGGCCCAAGTGTTCTGGGCCACGATCTTCACATCGGCCTTGGGCAGTGGCTTGCCGCGGAAGTACACCTTGAAGTTGCCCGCTTCAGGCGATGGGACGATGTCCAGCGTCAGGCCGGGCTGGGCTGCTGAGGTGGGGAGGGTGCCTTGATGGCGCGCGTAGAAGAATGGCTTGACGATGCCGATGCCCGACATGCTCCAGTCTTTCACCCCCAAGGCCAGCTCTTCCACCAGGATCGTGGCTTGCGCGGGAATCGGCGATGCGAAGGCAAAGCCGTCGGCGCGTTTGCTCAGCTTGACGGGCTTAGCCACCGCATCGGAGGCCGTCAGCCACTGGGCATGAGGCCCCGGGATCTCATCGAGTCGGCCCGGCGAGCGTTCTCGGGCAGACTCTTCGTACTCGCCAAAAAACACGGTGGCCTGGGGGCCTTCATGCTCGATCCAAAGGTAGTGGGCACGTGCGGTGCTCATCGACAAGCAGGCCAATGCCGAGGCCACGCAGGCTTTGAAGTGATGTGGTTTCATGGTGGGTTTTCGATGGCGCATCAGTTGAAACGCAAGCGTGCCGTCAGGAAGGCGGCGCGCTCTTCACCGGGCAAGGCGCCGCTGAAGGTGGCGTTGGTGAAATAGCGGCGGTCGGTCAGGTTGCGCAGGTTCAAGCCGATGTCCCACATTTTTGTTTCGTAGAAGACACTGGCATCCATCACCGTGTAAGACGGCACCCGGTACAGGTTCAGGCTATCGGCATAGGTGTCACCACGGTAGGTGACGCCACCACCGACACCCCAACCGCGCAGCGATTCGGCCTGCAAGCGGTAGGCGGCCCAGAGGCGGGCGCCCGTCTTGGCCACGCCGGCGGGCCGTTTGCCAGTGATGCTGGCGTTGGCATTGGCGGTCGTTTTGGCATCTTGCCAAACCAGGTTGGCCGTGGTGGTCAAGCCAGTCACCGGGCTGCCCGACAAGTCAAGTTCAAAGCCTCGCGTCCTGTCTTTGCCATCGGGTGTCGGGTCCAGGTTGCCTGGCAGCGTGATGTAGTAGTCCTGGCGCCGGGTCTCGAACAAGGCGGTGGTCAGGTCTAATTTGTTGTCCAGCAAGGACAGCTTGGCGCCGACTTCCAGCTGTGACGAGCTTTCCGGAATCACGGTGCCGTCTGCCGATGCGTTGACCTTGCCCGCCTCGGTGGCCAGGTTGACGAACTTGCCGTTGGACCAACCCGCGTAGAACGAGGTCTGGCTGGAGGGTTGCCACACGGCGCCCAAAGAGCCTGTGGTCCAGGTCACCGTGTCCTTCACCGTGCGCGGTACAACGGAGGCTCCTTGCAGTCCCTGGTCGGTGACCTTGGCGCTTTCTGCGCGCAGGCCGGCACGCAGCTTGAACTGCTCGCCGAACGCAATCTGGTCTTGGGCGTAAAGGCCCCAGGCTTGTGAGCTGATGTGGCGGTTGAAGCCCTGAGAGAGCACTGGGGATAATCCAGCCAACGAGGTCTCTTGCACCACGGGTTGGTTGATGTTGTCGATGTTTGGCAGGTTGTAGCCGATGCGGACAGTGTCAGCCCGGGTGCGGTTGAACTCGACGCCAGCCAGAACTGTGTGCCGTGCGGTGGGCTCGCCAAACTTCCAGACGATTTCGTTTTGCAGGCTGAGGTAGCGGGCATCGTCGTTCTGGGTGCGGACGTTGCGGCCGGTCATGGCGTTGTTGATGTCGCCCGCGGCGCCACCGGCATTGCGCAGCATGTCCAGCGAGCGCCAGTCCTGAACCAAAGCCGTTCGCAACAACAGGTCGCTGGAGAACTGCCATTCGTGGCCCAAGGTCAGGCGGTCGATGGTTTGATCGCTGTAGTTGAAGGGGCTGTAGTACTTGGCCTCAAGGGGCACCGGCACGATCTGGCGGTTGATGTTGAAGGGCAGGCCGTAGTTGTCGGGTTTGACTTTCAGTTCGCGGTGATCGTAGTCAATGGTGAAGGTGCTGTTGTCATTGACCCACCATGTCAGCGAAGGCAGAACCTCGGTGATCTCGCGAGACAGGTCGCGCCAACCGTCGGTTTTCTCGGTGTTGATGATCAGCCGTGCTGCAACATTTTTCGACAAGGGGCCGGTGATGTCCGCGCTGGCCTGCACGGTGCCAAAACTGCCCATGGTGGTGGCCAGCTCCGCGCCAAAGCGCCGCTGAGGCTGTTTGGTCACCACGTTCAAGCTGCCGCCGGGTTGGCCTGCGCCGTACAAGGCCGACCCTGGCCCTTTCAGCACTTCGACCCGTTCGACATCGGCAAACGTGCGCCAGTAGCCGTTTTGCGTGGTGCCATCGAAGTAGCCATCGCGCAGAAAGCGCATGGCCTGGCCTCGGATCACGTAGTTGTTGGCAAAGCCATAGCCGCCACCCATGACGGGTTGCACCCCGCTCACGTTTTCAACCGCCTGATTCATCGTCAGGGTGCCCTGGTCGTGCAGCACTTCTTTGGGCACGACGACGACCGAGGCGGGCAGGTCGCGCAAGGGTGTGTCGGTTTTGCTGCCAGTCTGTGTCTGGCTTAGCAGGCTGCCGGGCCGGGTTCGCGCGCCCTGGACTGTGATGCCGGGCAATGACGATTCAACGGCGTTGTCGCCGCTGTTCTGAGCCCAAACGGGGCTGACAAAACCGCCTCCAAAGAGCGTGGCCAACGCGGCCAATGAAATGGCGGTTCGTGAATGGGGGTGGAACACTCTGATGACTCCTTAACAATGATCGTAATGATAACGATTCTTGTTAAGAATTGCAAAGAGTGTGCTCGCCCGCGAGGTGCGGGCGAGCTGTTCCGTGGACTCAGGCCCTGCGGCGGCGGGTGAAAGCGCCAATGGCCGCCAGCCCCAGCAAAGCCATCACGTAGCTTTCGGGTTCGGGCACGGCCGCCGTCACGGTCAGCACATCGCCGACTTGCAGGTTGCCGGTGTCGATGAGCCAGTTTTGCGCGCCGACCGTGCCCAGGGGGTTACCGATGGCCACGTCCAGGTACTCGGGCGAGCCGAAGCTCACCAAAGCCTGCTGGCCACCGAGGCTGGAGGCCACGGTGTACGAGGGGTCAAAGCTGCGGGTCACGGTGCCCAGCGTCTGGAAACTGGCCAGGCTCAGGCTGAAGCGGACTTCGTTCAAGCCCGTGCCCGTGAGGTTGCGCAGCACGGCGTTGAAGTCCAAGCCCGACAGCAGGTCGTCGGCGGTGATCTGGTAGCTCAGCGAGACCGGAGCAAGGTCGCTCAAGTCCAGGTCGAACGAGATCAGGCCGGCGTCGCTGTAGTCGGTGACCACGCTGTTGCCCGCGCTGGTGCTGCCGATGAAAGTGGCGGCGAAGGCAGGTGTGGTGGCCAGGCCGCACAGGGCCAGGGATGCGATGAGTTTTTTCATGATGGGTACTCCTAGTGTGTCGGGGTTCAGAGCGTGCCGTTGGTCCAGGGGCCGGTGATGGCCAAGGTCACGCCAGGCGATTGCAGGTTGACGAACAGCACGCGGCCATCCGGGCTGAAAGACGAACCGCACCATTCGGTGTTGCGCAGGTTGCCGGTGGGGGCATTGGGCTTGCCTGCCGCCGCCAGTTGAGCCGCCGTGAAGTTGTAGTTGTTGGCCGCGAACATGTAGGAGCTGCCATTGGGGTGCAGGGCCATCAGGCGTTGCGCGGTCACAGCCGGGCCGCTGTTGGGGCCGCTGGTGCCGCCATCTTCGTTGAACAGCAGGCCGCCGCGTGGGCTGACGCAGATGTTGTCGGGCGAGTTGCCCACTTGCAGGTCGTTGCTGACGAAGATGGCCTTGAGCACCATCGAGGCCAGGTCCAACGCCCAGATGCGGCCGGCGCGGCTGGGGCTGGTCGACACTTGCTTGTCCGTGAAGAACACGGTGCCGTTGGCGACCCAGCAGCCTTCACCAGCGCCCAGGATGGCGGCGCCGTTGGCGTAGGCCTGGCGGTACGGGCCGCTGGCCGACACGTTGCCGACGACGGAGGAGAGGGTGGCGCCGTCCAGGTCGGGGTTGGCGATGTCCACCCATTCGGTGTCGAACTCCTGGCACAGCGTGGGCATGCGCAGGTCGGCGTTGGCCTGGCTCTTGACCTTCAGGCCTTGCAAGGTGCCACCAGCGTGCAGGGAGTTCAAGCCGCCCGCGATGTTGGTGGGGCGGAAGCGGTACAGCGTGTTGGCGTTGCCCTGGTCTTCCGTGAGGTACCAGTAGCCGGTCAGCGGATCGATGGCGCTGGCTTCGTGGGCCATGCGGCCCATGTCGACGAGGGGGTTGGGGTTGGCGGCGGTCAGGCTGGGGTCGGCGGGCACTTCAAAGATGTAGCCGTGCTTTTTGCCGGTGCTGCTGACCGAGTTGCTGCGGATCTCTTCGTTGGTGAGCCAGGAGCCCCAGGTGGACGCGCCGCCTGCGCAGTTGCGGTTGGTGCCGCCAAACGAGGCGTAGCTTTCCACCCAGTTGCCATCGCGCCAGACCAGGTTGGTGGTGCCGCCCAGTTGGTAGGCCGACGAGGTGGTGCCGGTGTCGTACTTGGCCACGGCGGTGCGGCTGGCGCCAATGATGGACGAGGCGCTGCTGCCGGTGCCCAGTTCATGGTTGCGCACCAGCACGATCTCGGTGCTGCGGCCGACCTTGCGAGCGCGGACCACGCCCATGCCGTCGTGCCCGTTGGGGGTGATCAGGCCGTCGGTCATCACGTCGCCGCGCCAGCCGTAGGACTTGTAGGAGAAGCCTGGGGGCAGCTGGATCAGGGGCAGGCCGGTGGTCAGGTCATTGACGGGGGCCAGTGCGCCATAAGGGCTGTCCAGCAAAACGGACGACGTGGCCGCCATGCAGGATGAGGTGGAGGCTTCTGCCACGCGCGAGGCCATCGCGGCGATGGGGCCACCGAAGGCGGCGGCGATGGCGGCAGAGCCGCCTTTGAGGAGTGTGCGGCGTGACGTCGAGACTTCTGGGGCGTCCATGGAGATCCTTCAAAGGGGTTGGTTGAAGGACCGGAATCTGCCTGCGCCGTGTGACGGCGGCGTGAAGGCTGGGCGCGCGCATCGGCATGCCCTCTTTGCTGCGCGGCATTGACCTCACGGTGTCAAACGCGTGTGTTATTCAGCGCGTTGAAACAAGACGGCGGGGGTGATGTCTTGCAAGGTGGCGCAGCCAGTGAGCGCCATGGCGATCTCCAACTCATCGCGCAGCAGGCGGATGACGTGGGCCACGCCCAGTGCACCAGCCGTGGCCAATGCATGCACATAGGGGCGCCCGATCAGCACGGCATGGGCGCCCAATGCAATGGCCTTGAGCACATCGGTGCCGCGCCGGATGCCGCCATCCACCAGCAAGGGCATGTCGGGCCCGACGGCTTGCGCAATGCGCGGCAAGGCCCAGGCGGTGGGGATGGCCGTGTCCAGCGTGCGGCCACCGTGGTTGGAGACGATCAGGCCGGCCACGCCCAGTTGGGCCGTTTGCCGCGCATCGTCTTCATGCAGGATGCCTTTGAGCAGGATGGGCAGGCGGGTGATGCTTTGCAGCCAGGCGATGTCGGACCAGGTGGGGGCGGCTGTGAGCAGGCCGTCGAACATGGCGCTTTGCCCGGGATGCAAGGACACCAGCGGAGCATCTGGCAAGCCCGCGAGGTTGAGGGCCGAGATGCCGGGCGGCAGTTTGAAGCCGACGCGTCGTTCGCGGTCGCGGGCGCCGCTGGTGGGGGCATCGACGGTGAGCACCAAGGCTTCGTAGCCGGCGGCCTCCGCGCGCTGCACCAGTGCTTGCGTGAAGCCCCGGTCACGCTGAAGGTAGAGTTGGAACCACAAGGGTCCACGGCCTTCGTCTTTCAGGATGGCTTGGGCGATGTGCTCCAACGAGGTGCTGGCCTGGGTACTCAGCACCAGGCCAGCACCTTGGGCGGCGGCCGCGTAGGCGGTGCCCAGCTCGCCATCGGGGTGGGCCATGCGCTGGAACGCCACAGGTGCCAGCAAGATGGGGTGCGCCAGCACCCGGCCCAACAAGGTTTGCCGCGTGTGCCCACCCGCCAGCGCGCGCAGCACGCGCGGGTGCAGCAGCCATTGATCCCAGGCGGTGCGGTTGGCCTGCAGGGTGAGCTCGTCGCCCGCGCCACCGCTGAAATAGGCCCAGGCGTTGTCGTCAAGCCGTTCGCGCGCGTGGGCGGCGTAGTCGGTCAGGTTGACCGTGCCGGGTGGGATCGCGCCAAGTTCAGGGATGGGGCTCATGGGTGGGCGGCCATCAGGCGACATCGTCGCCATGGGGGGCGGCTTTGCGCCCGGTGATCATGGCGTGCACCAGGTTCTCGCGGTGGCGAAGGCTGGTGAACATGATGCCGATCAGGTGAAGTGCGATGAGGCCGAGCAGGCCCCAGGCCATCCAGGTGTGGATGATTTCCAAGGGCTCGGAGCCCCAGTAGCGGTCGGTGGTTTGCAGCCAACCCGTGAAGGCGGTGCCCGCCACACCGGCCAGCAAGGTCACCACCATCCAGCCTCCCAAGGGGTTGTGTCCGATGTGGCGGGGCTCGCGGTGGTGCCACATTTGTCGGCAGTAGGCCAGGACCATGGAGGGGCGGCGCACGAACTGGGCAAAGCGGGCGTATCGGCGCCCCACCCAACCCCACATCAATCGAATCGACACCACCGCTGCGGCCACATAACCAGCGCGCTCGTGTGCCCAACCGATGCCCAGGTCCATGGTGCTCAGCCAAGTGATGGCAATGGCGCCCACCAGTGTCCAGTGCAGGAGGCGGATGAGGCGGTCCCAGACTTGAATCACTGCACCACGTTGCCGATCAGCTCAAGGGTCTTGGGATTGAAGTAAGACTCTTTCTTGTTGCCTTGCTTGTCAAAGCCGTAGACCTCGTAGCAGCCGTTGTCGATCTTGATCTTGCGGATCTGCCAACCGTCTTTCTCCAGTTTGCTGACCAACTCGTCACGCTTTTTCCATTCTGCAGCGGGTTCGTTGCATTTGAAATCGCCGTGAGCGTGAACCAGTGTTGGCGTGGCCGCGAACAGGGCCAGGGACAGGATGAGGGTTGCTTTCATGGGAATGCTTTCTGTCTGTGCGTGTGATCCGTGAACATCAGGTGTCGGCCCACATGCGCAAAAGGTTATGGTACAGGCCGGTCAAACCAACCAGGGACGGGTCTTCGCCGTGCTGTGTGCGCAGGCGCAGCAGGTCCATGTCCATGTTGAACAGCAGCCGACGCTGATCGTCACGGCGGACCATGCTCTCGACCCAGAAGAAGCTGGCCACGCGTTGCCCGCGTGTCACGGGCTCGACGCGGTGCACGCTGCTGGACGGGTAGATCACCATGTGCCCGGCCGGCAGTTTGACGGACTGGACACCGAAGGTGTCGTTGATGACCAGCTCGCCGCCTTCGTAATCTGCTGGTTCGGACAGGAACAAGGTGCAGCTGACGTCTGTGCGAACTCTGGTGCCGGTGCTGGCCGAGTGCATGACCGCGCCATCGACGTGATCGTCGTAGCGGTTGGTGTCGTTGCCGTAGCGGTTGAACTGCGGCGGGAAAGTCTTCTTGGGCAGCGTGGCCGAGAAGAACAAGGCATGGCGGTTAAGGGCTTGCAGGACCAGGGTTTGCGCGGCCTTGGCCTGCTCGCTGCCAGGAATGACCTGCTCATTGTTTTTGGCATGCACCGCTTGCGTGCCAGCCGTGGCTCGACCGTCGCGCCATGCTGCTTCACCCAAGGTGGCGTGCAAGGCACGCAACTCGTCAGGGGTCAGGACATCAGGGATGTGAAGCAGCATGGCGGCGAAGTCAGGTTTCAGACCCCACAGTTTAGAACGTGGCCTTGAGGCTCAACTGGGCAGAGCGCGCTGCGCCAGGTATGTAGAAGCCGCGGTACAGACCATCGGCGTACAACTCGTCGGTCACGTTGTTGATGTTCAAGCGCAGGGACATCCGCCAGTCGATGGTGTACTCGACCATCAGATCTGCGGTGGTGAAGTCGGCAGCCTTGGCGGTACGGTTTCCTTCCGGATTCTGCGAGCCGCGGTGGTTCAGGCCCGCGCCGAAGCGCCATTGCGGATTCAACTGGTAGGTGCTCCACAGGCTGGCGCTGTGCTTGGGGGTCAGGCCGGGGCGGTCGCCTTGCTGTTGAGCATTGTTGGCGCTGCAGACGCCCGTGTTGGCATTGCAGGTGATGGCGGGAACGTTGCTCTTGTCGATCTTGGCTTCCGGCATCCAGGTGTAGGAGAAGTAAGCCTCCCAATTCTTGGTCAGCCTGCCAGCGATGTCCAGGTCCAGGCCAGCCGTGTGCCGTTTGCCGGACAGCAGTTGCTGGGCAGATGCGCTGTCCGGGTCGGTGTTGCGCTCGTTGTACTTTTCGGCGTAGAAGATCGAGGGATTGAACGACAGACGCTGGTCCAGCAGGTTGAACTTGGCGCCGATTTCAAAGTTGCGGCTTTGCTCGGGCGGGGTGTTGGCATCCTTGGTGTTCGGGGCGCCCGGGGTGAACTGGTAGGTGTCGCCTGAGACGTTGAAGGACGTGCCGTAGGACGTGTGGAACGAGGCCGCTTCATTGGGTTGGAACAAGAAGCCCAGGCGCTGACTCCACAAGTTGTCATCGCGCGAGAAGCTCGCGCCGGCGGCTGTGTGGTACGAGGCGCTGAACTGGTCATTGCGCAGGCCGGCGATCAGCTTGAACGCGGGCGTGAAGGCCAGCGTGTTCTGGACGTAGAGGCCCAGGTTGCGTGCTGTGAAGTGGCTGTAGGGGATGGCTCCACGCAGATCGGGCACCGATGCACCATTGTCCGGGGTGCCCACTGTGGTGGGCGGGCGAGCGGCAGGGTTGGAGAAATTGTTCGCGCGGGAGGCCTTGTCCCAAGACAAGTCCGCGCCAGTGATCAGGGTGTCGGTCATCGAACCGAACTTGAAGGTCTGGCTGTAGTCGCTTTGCAGCAAGGTGCCGCGCGTGGCAGCCATCCGGCCCTTGGATGAGTTCCGGTTGATGATGGTGGCATCGCTGACATTGTCCACGGTCGTGGTTGCACCATTGGTGGTCCCGAAACCGACCACTGTCGCCAACAGATCGCGCTGGTAATAGCCTTGGCGCAGGGTGGTCTTGAGTTCTCCGCCATGCGAGAACTTGTGCAGGTGGCTCAAGGTGCCGTAAGTGACATTGCCCTTGTTGTGGTCGCTGGCCAGCCCGTAGAAGTGGTCGGCCTCCAGCGTGGGCACGATTCGACCATTCACGAGAATCCAGGGGTGGTTGTACGTGGGGTTGTTGTCGTACTGCAGGTGATACAGGCTGGCGGTGAATTCGTCAGCGGTGCCGATGCCCCAGCGGTAGGTCGGCGCGATGCCACGTTTGGACACGGTGGCGCCGCGGTTGTCAGCCTCGTGCACCATGGTGTTGATGCGCAGCGCCGAGGTGTCGCTGGTCTGAATGTTGAAGTCGCCAGTCAGGCGGACCATCTTGCCGGTGCCCACGGTGGTTTCAACCTCGTGCTGCGTCATCAGGTAGGGTTGCTTGCTGACCTGGTTGACCACGCCCCCCGTGGAGCCTTTGCCAAACAGCATGGAGGCCGAGCCACGCAGGACTTCGATGCGGTCGTTGGTGAAGGTGTCGCGCTCGTACAGCGAGGGATCGCGCAGTCCGTCGATGTAGATGTCCCCGGATTGACTCAGCGAGAAGCCGCGCAGGCGAATGTCCTCTTCGCCGGTTTCACCTGCCTGGAAAGTGACGCCGGCCGTGGTGTGCAGCACGTCCTTGATGTCGGTGAGGTTGCGGTCTTGCATCAGCTTCTGCGTGACGACCGTCACCGATTGAGGAATGTCTCGCAGTTCCTGTTTGCCTTTGCCGATGGTGGTGGTGGTGGCCTGGTAGGAGGTTTTCGCCGGAGGCGTGCGATCAACTGTGCCTTTCACCGTCACCTCGGGCAAAGGGGCGTCGACCTTTTGGGGTGCACCGTCGGCCGTTTGGGCCCCCACGGACGAGCCCAGCAGACTCAGGCCGAATCCAGCGGCAAGGGCGCCCAGGGACGGGGCGGAAAGGGGGCGTTGGCGAGACATGACTACGTGGCTCCGGAAAATGAAATGCAGACCCGAACGGGAATAACTTCACAAATGATAACGATTCGCAATACTGTTCTGGTTTGCGAGCATCCCCCGGAGCGTGGGGGGTGTACTTTCGATGTCCCCTAAAAACAACGCTTGACCCGTCTCTTCATGAAAACGCCAGCCAGTCCCGCAAGGGCCCATGCCTGGGCAAACGTTCGCACACCACCCCCCAAACCCGCTCCACCAGCGAAGGCTGCAAAACCTGCTCGCACGCGCCCATGGTGTCGATGCGCCCCTGGTTCATCACCAGCACCTGGTCTGCGTAAGCGCCCGCCAGGTTGATGTCGTGCAGCACAGCGATCACGCCCACACCTTGTTGCGTGAGTTCGCGCAGCAGGCGCATCACCGTGTGCTGGTGGGCCAGGTCCAGCGCGGCGGTGGGTTCGTCCAGCAGCAGCCAGCGCTCCTGGGGGTGGTCGGGATGTGCCCACACCTGCGCCAGCACGCGCGCCAGGTGCACGCGTGCTTTCTCGCCGCCCGACAGCAGCTCGTAGCGTTGGTGCACCAGGTGCAGCGCCCCGGCCATCTGCAGTGCGTCGTCAACCAGGTGGGCTTCACGCGGATGCGGCTGGTCGCTGTGGGGGTAGCGGCCCATGCGGACGATGTCGCGCACATTGAAGTCAAAGGGCACGGGGTTGTCCTGCGGAAGCAGGGCGCGGGCGCGGGCCAGGTCCAGCGTGTCCCAGTGCGACAAGGGTTGGCCCAGCAACCGCACCTGGCGCAGCACGCTGTGCTCCAGCCCGGCCAAGGCGCCCAGCAAGGTGGATTTGCCCGCGCCGTTGGGGCCGAGCAGCGCATGCAGGCGGCCCGCGGCCAGTTGCAGTTGGGGGATGTCGAGCAGGGTGCGCTGGCTTTTGACGAGGCGCAGGTCTTGGGCGGTCAGGCTCATGGTGGGTTCTCCTTTTCTTCAGACAGAGGCATGCCGCTGTCGCAGCATCCACAAGAACAAAGGTGCGCCCAGCAAGCCAGTGAGCACGCCCAGGGGCAGCTCGACGGGGGCCACGACGGTGCGGGCGGCGGTGTCGGCCAGGATCAGCAAGATGGCGCCCAGCAAGGCCGAGCCGGGCAGCACCACGCGGTGGTCGGCACCCGCCAGCAGGCGCACGCCATGCGGCGCGATCAGGCCCACGAAGCCGACCATGCCGATGTGCGCGGTGAGCACCCCCACCACCAAGGCCGACCACCACACGCCGTGGCGTTTGAGGTGGCTGACGGACACGCCCATGAGGCGAGCTTGAGCCTCGCCCAAAGCCAGGGCATTGAACTGCGGTGCCAGGCGCCAGGTGAACCACAGTGCCAGCAGCACCGGGGGTGCCGCCCAGGCCACGCTGGTCCAGCGCGTGCCGCTGAGGCTGCCCAGCAGCCAGAAGGTCAGTGAGCGCAGTTGCGTGTCGTTGGCCATGAAGCTGAGCCAGCCCAGGCCGGAGGCGGCCAGGGCGTTGACCGCCACGCCCATCAACAGCAGCAAAGGCAGGCGCACCTGGCCCTGGATGCTGGACCAGCGCCAGACCAGGGCCGTCACGGCCAGGCCGCCCAGGAAGGCGGTGAGCAAAGGCAGGGATGAGCCGAGGAAGTTCCACCACATGACCGGCATGGCCGTGCCCAGCACGATGGCCAGCCCTGCGCCCAGGGCCGAGCCACTGGTGACGCCGATCAGGCTGGGGTCGGCCAGTGGATTGCGGTACAGGCCTTGGACCAGGGCGCCGGTCAGGCCCAGCCCCGCGCCCGACAGCAAGGCCATCAGCAGGCGTGGCGCGCGGATGTGGAAGAAGACCTGGGCATCGGGGTGCGTGGCCCATTGGTCGGGCGAGGTCAGCAGGGACCACAGGCTGGCGGGGGAGATGGCGTAGGCGCCTTGCGTGGCGGCCCAAGCCAGGGCCAGCACCAGTGTGATCAGGCCGATCAAGCCGAGTGTTCTGGTGGACAGGCGTGGCTGCAGGCCCGAGCTTGACCAGGCCGTGGTGGCCGCGCTCATGCTGTGATGGTGCCCAATTGCCTGGCCAAGGCCTCGACAGCATTGGGCAAGCGCGTGCCGAAGCCCAGCAGGAACTGCGCGTCCATGACCACCAGCCGTTTGGCGCGGCCAGCGGGTGTGAAGGCCAGGCCGGGCTGATCCCAGAAGCGATCAATGCCGCCGCTGGCCTGGATGGATTCAGCCGTGGTCAGGATCACATCAGGCACGGCGGTGGCGGCGGCTTCGGGGGTCAGGCTTTTGTAGCCGGTGGACTCGAACAGCGGGTTGCGGGCACCAGCGAACGTCAACATGGCGTGCGCGGCCGTGGCCTGGCCCGCCACCTGGGCTTTGCCGCCATGGGCCATCACGAAGAGCACGCGGGGCGCTTGCGGTGTTCTTTGAACGCGTTGCTGCACAGCCTTCCATTGCTGGGTCAGCTCGGCGATCAGCGTTTGGCCTTGCGCCAATTGCTGGCTGGCCTGGGCGGCGGCGTTGACCTTGGCCACCAGCTCATCAAACGTGTGATCGGCGCGCACCAGCTGCAAGGCCACGCCCGCATCGCGCAGCTGGTCCAGCACGGCGGGCGGGCCGACCTCATGCGTGCCCAGCACCGCCGTGGGTTTGAGCGATAGCACGCCTTCGGCCGACAGTGCTCGCATGTAGCCGATCTTGGGCGTGTGCAGCGCGGCTTCGGGGAAGACGCTGGTGGTGTCGGTGGCCACCAGCCAGCGCTCGGCTTTCAGGCGGTAGATCACTTCGGTCATGCCACCGGTCAGGCTGATCAGGCGCGGTGGGTTGGCCGGTTTGCCTTGTGACCAGCCATGGGGTGACATGGCCAGGGTCGCTGCCGAGACCGAGGTCCGGCGCAACCAGTCGCGGCGTGTTTTCAGGGGCCCTTGATGGTTGTTCATGCGGCCTCCGTTTGCACCACCGGCCCATGGACCAGTTGGTGGGCCAGGGCACGCCAGGCGGGCAGCTCGGCCTTGCCGGGTTTGCGTTCGCCAAAGAACATGGCGATGACCTGGCCTTGCTCGTCGAACAGCTCCACCGAGGTCACGGGTCCATCGTCGGTGGGCTTGGT
The DNA here is from genome assembly GCF_030652515.1 of Aquabacterium sp. Lineage (GTDB taxonomy): Bacteria > Pseudomonadota > Gammaproteobacteria > Burkholderiales > Burkholderiaceae_C > Aquabacterium. Next base: position 40,289 of record NZ_JAUSAR010000163.1, on the reverse strand, counting down.
GACCAGCCAGCTTTCAGCGACATGGTCGTGCCGCAGGTGCAGGTTGAAGCCTTCGTCCAGCACGTTCAACCAGGGGCCCATGACCTCGATGCGGTGCACGGCGCCGGTGTGGATCTGCAGGCAGCCTTCGTTGCCCGCGAACACCATGATGGGCACGCCGCTGCTGGCCGCCGCTTCCAGCAACCACTGCACGCTCACCAAGGGCAGGCGCCTAGTGTGGATGCCTTCCATGAGCCTGAAGCTCTGGGCGCGATCGACTTCAAACTTGCGCAGCAGCGAGAAGAACTGGTGCGTGTCGCGCATCCCCGACCAGGCATCGCCCAGGCCCAGCGCGTCGATGGCTTCGTCGGGGCGAATGGGGGCGCGCAAGGGGGTGCCGGGCATGAACACGGGCCGGGCTTCGGGCCGGGCGTGGCGTTGCACCAGGGCTTCCAGCGCGGTGAGGTCGGTCTGAGGGCGGGCGTGGACCTTGTGCACGGCGCGGCCATGAACATCGAAGAACTGCAGGCTGTGTTGCTCGCCTTTGGCGTTGTGCTCGATCACATGGAAGCCCGCGTGCCACTTGGACAAGAACAGGCGCAGGTCGATCTCCGGGCCCAGGGCCATGCCCATCAGGCCGGTGACGGTGACGTTGCGGTACACGCCGACCTTCTCATGCACCACGCTTTCATTGCGCGTCAGGGCCATGACGGGGCCGCAGTTCTCCAGGCCCTGCAGCAGGTTGACCCAGTCCGAATCCAGCGGCATGGTGGTGTACAGGCTGTGCTCCGCCACGTCGGGGTGCATCTGGCTGGCGGCGTGCGCGGCCATCACGTCACCTTCGCTCAGGTCGAGTTGGCGCGCGGCATCGCGGGCGCGCAGGCCTTGGGCGCGCAAGGCGGCGAACTGCTCACGCAGCAAGGTCAGATGGGAGGTGTCGGTGATCATGGTCAGGCTCCATCAAGGGGTGGTGAGGAAGGAATCGGTCAATCAATAGATGGCGGTGAGGGCCACGCGCACATTGCGGCCCGGTGCTTCGGTGCCCAGGCCGTCGCCAAAGCCGTTGCTCAGGTGGTAGCTGGCGTTGCGCAGGTTGTCGCCGCTGAGGTTCAGGTTCAGGTGCGGGCTCACGTTCCAGCGCAGGCTCATGCCCAGCAGGTGGTAGCCGGCTTGGGTGCCGACCGTGTTGCTGTTGTCGACGATGGTCAGGCGGCTGCGCACGTGCTGCCAACGCACCATGGCTTCGACGGCACGCCAGCGCCAGCCCAGGCTCCAGTGCAGGCTGTCGGCGGGGGCGGTGGTCAACGGCTGGGCCTGGCGGCCATCGAAGGCATCGCCCCGGATGCGGCTGGCGGCCAGGCTGGAGAAGGCCGGGCCGATGTCGAGCACGGCTTCCAGCTCGGTGCCATGGCGCCGTTCCCATCCGTCTTGCACGATGAGGCCACTGCCACCCGATTGCGCCAGGATCGATTCCAGCAGGTGGTCGGTGCGGTTGCGGAAGAAGGTCAGCTTGGCGCTCAGGCTGTGCTTGAGCTTGAAGCCGTCGCCCAGGAACTGGGGTTGGCGCGTGCTCAGGCCCCACTCCACGCTGCGCGAGGTCTCGGGCTGGTAGAGATCACCGCAGATGCGCGACGAGGGGCCCACCTGGCTGGCATCGGTGTAGCCGGGCAGCAAGCTGCTGCCGGAGCCTCGCAACAAGGAATCCACGCACCGGCCGAAGCCGCCTTGCGTGAACGCCTCGTCGATGAGCGGTGGCCTGAAGGCCTGGCCCCATTGCGTGAAGACGGTCCAGCGTTGTGGCACCAGTTCATACGCCAGGTGCAGGCTGGGCGTCGTGCGCTCGTAAGTCACGCTCGATGCTTGCCCGGCCTGGCTCAACTCGGACACGGTCTTGCCTTGCGCGTGCACCCTCACCTGGTCCCAGCGCAGGCCGGGCAACATTTGCAACTGGCCCCAGCGCCAGTCGGGTTGCAGGTACACGCCCAGGGTGTCTTTGCGGCCTGGGGGTTGCGCGCCATTGAAGCCGCCTGGGTAGATGCTGTCGGTGTTGGGGCTGTCGATGAGCCGGTGAACCGTGCGTTGCTGCTGCCCCCATTGCAAGCCCAGGTGCAGGTCCACCTGGCTGGCGGGGCCTTTCATCAGGCGCCAGGTGCCTTGGCTGTCAACGGTGTTGTTCTGGTAGCGGAAGGCGTCGTCCACGGCGTAGGCCATCGAGAAGATGGACTGGCCCTTGGCCATGTGGTCGTGCACCTGGGTGTGCGATTGCCCCACTGTCAATTGCCAGCGGTTGGCGCGCTCGGCGTCCTGCCACTGGGTTCGCAACGACAAGGTGTCGTCTTCGATGCGCCGCACCACTTGGCCGAAGCTGCCAGGCACGCCCGCGGTCGCGTCATAGGCCTGCAAGCCTTGGTCTGCAAAGCGCATGTACGAGGCCGAGACCTGCCACTCATCGTTGGGGAACCAGCGGGCTTTGAGCAGGCTGCTGTCGGCGTCGGTGGCCGACAGGTCCAGGCGTTGGCCGCCGGGCAGCATCAGGTCGCGGCCAGCACGTTGCGAGTGCGCGGCCAGCCAGTCCACGTTGTCACCGGCCAGGCCATACAGGGCGGTGAAGCTGTGGCGTTCGTCGTTGTTGCTGCCCCAACTGGCGCGCACGCGCCCACCCACGCGCTGGCCGGGTCGCAGCAGGTCTGATCCATCCTTGGTGGTGGCCGACACGGTGCCGCCCAAGGCGCCGGCGTTCTCGATGCTGGCGCCGCGCCGCACCTCGATGGACTTGATCAGGTCGGGCTCGATGAAGGTGCCGCCAAAGCGGTATTTTTCAAAGCCCTTGGCGATGCCGTCGACCTTGACGGCGACATCCTCGTGGTCGGTGTAGCCGCGGATGTTGAAGCTCATGCCGCTGGCGCGTGGGCCGCCATTCACGCCCACGCCGGGCACCTCGTCCAGCAACTGGAAGACGTTGTCGGGCTGGCGCCGATCGAGCGTTTGCGGGCCCACGGTGGTGATGGGGCGCGTCGGGTCGGGCTGGCGTTCTCGCGATCGCATCATCGGGGCGGTGCCTTGCACGGTGATGGTGGGCAGCGGGGTGTCGCTGGTCGGGCTGGGGTCGGCAGGCGGGGTCTGGGCGAGGGCCATCCATGGGGCGGCGACCGACCACCACAGAGCCCCTCTGGAAAAGCGCAAGCTCGGGAGATACAACAACAAGGGCATGGCAAGCACTCATGGGCACGCGGGCCCCGGGCCCCCTTCGTTCAATCAGGGGCCCGGGGAGTCGTCAGCCAAGCTGTTCAGGTCAGGCTGCGTTCAGGCCTTGCCGACGGCGGCTCATGAAGCCGACCATGCCCAGGCCGGCGCCCATCAGGGCCAAGGTGCCAGGTTCAGGCACGGCCGTGGTGGTGTTGGCCACCGCGTACACGCCGACCTGGTCCAGGCTCAGGCTGCTGCCCGTGGCGCCAAAGGCAAAGTTCAGGGCGCTGCCGCCGGTCACCGTCCACTTCCACAGGCTTTCTTCCTCGGCACCACCAAAGGCGCCGCCCAGTCCTTCGGTGAAGGTGATGGTGCGGGTGGCGTCCACGCCGTTCAGCGAGGCCAGGTCTTTCACGGACGTGCCCAGGCCGCCGATGCGCAGGTAGACATCCCAGCTGCCAGCGCCCAGGGCGGCGGTGTTCAAGGTGAAGGCCGTGGCGGCCGAGAAGCTGTAGATGTTGCCGCCGCTGGTGAGGAAGGCTGTGCCCGTCGTTTCGGTCAGCGTGCCGGCGCCAGCCACGTCAGGCGTGCTGTCGCTGGGGTAGCTGTTGATGACGTTCCATTCGGCCAGGGTCGTCGTGCCCGAGGGCAGGGTCGAATCCCATTGGCCACCGGCGGCGGAGGCCAGCAAAGGCGCGGCCAGCACGGCGGCGGACAAGATGCGTTTGAAAGCGAAAGCGTGATGCATGTGAAACCTCGTAGGTAGAAAAGAAAGGGACTGGTAGTCCCTTCCCCACGAAGGCGACACACGTTTTGGGATGACAGCGTTTTTGAATGGCAATCGACATCGCCCACGGCCTCGCGCCGCCGGGCTCTGGGCTAACTCAGCGCGGCGCCAGGACGGGGATGTCCACGACGAACCGGTGCTGCTTGCCGCAGTCCAGGATCACTTCCTTCTGGCCGCGCTTGAGCAGACGCACGTCAACGCGAATCGACCCGAAACCGTCGTGCGCCAGCACCTCGTCCAACAGGGCCAGCAACTTGGTCTGAAGGGGAGGCAGGGCAGGGGCGGTGGGCGAATCCAAGTGGACAACTCCGGGCAAAAGCGTGAGACCAGCAGATCGTGATCGAGTGGACTCATTGTATTGCGAATGGTTCTCATTCGCAAATAATTGACCACAACCGCCGTCGGGTTGCTTTCCCGGATCAGGTCGCGTCAGCGCGCCCCGTCCTCGGCCAGATCATCGCGTTGCTGGCGGCGCCAGACGCGCAGGCGCGACTGCATGACCGACAGCTCGATGGCGTCGGCGGCCGAGGCTTGGCGCACATTCTTGGCGCCGCCTTCGATGCGGTCGATGGCGCCAGGTAGGTCGCCCAGGGCCGCGGTGGCTTCGGCCTCGGCCCGCACGGCGCGCAAGGGTTGGCCGAGGTTGCGCCACAAGGCGGCCAGCAAGCCCCAGGCCGTGGCGTCCTGCGCCTGGGCGCTGACGTGGGTTTGCAGGCGCGTGGCGGCCTCGTGCCAGGCCTCGCGGTTGTCGCGCGCCTCGGGCAGGTTCAGGGCAATGCGGGCGTTCAGGAGCAGCTCGGGGCGGGCGTCCAGCATCACCGTGCCCTGGCCCTTGGCCGCGGCGTTCGACAAGACGGCGGCGGCTTGCACGGCCTGGCGGGCATCGACCAGCGTGTCGGACTCTTCCAAAGCCAGGATGCGCTCCACCGCCGCCTGCTGCGCTTTGGGCAGGTTCGCCGCCGACGTGCGGGCCAGCTTCAGTGAGGCGGCCACCTGGCCCCGGTCGTTCAGGCGATGTGCCGCCACGGCGGAGGTGTAGTGCAAGGCCACGGCCTCCAGGGCGGATGCACTTTTGGGTGCGGTGGGGTTCAGCAAGGGCATCAGGCTGACACTGCGCGGGTCCATCAGGACCCGGCTGCGTGCCGACATCAAGGCGTGTTGCGCCACCAGCATTTCACGGGCATCGCTGCGGTCGATGGCGGGCGGCAGCAAGCCATTGGGGCCCATCCGTGAACGGGCTTCGCCAATGCGTTCACTCGTCAAGGGGTGGGTGCGCAGGTAAGGGTAGCTGTTGTCGTCGGTCAGGCGCGAGGCCTGCTGCAGGTGCTCGAACATCTGCGCCATGCCAATCGGCGCAAAGCCCGCTTCGCTGAGCACGCCAAAGCCCACGCGGTCGGCTTCACGTTCCATGTCGCGCGAAAAGTTGAGCTGCCCCTGGATGGCGATGGCCTGGCCACCGGCCATCATGGCCTGGGCCGCGGCCGGTGCGCGGCTGGCCGCCAGTGCGCCCAGCAGCATCGAGGCAATGCTGATCCACGACTGGCGGCTTTGCTCGCTGATCATGCGGGCGATGTGGCGCTGCGTCACGTGCGACAACTCGTGCGCCAGTACCGAGGCCAGTTCGTCCGGCGTCGTGGTCATGGCCAACAGGCCCAGGTGAACGCCGATGTAGCCGCCGGGCAGCGCAAAGGCGTTGACACTGCGCTCGCGCACCAGGAAAGGACGCCAGGCGTGGGTCGAGTCGATGTCGGCATTCAGGTCGCCGCGTTGGCGTGCACTGGTCAGCAAGGCCTGCCAGGATTGGTTCACGTACTCCAGAATCAGCGGGTCGTCGATCACGTCCGGGTCGGGCAGGATGGAGCGCATGATGCGGTCGCCCAACCGGCGCTCTGCCATGGGCGACAATGTCTGCGCGGCCGCGTCACCCAGCGAGGGCAGGGCCAGCGATGAGCTGCTCGGTGGCAAGCCCAGGTCGCTGGTTGACGCGGCGCTCAGCCCGAGCGGCCAGGCCACCAGCAGTGCCATGGCCACGGCATGCCAGGCCGGGGCATGAGCGGGCGGGCGCTTGGCAGAGCGGGGAGCGGAAGACGTTTTATTCAAAAGCATGTAGGCGCAAGAGGTTTGCCACGCTGGGCAGTATGCTGTGTCTGTCACCGCTTGGAGTGCCGGGCCTGGGTACAGGTTCGGCGTGCAGGGTGATCTTTACATCCCAGACATCATGACCGAACTGACCCATTTTGACGCCCAGGGACAAGCCCACATGGTGGACGTGTCCGACAAGCCCGCCACCATGCGCCGCGCCGTGGCCGAGGGCCGCATCCGCATGCAGGCCGAAACGCTGGCCCTGATCACCGAGGGCCGCGCTGGCAAGGGCGATGTGCTGGGCGTGGCGCGCATCGCGGCCATCCAGGGGGCCAAACGCACGGCTGACCTGATTCCCTTGTGCCACCCCTTGCCGCTGTCCAAGGTTTCGGTTGAGTTCGAGCTGGAGCCCGATCTGCCCGCCGTGCTTTGCCGCGTGACGGCCCAGACCGTGGGGCCCACGGGGGTCGAGATGGAGGCCTTGACCGCGGTGCAGGTCGGCTTGCTCACGATTTATGACATGTGCAAGGCGGCTGATAGGGGCATGGTCATGACCGATGTGGCTTTGGTGGAAAAGCTGGGGGGGCGCAGCGGGCATTGGCAGCGGTGATGCTTGTGTTGTCTGTTTTGTCATGGCAGCGCGGGGCGGGGATGAGGCGGAGGCGGGCGGGGCTCCTATGGTGGCGGTCCACCGCGTAGCGGCGGACTGCTCTGTGGTGCTCGGCCACGGCGGGCGGCTGCGGAACTCGCCCTTCGGGCTCAAACAGTCCTCGCCGACCCCTCGCGGTGCGAGGGGCAACCCGCCGTGGCCTCCGCTCCTCGACGCCCCCGAAGTCGCCCCGCCCGCCTCCGCCTCATCCCTGATCGCCCCGCTGGTGGCGTGGCACGGTCTGGGGTGGTGGCATGGCAACGGGGTGGCGTTGGCCTCGGTCGTGCAAATGGTGCCCGCTGACGCGGCTGGTGGTACGCTACAGATTGCAGCCGTGGCATGCCATAGCGGGGCGATCAAAGGGCTGGGGCGGTCTCCGGCGGGGCGCCTGGCTTGGTGGTCCCGCTAACAGCGGGACCACCAAGCTGAAGCCCTGCCGGAGACCGCCCCAGCCCGCGCCCCGCGCTGCCAAGACAAAACAAAACAAACCAGCCAAAGCCCGCTAAGGCCTGGCTGGCAACAACTCCCGCCAGTCATACAGCACCTCTGCTGGCGTGCACTGAAATGGCACCTGAACGATGTCCGGCTCGTCCTTGCATTCGTCCAGAAAAGCCTGGCTGGTCGCATTGCGAAACTCCCTCAACCGGTCCACCACGAAGCGCCCCTTGTCGACCTCGCCATGCTCGGCGAGCGAGCGCGCATAGGCCATCATCAGCCGCGCGTCCACCAGGTTGTGCAAGGTTCGGTTGAAGGCCAGCGGTGGCTTGGCCGGTTCGTCTTCCTCCACGCCCGTCACGTTGGCGTAGTCGGCCTGGTAGGCAAACCACGTCGTGTGCTGACCGAACTTGATGCGCTCGCTCAACGGGCCGGCGCCTTCGCGCGGCGAGTAGATGTTGGCCGCCGCCTGGAAATCCCAGGTGCACCAGGCCGTGAAAATGGAGATCGCCAGCGCGCCCGTCATCAAGGCAGAGTTGGTGCTGGGATCGACCGCCTGGGGGGGCAGGCCAGGATTGGCTTGGCGGGCCCGCGCGGCCAGCCCCATGCCCCAGGCAAAAGCCGTGGGCAGCAGGAAATAGCTGTACCAAAGCGGGTACTCCAGCAGGCTGTGCAAGCCCACCAGCGTCACGATCACGGCCGCGGCCCCGGCAGGCGTGCCCGCGAAGGCCTGGCCGGGCACGGGGTCGGCGCTTTTTCTCAAGCCCGGGCCCAGCAAACCCCACAGTCCCCACAAGCTCAGCACCGTCATCAGCCCGGCCAGCGGCAGGCCAAACTCCACCGCCCACTGCAGCAGCACATTGTGGGTGTGGTCAAAAAAGGCGACCGGGCGGGTCGGGAAGGGCGTCAAGGTCCAGGCCAGGTTGAATTCGCCATAGCCCACGCCCGTCCAGGGGTGCGCGGCGATCAGGTCCAGCACATTGGCCCAGATCTTGAAGCGCGAGCTGGAAATGTCGCTGCGGTCGTGCAGGCGTGCTTCGGCCGCAAAGGCCACGCCCGTGTCCAGGTGCGACCACAGCCACATGCCGCCCCACCACGCGCCATAAATGACCGGGGCCAGCATCAGCACCTGGCGCAGTCGCAGTGGCAGATCGCGGTCACGCCAGCCCCACACGGCCAGAAACAGCATCGCGATCGTGCCCGTGCGCGAAGCGGTGAACACCACCCCGCCAATCATCAGCACGATGGCCCCGATGGCCAAGGGCCGAGGCCAGCGACCCCGCGCACCCAACCAGGCCGCAGCACAGCACGACCACACCAGCAAGGTGCTGAAATGGTTGGGCTGGCGCAGATTGCCCACCGCGCGCCCGGGCATGGTGGGCTCCGCAATCAGGCTGCCGTCGGCCCAGGCCGGGTGGAAAACCTGGATCAGCGCCAACACCATGCCCGCCACGCCCGCCCACGCCAGCGCTTCGCAAAACACATCGAAGACACGGTGGCCCTGGTCGCTCAAGCCTGCGCGCCAGGCCACCACGAACACCAGCAGCGCCGACAAGGCCATGCCACCACCCATCATGGCCAAACCCAGGGGCAAACCACTGACATAAGGTGCTGCCAGGGCCAGGCCCGCGTTCAGCAGCAGCATCGCGGACAAGGCCCACATCGGCCCCTGATGGCGGGGGCTCGCCAAGCTCTGCCCACGCAAGATGGGCCCGGCCAGCGCGGCCGTCCACAGGCCCCAGCCAAACAAGGCCAGCACCTGGTTGTAAAACGTGACCGAGGGCGACTCGTGGGCGGCCAGCAAGGTGGGGGCCGCGATGGCCAGCAAGGCCAGGGGCAGCCAGGCTTGCGCGGACGGGAGCTTGGAAGTTGAACTCATCCGCCTATTGTCTCGCGTGCAAAGCCTCGGCCCGGACCGGCCTTGCAAATGCAGGCAGACTGGCGAGCTATGTCGTCTTTGTCCCCACTCACCCTTCAAAAAGAACGCTGGCTGCTGTGGAGCCTGGCCGCCGTCCAGTTCACCCACATCGTCGACTTCATGGTCATGATGCCCCTGGGGCCGCAGCTCACCCGCCTGTTCTCCTTGAGCGACGCGCAGTTTGGCCTGTTGGTGTCGGCCTATTCCCTGGCGGCCGGGGTCTCAGGCCTGCTGGCATCCTTGGTGATTGACCGCTTCGAGCGCAAACGGGCCTTGCTGACCCTTTATGCGGGCTTTGCCGTGGCCACCCTGGCCTGTGGTCTGGCACCCACCTATGGCAGCCTGATGGGGGCGCGCATTGCCGCCGGTGTTTTTGGCGGAGTGCTGGGGGCCCTGGTCCAGACCATCGTGGGCGACGCGATCGCGTTCGAGCGACGCGGCCGGGCCATGGGCGTGGTCATGGCCGCGTTCTCGATGGCCACGGTGGCGGGTGTGCCCGCCTCGCTGTGGCTGGCCAGCCAGGTGGGCTGGCATGGGCCCTTCATTGCCATCGCTCTGGTGTGCGTGCCGGTGTGGCTGGTCGCCTGGCGCGTGGTGCCTTCGCTGCATGGCCACCTGGCGGGCGCGGCCGCCGGTTCTTCATTCAACCAACTGGGTCGGGTGCTGGCCGATGCCAACCACTGGCGTGCGTTTGGCTTGTCGGCCCTGATGGTGCTGGGCAGTTTCAGCATCATCCCCTACATCACCATTTACACCACCACCAACCTGGGGCTCAGCCAGGAGCAGGTGCCGCTGATCTACCTGGTCGGTGGCGTGGCCACCCTGTTCACCGCCCGCCTGTGGGGCCAGTTGGCTGATCGGCATGGCAAGGTGCTGGTGTTCCGGGTGATCAGCGTGGTGGCGGTGGTGCCCATGCTGGTCCTGACGCACATGTCGGCCGCGCCCGTGGCCGTGCTGATCGTGGTCACCACGGCGTTTTTCATCTTCGTGTCAGGCCGCATGGTGCCGGGCATGGCCTTGTTGACGGCGGCGCCGCCGCCGGCCATGCGAGGCGCTTTCATGAGCGTCAATGGGGCCCTGCAATCGGGTGCGATGGGCTTGGCGGCCTGGCTGGGTGGGGTGCTCATTTCACGCACACCCGACGGCCTGGTGCAGGGCTATGGCCGCACCGGTTGGCTCGCCCTGGCTTCTACCATCGTCATGGTCTGGTGGGTGGGCCAATTGCGCCTGCACAAGGCGGGGCAAACCCCCGTCATTTGAGTGCGAATCAGGCGCTGTTCAGCGCGATTCAACCGCTTTGCGGGGTTTCTTCACAGAGCTTGGTTTCTCAATGTAAACACTGATGTCATGGGCTTGTCATCTCGCCGTGTCAGGCGCAAACTGAACTTCTGGTTGGCCGTTTTTTTCAAGCCTTTGGGCTGCAGCCAGCCGGATGTCCTCAACCCTTCTGCGCTCGAAAGGATGCAGTATGAATTTGACGATCAGTGGGCACCACCTGGAAGTTACCGCCGCTTTGCGTGAGTACGTTCTCACCAAGTTAGAGCGAGTAACCCGACATTTTGACCAAGTGGTGGACGTTACCGTTCTACTCAGTGTCGAGAAGCAAAAGGAAAAGGATCGCAGACAGAAGGCCGAAGTCAATTTGCACGTCAAGGGCAAGGACATCTTTGTTGAAACTGCCCACGAAGATCTCTATGCCGCCATCGACCAGTTGATGGACAAGCTCGATCGTCAAGTCTGCCGCCACAAGGACCGCGTGCAAGACCACCACCACACCTCATTCAAGCGCCATGAAGGCGTCACCAACTGGGACACCGCCATTCAATGAGCTTTACCCCCAACTCCAGCATCCAGCTTGGTGCCACCTGATGGTGGGACGCCCGTGCAGGCATGCACCAAGTTAACGGCCCTTCGGGGCCGTTTTTCATGCGATGTGCAAAATGGTGCAGGCGTAGAGTGAAATTGTTGAGTTTGATGCTTGCTGCGCTGCAGCAATCGGTGCAGAATCCCCTGAATCAGTGGGTGTCGCGACACCCGATCAGTAGTCTTCGGTTCCTATAATCCGCCCCTCATCCGTCCCGGGGGTGGGGGTCAAGGTTCCAACCGTCGCCCCCGCTTGTATCAAGATGAATCGACTTTCCGCCATCCTTCCTGCCAGCCAAGTGGTCGTGGATCTGGACGCCAGCAGCAAGAAGCGTGTGTTCGAGCACGCGGGCCTGTTGTTCGAGAATCATCACGCCATTGCGCGTGCCACCGTGACGGACAACCTGTTTGCGCGTGAGCGCCTGGGCTCCACCGGTTTGGGGCACGGCGTGGCCATCCCCCACGGGCGCATCAAGGGCCTGAAAAACCCGCTGGCGGCCGTCATCCGGCTTCATCAGTCCATCCCTTTCGATGCCCCTGATGACGAATCCGTCAACTTGCTGATCTTCCTGCTGGTGCCCGAGGCGGCCACGCAGCGCCACCTCGAGATCCTGTCCGAAATTGCCGAGTTGCTGTCCGACCGGGAGTTGCGCGAGCGGCTCAAGACCGAAGGCGACGCGGCCAAGGTGCACGAGTTGATCGAGCGTTGGCAACCTCTTAAATCGGTGGCCTGAGCCCCGGATGAGTGCCAAAGACCTTGCCGTGATCAGCGCCGAAGCGCTGTTTGAAGCCAACCGCACCGCCCTGCACTGGGAGTGGATCGCGGGCCACGCCCACCCCGAACGCCGTTTTGACGAAGAAGCCGTCAAGGCTGCGCAGTCCGCCGCTGATCTGGTGGGCTACCTGAACTACATCCACCCCTACCGGGTGCAGATCGTGGGCAGGCGCGAGGCGGCCTACTTCAACAGTTCCACGCCGGAAGACCAGGAGCGCCGCATCCAGCGCATCGTGACCCTGGAGCCACCCGTGGTGGTGGTGGCCGATGCGCAAGCACCGACCGACCGCCTGGTGGCCATGTGCGGCCGCGCCGGCATCCCCCTGTTCGTGACCTCCGAACCCGCGGGCCACGTGATCGACGTGCTGCGCTCCTACCTCACGCAGCACTTCGCCGAGCGCCTGACGCGCCACGGCGTGTTCATGGACATCCTGGGGCTGGGCGTGCTGCTCACCGGCGAATCCGGCCTGGGCAAGAGCGAGCTGGGCCTGGAATTGATCTCGCGCGGCCATGGCCTGGTGGCCGATGATGCGGTTGACCTGTACCGCGTCTCGCGCACCGCCATCGAAGGGCGTTGCCCCGAGTTGCTGCAAAACCTGCTGGAAGTGCGCGGCATCGGCCTGCTGGACATCAAGTCCATTTTTGGCGAGACCGCGGTGCGCCGCAAGATGCGACTCAAGCTCATCGTCCACCTGGTCCGCAAAGAGACCATGGAGCGCGAATTCGAACGCCTGCCCTACGAGCCTCTGTTCGAAGAGATCATGGCCGTGCCGATCCGCAAGGCGGTCATCGCGGTGGATGCCGGGCGAAATCTGGCCGTGCTGGTCGAGGCCGCCGTGCGCAACACCGTGCTGCAACTGCGCGGTATTGACACCTACAAGGAATTCATCGAGCGCCACCAGCGCGCGCTGGACCGCAGCAGCAGCAGCGGCCAGGGCTGATCACGCGTGGTGGCCACCGCGCGGCAGGTTGACCTTGCTGCCCGAGCAGCCATCGCGGTTGCACACCACGTACAGTGACAAGGCGTGGTCCTGCAGCACGTAGCCGCGTTCCTTGGCGATTTCCTGCTGACGCTGTTCGATCTCGGCGTCAAAAAACTCCTCGACCCGGCCGCAGACCACGCACACCAGGTGGTCGTGGTGCTTGCCTTCATTCAGCTCGAACACCGCCTTGCCAGTTTCAAAATGGTTGCGCGACAGGATGCCGGCCTGCTCGAACTGCATGAGCACGCGGTACACCGTGGCCAGGCCGATGTCAGAACCCTCGTTCAGCAGCACCTTGAACACGTCTTCAGCGGCCAGGTGGCGCTGGGGCGATTGCTGGAACACTTCCAGGATCTTGATGCGGGGCAACGTGGCTTTGAGTCCGCTGCTTTTGAGTTCTTCGGCGTGGGTGGTCATGGGGCGGGCTCCGGCAGTCAGCGAAGGCGCTTTTGTCCCCCGCTAGAATCGCCAATGATATCGATTCAATCCGGACCAAGCCAATGTGGGGCCAATGTGGTCGTGCCCAGGCGTGCCGACCGGGCGGGTCGAGCGTTTGTGATGCACACTGTCTGGCTCCTTTCCAAGGGCGTTGATGCCATGTTGATTTCCATGACTTGCCGATCCCTTTTGAACCCATTTCTGAACCGATCCGTGTTGGCCCCCGTGGCCGCCCTGTCCCTGCTGGCCCTGTCGGCCTGCAGCACGCGCCTGAGCTCGCCCGAGACCTTGTTCGGCATCATCCAGCCCTACCAGATCGACGTGGTGCAGGGCAATGTGGTCACGCAAGAGGTGATGGCTCAGATCCAGCCCGGACTGGGCCGCAACCAGGTGCGCGAGATCCTGGGCTCGCCCTTGCTGGCCGACCCCTTCCACGCCGATCGCTGGGACTACGTCTTCACGATCCACCGCCAGGGTGTGCCCAAGCAGCAGCGCAGCGTCACCGTGTTCTTCAAGGGCGATGTGGTCGAGCGCTTTGACGCCGACAAGCTGCCCAGCGAGCACGAGTTCGTGGCCTCGATCGACAAGCCCGCCGACATCAAGAAACCACCGGCCAACCTGACGGAGGCCCAACTGGCTGCCTTGCCGGTGCCGGCCAAGACCGACGAGGTCCGCAAGGCCCCGCAAGGCGCGGTGCGCGAGTACCCACCGTTGGAATCAGGCCGTTGAAAGACCGTTGAAAACATGAGCACTCAAGCAAGCACCCACAAGATCGCCATCGCAGGCGCCTCCGGCCGCATGGGCCGCATGTTGATCGAGGCGGTGCAAGCCGCCGATGACTGCGCCCTGGGCGGCGCCCTGGACATCGCCAGCAGCCCCGCCATCGGCATCGACGCGCTGGCGTTTTCCGGCCAGCGCAGCGGCATCGACATCACCGCCGATTTGCACGCCGGCCTGAAAGACGCGCGCTTCCTGATTGACTTCACCCGCCCTGAAGGCACGCTGGCGCACCTCAAGGTCTGCCGCGAACTGGGCGTCAAGGCCGTCATCGGCACCACCGGTTTCACACCCGCCCAGCTCGATGAAATCCGCGACGTGGCGCGCGACATCGCCATCGTCATGGCACCCAACATGAGCGTGGGCGTCAACGTGGTGCTCAAGCTGCTGGCCCAGGCCGCCAAGGCCCTCAAAGAGGGCTACGACATCGAGATCATCGAGGCCCACCACCGCCACAAGGTCGATGCCCCCAGCGGCACCGCCTTGAAGATGGGTGAAGTGGTGGCCGAGGCCATCGGTCGCGACCTGAAATCCTGTGCCGTCTATGGCCGCGAAGGCGTGACCGGCGAGCGCGACCCCAGCACCATCGGCTTTGCCACCGTGCGCGGCGGCGACATCGTGGGCGACCACACCGTGCTGTTCGCTGGCATCGGCGAGCGCATCGAGATCACGCACAAATCGTCCAGCCGCTCCACCTACGCGCAAGGCAGCTTGCGCGCGGTGCGCTTCCTGGCCAACCAGCCCCACGGCCTGTTCGGCATGGACGACGTGCTGGAACTCACCCCATGACCGGTCTGTCGCACCTGTGGTCGCAGGGGGATGCCATCTCCAAGGCGGTGGCCGTCTTGCTGTTGCTGATGTCGATTGGCGCCTGGGTGGTCATTTTCTGGAAGGGCTGGATGCTGGCCCGCGCCCGCCACGACCTGGCGCGTGGCGTGCCCGCTTTCTGGCGCGCGGCTGATCTCGCCTCGGCCCGCCAAACCCTCCAAGCGCTGGACCGCGAAGCCGTGCTGCTGCCCCTGGTCGATGCGGCCCAGGTGGTTTCGCAGCCGGGCAGCCTGGAAGCCCAGGTGCAGCCCGAGGCGCAGTTGACCCGTCGCCTGCGCGACAGCCTGCACGAGGTGCTCGCCCGCCTGCAAGCCGGGCAGGTGCTGCTGGCCTCGGTGGGGGCGGTGTCGCCCTTCGTGGGCCTGCTGGGCACCGTCTGGGGCATCTACCACGCCATGATGGGCATCAGCAACGACGGCTCGGTCAGTCTGGACAAGGTCGCCGGCCCCGTGGGCGAGGCTTTGATCATGACGGCGGCAGGCCTGGCCGTGGCCATCCCGGCCGTCCTGGCCTACAACATCTTCGGCAAGATCGTGTCGGCCTGCGAAGCCGACCTGGAAGGTTTTGCCCACGATCTGCGCGAAGCCGTGCTGGGCCATCCTGCCCGCGGCGCAGGCCCCGGCGCCTGAGCACGCAGGGAGCAAGCACGCCATGGCATTCGGCCGACTTGAACGACGCCAGGGCGCCCAGCCCATGAGCGAGATCAACATGACGCCGCTGATCGACGTCATGCTGGTGCTGCTGGTGATCTTCATGCTGACCGCGCCCTTGATGACGTCCAGCCTGAAGCTGAACCTGCCCAAGGCGGATGCCAAACCGTCGGATGCCACGCCGCACAGCCTGATGATCTCGCTGTCGGCCGATGGCAAGACTTATCTGAACGACAGTGCCGTGACCTCGCCGGGCCTGGTCGCTCAGGCCAAAGAGGCCGCCCGGCAGAACGCCGACACCGAGGTGCAGTTGCGCGCCGACGAAGCCGTGTCCTACGGCCGGGTGGCGGAGTTGATTGGCCTGCTGCAACAAGCGGGCTTGAGCCGCATTGCGTTTGTCACCGAAGCCAAGGTGGGCGCCCCTGAAGGTGTCGGGCCCTGACGACAATGGCGGCGCCCCCGCTGGCGCACAATGGGCTTGTATTGACTGCTGCCCAGGAGTGGTATGGACGCCCCGAAGTTCCAGACTCAGAGTTATGACAATGCCCCGGCCGCCTTGGCCCGAATCAACGAGCTCTACGATTCGCAGATCAATTACCTGCGCGATGCCTTGCACCGCTTTGTGGGCGGCGAGACCTTCAAAGAGCATGTGCGCGCCAAGTACCCTTTCGTGCGCATTCAAACCGACACCGTGGCGCGCGCCGACTCCCGCCTGTCTTACGGCTTCGTGGCCGGCCCCGGCATTTACGAGACCACGCTGACCCGCCCGGACCTGTACGCCGATTACTACCGCGAGCAACTGGAACTGCTGCTCACGAACCACGGCGTGTCACTGGAGGTGGGCCTGAGCAACGAGCCCATCCCGGTGCACTTCTCGCTGGCCGAGAACCACCATCTCGAAGGGACCCTGCCCGCTGACCGCCGCCTCTTGCTGCGCGATCAGTTCGACTTGCCAGACCTGGCCTCGATGGACGATGGCATTGCCAACGGCACTTACGAGACGAGCCATGGCGGCCCCCGCGCCCTGGCCCTGTTCACAGCGCCGCGCGTGGACTACTCGCTGCACCGGCTGCGCCACTACACCGGCACCTCGCCCGAGCACTTCCAGAACTTCGTGTTGTTCACCAACTACCAGTTCTACATCGACGAGTTCGTGCGCATGGGCCAAGAGCTGATGCGCACTGCGCCTGATCCGGCCAACCCCCGTGACGACGACGATTGCGTTGCCTTTGTCGAGCCGGGCAATGTGGTGACGCGCCGCGTGGGCGTCCCGGCCGAGGCCGGCGATCTGAAGGGGGCCGTGCCGCCGCGCCTGCCGCAGATGCCGGCCTACCACCTGATGCGGGCCGACCGCAGTGGCATCACCATGGTCAACATCGGCGTGGGCCCGGCCAACGCCAAGACCATCACCGACCACATCGCGGTGCTGCGCCCACACGCCTGGATCATGCTGGGCCACTGCGCCGGGCTGCGCAACTCACAGCAACTGGGCGACTACGTGCTGGCCCACGGCTATGTGCGTGAAGACCATGTGCTGGACGAAGACCTGCCCCTGTGGGTGCCGATCCCGCCGCTGGCCGAAATCCAGCTGGCGCTGGAAGGCGCGGTGGCCGATGTGACACAGCTCAATGGCTACGAGCTCAAGCGCATCATGCGCACGGGCACGGTGGCGTCCACCGACAACCGCAATTGGGAGTTGCTGCCCCACCGGGGGCCAGAACGGCGCTTCAGCCAGAGCCGCGCGGTGGCCCTGGACATGGAAAGCGCCACGATCGCCGCCAACGGGTTCAGATTCCGCGTGCCCTACGGCACCTTGCTGTGCGTGAGCGACAAGCCCTTGCACGGTGAATTGAAGCTGCCAGGCATGGCCAATCAGTTCTACCGTGAGCGGGTGGATCAGCACTTGCGCATTGGCCTGCGGGCCATTGAGCGCCTGCGGGGCAACCGCGCAGGGCAATTGCACAGCCGCAAGCTGCGCAGCTTTGCCGAGGTCGCGTTTCAGTGACCGAATCGGCAGGCCCGGGTTAGGCGAGCGCTTAACCGGGCCGGGTTACCGCCGGGTGGCCCCATGAGGCCACCCTTGCAGCGGCCTTTTTCAGGCGGCGACGGTGTCCAGCGAGTGGACCGAATCGGCCACCGGAAGCACTTCGCGGCGGATCTGTTCGCCAGCCAGTTGCGCGGCCACTTTCAGGTCGTAGGCGGTTTGCAGGTCCATCCAGTACTGGGCGGGCGTGCCGAAGAATCGAGCCAGACGCAGCGCCGAATCTGGGCTGATGCCGCGACGTTCACGCACGATGTCGTTCACGCGGGGGGCCGGCACGTGCAGCCGAATGGCCAGTCCGCTGGCGGACAAACCGTGGCGGGCCATGAATTGACTGCGCAGGATGGCGCCAGGGTGGACGGCTTCAGAGTTGCTCATGATGGTCGGCTTTTTGAAAGATACTGAGGTGCATCCTAGGGGCTGGCGGGCGCGGCGACTGTCAATATCGGTACAGTTTGCACGCATTCCATCTAACCCATTCGGGGGGTATGCCTGAGTCTGCCACAGAATTGACACGCCTGACATTCATGAACCGCCGCACCGATCCTGTTCCCCCCACCTTGATGCCTGCTTTACGTTCGCACCTGTGGTTTGCCAGTTGCCCCGAGGCCCTGCAAGAGGGCTTGCTGGAGCTGGGCCGCCTGTGGTCCCTGCGGGCGGGCGAAACCCTGTTTGCCCGTGGTGGGGACGATCAATCGGGCTTGTGCTGTGTGGTGGCAGGGGCGCTCAAGGTGGGGTCCATCAACCCGCGCGATGGCACCCATCGGCTGTCCCTTTACCTGGAGCCTTACCAGTGGGTGGGAGAAATCGCGCTGATCGACCGCAAACCGCGCAGCCAGGATGCCGTCGCGGACACCGATGCCACCGTGCTGGTGATCCCCCAGTCGCTGCTGGAGCCCTGGCTGGATGCCCATCCCCAATATTGGCGCGACATCGCCCGGCTGGCCTGCGGCAAACTGAGGCTGATGCTGATGGCAGCGGAGGACACCGCGTCCATGTCCATCGAGCAACAATTGGCGCGTCGCCTGGTGTTCGCGGCCACCAGCTATGGGCATGCCGTGCAGCCGACCTTGCGCAAGCGTTTGCGTCTGCCGCAGGAATACCTGGCGCGCATGCTGGGCGTGTCGCGGCAGACGATCAACAAGGCGCTGAAATCGCTGGCCGCCGACCGCATCATCGCGGTCCATTACGCCGAGATCGAGATCCTGGATGCCAAGGCGCTGGCCACGCAGGCCGGGCAGTTCGACGCGGCCTTGTGGAGTGGGCTGGAAGAAGGCGGCCTCAAATCGCCCGGGGTTTGACCTTGCCAGCCGCTTCCTTGGCGCGGGCGCGGGCCACGTCCACATCAGCATCAAACGCCAGCGCCACACCCATGCGGCGTTTGACAAAGCTCTCGGGTTTGCCGAAGAGGCGCAGGTCGGTGTTGGGCACGCGCAGGGCGTCGGCCACGCCGTCGAACACCATGGCCTGGGCATCGACACCGCCATAGATGACGGCGGAAGCGCCGGGCGTGCGCAAGACGGTGTTCACCGGCAGGCCGAGGATGGCGCGGGCGTGCAGTTCGAACTCGCTTTGCACTTGCGTGGTCAGGGTGACCAGACCAGTGTCGTGCGGGCGGGGGCTGACCTCGCTGAACCACACCTGCGCGCCCTTGACGAACAGCTCCACGCCAAACAAGCCCTGGCCGCCCAGGTCGTCGGTGACGGCTTTGGCAATGGCTTGGGCTTGGGCCAGCGCCTCAGGGTGCATGGGGTGGGGCTGCCAGCTTTCCACGTAGTCGCCGCTGACCTGCAGGTGGCCGATGGGCTCGCAGAAATGGGTGCTGATCTGGCCTTGCTCGTCCACGGCGCGCACGGTCAGCAGCGTGATCTCGTAGTCGAAATCGATGAAGCCTTCGACGATGACTCGGCCATGGCTGACGCGCCCGCCCGCCATGGCGTAGTCCCACGCTTTCTCAACATCGGCCGGGCCGTCGATCTTGCTCTGGCCTTTGCCAGACGAGCTCATCACGGGTTTGACGATGCAGGGGTAGCCGATCTGGCCGTCGATGGCGGCCTGCAGCTCTTGCAATGAGTCGGCGAAAACGTAGGGGCTGGTGGGCAGCGACAGGTTTTCGGCGGCCAGTCGGCGGATGCCTTCGCGGTCCATGGTCAGGCGCGCGGCGCGGGCCGTGGGGATGACGCGGACCAAGCCTTGCGCTTCCAGCTCTTCCAGCACCGAGGTGGCGATGGCTTCGATCTCGGGCACGACCAGGTGCGGGCGCTCGGCCAGGATCAGGGTGCGCAACTGGTCAGCGTCGCTCATGGTGATCGTGCGGCTGTGGTGGGCCACTTGCTGGCCGGGGGCGTGCTCGTAGCGATCGACCGCGATGGTTTCAACGCCCAGACGCTGCAGGGCGATCAGCACCTCTTTGCCCAGCTCGCCCGAGCCCAGCAGCATGACGCGGGTGGCCGCTGGTGACAAAGGGGTGCCCAGGGGCAGGGTGTGGGCGGGGCTGGCGTGGGGTGTGGTGCTCATGGGCTGGGACCAATGGTGATGCGTGGTGATCAGCCATTGTCCGCCATGGGCAGCTCCACGGTGAAGCGGCTGCCGCGATCGGGGTGGCTCTCCACGTGCAGGCGCCCGCCCAGGCGGTCCACCAGGCGCTGGACCACGGCCAGGCCCAGACCGGTGCCGTCGGCCCGCAGGGCGCGTGCGTCTTCCAGCCGGACATAGGGCTGGAAGATGGTTTCCAGGTGCTGCGCGGCGATGCCGATGCCGGAGTCTTCCACCACGATCGTCATGCCGCGCCCGCGGTGCTGGCGTGACAGGCTGGCATGGACGGTCACGCCGCCCACCAGCGTGTACTTCAAGGCATTGCTGATCAGGTTGCACACGATCTGTCGCACGCGCGTGGCGTCGGCCCTGACGGCTTGCAGGGCGGCTTGATCGCCGGGGGCGATGTCGATGGTCAAGGTCAGTCCTTTGGCCTGGGCCCGCTCGATCCAGTCGTCACGCAGGTCGTTGAGCAAGCGGGTCAAGTCAAAGGTGTCGGCCTGGATGCGCAAGGCGGGGTCTTCCAGGCGGGTGAACTCGGTGACGTCGCGCAGGTGGGTGTCCAGCTGGGTGGCGCTGTTGCGGAGGCGGTCGAGCGCTCGGGTTTCGGCGTTGCCGTGCAGCTTGAGGGCCAGCAGGTCAATGCTGCCCAGCATGGCCTGCAGCGGGGTGCGGATCTCGTGCGAGAGCATGGCCAGGAAACGCTCTTTGCCCTTGAAGGCTTCTTGCTGCGAGGTGCTGAGCTGGCCGCGCAAGTGAACGATGAAGCTGAGCGCGAGGATGCAGACGGGGTGAATGAGCACCGATGCCAGCAGTGTTTTCTGGGTGAGCAGGTGAACGTCGCTCCAGCCGCCGGTGGGCGTGGGCAATTGCAGGCTGAACAGGTACTGGGCCAGCAGGCCAGCGTAGGTGAGGCCGCTGATCCATGCTCCGCCGCGTGGCCACGAAACGAAGGCGATGACGTAGAACACAGGGATCAATTGCGCCAGCGAGGTCGCGGCGTACAGCTGGGCCAGTGATTGCCCGCCCGTGGCCAGGTGAATCGCGACCAGCAGGTAAATGCTGGTGGCGATCAGCGTGGGGGGCAAGGCCCAAGGCATGCAACATGGCTTGACGATGTGCAGCACGCTGATGCTCAAGTACAGGGCCGACAGCATCGGGATGGTCCATTGGTCCCACGTGGTGGCCAGGCCTTGCTGGCGGTCGGTGAACCAGATGACGAGGGTGCCGATGGCGGCCAGCAAGGACACACCGGTCATCAAGCGGGCGTGTCGGGCATCGACAGGCTGCCGGGACTGCGGGGAAGTCATGCGGGTGTGCTGTTGGCCAGGCGGTCCAGTTTGCTTTGGATGGTGGCCGTGAGCACGGCCGGGCGCACGGGCTTTTCAAAGAAGGCCACGCCCTGGGTGCGCAACAGCGTGGTCAGGTCGGCTTCGGTGGCGACGCCACCGCGCAATTGCCCGGTCAGCAGCACGATGGGGGCTTGCGGGCGGGCCGCGCGGATCTGCTCGACCAGCGCGTGCGAGGTCTGCCCCACGCCCAGGATCAGGTCGACCACGAAGGCGTCGTAGTCGGCCAGTGGGGTGCCCAGCAACTGGGCGGCGCTGGTGAAGGAGTCGGCCCGGTAGCCGGTTTCGTTGAACCAGTCGCCCAAGGCCTCGGCCGAGGCCAGATCGTCGTCGACCACGGCGATGCGGGTGGGCTTGGCCTGGCTGTCCTGGGTCATGGCGACCTGGGCCACCAGGTAGTGCGGGCCTTGAAGCCCGCGCGCTTGCAGTGCGGCCGGGCTGGCCACCCACCAACCTTGGGCGTCGTGGGCGGCGGCCAGGACCACGCCGGGTGGGGCTCCGGTGGTGATTTGAGCGCCCAGGCGCACTTCGCAGGGCAGGGCCTGGCCGTCGACCAGGAACTGGGCGGCCTGGGTGGCCGTGGGCGAGGGACTGGTCAGGGCGGGCGAAGGTGATCCTGATCGGGCGACCTCATGGGTGAAAACCTGGTCCAGCGATTCGCCAAAATGTTGCGTGATGGCCAGCACCTCGCCAAACAGCCACACCGCGCCCCGTAATTTGCGCCGAGCCTGGCTGATGGAGATGGCGGTGATTTGCGCCACGGCGGCCGCTTGCTGCCGTGCGGGCACGCCGTGACGCTCCATGAGCGCGCTCAGGCATTCGGCGGCGACATCGGACGATGGGTCGCGCGGCTCCTCGCTGGGCGGGGCGGTGTCATGGTGTTCCAAGGCGGCCATGGGATGGTTTATGCGCACTTCTGATGCAATGAGATCATTTTTGCACTTTGTTGGTTGGGATATGGCGATATAATCGTTAAAACGCTTAAATATGACCGCAATCGGCACCCGCTCAGGGAATTCATCACAACACCATCGGCCCCTCGGGGTTGGTCGGCATGGTCACTGTTCTGTTTTGAACATGGCCGCCGGATGCCACAGGCTTTGAAGGCCACCTTCTCGAAGGTGGCCTTTTTTCATGGCCCGGGGATTGTCACCTGTGCACGGGCAGTGCGTTCAATGGAATGCGCAGGTAGGCAATGCCATTGTCATCGACCGGCGGCAGTTGGCCGCCACGCACATTGACCTGGATGGATGGCAGGATCAGCGTGGGCACCTCCAATGTGGCGTCGCGCGCCTGGCGCATGGCCACGAATTCGTCTTCGCTGATGCCGTCATGCACATGGATGTTGTGGGCGCGCTGTTCGGCCACGCTGGTCTCCCAGCGTGGGGCTCGCCCATTCGGCGGGTAGTCGTGGCAAACGAACACCTTGGTGGCCTCGGGCAGGTCGAGCAGGCGGCGCATTGATCGGTACAGGCTGTGGGCATTGCCGCCAGGGAAGTCGGCGCGCGCGCTGCCCACGTCGGGCATGAAGAGCGTGTCGCCCACGAACACCGCGTCATCGATCAGGTAGGCCATGTCGGCCGGGGTGTGGCCCGGCACCAGCATCGCGGTCGCGGTGAGCTTGCCGATCTGGAAGGTTTCACCGTCTTTGAAAAGGTGGTCGAACTGGCTGCCGTCGGGCAGGAAGCTGCGCTCCAGGTTGAAGATCTTCTTGAAGGTGGCCTGGACTTCGCGGATGTGTTCGCCGATGGCGATGTGGCCGCCGACCTGGTCTTGCACATGGCGCGCGCCCGACAGGTGGTCGGCATGCGCGTGTGTTTCCAGGATCCAGTCCACGTCCAGGTCGTTGGCGCGCACATAGGCCAGCACCTTGTCCGCTGAATGGGTCGCGGTGTGGCCTGATTTGAAGTCGAAGTCCAGCACCGGATCGATGACGGCCGCGCGCCGAGTGGCCTGGTCCCAAACCACGTAGGTCACGGTCCAGGTGGTGGGGTCAAAAAAGGCCTGAACGGTGGCTTGCGCATTCATGCTTCAACTCCTGTTTAAACACTATGTTGACTTACATTATGTTTAAATATATATTGTTGTCAAGCCATTGAACCACAGCACCATGACCGATCCCACTGCCACCATTGATCCAAGCATCCTGCGCGGCGCGGCCGGTCGGGCTGTCAGTGCCTTGAAAGTGCTGGCCAATGAAGAGCGCTTGCTATTGCTGTGCCAACTGTCTCAGGGCGAGATGTGCGTCAGCGAGCTGGAAGCGAGCCTGGACATCCGCCAGCCCACGTTGTCACAACAACTGGGGGTGTTGAGAACGGAGGGCGTGGTGAGCACGCGTCGGCAGGGCAAGCACATTTTCTACAGCGTGGCCGATGCCGATTTGCTTGAAATCCTGGCGGTGCTTTACCGCTTGTACTGCTCGAAGGAGTGAACGATGTCGATCGATTGGAATGCTTTTACCCCCTGGTCCGCACTGATCGGGGGCGTCCTGATCGGGCTGGCGGCAGCCATGCTGATCTTGTTGAACGGGCGCATCGCGGGCATCAGCGGTGTGTTGGGCGGTTTGTTGATGAAGCCGGTCTCGGGGGATGTGGCGTGGCGCGTGGCTTTTGTGCTGGGCCTGGTGGGCGCGCCCCTGGTCTACGGCCTGGTCACGGCCTGGCCTGTGCCGCAGATTGACGCCGGGTACGCCGCGCTGATCGTGGCGGGGCTGTTGGTGGGGGTGGGCACGCGGTATGGCTCGGGTTGCACCAGTGGCCATGGCGTTTGCGGGTTGTCGCGCTGGTCGCCTCGTTCGCTGGTGGCCACCGTGACGTTCATGGCCGCAGGCTTCCTGACGGTGTTTGTGCTGCGCCATGCGCTGGGCGTTTAAGGAGTCACCATGAGCATCTTCACTTCTTTGCTGGCGGGCCTGCTGTTTGGCCTTGGCCTGATCGTGTCGGGCATGGCCAATCCGGCCAAGGTGTTGGGCTTTCTGGACCTGGCGGGTTCATGGGATCCCTCGCTGGCCTTCGTGATGGCGGGCGCCATCGCGGTCGGCGTGGTGGCGTTCGCGGTGGCCCGCAGGCGCACGGTGTCCTTGCTGGGCGGGGTCATGAAGCTGCCCACCGCCAGCCACATTGACCGGCGCCTGATCGGCGGCAGTGTGCTGTTTGGTGTGGGCTGGGGCATCGCGGGCTTTTGCCCGGGGCCGGGTTTGGTGGCCTTGGGCATGGGGGAGGTCAAGGCGCTGGTGTTCGTGGGGGCCATGCTGGTGGGCATGGGCTTGTTTGAATGGTTGGAGCGGCGGGGGCGGAGATGAATCAAGCAGTGCGGCGTGTGGCCATCGTGGCGGCCATGCCTGAAGAACTGAGCGCCCTGCTGCAGGCCATGCCGCCGGGCCAGCAGGTGCAGCGTGCCGGGCGCACGTTCTGGCTCAGCCAGTGGTGTGGGCACGAGGTGGTGGCCGTGCTGTCGCGCATCGGCAAGGTGGCGGCGGCCACCACGACCACCTTGCTGCTCACCGAGTTCGAGGTCGATCGGGTGTTGTTCACCGGTGTGGCCGGTGGCCTGGGCGAGGGCGTTCGCGTGGGCGATGTGGTGGTGGCCGACGCCTTGCTGCAGCACGACATGGACGCTTCGCCCTTGTTTCCGCGGTTTGAATTGCCAGGCCTGGGCGTGGACCGCTTGTGGGCCGATGCGGACCTGGGCCGACTGGTGGTGCAAGCCGCCACCGACGTGCTGGCCGAGGCCCACGTGCATGGGCTGGTGCCATCGGCACCTCGCGTGCACCAGGGCCTGGTGATCAGTGGTGACCTCTTTGTCGACACCACCAGTGAGAGCGATGCCTTGCGTCTGGCCTTGCCGGATGCCCTGGCGGTGGAGATGGAAGGGGCGGCGCTGGCCCAGGGGTGCCACGATTTTGGCGTGCCCTTTGCCGTGATCCGCACGATCTCGGACCGCGCGGACGACGCGGCGCACGTGGACTTTCAGCGCTTTGTGCTCGAGGTGGCCAGCCGCTATTCTCTGGCCGTGGTCAAGGCGGTGCTGGAACGCCTGCCTCGGTGATCCACTCGAAGAAGAAGGAGACAGACATGAGCCGCTTCAACTCGTTCAAGGAGTTTTATCCCTTTTACCTTTCGCAGCACGCCGATCTGACCTGCCGCCGCCTGCACCTGGTGGGCTCGCTGCTGGTGCTGGCGGCATTGGTGGCGGTGGTGGCCACCAGGCAGTGGGTCTACCTGCTGGGCGTGCCCATCATTGGCTATGCCTTTGCATGGATCGGCCATTTCGTGTTCGAGAAGAACAAACCCGCCACCTTCAGCCACCCCATCTACAGCTTCATGGGTGATTGGGTGATGCTGTACCAGGCCCTGACGGGCAAGGTGCGCTGGTGAGTTGCGCGCGTCAAGCCAGGCGGTCCGAGATGAAGCGGATCAAGCGGTGGCGCGCGGCCGTGTAAGGCGGGAAGAAGACGCGGATCGAATTCAGCCAGCCGCCTTGCAGCACCGAGCGTTCATGTGAAAACGCCTTGAAGCCATGGTGGCCATGGCAACTGCCCACGCCCGAGTTGTTGACCCCGCCAAACGGCAGCCCCGTGTGCGCCACGTGAACGATGCAATGGTTGACGCAAGCACCACCCGAGCTGGTGTGCGCCAGCACGTGGTGAACCCGGGCCTGGTCCTGTGTCCACAGGTACAGGGCCAGCGGTTTGGGTTGCCGGTTGATCTGCTCGATGACCTGGTCCAGGTCGGTGTAGCCGATCACCGGGAAGATGGGGCCGAAGATCTCTTCCTGCAACAGCGCGGCATCCGCAGGCACGCCCTCGATCAGTGTGGGGGCAACATAGCATTGCGGCACATCGACCTCACCACCTGCCAACACGGTAGCACCCCTTTGCACGGCGTTGTCCAGCATGGCTTGCAGGCGCTGGGTGTGCCGTGGATTGACGATGCGGGCGAGGTCGGGGCTGTTTTTCTGTGCCAGCGCGCTGCTGCCATAGCGGGCCTGCAGCACTTTCTGGCAGGCGGCCAGGAAGCGGGCTTTGACGAACTCGTGCACGTACAGGTGGTCGGGCGCCAGGCAGGTTTGGCCGGCGTTGATCAGCTTGCCCCAGAGGATGGTTTCGGCGGCCTGGTCCACGTTGGCGGTCTCGTCCACGATGGTGGGCGACTTGCCGCCGAGCTCCAGGGTGATGCTGCTCAGGTGCTTGGCCGCTGCCGCCATCACCAGCTTGCCCACGGAGGGCGAGCCGGTGAAGAAGATGTGGTCGAACGGCTTGTCGAGCAACGCTTGCGCGGTGGGCAGGCTGCCCTCGAACACGGCCACCTCTTCCAGCTTGAACACGGTGGCGATGATGCGGGCCAGCACGGCGCTGACGTGCGGCGCCATCTCCGAAGGCTTGAGGATGACTGTGTTGCCCGCCGCGATGGCCGAGATCAAAGGGCAGATCGACAGGTTGAGCGGGTAGTTCCAGGGGGCGATGACCAGGCAGCGGCCGCGCGGCTGGTGCTGCACCCAGGCGCGGTTGCCCCAGGTGAGCAGCGTGGGCCTGATGCGCGTGGGTTTCATCCAGCCCTTGAGGTGCCTGATGGCGTGGCGAATTTCGTCCAGGATGGGGACGATCTCGGAGCCTTCGACTTCGGTTTCAGGCTTGCGAAAATCTTGCTGAAAGGCTTGGTAGAGCGCCTCGCGGTGGGCCAGGATGACTTCGCGCAGCTTGGCCAGGCGGGCGATGCGCTCGGCGGCCGTGGAAGTGCGCCAACGCAGGGCGGTCGAGCCCTGGGCGTCGAAGACTTCTTGCATCAGAGCGGGATCGCTCTCGGACATCAGGGCTGACATGGGTGAGCGCTCCTCCAGCCTGACGCACTGTATCGATCCGCCGTGACGCGACCAATAAGCGTTTTACCCAATGGATATCAAGTTGACGTTAACGTCATCCAGGCCTAGCATGGGCCCATGCAAAATTTCGTTTCCACGCCTGCCCGCTTTGTGCAGACGGCCTTGCGCCACCCTGACCAGCCCGCCTACTTCGTGCGCGAGGCCGAGGGCTGGAAAGCGACCACGTGGAACGACTACGCCGACCAGGTGGATGCTGCCGCGCGCGCGCTGCTGGCGCTGGGGGTGAACCCCGGCGACGTGGTGTGCGTGCTGGGCTTCAACCGGCCCGAGTGGGTGATCATGGACATGGCCGCCATGATGATTGGCGCCGTGCCCGCCGGCATCTACTGGACCAGTCCGCCCAACGAGATCGAGTACGTGCTCAACCACTCGCGCAGCCCGGTGCTGCTGGTGGACAGCGATGAGCGCCACCAGCAGGTGACGGCTTTGCGCGCTCAGTTGCCGCACCTGCGCCAGCTCATCCGGATGAAGGGGGCGACGGCCCTGGGCGATGCCATGTCATGGTGCGATTTCATGGCGCTGGGCGAGACGCGCCTGCAGACCCTGGTGGAGCGCCGCCTGCATGAACTGCAACCCGGCGATCCGGGCACTTACATCTACACCTCCGGCACCACGGGGCCGTCCAAGGCAGTGGTGCTGTCGCATGCCAACCTGGCCTGGAGCGCCACCGCGCTGGGCCAATCGCTCACGGCCACCGCGCAAGAGCGGGTCATCTCCTACCTGCCGCTGGCGCACGTGGCCGAGCAGATGGTGAGCATCCACACGCCAGCGCTGGTGGGCTTTCCCATTTACTTTGCGCGCAGCCTGGACGAGTTGGGCGAGCACCTCAAGGAGGTCCGCCCCACCATTTTCTTTGGGGTGCCGCGTGTTTGGGAGAAGATGCACGCGGGCATCTCGGCCAAGCTGGCGGCGGCCACCGGGGTGAAGAAGCACCTGGCGGCCTGGGCCTTGCGCGTGGGCCAGCAATGGCATGGGGCGATCCTGGACGGGCGCCAGCCCAGTGCCTGGTTGAATTGGCAGAAGCAATGGGCGGGCAAGCTGATCCACCAGAAGGTGAAGGCGGCCATCGGGCTGGACCAGGCGCACATGCTGTCGTCCGGGGCGGCGCCGATCGCGGCCGAGAAGCTGAAGTTCATGACAGGCCTGGACCTGGTCATCCGCGAGGTCTATGGCCAGTCCGAAACCTGCGGTGCCACCAGCCTGAGCACCGATGGCGCCACGCGCATCGGCTCGGTCGGTCGGCCCTTGAAGGGCGTGGACATGCGCATCGCCGACGACGGCGAAATCATGGTGCGCGGGCCGCACATCTTTCAAGGCTACGCGGGCAGCCCCAAGGCCACGGCCGAGGCCATGCAGGATGGCTGGCTGTTCAGCGGCGACCTGGGCCACATCGATGCTGATGGCTACCTGTACATCACCGGGCGCAAGAAGGACCTGCTGATCACCTCGGGCGGCAAGAACATCTCGCCGGCCAATATCGAGTCTGACCTGATGACCGTGCCGCTGGTGGAGCACGCCGTGGTCTGCGGCGATGGGCGCCACTACCTGAGCGCCTTGCTGACGATCAACCCGGACGCCTTGGCGGCCCTGGCCGCGGCCAGCCTGATCAGCGGCCCGGACCTGCACCGCCACCCGCTGGTGCTGGAGGAACTGCAGCGTGGCATCGACGAGGTCAATGCCCGGCAGGCGCGGGTGGCGCACATCCGCAAGTTCAGCGTGCTGCCCAGCGCCTTGTCCATCCAGGCGGGTGACCTGACACCAACCTTGAAAGTCAAGCGCAAGGCCGTGATCGACCGCTACCAGCACCTGGTGGATGAGATGTACGAGGACCAGCCCGCGATGCGGGCCTGATCCGATCCGTCAGGTGGTGGGCGGGGTCATGCCGGGAGGCATGCCGCCAATGGGTGGCGTCCCACCGCCACCTGCACCACCACCGCTGTTCGTCTCTGTGCTGGCGCACCGGCTGGCGGCGTCGATCAGGATGTCGAACTTGGCGGTCACGTATTTGGCCGTGCGCGCCAAGGTGAGCTTGAGAGAATCACCGGCCAAGGCCCCCGCAATGCAGCTGTTGTTGCCGTTGTAGACCTGGTCCGTGCTGTGTGGCTGGTCTGGCAGGCCATGTGTGTAGTAGGGCAGGTTGGAGTCGGTGTAGACCAACTGCGACAGTTGCTCGTCGAAGAAGAACTGCGTGGTCAGCTCCGAACTCTTGGCGCCGTTGCTGTACTGGCGAACCTTGCAATGCATGTGCGGTGAGCGGCCCGAGTACCAGCCGGGGTAGATGCTGCGAAACTGCACCTTGCCCTGCTTGTCGCTGACCTGGTAGCCGCGCAAGAACTTCTTGCCCACGGTACCATTTTCGCTCACATCGGAGTACAGGCCCAGGGCGTTGCAGTGCCACAGGTCGACGAAGGCGCCCGGCAAGGGCTTGGTCACGCCGGTGGTGGTGTCCAGGGTCGAGACGGTCACTGACAACAAGAGCAGCAGGCCTTCCTGCGTGGTGCCATCGCTCGGGTCGACGCGGATGTCAGGCCGGTTCAGTAGTTCGTCCACGAAGTAAGGGCCTTCGGTCACGTCCACCGTGGAGCGGTTGCCCAGGGCGGCGCGCGTCAGAGGCGCGGCCATGATGAGGGCGGCGCCTGCGGCACTGTTTTTCAGTAGCAGGCGGCGATGGGTGTTGATCAATCGGTGGGTGCTCATGCGCTCGCTCCTTGGTTCTTGGCGCGGGCCAGCATCAGCCAAGGCATGGCGCCCAGCCACAGCAGCATCGAAGCAGGTTCGGGCACGGCGCTGACCACCGTCACGCCCGCCTGCAGGGGGTAAAGGTTGCTGTTGGTGAACCAGACGCCACCGGCGTCATCGCTGTTGGCCCAGGTGCCGGTGAAGCCGCTGCCCGTGCCATCGCTGGCTTCGGTCCATGACCAGTTCGTGCTGCCGCTGGCGTTGCTCAGCACCAGCCAGTAGGTGGCGTTGCCTTGCAGGTCGATGTCGCTCAAGGAGAAGGTGCTGGCCGTGGCGGAGGTGGACACCAGGTTGAAGTTGGCGAGCAGGCTGTCGGGCACCAGGCTGCTGGCATCGCTGCTGTACAGCGCCAGGGTGGTCGCGCCACTGTCGGCCAGTGCCAGCACCACGGCTTGCAGGGTGGCGGCACTGTAGGTGGTGTCGGTGCTGAAGCTCGCTGCCAGCCAGTTGGTCGCGTCGGCCGCCACGGTGTCCGCTGTGATCTGCGTGGTGTTGTCGGAAAGCGTGGTGGCCTGGGCCGCGAAAGGGGCGGCCCAAACGAGGGCGCACAAGGCGCTGGCCGCGCCAATGGCTTTCAGCCTGGCGGTGATCGGTCGGTGGTTCATGTCAGCGTGCTCCAATGTTTTTGGGTGGTTGGGAGCGTCAGCTTGACCACGTGATTTGTCCGCTTTGTGCGCACTTCATGTCCAACTGGACACACAGCGCCTACCGCCCAGACAAGATGGCCCGCCAGACTGCCTAGAATGAGCCGATCCACGACACCCCTGCCCACTCAAACCATGAACCGATGCCTGGTGGTTGACGACGATGGCGACATCCGCGATTCGGTGCGCGACTACCTTCAGCGCTTCGGCATGACGGTGACCACCGCCTCGTGTGGTGCAGAGATGCGCCGCCTGGTGCAGCCGGGTAGCTTCGATGTCATCGTGCTGGACCTGATGCTGCCCGACGACAACGGCCTGGTGCTGTGCCGCTGGGTGCAAGACACCGCTGGCACGCCCGTGATCATGCTGACCGCGCAAGGCGATCCCGCCAGCCGCGTGCTGGGGCTGGAGGTGGGCGCGGACGACTACCTTGCCAAGCCCTTCGAGCCACGCGAGCTGGTGGCCCGCATCAACGCCGTGCTGCGCCGCGCGCAAAAGGGTGAGCGCGGCGGGGCAGAAGCCCGGCGCATGGTCCAGTTCCAGGGCTGGCAGTTCGACCGGCTGTTGCGTCAGCTGGTGTCACCGCAAGACGTGGTCGTGGCCTTGTCCAGCGCCGAGTACCGCTTGCTGGCGGCCTTCGTGGAACGCCCTGGCCGCGTGCTCAGCCGCGATCAACTGATCGACCTGACGCGCGCGCCCGGCGTGGAGGTCAACGACCGCAGCATCGACCTGGCCGTGTCGCGCCTGCGCCAGAAGCTGGGCGATTCGCCACGCGAACCCATGCTGATCAAGACCATGCGCGGCGAGGGCTACTTGTTCGACGCGAAAGTGCAGGCATGAAGCTCAAACGCTGGCTGGGCGACACCTTGTTCAGGCGCCTGTTCATCCTGATGTGGGTGGCGCTGGTGGGCAGCCATGTGGTGGCGTACTCGGTGGTGTCGCTGCTTCGCACCGAGTTGCCGCCCCATGGGTCTGAAGCAGGCGGTCCGCCCTTGCCGACCTTCCCATCTTTGCCACCCACGCCCGGGTTTCAAGGCGGCCCAGGCGAACCGGGTGACCATGGCGGGCCATTCTCCGAACCACCGCCACCGCACGGTGAGGATGGCGGCCATGCAGGCCCGCCCATGGGCGCCCTGCCAACGGGCCTGCTGGTGCTCGACTACGGGGTCAGGCTGCTGATCATCGGCTTGGCGGCCTGGCTGGGCGCGCGTTGGCTGTCCAGGCCCATGCAGACCTTGGCCGCGGCATCGCGCGCCTTGACGGCGTCCTTGGGGCAAGAACCGGGCATCTCCAAGCTGGACGACACCGAGGGCACGACCGAGGTGCGGGAGACCGCCCGCGTCTTCAACGACATGGCCCGGCGATTGAGCGAACAGTTCAGGGCGCGTGGCCTGATGGTGGCGGCCCTGTCGCACGACCTGCGCACGCCTTTGACGCGCATGCGCCTGCGCATGGTCAGCCTGCCGGATGACCCGCTGGTTGAGCGCTGCGTGAGCGACATCCGCGAGATGAACGAGTTGATCGACTCGGCCTTGCAGATGTTCCGCGATTCGGGTTCGACCGAACCGTTCCAGAATACGGACGTGTGCTCGGTGGTGCAATCCTTGACCGATGACCTGCTGGAGCAGGGCCAGCCCGTCACCTTCAGCGGCAGCGCGGCCGTGGTGCGGGCTCAGCCCGTGCTGCTGCGCCGCGTGGTGTCCAACCTGGTCAGCAATGCGCTGCGCTATGGCCAACGCGCCGATGTGTGGGTGCAGTCGCATGCACACCATGTGCGCATCGTGGTGGACGATGTTGGGCCTGGCATCCCGTCCAGCCAATTGGAGGCGGTGTTCCAGCCCTTCTACCGGGTCGAGAGCTCGCGCAACCGCGACACGGGCGGCACGGGCCTGGGCTTGTACATCGCCCGTGATCTGATCGTGCGGCAAGGTGGCACGCTGACCTTGCTCAACCGCCCTGAAGGCGGCTTGCGCGCCGAGGTGCTGTTGCCGCGCGGCCCGGCGTCGCGTTGACGTTCAGTGGCTTTGTGTCGTGCTGGACACAAAGCGGCTAAACGCCCGATAAACAGGGTCGCTGTAATGCGTTGACGGGCAAGACGTGCCCGGGCATCAACGACAAGGCACCCATGCACGAGCTGCACGACCACGATCAGGGCCTGGCCCACGACCTGCAAACGATCCAGCATGCCGCTGCGAGGCGTCGGCAAGCCCTGCGCTGGCTGGTGGGCGCTGGCACCACGGCCCTGCTCGGCTGCGGCGGTGGCGGTGATGACGCCGACTCGTCCAGCAGCGCTTCTGGCAGCAACACCACCACATCGACCACCACCACCGGCAGCGGAACCACAGCCTCCTGCTCGGTCATCCCCGAAGAAACCGCCGGCCCTTACCCAGGCGATGGCTCGAACACCAGCAACGGGTCAATCGCCAACGCGCTGGCCTTGAGCGGCATCGTGCGCAGCGACATCCGTGCCAGCATCGCTGGCTCCACGGGCGTGGCGGCCGGGGTGCCCCTCACCATCGAACTCAGGCTGGTCAACACGGCGGCCAGTTGTGCCGACCTGTCGGGCTACGCCATCTACCTGTGGCACTGCGATCGGGATGGCAAGTACTCCATGTACTCCTCGGGCATCACGGACGAGAACTACCTGCGTGGTGTGCAGTCCACCGACAGTGGTGGGGTGGTGACCTTCACCACCATCTTCCCGGGCTGCTACTCGGGCCGCATGCCTCACATGCACTTCGAGATCTACCGATCGGCCAATGTGGCCACGCAGTACAGCAACAAGCTCAGAACCTCGCAATTGGCGTTTCCGGTGGACGTGTGCCAGACCGTCTACAACGGCGCCATCGGGTACAGCGCCAGCATCAGCAACCTGAGCCAGATCAGCTTTGCCACCGACAACGTGTTCAGCGATGGCGTGACCTTGCAGGTGGCGAGTGTCACCGGCGACATCGTCAATGGCTACGCGGCCACGTTGACGGTGGGCATTTCGGCTTGAAGGCCCAAAAGGCCAAAAAGGTCCAGACCGACTCGTTCCGGTGTGGGCCTTTTTGGCTTGTCCGATTCTTGCTTTGAAGGAGTCACCACCCTTTCCCACCAGGAGTTCCCCATGAGACACGGAGACATTGGCAGCAGCAACGACACCGTTGGCGTGGCCGTCGTCAACTACAAGATGCCCCGCCTGCACACCAAGGCCGAAGTGCTGGCCAACGCCCGCAAGATCGGCGAAATGCTGGTCGGCATGAAGCAGGGCCTGCCCGGCATGGACCTGGTGGTGTTTCCGGAATACTCAACCCACGGCATCATGTACGACGCCCAGGAGATGTACGACACTGCCTCGACCGTGCCCGGCGAAGAAACCGAGATCTTCGCGGCCGCCTGCCGCAAGGCCAATGTGTGGGGCGTGTTCTCGCTCACCGGCGAGCGCCACGAAGAGCACCCCAACAAGGCGCCCTACAACACGCTCATCTTGATGAACAACCAGGGCGAGATCGTCCAGAAGTACCGCAAGATCATGCCGTGGACGCCCATCGAGGGCTGGTACCCGGGCAACTGCACTTACGTGTCCGACGGCCCCAAGGGCATGAAGGTCAGCCTGATCATCTGCGACGACGGCAACTACCCCGAGATCTGGCGCGACTGCGCCATGCGCGGCGCCGAACTCATCGTGCGCTGCCAGGGCTACATGTACCCCGCCAAAGAGCAGCAGATCATGGTGGCCAAGTGCATGGCCTGGATGAACAACGTCTACGTGGCCGTGGCCAACGCCACCGGCTTCGATGGTGTCTACAGCTACTTCGGCCACTCGGCCTTGGTGGGCTACGACGGCCGCAGCCTGGGCGAGTGCGGCACTGAAGAGATGGGCATCCAGTACGCCGAGATGTCCATGAGCTCGATCCGCGATGCGCGCAAGAACCAGCAGTCCAACAACCACCTCTACAAGCTGGTGCACCGGGGCTACACCGGCAAGATCAACTCGGGCGAAGACGCCAAGGGCGTGGCGGCCTGCCCCTTCGAGTTCTACGGCAAGTGGGTGAACGACCCCGAGGGCACGCGCGAGATGGTGGAGGCCATCACCCGTTCGACTGCGGGCACCCCCGAGTGCCCCATCGAGGGGATCCCCAACACGCCACCCACGCACCGGTGAAGATGGCGCTCGACACCTACCGCATCCGCGTCGAGCCCTTCTACCAGGCGACCGGCAACGAGGTCGCGCTGTTCGAGCACGCCTGGCGGCACCGCATGCCCTTGCTGCTGAAGGGCCCCACCGGTTGTGGCAAGACGCGCTTCGTCGAGCACATGGCCTGGAAGCTTGACCGCCCCTTGGTCACGCTGGCCTGCAACGAAGACATGACGGCGTCCGACCTGGTGGGGCGTTATCTGCTGGATGCCGAAGGCACGACCTGGCACGACGGGCCGCTGACCCTGGCCGTGCGCCATGGCGGCATCTGCTACCTCGACGAGGTGGTCGAGGCCCGCCAGGACACCACCGTGGTCATCCACCCGCTCACCGATGCGCGCCGCATGCTGCCGCTGGATAAAAAAGGCGAGGTGGTGCACGCCCACCCCGACTTCCAGTTGATCGTGTCCTGCAACCCCGGCTACCAAAGCCGCTCCAAGGACATGAAAGCCTCGACCCGCCAGCGCTTCGCGGCACTGGAGTTCGACTACCCACCGTGCGAGATCGAAGCGGGCATCGTGGCGCACGAAACCGGCATCGCCTTGGACGTGGCCACCAAGCTGGTGCGCATTGCCCACCAATCGCGGGCCTTGAAGGGCCGGGGGCTGGACGAAGGCATGTCGACCCGCATGCTGATCTACGCCGGCCTGTTGCTGAGCTCGGGTCTGGGCGCGCGTGAAAGCTGCGACATGGCCTTGACCCATGCCTTGACCGACGACCCCGACATGACCCGCACGCTGCGTGATTTCGTGGAAGCGCAGTTCGGGCGAGAGGCAGGTGCATGAGTGCTTGGCTGACTGCCTTGCCCTCCCTGCGCTGGTTGGCGCTGGGTTTGTGGGGCCGAGATCTCGTCCTGCAGCCGGGCGGATCTTTGGCACCAGAAGGACTGCCTTCGCGCCCCGTGCTGACGCCCACCCATTTGCTGCTGCCCGATGACTTGCCTGTGCCACAGGGCCTTGACCTGCACCAGTTGGGCCGAGCCGCCATCGCGCACGCCGTGGCCCACTTGAAGTATTCAAAGCCATCGGTGCCCTCCGCCGGCCTCAAACCGATGTCCGTGGCCCTGATTTCGGCGCTGGAAGACGCGCGCGTCGAACGCCTGCTGCTGCGCGACCACCCCGGCATGCGCGACTGGTTCCTGGCGCCCTTGCGCCTGGCCGTTCAGCCCGAAGGCGTCGGCTTTGCCGCGCTGATCTCCCGCCTGGATCTGGCGTTGATGGACCCGAACTACCGGGACGGTCACCCTTGGGTCCAAAAGGCCCGCACCTTGTTTGAAGCGCAAGCGGCCGACCTGCATGACCGCGAAGGCTTCCGGCAGATCGCCTTGAATTTGGTGCACGACCTGGGCCAGACACGCGTGGCCTTCAGGCCTGGGCAATATCAGGTCTCGGCGCCATACCGAGACGACAACACCTTCCTGTGGCATCACGAGGTCTCGTCGGCCGATCCACCGCCCGAGCAGGCCTTGCACGTGCCACAGCAACGCCAGCCTCAGGCCTTGGACCAGCCTGCGGGCGGCGCGGCGGCGGAGGTGCTCGCCGAAGAGGTGGCCCTGAGCCAGCACCACTACCCGGAGTGGGACCACCGCCTGTCGCTGCTGCGCCAGGATTGGTGCACCGTGATCGAGAAGTTGCCGCCTTGGCGGCATGCGTCCAAACTGGTGCATCCGGTCTCCGCTGTGCCCATCGCCCTGAAGCGTTCGCTGCACCTGAATGGCGGGCGCCGCCTGCGGCGTCAAGCCGAAGGTGATGAGCTCGACCTCAACGCGGTGGTGGAGTTCATGGTGGAACACCGCTCCCGACGCTCCGCTGAATCACGCTTCTTCACACGCCGGGCCACGGCTGACACCCCGGCCAGCATCCTGGTCTTGCTGGATTTGTCCGAGTCCACGAACGACCCCCTGGGCGATGGCGGCCAGTCCTTCCTCGACCTGGAGAAGCGCGCCACCCTGATGCTGGCGGATGCCGTGCACGCCAGGGGCGATCGCATCGCCGTGCATGGCTTCTCGTCCAACACCCGTTCGGAGGTCAGCTACTACCGCCTGATCGATTTCGGCGCGCCCATCGATGGGGCCGCACGCACGGTGCTGTCATCCGCGCCGGGGCGCCACTCAACCCGTTTGGGTGCGGCCTTGCGCCACGCCACCGCCAGTCTGGCCGAAGAATCGAACGACTTGAAAGCCATCCTGGTGCTGACCGATGGTGCGCCCTCCGACATCGACGTTCACACGCCGCACCACCTGGTGGAAGACGCGCGCCATGCCACCCACGCGGCGCGCTCTGCCGGGTTGCAAGTGCATGGCCTGGTCGTGGATCCGCGCGCCGACACCTATGCGCGCCGCATCTTTGGCTGGCGCAATTACCACATCGTGGAGAACGCCTTGACCTTGCCGACGCGGCTGTGCGGCCTGTACCGCTGGCTCACCGCCGCGTGATCAAGCCTGCTGGCACACCTATTGCATCAGCACCTGTGCAGGTGGAGCGATTTTGGTGCATCTCTGAAAAGGTGCGCGGATCATCTACTGAGGGGCACTAGGGTTCCGATCGATGGTTGACTGCCAAGCCATCTTTGTCTGGTCCAAGAGTGCCCCGGCCTCGCAAGAGGCTCCACGGAGGGACAAAAGCCCGGGAGAGCGACGATCCACATCGTCTCGCCCCTGCGCTTGTCCCCTCAACCGGAGCTTCCAATGGCATTTCCCCGTCTTCGCGTTCTCCAGGCCGCCACCGCGCTGGCCTTTTCCCTGGTCACCGGCGCGTCCATGGCCGCCACCTCCCTGAAAATCGGCACCGTCGTGTGGATCGGCTACGGGCCCTTCTACGTGGCCGAAGCGCTGGACCTCTTCAAGAAATACAACCTCAAGGTCTCGCTGCAGATCTTCAGTGACCCGGCCCTGATCCCCTCGGCCATCACCAGTGGCGCGGTCGATGGCGGCATGCTCACGTATGACCAGGTCATCGGCCAGGTCGCGGCAGGCCGCATGCAGAAGGTGGTGATGCCCATCGACTACTCCAATGGCGGTGACGCCATCGTGGCCACCAAGGCCATCACCAAGGTGAGCGAGTTCAAGGGCAAGAAGATCGGCTTCAACCCGCTTTCGCCCTCCGACTTCCTGCTGTCTTATGCCCTGAAGGTCAACAAGCTGACCGACAAGGACATCACCGCCGTCAGCATGACGCCAGAAACCGTGCCCGCTGGCATGGCCTCGGGCCAGTTGCCCATCGGCGTGACCTACGAGCCCAGCCTGTCGCAGATCCTGAGCCAGGGCGGTGGCAAGAAGTTCCACGTGGTGTTTTCGTCCAAAGACGCGCCCGGCCTGATCGCCGACGTGCTGGTGTTCGACGAAAAGAAAATCGCGTCCATGCCCACCGAGATCTCGGGCGTCATCAAGGGCTACCTGGATGGCATGGCCTACATGAAGGCCAAGCCCGATGAGGCCGCCGCCATCATCGGCAAGGCCATGGGCGTGTCGGCCAAAGAGGTCAAAGAGCAGCTCACCGGCGTGCACAACATCGCGCTGAGTGAGATGCCCAAGGCCTTTGCCAAGGGCAAGGAAACCACCTCCTACTTCGCCAGCGGCGAGATCATCGGCACGCTGCTGAAGGCCAAGGGCCAGATCACCACGATCCCGCCCACCGAGTCGACCTTCGATGCGCAGTTCGTCAATGCGCTGATCAAGAAATAAAGCTGCAGGGGGCACCATGTTCAAGAGCTTTCGCTATGCCGATGGCGTGGCCCCCAACGTGGCGGCCCTCGCATTCACCTTGCTGGGCTACCCGCTCGGCGTGGCCATGCTGGTGGCCCCTCACTGGGCCGTCAACGTGCTGGGCGTGATGCTGGTGAGCTTGACGCTGGTCTGGTCGGCCTACTTCATCCACGAGTTCGCCCACCAGGCCATCTTCAAGACGCCCGAGGCCAATGAGCGCTGGGGCACCTTGATGAGCTGGCTCAATGGCAGTTGCTATGCGGCCTTTGCCGACATGCGCCGCAAGCACATGCGCCACCACGTGGAGCGTGCAGATGTGATCACCTTCGATGCGCGCGGCTTCTTGCTCAGATCGCCCGCGTGGTTGCGAAACACCGTGTTGGCCCTGGAGTGGGCCTACTTCCCGGCGGTGGAGTTTCTAATGCGTGGCTTCGTCGTGTTGCTGCCTTTTCGCGATGAGCGCAAGAAGGCCATGCGCGCTCGCATCATCGGCATTGCCTTGGTGCGCACGGCGGCCTTCGCGCTGCTGGCCTGGGTCTCGCTCAAGGCCTTGCTGCTCTACTTCGTGGCTTACCTGCTCTTCATCACCGTGCTGCGTTTTGCCGATTGCTTCCAGCACACCTACGATGCATACCCCATCATGGACGACCAGCCCATCCCGGCCGACAAGGTGCGCGACCGGGTCTATGAGCAGGCCAACACCTACAGCAATGTGGTGGGCGTTCACAGCCCGGTGCTGAACATGCTGTGGCTGAACTTCGGCTTCCACAACGCGCATCACGAGAAGCCCATCCAGCCTTGGCACCGCCTGCCCAAATTGCACCGCGAGCTGTATGGCGACACGCACGCGCAGGTGGTGCCGGTGCGCCAGTTGCTGCGCAGCTTCCACATCAACCGCGTCAAGCGCGTGCTGGCGGTGGACTATGGGGAAGTGTTGGTGCCTGAGAGTGCTGGCCGGGCCGATGGCTTCCTGGGCGCGGTGGGCGTGTCCTTCTTGACGGCAGTCTGACATGGAAGCGGCCACCCTGTCTCTGCAAGGCCGCACGGCCCTGGTCACCGGCGCGGCCAGCGGCATCGGCCGGGCCATCGCCCTGGGCTTTGCCAAAGCTGGTGCAGCCGTGGCCATCAACCACTGGGGCCGGGATGCCGAAGCCACCGCCGTGCGCGACGAGGCCGCCGCGTTGGGCGCCTCCGCCATGGTGATCGAGGCCGACGTGACCCGCCCCTACCCGGTCGACTCCATGGTCCGCTCGGTGGTGTCCGAGTTGGGCCCCATCGACATCCTGGTCAACTGCGCGGGCATCATCCAGGAAAAGCCCTTCCTGGACACCACCCTGGCCGATTGGGACCGCATGATCGCCACCGACCTCACCTCGGTCTTCCTGGTCTGCCGTGCCGTCTTGCCCGGCATGGTGATGCAGGGTAGCGGCGTGGTCATCAACATCGCCTCCGACCTGGGCCTGCTGGGCCGCGCAAGCTTTGCCCCTTACTGCGCCGCCAAGGCCGGTGTGATCGGCCTGACGCGCTCCTTGGCCCGCGAGTTCGCGCCCCACATCCGCGTCAACGCGATTGCGCCGGGGCCGGTGGAGACCGCCATGCTGTCCCCCGCCCACATGAGCCCCGAATGGCTGGACAAGGAAATGGACATCCCCCAGCACCGCTTCGCGCAACCTGAGGAGATCGCCGACACCGCGCTGTTCCTGGCCTCTGACCTGTCGCGCTTTTATTGCGGCCAGGTGCTGGGGCCCAACGGCGGGTCGGTGATGCCTTGAACAGGAGTTTCTTGATGCGTACCGTGTTCATGAACGAGTTGTCCTGGGTTGATTACCAGGCCCTCATCCAGACCGAGCAACCCGCCATCCTCTTGC
>NZ_JAUSAR010000160.1 GCF_030652515.1 Aquabacterium sp. | reverse complement strand
TGGTGGTGTACACGCGAGTGCACACGCCACGACGCTGCGGGCAATTTTGCATCGCAGGCGATTTGGATTTCGTCACCTCGACCTT
Organism: Aquabacterium sp.; assembly: GCF_030652515.1. Taxonomy (GTDB): domain Bacteria; phylum Pseudomonadota; class Gammaproteobacteria; order Burkholderiales; family Burkholderiaceae_C; genus Aquabacterium. Next base: position 2,289 of record NZ_JAUSAR010000160.1, on the reverse strand, counting down.
GCGGCCATGGCGAACGAGCTGATTGATCGTTGGCATTTTGGTAGGTTCCCGTTGATAAATTCACCTGAAAACGTTCGTTGACAACGCTGTTCAAGCAAGCACAAAACGGCCCTCGCCTGGCGTTCTCAATGAAGAAAGCGCCGATGCGAAAGCCGAAAAGCCTTCCATTGTAGAACTGATGGGGGGATGGTGGCAAGGGGCATCGTCAAATCGGCCCTGGCAGGCCGTTTGTCCGGGTTTCTGTCCCCTCATTGATGGTGATGTCAAGTTAACCCGAAAGGGTTACATTCAAGGGAATCACAGGAAGTCAAAGGAAAACCCATGTTCGCAAAGTCTCACGCCGTGGGCGCCGTCCTGGCCATCGCCTCCCTGGCCCCGCTTTCCGCGCACGCCGCGGCAAACACCTTCCAGTTTTATGGCAATGGCCCCTTGACCGACACCGTCAGCGTCGCCCCCACCTACATCTCGGGCAACCTGGGCGTGACGCTGCGGGCTTTCGACACCACGGGCAAGTCCCTGGCGCTGGCCATCCGCTTCGACGGCCTGGGCGCCTACGGCGGCGGCCTGGATGCCACCGAAGTCGACAGCCTGCTGGGCGGCCCGGTTGAATACCTGGAGTTGACCTTCAACAAGGCGGTCAAGCTCAATGCCCTGAGTTTCTCTCTGTGGGAAAACGGCCTGTTCGGCCCGATCGATCAAGCCACGCTGTCCTGGGGCAGCCAGTCGCTGGCCTTGGGCACCAACAATGACCACGGCCTGCTGGTCAAGACCTTCTCGTGGGCTGACGCCACCGCGCCTGCCGGCACGACGTTCAAAATCACCAGCGCCGGCAACCTGTCGTCTTTCCGCCTGGCGGGCATTGGCGCCACCGCAGTGCCCGAGCCCACCACCTTGGCGCTGATGGGCCTGGGCTTGGCAGGTATCGCCTTCACGGCACGCCGCTCAAACCGCCAGGTCTGATCATTCCGGCTCACGCCTGGGCCACTTTGTGGATCTGGGTGAGCGCTGGCGCTGGCCAACCGGCCTCCTGGCATACCCGGACAATGGCCTCGTTGGTGGCGAAGTACACCTGCCAGTAGTGATCGTTGTGGGTGTAGGGACGCACGGCAATCTGTGGCCCTTCCAGCTTCATGTCCAGCAAGTTGATCTCCGGCGCAGGCGTGATGGCCACATTGGGGATCTGCGCCACCGCCGCCTTGAATCGGGCGATCGCGTCCAGCGGATCCACGCCATTGGCCAACTGCGCCAGGCGCTCCACCCGGCGCACCGGCAGGGCGTTGAAATTCTGGATGGTGTCGCCAAAAATCTTGCCATTGCCGACCAGGGTCATCACGTTGTCGGGCGTGACGATGGTGGTGCCGAACAGCCCCAGCTCGCGCACAGTGCCGACGGTGCCCCCGATCGAGACGAAATCCCCGACCTTGAAGGGGCGCAGCACCAGCATGAAGGCTCCGGCCGCGAAGTTGCCCAGCAAGCCGCTCCAGGCCGCGCCGATGGCCACGCCCGCGCCGGCCAGCATGGCCGCGAACGAGGTGGTCTGGATGCCGAAATAACCCAGGATGCCCAGCACCAGGGTGATGTTCAGGGCCACGTTGACGATGGAGCCGAGGTACTTGGTCAGCGTCGGATCGACGTGGTTGCGGTTCATGGCCGCCGAAATCAGCCGCACCACCTTGCCGATCAGCCACCGGCCGATGATCCAGAAGGCAATGGCGGCCGCGATCTTGAGGGCCAGTTCGGTGGCCGTCGTGCTCATGAAGACCTTGATCGCGTCCATGTCCATGCTGAAATCCTCCGCTGCGGTTGGTGTTTAGGCAGCGCAGATTTTACGCATGCGGCATGACGCGAGACAATCCCGGATCAAACAAGGAGTCGCGATGATCGTGCGGATTGAAATTGACCAATATGAACCAGGCACGTACGAGTACCGGGTGACCGACCATGGCGAGACGCTGTTCGGCGACGCCGGGCTCAGTTCGGTGCTGGAGACCATCGTGTCGGCCGTGGAGGGGCTGGCGCCCAGCGTCGTGGGGGTCGAGATCTGGTACCGAGGCGTCGTGTCCGGCACCTACCCTTTGAGCGTGGTGGCCATGAGCTCGGACCAGATCGCGGAACATGCCGTCAACACGACGGCCGCCATCGAGGAGGTGATGTGATGGCTTACGACTCGCAAAACATTTTCGCCAAGATCCTGCGCGGCGAGATCCCCTGCATCAAGCTGTACGAGGACGAGCACACGCTGGCCTTCATGGACATCATGCCGCAGGCCGATGGCCACGCGCTGGTGAT
>NZ_JAUSAR010000157.1 GCF_030652515.1 Aquabacterium sp. | reverse complement strand
GCTGGACTCAAGCGGCTCGGCGCCGCCGGGGGCGGCATCGACCGGATCAAGGTTTTCGGCGTTCGCGGGCGTGTCGCTCATGGTGTTTGTTGGATTTAATGAGGGTGAGTCAATCGAAGCCCAGCAGATCTCGGGGCGACGGGCAGGGTTTCAAGACCCTGGGTTAGAAATATTTAATCGTCGACGCCGGCGCTCCAGCGGTTCCAGTCGGCCAATTGCCGCCGGTCGCGCTTGGTAGGGCGGCCCTGATCGATGGCCAGCGCAGGGTCGGGCTGGGTGCGGCGCTCCTCGGCGTGGCGTTCGCGGCGGGCGATGCTGTCGGGCGTTTCTTCGTACATCGTCTGGGCCACGGGCGCGCCGCCGCGCACGCTGCTGAGTGTTTTGACGATGACGGTGCGCACCAGGGTGCCTTGGCGCAGGGCGATGCGGTCACCGATCTTCAGGTCGCGCGAAGGCTTGGCCACGATCTCGTTGACCTGGACCCGGCCTTTGTCGATGTCGTCAGCGGCCAAGCTGCGCGTCTTGTAAAAGCGCGCGGCCCACAGCCATTTGTCCAGACGTAATTTGTCGCTCATGTCGCAAGTATTTTTCCAGCCCGCCAGTGTACTCACCCCGGCGTGCCAGGTTTTGCGACGACAATGTTGCCCAGCGGTGCCCGCAGCGGGCGCCAGAGGACCAAAAGTGGCAAAACCCAACTATCAGTTTGAAAAGCGTCAGCGCGAGCTGGCCAAGAAGAAGAAGAAAGAAGAAAAAACCCAGCAACGCCGCAGCGGTACGGGTGAGCCTGGTTCCCCCGACGCTGACGCCGACCAAGGTACTGCCGAGGGCACCACGCCCGACAACGCCGAATCCGGCGACAACAACGGCGCGGCGCCTCAGGCCGAAGCCTCAGCCTGACCTTGGCGCCCTGGCCTTGGCCCGTGTCACGATGCGGGCGGGGTCCAGTGCATCGCACAGAGGGGCCTCGATCGGGCAAGGGCTGCCCGTGACCCACGAGGCCAGCAGCTCACCGGCCAGAGCCGCCCAAGTGATGCCTCTTGAGCCGAATCCCGTGATGATGTAGACCCCGCCGTGTTCGTCGCGCAGTCGGGGTATCAGTCGTGCTTGGTCCATCCTGGGCGCTCTTTGCCCCATGTTTGGCGGCGGCGCATCGGCCAAGGGCAGCGCCCCCACATATGGCAGGCGATCGGGCGTGCTGGCCCGCCAACCGACCCGGCCTTGCAGGTTGTTCCACAGGGCAGGCGTGTTCCCCATCGACAAGCTGCCCAACTGCGCGGCTTGCGCCAGATTGTGGGCATGGTCCGCATCCCGCAGGGCGGGGTCCAAATCATCGGCATCGCTGGTGGCGCCAAACAGCAAGCGGCCCTGATGCCCGGGCAGCACATAGCCCGCACCCGCGACCGGCAGGGTGGGGGCTGTGATGCCATCCTGCAAAGGCAGGCTGCTGATCTGACCTCGCACGGCTTGCAAAGGCAAGGGCGCCAGGCCAGGCATGGCCTGGATCAGCGCTGACGTGCCCGTCGCGCCCGCCATGATCACCACCGGTGCTTCGGCGATGACTCGGTCTTGGTGATCCTGCGCTTGCCAAGTGGCTTGGCCGTTCCGGGTGGACCGTTGCCATTGAAAAACGATCTGGCCCGGCAGAAACACGACCTCGGCATGGTTTTTGGCCTCGGCCAGCAGCGCCTGGACATAGCCAGCCGGATCCAGCCAGCCGCCGTGGTGAAACAGCCAGCCACCGCTGGGCACGGGGATGTTCGCCAGGGCTCGCGCCTGCGCCTGCTCAAGCCACTGAAGGTGTTCAGGTGGCAAGCCAAGGCGATGGGTCAAGGCCTGGGCCTCGGCCGCCTGGGTCAGGGTGTCCAGCCTGAGCAGACCTTGGCAGGCGCCCGCGAACCGGCCTTCGGTCAACATCGGGGTCACCACCGCTGCCGTGCGCAAGGCGGCTGCGCGGTGGGCTCGGGCATGGATGCCATCTTCGCCATGGACAACGCTGTGGAACAAGCCACCAGGGTTGCCCGAGGCACCTTGGGCCGGTGCGGCGTGGGCATCGATGATGGTGATGCGCCAGCCCTGCCGTGCCAGGGCCCAGGCTGCAGCGCAACCCGCCAGGCCTCCGCCGATGACCATGGCGTGCCGCTGCGTTGGCTCGGTGCGCGTCGGCCACAGGCCCCCTGGCAATGGCGGCGGGGTGTGGTGAGGTTCGAAGCGAAAACTGCCTGGCGCACCGTTTGCCTGAGCCTTGAAGCCAGATTGCCGCAGGCCCTCAAGCACCTGCAAGGCATCGCTTCGGGCGAAGGCGGTGCATTCGGGGGCGGCCAGGCGCGCCAGCCGCGACAGCCAGCCTTCATCGCCATTCGGGGCCAAAGGGGCCGGGGCCACGCCTTCCAGCAAGAAGGCATCCACCCGCGCCACCAGTTGCGGCACCAGGTCCGCGACTTCGCCCACGCCCAGCAGCAGGGTGACTTGGCTGGCGGGGCCTTCTTCAAACACCAGGGTGTGAAGTCCTGGTGTCAAAACCGGCCAGCTGTGGGCCAATCTTCCAGCCAGGGCCTGAGCTCTGATGTCATGGCTCAAGGCAGCCTTCAGTGGGGGCTTAGCGTCCAGCGCTATGTAGAACAAGCGCTGGCAGCGGTTCGGGTCGGCCCGCCACTCGGCCCAGATTTTCAAAAATCGCTGACCCTGGCCAAACCCAGCCTCCAGGATCACGAAGTCATCGCGATGAGCCCACCGGGCGGGCAGGGCATCGACCGCCAACGATGGCATCTTCTTTATTGTGCCAGCCAGCCGCCGTCCATGTTCCAGGCCACGCCGCGCACATTGTCGCCAGCCGATGAGCACAGGAACACGGCCAGGTCGCCCAACTGCGCGGGCGTCACGAATTGCAGGGAGGGCTGCTTTTCACCCAGCAGGCCGCGCTGGGCTTCTTCAACGCTGACGCCTTCGCGCTCAGCCTTGGCCTCGATCTGCTTTTGCACCAGGGGTGTCAACACCCAGCCAGGGCAGATGGCGTTGACGGTGACGCCGGTGGTGGCCGTTTCAAGCGCCACCGCCTTGGTCAGCCCCACCAGGCCGTGCTTGGCCGCCACATAGCCCGACTTGCCAGCGGAGGCCACCAGGCCATGGGCCGAGGCCACGTTGATGATGCGCCCCCAGTTTTTGGCCCTCATGGCGGGCACGGCCAAGCGCATGGCGTGGAAGGCCGAGCTCAGGTTGATGGCGAGGATGGCATCCCATTTTTCGACGGGGAAGTTCTCGACATTGGCCACGTGCTGGATGCCGGCGTTGTTGACCAGGATGTCCACGCCGCCGAACTCCGCGGTGGCGTAGGCCATCATGGCCTCGATCTCTGCCGGTTTGCTCATGTCGGCGCCGTGGTAGCCCACGCGGATGCCGTGCGTTTTGCCAGCGGCCAACACTTCGGCCTTGGGTGCATCGACATCGCCAAAGCCGTTCAGAATGACGTTGGCGCCTTGGGCGGCCAGTTGAGTCGCGATGCCCAAACCAATGCCGCTGGTCGATCCAGTGACGAGGGCGGTTTTTCCATTCAACATTCAGGGCCTCCTGTGGCAATAACAAACACAATGTCGTACCGATTCCAATTATCTGCCGAGGCACTGCCATGACCACCCTGGATCACAACAATCTCTCCAGCCCCACCTTGAACCACGTGGTGTGCCCAGGCGCAAGCAAGACTGATGCTCAGACCCACCGCATGGCTTACTGGTCATGGGGCGATGAGGCCAACCCTCGAATCCTGATCTGCGTGCACGGCTTGAGCCGACAGGGCCGCGACTTCGACGCCCTGGCCCAATCACTGAGCACTCAGTACCGCGTGATCTGCCCTGATGTGGTCGGGCGCGGGCATTCCGACTGGCTGGCCGCACCAGCCGGTTACCAGGTCTTTTCCTACGTGTCCGACATGGTGACCCTGGTGCAGCACCTGCGTGCCTCGCTGAAAGTGGAAGCCCCCTTGGACATCGACTGGGTGGGCACGTCCATGGGTGGCCTGATCGGCCTGGGATTTTCCACCTTGCCACCGGAGGTGACTGGCGTGCGAATTCGCAAGATGGTGCTCAATGACGTGGGCCCACGCCTGCGCCACGATGCCTTGTTGCGCATCGGCGACTACCTGGGCCAGCCCAAGCGCTTTGCCAATGAACAAGAGGCGGCCGACTACCTGTGGACCATCTCCACCGGCTTTGGCCCGCACACGCCAGAGCAATGGCTGGCCTTGTCGCGCCCTTTGCTTCGCCCAACGGCCGATGGCCTGGGCCTGCAACTGCATTACGACCCGGCCATTGCCGAGCCCTTCAAGTCCATCTCCGCCGAAGCAGCCACCAGTGGCGAAGCCGCGCTGTGGGGCGTCTACGACGGCTTGAAGTGCGAGGTGCTGTTGTTGCGCGGTCAGCACTCCGACCTGCTGGATCACGAGACCGCCTTGACCATGACCCAGCGTGGCCCCAAAGCACGCCTGGTTGAATTCGAAGGCGTGGGTCACGCACCCACCTTGATCGCTGCTGACCAGATCGCCACCATCAAGGACTTCTTGTTGGCATGAAGACAGGCATTCTTGATGCACCTCATGCGGCCATTGTTGACCTGGTCGACCTGAGTCTGCCTGAGCAGGATGGCAGCGCGGCCCATGCTCTGGCGCGCGCCAGAGCGTTTGCCGAGCCCTTGCTGGCCGGCCAGTTGTTCGACACAGGCGAGAACGCCTTGGCCCATGCCGATGGCGTCGCGCAGATCCTGCTGGGCATCGGCGCGCCACCGTCCTTGCGTGCGGCCGCTTATCTGGTCTACGCCAGCGAGTACCTGACCCCGCCCGACGAGGTGATTGGCCGGGCTTTTGGCCCCGATGCGGCTGCGCTGGTGGCCCACACGCGCAAGCTGGTGCAGATCCAGCGCAATGCGCGTGATTCATTGGGCGACGAGACCGATGGCCCCTTGCGCGCTGACCAGGTCGAGCGCATCCGCAAGATGCTGCTGGCCTTTTCGCGCGATCTGCGTGTGGTGCTGATGCGCCTGGCCTCGCGCCTGCAAACGCTGCGCCACTATGCCGCCACCAAGTTGCCGTGTCCCAAGGCCTTGGCTCGCGAGTCGATGCAGGTGTTCGCGCCGCTGGCCAGCCGCCTGGGCATTGGCCAGATCAAGTGGGAAATGGAAGACCTGTCCTTCCGTTTCCTGATGCCCGATACCTACCGCTCGATCGCGCGCTCGCTGGACGAAAAGCGTCTGGAGCGTGAGCGCGATGTGGAGCAGGTGCGCCAGACCTTGGCCGAGGCCCTGGCCCAGGCCGGGCTGCAGGCTCAGGTGCAGGGCCGCCCCAAGCACCTCTACAGCATCTGGAAGAAGATGCAGGGCAAGAACCTGTCGATCGACCGCGTGTTCGACGTGCGGGCGCTGCGCGTGATCGTGGCCGACATCCCGGCCTGCTATGCCGCCCTGAGCCGGGCCCACGAAATCTGGCGCCCCATGCCCGACGAGTTCTCGGACTACATCGCGCGGCCCAAGCCCAATGGCTACCAATCGCTGCACACCGTGGTGCTGGGCGATGACGACAAGCCCATCGAGATTCAGATCCGCAGCCTGGCCATGCACGAGCATGCCGACAGCGGCGTCGCGGCCCATTGGGCCTACAAGGAAGCGGGCGCCAAGGGCTACGCGGGCATTCAGGTGGTGGGCGAGTTTGAAAGCCGCGTGGCCGCTGCGCGCAAGACCGTGCTGCGACAACTGCTGGCCTGGGAGCGCGACCTGGCCGCGGCCGATGAAACCGAAGGCGGTGGCCCCGCCGGCCATGGCTACTTCGATGACCGCATCTACGTGTTCACCCCCGATGGCAAGATCATCGACCTGGTCCACGGCGCCACACCCGTGGACTTTGCCTACACGCTGCACACCGACCTGGGACACCGTTGCCGAGGCGCCAAGGTCGATGGCGTGATGGTGCCTTTGAACACCGCCTTGCAAAGCGGCCAGACGATCGAGATCGTGTCGGCCAAAGAGGGTGGGCCATCGCTGGACTGGCTGAACCAGGACCTGGGCTATGTCCGAAGCCCCCGGGCCCGTGCCAAGGTGCGTGCTTGGTTCAACGCGCTGGCCCAGCAAAGCACCATCGCCAAAGGCCGCGAGCTGGTTGAAAAGCTGCTGCAACGCGAGGGCAAAACCGCCACCAAGCTGGAAGACCTGGCCGCCGATCTGGGCTTTCGCAGCGCCGATGCCTTGTTCGACGTGGTCGGCAAAGATGAATTCTCGCTGCGCAACATCGAGCAGTTGCTGCGCCCCGCCGCACCTGAGCAAGACCCGGATCAGGTCGTGGCCCAGCGCATTGCACGCAGCGAAGCCGAGCTGGACCGCAGCGGCCACGGCCGTGGCGTGTTGGTGGTGGGCATGGATTCACTGCTGACGCAATTGGCCCGCTGCTGCAAGCCTGCGCCGCCTGATCCGATTGGTGGTTACGTGACGCGGGGCAAGGGCGTGGCGGTGCATCGCTCGGATTGCAGCAACTTTCGCCAGATGGCGGGGCGGCATGGCGAGCGAGTGATCCCCGTCACCTGGGGGCAGCACGCCGCCGCTCAGAGCGCGCATTACGCCGTGGATGTGCTGGTGGAGGCGCACGACCGCCCAGGCCTGCTGCGCGACGTGTGCGATGCCCTGGCGCAAGGCAAAACCCATGTGGTGGCCATGAACAGCCAGACTCAGCGCGAACACGCGACCATCACCCTCACGGTGCAGACCTCGGACACGGCCAAGCTGGGGCCGGTGCTCGCGCGTGTGGCACAAGTGAACGGCGTTTTGAAGGCGCGCCGAAAATAGATAAAAAGCCGTGCTATAGTAGCGGTCTTGAAGGCGCGTAGCTCAGCTGGTTAGAGCACCACCTTGACATGGTGGGGGTCGTTGGTTCGAGTCCAATCGCGCCTACCAAGAGATCTGAACA
>NZ_JAUSAR010000156.1 GCF_030652515.1 Aquabacterium sp. | reverse complement strand
GATCAATCACTTTCAGTATGAATGCATTCACAGGGCCAACGTGCGCTTTTAAAAGACCACAAAGGCAAACCACCCGGGCCAGGGCCCGTTCCCAGTTTCCGCGGAGGAAACGGGCATGCCCCACGGGGATTGCCATTGCCGTGCTTTGTCAAAGCCGCTTGAAATCAAGCGTGTATTTTGACCCACCAACAAAGCCAGAGATTCTACTGCGAATTTCCGGCTTATTCCAGCGAAATCCCTTGTTGGGCGGCCAATTGGGCCCGCGCAGAGGGTGAAAGGGGCTTCGGATCGGTCGGTTTTGGGGCCAATTGGCCCAGTAACTCGGCCAAAGGCTCCTGCACGAATGCGCGCTCGCCCATCCTTGGGTGGGGCAAGGTCAGCATTTTTGAATGGCGCGTGGCACCTTCCATCCAGAGCAAATCGAGGTCCAGCGTGCGTGGCGCCAGAGGCCGGGGGCGCTCTCGGCCCAGCTTCAATTCAATGACGAGCAAGGCGTTGAGCAACTCGTGCGGGGCCAAGGCGGTGCTCAGCGCCGCCACGGCATTGAGGTAATCGGGGCCATCGGTGCCCACGGCCTTGGTCAGGTAAAACGAAGACACGCCTTCCAGGCTGGTCCAGGGCAAGGCCTGAAGCTCCGCCAATGCCGCTTGCAGGTTCGCGCGGGCTGGGCCCAGATTGGCGCCCAGGCCCACAAAGGCCCGAAAGCGAGGCAGTTCTTCAGTCACCAGAGTCGCCGCCATCATTGGGGGCACAATGGCTTTCAACCGCACCACCCTCGCCTTCACTGGGCTTGCGGCGACGCCGACGGCGCTTCTTGGCGGCCGGGACAGCGCTTTCGCCGCCGTCCTCGAAGGCCGGGAGTTCAGCACCCGATCCAGCGCCAGTACTGGCGTGCGACGCAGATCGGCCACCCGCTCGCGGGCCTTGGGCCGCGCGCTTGGCCGACTCCTGTTGGCGGGCCACGTCCATCAGCTCGCGGCGTTCGTCGTTGTCGGCCAGCGAGAAGTCTTCCCACCAGGTGGCCAGTTGCTGATCGGCCTCACCCGTCTGGGCCCGCAGGCGCAGGAAGTCGAAGCCAGCGCGGAAGCGGGGTTGCTCGACCAAGGTGAGCGGCCCGCTGCCCACGAGCTTGTCAAAGCGCGGCTGCATGGTCCATATCTCACGCCTGTCGGACGCCAGTTTGCCTCGACCGGAAATGTCGCCAATGCGGGCGTCGAACACGGCGTCGGTCGCGGATTGCAGGGCCGGGAAAGCGGGCTCGCCCCTGGCCTGGTTGCGCTTCCAGTGGTCAAGCACGTCATGCCACAGCAGGCAGGCCAGCAGGAAGCTGGGCGCCACGGGCTTGCCTTCGGACACGCGGCGGTCGGTGTCGTTCAGGGCCAGCTTGACGAACTGCTCGCGGCCGGGATGGCGGCGGGCTTCGTCGAACACGGCATCCAGGATGGGGAACACGCCCCGGTCCAGGCCCAGCTTGCGCAATTGGTCCAGCGACGCCTGGGCGTGGCCGGTTTGCAGCAGCTTGATCATTTCGTCGAACAGGCGCGATTGCGGCACATTGGCCAGCAACTCGGACATGGCCAGCAAGGGCTCGCGCGTCTTGGCTTCGATCTCGAAGTTCAGCTTGGCGGCGAAACGCACCACGCGGATGATGCGGACCGGGTCTTCACGGTAGCGCACATCGGGCACACCGATCATGCGCAGCACCTTCTTCTTGATGTCCTTGATGCCGCCGTGATAGTCGACCACCACGCCCGTGCTGGGGTCGTAGTACATGGCGTTGACGGTGAAATCGCGGCGCGCGGAATCCTGGTCTTGCGGGCCCCAGACGTTGTCGCGCAGCACACGTCCGCTGCCATCGACCACGTGGGATTTGCCGGCCAGCTCGGAACGCGAGGTTTTCTCGTTGCCAGCCACCTGCTCAGCCGCGTCGGCATCCAGGTAGGCGCGGAAGGTGGACACCTCGATCACGTCGTTGTCACGGCCCCGGCCAAACACCACGTGGACGATGCGAAAGCGGCGCCCGATGATGAAAGCGCGCCGGAACAGGCTTTTGACCTGCTCGGGCGTGGCATTGGTGGCCACGTCGAAATCCTTGGGGCGCAGACCGACCAGCAGGTCGCGCACGGCGCCGCCAACGATGTAGGCCTCGAAACCGGCTTCCTGCAAGGTCGTGCAGACCTTGACGGCACGGTCGTCCACCAGGCTGGGGTCAATGCCGTGCTCTGACGCTGGCACATCCACCCGTTTGCCCGTGGGAACGCGAGGCTTGCGCCCGCCTGCCGCCGCGCGAGGAGGTTTGCTGGGGTCTTTGCCCAGGATCTTGTCTATCAATCTCTTGATCATGAAAACAGTCGAAGAATGCGCCAGCCGCGCTCACGGGCCACGGCCTCGAGGGCCGGACTGGGATTGGTGGCAACGGGATCGCTGGCCAGGTACA
>NZ_JAUSAR010000153.1 GCF_030652515.1 Aquabacterium sp. | reverse complement strand
AGGCTTTGCTCAAACACGACCCCCTCGGGAATCCACCATGAAAACCGCACAAGAAATCCGCGCTGGCAACGTGATCATGCAGGGCAAGGACCCGATGGTCGTCCTCAGGACCGAATACAGCCGCGGTGGCCGCGGCGCCGCCACGGTCCGCATCAAGATGAAGAGCCTGCTGAACGGCTTCGGTCAAGAAACCGTGTTCAAGGCCGACGACAAGATGGACCAGGTCATCCTCGACAAGAAGGAATGCACCTACTCCTACTTCGCCGACCCCATGTACGCCTTCATGGATGCCGAATACAACCAGTTCGAGATCGAAGCCGAGAACATGGGCGACGCGATCAACTACCTGCAAGACGGCATGGCCGCTGAAGTCGTGTTCTACGACGGCAAGGCGATCTCGGTCGAGTTGCCCACCACCATCGTGCGCGAGATCGAAACCGAACCCGCCGTCAAGGGCGACACCTCCGGCAAGGTCATGAAGCCTGCCCGCGTGGTTGGCACCGGCTTCGAGATCCCCGTGCCCCTGTTCGTGGATTCGGGCGACAAGATCGAAATCGACACCCGCACGCACGAGTACAAGAAGCGCGTCTAAGCCGCAGCACTTCACTTCACGAAAAGGACACCACTGCTGGTGTCCTTTTTTTATGCCCTTCTGCACGCGATTCGCCCTCATTTCAAATGGGTAAATCGCTGATGACACCGTCAACACCGGTTTGAGCGTAAATTCAATGGGTAGCAGTTGTCCATGCACCCAGGAAAAAACTGGAGATAAAACAAAACCCTCGAAGGGGCAACATGGCGAACACCAACTCGGCGTGCAAAAGTGCAAAGTTTTCCGTGACGGTTTTACTTTGCGCCGCTTCCACCGCCCCCCTGGCGAAAGCCCTTGATCTGGCAGACCTGACCCTTGAGGAACTGAGCAATCTGCAGATCACCTCCGTGTCCAAACGACCCGAGCGCTTGTCTGATGCCCCGGCCTCTGTATTTGTCATCAATTCGGAGGACATTCGCCGCTCCGGGGCCGTCAGCTTGCCCGAGGTATTGCGGCTGGCCCCCAACCTTCATGTGGGGCAACGCAGCGCCAGCCAATACTCCATCGGGGCTCGCGGCCTCAATAACACGGCTGGCAACAAGATGCTGGTATTGATCGATGGTCGCACTGTTTACTCACCATTGTTTTCCGGTGTGTTCTGGGACGCACAAGACGTCATGCTGGAAGACGTTGAGCGCATCGAGATCATCAGTGGCCCAGGGGGCACCTTGTGGGGTGTCAACGCGGTCAACGGCGTCATCAACATCATCACGCGTGCTGCGCAGGACACCCAAGGCTCGCTGGTGGTGGCCGGAATGGGCAACACCGAATCCAGCGCGGGGGTGCGCCATGGCGGCACATTGGGCGAGAACGGCCACTTTCGCGTCTATGGCAAATACTTTGATGGCCAACACTCCCGCCGAGAAGATGGCACCTCCATCAACGACTCCTGGAACAAAACCCAGGCAGGGTTCAGGGCCGATTGGACTCGCGCAGATGACCGCCTGACCGTGCAAGGAGACGTGTATGCAGGCCGAGAGGGGCAAGCGCCCCCAGGCACCATCACCCTCGGAACCTTCCGGCCGCTCAACACCATCAGCATTTCAGGCTTCAACCTGCTGTCTCGCCTGGAACATCGGTTGGCCGGCGGCTCCCGGCTCAAGGTGCAAGCGTATTACGACCACACGGTGCGCACAGTGCCAGGCACGTTCGATGATCGATTGGACGTGATCGACTTGCAGTTCGAACATGCCCTGCCATCCAGCGGCATCCATACCTTCATCTGGGGTGCCGAGTACCGTTATGGCATGGACGAAGTCCTCAACAGCGACTTCATCGCCTTCTTGCCCGCGAAGGTGAACCAAGCCTGGGGCAGCTTGTTTGCACAAGACAAGATCAGTTTGCTGGACGACTTGCAACTGACCTTGGGCGCCAGACTGGAAACGAATGACTACACCAATCCGGAATGGCTGCCCAGCGCCCGGCTGGCCTGGAAATTCAATGCCAATCACCTGTTGTGGAGCGCCGCGTCGCGGGCCGTGCGCGCGCCCTCCCGGATTGACCGCGATTTCTACTACCCGACGACATCGCCTTATGTGTTCGGGGGCGGGCCGCAGTTCCGGTCCGAAGTGGCCAAGGTGTTTGAGCTTGGCTACCGTGGCCAGCCCTCCCCATCCACGTCCCTTTCGATCACGGCATTCCACACCATTTATGACCACCTGCGCACCCTGGAAGCCACGGTCCCCATCACGTTGGTTCCGGTGTTTTACGCCAACCGAATGGACGGCCACACCACGGGCGTCGAGGCCTGGGGCTCTTACCAACCCACGGAGACCTGGCGCTTGAGCGCGGGAGTGACCACCCTGCACAAGCGCCTTCAACTCAAAGAGGGCAGTTACGGATTGAACGGCGGCATCAACGCCGAAGGCAACGATCCCGAGCTGAGCTGGAATCTGCGCACCAGGTTCAACATCTCAGAACAATGGGAACTGGATGGCACGGTTCGACATGTTTCGTCATTGCCGGAACCCGAAGTGCCCGCCTACACAGTGGTCGATCTGAGGCTAGGCTGGAAAGCGAGCCCCCATCTGGAGCTGTCAGTTGCAGGCAGAAATCTGTTCGGATCCCCTCATGCGGAGTTCTTCAATGCGCCAACGCGCAGCGCTTTGAGCTCGGGGGTTTACTTCAAGGTGCTGGCTCGCTTTTGATGGAAATGCCCTCCCCCCCAACCATCCCGGACCGCGAAAACATCGCAGCGGGCAGGCTGCGCGCCTGGGCAGTCGGGGTGCTGCTGTGTGTGTTGGCACTCAATGCCCTGGCCGGTCAGTTCGAGTACCAGGTCAAGGCCGCATTCCTGTATAAATTTGGCGCCTACGTTGAATGGCCTGAACAGACCTTTGCGCAAGCCAGCAGCCCGGTGATCATCGGCATCATGGGTTCTGATGCCGTGGCGGACGAGCTCGCACAAATGTCCTCGGGTCGAAGCATCAATGGTCGCCCGGTGAACGTGAAAAGACTGCACCAGGGCGATGCCATCACGGGTTTGCACATCCTGTTCATCGCCCGGACCGACCCGTCCCGCATGGCCGCCACGCTGGCCTCAGCCAAAGGACTGCCCTTGCTGGTGGTGACCGAAACCGATCCACCACTGATGGCCGGTGGTGTCATCAACTTCGTCATCGATGGCGCGAAAGTGCGTTTTGACGTGGCCTTGCGCTCGGCCGAAGCCAACAACATCAAGCTCAGCGCCCGGCTTCTGACCGTCGCACGCAAAGTGATCGGAGCCCCGTCATGATGAGCGCGTTCAAAAGCTCCCTGCAGCGAAAACTGCTGGCGGTGATGCTGCTGACCACCTTGGCCGCGCTGATCGTGGCCTTGGGCGCCATGATCATTCATGACCTTCGCGCCTACCACCGCACCTGGGTCAACGACATGACGGCACAGGCAGAACTGCTGGCCCGCACCACTGCGCCTGCACTGACCTTCGACGACAAAAAGGTGGCACACGAGAACCTCAGCATCCTGCGCTACCAACCCAAGGTCCGGGCCGCCGCCATCTACAGCCCCGACGGTTCCCTTTTTGCCACCCATGCCGGTCATGGAGAGCCACCCGTCTTTCCCAAACTGCCCGCAGAAGATGGGGTCGAGGTGAGCAAGACCAGCCTGGTCATCTTCAAAAACATCATGGATGGTGCCGATGTCATCGGCACGGTGTATCTCAAAGCGGACTACGAGCTCTTTGATCGGGTCGTGAATTTCTCTGGGATTGCCGTGGCCGTGATGCTCATGTCCATGCTGGTGGCGCTGCTGGTGTCCACGTGGCTGCAAAAGATCGTGACGCGCCCGATACTGGAAATTGGCAAGGCAGCTCGGGAGGTGGTCAGTCAGCGCGACTACTCGCGTCGAGTGAACAAGATCAGCGAGGACGAAGTCGGTGAACTGGTCGATTCCTTCAACAACATGCTGATTGAAATCGAACGACGGACCCTCGCGCTGGAAACGTCCAATCGTGAGAAGGTGCGCGAAGTGGACGAGCGTCGCAATGCCCAGCACGAGATCATGCGACTGAACCAGGAACTGGAGCAACGCGTGCAAGAGCGCACCAGGCAGCTTGAAACCTCAAACCACGAACTGGCCTTGGCCACGCAAGCTGCGGAAAGCGCCAACCAGGCCAAGTCGGAGTTCCTGTCCAGCATGAGTCATGAACTGCGCACGCCCTTGAATGCCATCATCGGCTTTGGGCAGTTGCTGACTTCGGACGTGATGTCGCCCACCGCTGAGCAAAAGAAAACCTTCACCGAGCACATTTTGCGGGCTGGTCGGCACCTGCTGGAGTTGATCAACGAAATCCTCAACCTGGCCCAGATCGAATCCGGCCACCTGTCGCTCTCGCTGGAGCCGGTGTCGCTTCAAGAAATCCTGCAGGATTGCCACACCATGATTGAGCCGTTAGGCGATCAGCGTGGCATCCGCACACTGTTTCCCACCTCTTGCGACTTGAATGTGATGGCCGACCGCACGCGCTTGAAGCAAGTCCTGCTGAACTTGCTGTCCAATGCCATCAAGTACAACCGCGACATGGGGGCGGTCGTGGTTGACTGCACCAGCGCCAGCCCCGATCGCGTCCGGGTATCGGTTCAGGACACCGGAATGGGGCTGAGCGAAGCACAGTTGAAACTGCTGTTTCAGCCGTTCAATCGATTGGGCCAGGAAGCCGGCGCACAAGAAGGCACAGGCATTGGCCTGGTGGTCACCAAGCACTTGATCGAATCCATGGGCGGCGAAATCGGGGTCACCAGCACGGTGGGCATGGGCAGCGTTTTCTGGATCGAACTCAGGGCCACCGAGCCTGTGCCCGCGATCAGCCATCGAGATGTGCTCACCGCCATGGCGCCCAAGGAGACCGCACCCAAGCAGCACCAAACCTACACCGTGCTCTATGTGGAAGACAATCCCGAGAGCCTGAAACTGGTGGAGCAAATCCTGAGCACGCGCCCGGACATCAGGCTGCTGTCCGCGCCCGATGGGCGGCTGGGCGTCGAGTTGGCGAGGGTTCACCTGCCAGACGTCATCCTGATGGACAACAACCTGCCCAACCTGGACGGTGCATCAGCGCAGGCCATCTTGCGCAACGATCCCAAGACTCGGCACATCCCCGTCATCGCCCTGACCGCCAACGCCATGCCGAAGTCCATCAACCAAGGGCTGGCCGCAGGGTTCTTCAGATACATCACCAAGCCCATCAACATCAAAGAGCTGCTGGAGGCGATCAACGCCGGACTGGAAGCATCGGTGGCCGAGAAGTCAGAGCACTGAATGCCCCTGCCGATCCTGTATTCGTTTCGCCGCTGCCCCTACGCCATCCGTGCCCGCCTGGCCCTGAAATATGCCCAGGTTCCGCTGGAGCTCCGCGAAGTGGTGCTGCGCCACAAGCCTCAGGCCATGCTGGCGATTTCGCCCAAAGGCACGGTGCCGGTGCTGCAACTGCCCCATGGCCAGATCATTGACGAAAGCCTGGACATCATGAACTGGGCCTTGCAGCAAGCCGATCCGCAAGGCTGGCTGAATCAGGGCGACACCCAGGCCACGCAGGATTTGATCGCTCGCAACGATGGTCCATTCAAGGCGCTCCTGGACCGCTACAAATACCCAGAACGGCATCCCGCCCACACGTTCGCTGACTACCGGGATCAGGCCATCACGCTGTGCATCCATGGCCTGAACCAACGGTTGACGGACACACCTTTCTTGCTCGGCGACAAGCCGTCCCTGGCCGACATGGCCATCGCGCCCTTCATCCGCCAGTTCGCCCAGGTAGACGCCGAATGGTTTGCCAATGCGCCGTTTCCCGCATTGCGGAGCTGGCTGAATCATTGGGTCGAATCGCCCTTGTTCCATGCCGTGATGGCCAAGTATCCCGCCTGGCAAGCGGGTGATGCACCCACGATTTTTTAGCTCAGTTCACACGGTCAACGCCGTCAAGGCCTGCGCCAGGTCATCGATCAGGTCTTGCGTGTCTTCCAGGCCAATGGCCAGGCGAACCAGTGTGCCCCGCGGCACATCGCCCACTGTGCGCATGCTCGGCAGGTGATAGGGCACGGCCAGGCTCACCGGTCCACCCCATGAGTAACCGATCTTGAAGAGCCTCAGGGCATCGATGAAGGCATCGACCTGGGCGGGGTTGTAGCGTTCATCGAACACCACGGACACCAAGCCACCCGCCGCGCTGCAGGTCTGGGCCCAATGCGCATGGCCGGGTGACTCGGGCAAGGCCGGGTGCAGCACCTGGGAGACTTCAGGCCGGGTCTGCCACCATCGCGCGATCTGCCGCGTTGCGGCATCGTGCGCGGCATAACGCAAAGGCAAGGTCGGCAGACCACGCAGCACAGCTTCAACATCGTTGCCGCCCACGCCCAGCCCCATGCGCATGTGCGTCATCTTGAGCTTGAGGTGCAAGGCCTCGTCGCGCGTGGTGATCGAGCCCATCAACACGTCGGCACCGCCCGACGGGTACTTGGTCAGTGCATGCACGGAGATGTCGACGCCTTGCGCCTGCTTGCCCACCTCGTCGAAGGAAAATGCATCAAACGCCAGGCCAGCACCCCAGGTGTTGTCCAAGGCCACGATCACGTGAGGATGCTGGCGGGCCACGCGCAGCAGGCCGATCAGGTCTGGGAACTCCAGGGTCACCGAGCCAGCCGCCTCCAGCCAGATCAGCTTGGTTCTGGGGGTGATGAGGCTGGCCAGCTCATCCGCACGCAGGGGGTCGTAGAACTGGTGGGTGATGCCCCAATGGGCCAGCTCGCCACGCGCCAGGTCTTTGTTGGGACCGTAAGCGTTGTCGGGGATCAGCACCTCGTCGTCAGCGTGAAGCAAGGCCATGTCCACCATGGCGAGGGCGGCCAGGCCGCTGGGCGCGAGCAGCGTTTGCACACCACCTTCCAGAGTGGCCAGGCGCTCTTCCAGTGTGAAGGTGCTGGGCGTGCCGTGCAGGCCATACGTGTAACCCGTCTTGTCCTTCCATTGGCGCGCCCGCAGGGCCACCGTGTTGTCGAAGATGACGGTGGAGGCCTTGTGGATGCCAGGCACCACGGATTTGAAGCCGACAGGCGGCTCGTAGGCGTGGTGGATGAGGTCGGTGCTGGGGGCGGTTTTGCGCTGCTTCATCCAGCCATGCTAATGGAGTTTGGCTCAGCGCTCACCGGCGCGGTAGGGCTTCATCAAGGCTTGCGGATAAGCAGCCCGGCGGGCCATGACGATGAGGGCCAGGATGGACAGCACATAGGGCAGCATCAGGTAGACCTGGTAAGGCAAAGCCACGCCCAGCACTTCACCGCCAGCCTGCTGCAGGCGCAGTTGCAAAGCATCAAAGGCGGAGAACAACAAGGCACCCAGCAAGGCCTTGCCAGGCCGCCACGAGGCGAACACCACCAGGGCCACGCAGATCCAGCCGCGACCGTTGACCATGTTGATGTAGAAGGCGTTGAAGGCAGACAGCGTGAGGAACGCCCCGGCCACACCCATCAGGGCTGATCCGGCCACGATGGCACCGGTGCGCAGGCCCACCACGCTCAGCCCCTGGCCTTCAGCAGCGGCCGGGTTCTCCCCCACCATGCGCACAGCCAGGCCCAGCGGAGTTCGCATGAGCATCCACGCGAGCACAGGCACCAAGGCCAGCGCGGTCAAGGTCAAGGGCGTTTGGGCGGCCAATACCTCGCCGATCAAGGGCAGTTTGGCCAGGCCTGGCCACTGGTGGCCCACCGCGACCATCGGTGTGATGGTGGGGGGCGTTGAGATCTTGGGGAAAGCGATGCGGTAGCTGTAGTAGCTCAGGCTGGTCGCCAACAAGGTGAGGCCCAGGCCCGCCACGTGTTGAGACAAGGCCAGCCCGACGGTGAGCAAGGCGTGCAGCAAGCCGCACAAGGCGCCCGCCAGCGCGGCGATCAGCACGCCCAGGGGCAGGCTGCAGCCATGGTAAACGGCCAGCCAACCCGTGAATGCCCCCGCCACCATGATCCCTTCGATGCCCAGGTTGAGCACGCCCGCGCGCTCGCACAGCAACACGCCCAGGGTGCCCAGCAGCAGCGGCGTGGCCATGCGCAGCATGGCGATCCAGAAGCTGCTTTGCGCGACCAGGTCCCACACCTCGGTCATGCCGGGCTCCTGGCCGCAGGGCGCACCAGGCGCAGGCGATAGCGCGTGAACATCTGCGTGACCAGCATGCACAACAGGGCCAAAGACACCATCACGTCGGCCAGGTAGGTGGGCACGCCCAAGGCCCGGCTCATGCTGTCGGCACCCACCAGCACGCTGGCCACGAACAAGGCAGAAGCCACCACGCCCAAGGGATGCAAGCCCGCCAGCATGGCGATCACGATGCCGCTGTAACCATAGCCGGGCGACATGTCGAGCGTGAGGTAACTGGTGCGCCCCGCCACCTCGCCAACCCCCGCCAGCCCTGCCAAGGCGCCTGACATGAGGGCGGTGATCAAAGTGAGGCGCCGCACCGGCAACCCGGCGAAGGCCGCCGCATCGGCGTTGGCGCCCACAGCCCGCAAACCCAAGCCCAAGGTGGTGTAGCGGTCAACGATCCACAGAAGCAAAGCAAGGAACAAGGCGCCCAGCAAGCCGCTGTGCACGCGCGAGCGCTCGATCAGGCGGCTGAATTCGAGTTCGGGCCAAAGGGCCACCGACTGGGGCCAGCCCATGGCCATGGGGTCTTTCATGGGGCCATCCAGCATCATCGACACCAGAAGCAAGGCGATGAAGTTCATCAACAAGGTAGTGACCACTTCGTCCACACCGAGCCTGGTTTTCAGCCAGGCGGGGCCCAGCAGCCACGCCGCGCCCGCCGAGGCCCCGGCCAGGACCATCCAGAACGTGAGCCAGGCGACCGAGCCGGTGAACTCGGCTGCACCGGCTTGCTGACCGCCCACGGCGACAGCCGCCATGGCACCGAGGTACAACTGGCCTTCGGCGCCAATGTTGAACAAACGGGCCCTGAACGCCACGGCCGCGGCCAGGCCGGTCAGGATCAAAGGCGTGGCGCGGGTCAGGGTTTCAGAGATGGCGAAGGTCGAGCCCCAGGCGCCCTGCACCATCAAGCCGTAGGCCTGGACCACGGGGGCGCCGCTCCAGGCGATCAGGCCAGCGGCCAGGATCACAGTGGCCAGAGGCGCACTCAGCCAACCCCAGCGCAAGGGCTGTTCCCGGCTTTCTACTCGCCAACGTGGCAAGGGCGTCACGTGGTGAGTCCTTCGCGTGCGGTGGCCGAGTGGGCATCGCTGCCCGCCATGGCCAGGCCCAAGGTGGCGAGCGTCCAGTCTTGCCGAGGACGTGCAGCGGTGAGCCGCCCCTCGTGCATCACCGCGATGCGGTCGGCCAAGGCCAGGATCTCGTCCAGGTCTTCCGAGATCAGCAGCACCGCGCTGCCCTGATCGGCCGCCTGGATCAGGCGTTCGTGCACGAAGGCGACCGCACCAATGTCCAGGCCCCAGGTGGGTTGGGCGGCCACGATCAGCGTGGGCACGCCCAGCCGAGAGCCCTCCCCCAATGCCAGCGCCCGGCCCAGCACCAGCTTTTGCATGTTGCCGCCCGACAATCGGCGCGCAGGCGAATCAAGGCCGCCACCCCGCACATCGAATCGCTCGATGATGCGCTGCGCATGGCCGCGCGCAGCGGCCCGACGCACCCAGCCCCAGCGGGCGAAGCGCTGGTCAAACAAGCGCTCGGTGATGGTGTTTTCCCACAGGCTCAGGTCGCCGACCACGCCCTGCGCATGGCGGTCTTCCGGGATGCGGGCCACGGGCACGGACACCCAATCGCGCGGCTGGGCCCGCAATGGTTGGGACGACACCTGCAGGCGTCCTTGGGCGGCTGGCAACAAGCCGTGCAGCAACTCGGCCAGCGCCACCTGACCGTTGCCGGAGACCCCAGCCACGGCGACGATTTCGCCAGCATGCACGTTCAAGTCCACCCCTTGCAGCGCCGTGCCATGCTCCCCCTTGGCGGTGTGAACACCCTCGCATTGCAAGACCACCGCGCCCGAAGGTGGCCCCAACGCCGCGACACGGCGAGCCGCCTTGACCTCGCGGCCCACCATCAAGGCGGCCAACTCCGCTTTGGTGGTGCCCTGCGCGGCACATTCGGCCACCAGCTTGCCGCCACGCAGCACAGCCACGCGGTGAGACACGCGCAGTACTTCGTCCAGCTTGTGGCTGATGAAGATCACGGCCAAGCCGTCTTTGACCAGGGTGTCCAGGGTGGCGAAGAGTTGTTCGCTCTCTTGCGGGGTGAGCACCGCCGTTGGTTCGTCCAGGATCAGGATGCGCGCGCCACGGTACAAGGCTTTGAGGATCTCGACGCGCTGGCGCTCGCCCACCGACAAGCTGCCCACACGCACATCCGGCTCAACGGCCAGGCCAAAGCGCCCGGCCAAGGACAGCAAGCGTTGCCGCCCTGCCTGGCGACGCGACGACAGGCGCCACATCGACTCGGTCCCCAGCATCACGTTGTCGAGCACGCTGAGGTTGTCGGCCAGGGTGAAATGCTGGTGCACCATGCCAATGCCAGCTTGCAGCGCCGCCCTGGGCTGCCCCGCTGGCAATGGGTGGCCTTGAACCTCGATGCGCCCCGCATCGGCCACGTAGTGCCCGAACAGGATGGACACCAGCGTGCTCTTGCCAGCTCCGTTTTCGCCCAGCAAGGCCAGTACTTCGCCGGCCTGCAAAGTCAGCGAGATGTCGTCATTGGCCACCAGCGAGCCAAAGCGCTTGGTGATGCCCTGCAGCCGCAGCACCGTCATCGGGCAAGCCGGACCGTTGTGTGGCTCAGTTCGACGACTTGGGTTCGGTCTCGACCACCGGCACCTTGAACGCGCCCGACAGGATGGCGGCCTGCTTGGCCTTGACCTTGGCGACCACCTCGGCGGGCACCTTGGTCTCAAACGTGCCCAGTGGCGCCAGCTCGCTGCCCTTGAACTTCATCATGGAATAAGGGCCGTAGTCCTCACCCTTGAACTGCCCGGACTTGGCTTTCTTGATGGCCAGGTCCACCGTGGGCTCCATGTTCCACAGGGCCGAGGCCACCACGGTGTCCGGGTACTGCGGCTGGGTGTTGATCACGTTGCCGATGGCAAGCCGGCCTTTTTCCTTGGCCGCGTCGCTCACGCCAAAGCGCTCTGCGTAGAGCACGTCAGCGCCTTTGTCGATCATGGCAAAGGCGGCTTCCTTGGCTTTCGGTGGATCGAACCACGAACCAATGAAGCTGACGGTGAACTTGACCTTGGGGTTGATTTCCTTGGCGCCCAGCATGAAGGCGTGCATCAGGCGGTTGACCTCGGGGATGGGGTAGCCGCCGACCATGCCGATGTGGCCGCTCTTGCTCATGCCTCCTGCGACCATGCCGCTCAAGTAAGCGGGCTCCTGGATATAGTTGTCGAACACCGAGAAGTTGGGTGCCTGCGGCTTGCCGGATGAACCCATCAGGAAGCTGACCTTGGGGTAGTCCTTGGCCACCTTGCGGGCAGCCGCTTCAACGCCGAACACTTCGCCCAGAATGAGGGTGTTGCCGCCTTCGGCGTACTGGCGCATCACGCGTTCGTAGTCGGCATTGGCGGTGTTCTCGGAGAACACATAGTCGATCTCGCCCCGCGCCTTGGCCTCGTTGAGGGCCTTGTGGATGCGCGACACCCACTGCTGCTCGACCGGCACGGTGTAGATGGCGGCAACTTTGAGTTTGGCCTGGGCCATGGCTGGCATGAGCGCAGTGGAGGACATGAGTACGGCCGAAGCCGCCATCAAGTTCAACAAGGATCGGCGGGCGAGTTGCGTCACTGAAAACTCCTGTAGGGATCGATTTGCACCGGCATGAGACTGCCTGCGACATCCATTGCAAAAGTAGTGCCAGGTGAGCGAGGCTTCATCAGCCAACATCATGCCCAAACACACACCCGCAAACAAGGGGTTACATCTGAGGCCAATGAACGGCCGGATAGGCTTTAATCCAAACTCGGTTTTTCCAATTTCAGGGAGTTGTATGCGTTCATTGAAAACGTTCAGCGCTGTTGCGCTGATCACGGTGTTGTCGGCTTGCGTTCAAGCGCCCAAAAAGCAGGCTTTCAACCATGAGGCGGCTGCGCACATCAAGACGGTGGCCATTGTTCAAGCGCCCAATCAAGAGTCATACGACGTGGTCATTCTCGGGCACCCTGGCATGAGCTTTGGCCTGATCGGTGGACTCGTGGCAGCGGCAGACATGGCCAGCAAGAGCACGGACCTCAACAAGGCCATCGATCCCGCAGAGACCCGTTTGCAAGAACGTTTCAGCGCCAAGCTGAGCGAAGGTCTGGCCAAGGCTGGCTATGTCCCCAACATCGTCATGCTGCCCAAGGATGCCAAAGAAGACCAAGTCTTGTCACTGGTCAAGCAACAAGGCAATAGTGGGGATGCCGTGCTGAGGATCAACCTGAGCGGTGCCTATTGGGCGGCGGGTCCCTCAACGGACTATTTCCCACGCCTGGAAGCCAAGGTCGCGGCCCTGGAAGCAAGCAGCGGCAATGTGCTTTATGAAGACACCATCAGCTATGGCTATGCCATGCCAAATGCACAAACGGTTCACTTGGCTTCTGATTCACAGTACCGGTTCAATGACATGTCTTCGTTGACCCAAAACCCTGTCAAAACGCGCGAAGGTCTGTACAGCGGCCTGGACGCGATCGTCGCCCAGATCGTGGCTGACCTGAAGAAAAACTGATGCAACTGCACAGGCTGCTCCTCACAGCGACCACGGTGCTTTTGCTGGCATCGTGCGCTGTCCAGCCTGGCCGAGAGGTGGTGGCCGAAGCCCGCAAGGCGCTTGAATCCACCACCGTGTGCTGCCAGGATCTTTCCACTGCGATCAGGTCACCGATTCCCTTGATTCCGACCAAGGTTTTGATCGACAAGACGCAGCCCGCTTTCAATTTCGGTGGGCAAAAAGCGTATTTCGTGCTTTATGAGCTGCCTGCTTATGAACGCCCGTATTCGATTTTCCTGACGAGCCAGGCGGCCGGAACGTTGCAGGACGTGGCCATTTTCATCCCGCGTGTGGCCATGTATGACGCCGACTTCAAAGTCACTCGCTTTTTTGACGAGCGTACGTTACGCAACCGCGGCAATGACCTGGAGCGAACGGTGTTCATCAACCCGAGCAACCAGCAAGAACGGTACATCGCCGTTTATGGGGCAGACCTGTCCGCATCCATCGAGCGCCAATACTCCATGGTCACGGTTCAGACCATTTCCACCGGCTTCGTGACCTTCAATATTTATGGCGGCCAGGATGGCAAATCGACACTTCGAGCATCCCCGGTCGGCAGTCTGCAAATTGAGGTGAAAGGCCTGGCCACGGCGTCGAAATGACGCCATTGGCCATCAGAACGGCTGAGCGATCAGGTCGTGGCCTTCAACCGCCACGATGCGCGCCTTGGTGAACTCGCCCACCTTCAAGGTCTTGCTGGCCTTTTCGGGCGGCAGCAAACGCACAGTGCCGTCGATCTCGGGCGCGTCAGCGTAAGAGCGGCCCACCCCACCCTTGCGGCCCAATGCGGGCGCGCTGTCGACCAGCACCTGCATGGTCGCGCCCACGCGGCGTTGCAGCTTGGCGATCGACACCTGCTCGGCCACAGCCATGAAGCGGGCGCGGCGTTCTTCGCGCACTTCGTCGGGCAAGGCGCCCTCCAGCGCATTGGCAGGCGCGCCTTCGATGGGTGAATAGGCAAAGCAGCCCGCGCGGTCGATCTCGGCCTCGCGCAGGAAGTCGAGCAGGTACTCGAACTCCTCTTCCGTTTCGCCAGGGAAGCCTGCGATGAAGGTGCTGCGCACCACGATCTCGGGGCAGATCTCGCGCCAGCGGAGCAGGCGCTCGAGGTTCTTTTCGCCATTGGCCGGGCGCTTCATGCGCTTGAGCACGGCGGGGTGCGCGTGTTGGAAAGGCACATCCAGGTAAGGCAGGATCAGGCCTTCGGCCATCATCGGCAGGATCTCGTCCACGTGCGGATAGGGGTAGACATAGTGCATGCGCACCCAGGCGCCGTGCTGCTGTGCCAAGGTGGCCAGTTGCTCGGCCAGGTCGAACATGCGGGTCTTGACAGGCTTGCCATCCCAGAAGCCGGTGCGGTACTTCACGTCAACGCCATAGGCACTGGTGTCCTGGCTGATCACCAACAGTTCTTTCACACCGGATTCGAACAAGGCACGCGCCTCGCTCAACACATCGCCAATCGGGCGCGAGACCAGGTCGCCGCGCATGCTGGGGATGATGCAGAAGCTGCAGCGGTGGTTGCAGCCTTCGCTGATCTTCAGGTAGGCGTAATGCTTGGGCGTGAGCTTGATGCCCGCGATGCCGCGTGACTCGGGCACCAGGTCCAGGAAGGGATCGTGTGGCTTGGGCACGTGCAGGTGCACCGCGTCCATCACCTCTTGCGTGGCATGAGGGCCGGTCACGGCCAGCACGCTGGGGTGCATCTGGCGGACCAGGTTGCCGCCATCGGCACCGGCTTTGGCGCCCAGGCAGCCGGTCACGATGACCTTGCCGTTCTCGGCCAGCGCCTCGCCAATGGTGTCCAGGCTTTCGCGCACGGCATCGTCGATGAAGCCGCAGGTGTTCACGATCACCAGGTCCGCGCCGTCAAAGGTCTTGGAGGTTTGGTAGCCCTCGGCGGCCAGTTGGGTCAGGATCAGTTCGGAGTCGGTGAGCGCTTTCGGGCAGCCAAGGCTGACAAAGCCGATTTTGGGGGCGGCTGCGAACGGGGCGGGCGTGGTGGGGGTGAGCAATTCAGACGTCATGGGGGTGGATTGTCGGGGAAATTGGGCTTTCAGCAACGACAATCACCGCCAGAGACCTCACAAGGAGACGCCATGATTGCCACAGCCGCCACTGTTTTGACTGCATTGGTCGCCCTGCTGCACCTGTATTTCATGGTGCTCGAGATGGTTTTCTGGGACAAACCACTGGGCCGCAAGGCTTTTGGCCTGAAGCCGGATTTCGCCACGGCCTCCAAGTCCCTGGCCGCCAACCAGGGCCTGTACAACGGTTTTCTGGTAGCCGGACTGGTGTGGGGCCTGCTGCTGGGCACGGCGGGACACGACATCAAGGTTTTCTTCCTCGGTTGCGTGATCGTGGCCGGGGTGTTTGGGGCTGCCACGGTCAGCCGCAAGATCTTCTTCGTGCAGGCCTTGCCCGCCATCATCGCGCTGGCTTTGCTGCTTGTGCAGAATGCCTGACACCCCATCGAAACTGGAGGCCTTCATGAGCACGGACCAGCACGTCATCTTCTACCACTCACCCAATTCGCGTTCGGCCGGCGTGCTGGTGCTGCTGGAGGAATTGAACGCCGACTACGAAACCTTCGTGCTCAGCCTGAAGGCTGGAGAGCAGCGCAAGGCCGAGTACCTGGCCATCAACCCGATGGGCAAAGTGCCGGCCATCAGGCATGGCGAGGCGGTCGTCACTGAACAGGTCGCCATCTACCAATACCTGGCGGAGCTGTACCCCGAAGCCGGATTGGCACCCCAAGTTGGATCGCCCTTGCGGGGACCGTTTCTGCGCTGGCTGGCCTTCTATGGCTCCAGCTTTGAACCCGCCTTGGTCGATCGCTCGCAAAAGCGCGAGCCGACGCCACCCTCCACCTGTCCCTATGGTGACTTCGACACCATGTTCAAGACCCTGACCGACCAACTGGCCAAGGGCCCTTACATCCTGGGCGATCAGTTCAGCGCCGCCGACGTGCTGTGGGCCAACGCTTTGCGCTGGACCACCATGTTCCAACTGGTGCCCCTGACGCCGCTCATCCGGGCTTACATTGACCGGGTCACCTCGCGCCCGGCCGCCGCCCGCGCGGCCGCCAAAGATCAGCAACTGATTGCCGCCCAGGCCTGAGGCTCAAACGTGTACTCACCTGCGCACTTTGAAGAATCACGGCTGGAAGTTCTGCAGGGCTTGATTCGCGCCCACCCCCTGGCCACCTTGGTCACCCTGTCCGCCGACGGCTTGACGGCCAACCACATCCCGCTGCACTGGCAAGCCGATGGCTCTGCGTTTGGCAAGCTGGTGGGGCACGTGGCCCGCGCCAATCCGTTGTGG
The DNA here is from genome assembly GCF_030652515.1 of Aquabacterium sp. GTDB lineage: Bacteria > Pseudomonadota > Gammaproteobacteria > Burkholderiales > Burkholderiaceae_C > Aquabacterium. Next base: position 10,642 of record NZ_JAUSAR010000153.1, on the reverse strand, counting down.
CAAAGCACCGAGCCTTCGGCCGACGTGCTGGCCGTCTTTCAGGGGCCCAACGCCTACATCACGCCATCCTGGTATGCCACCAAACAAGAAGGCGGCAAGGTCGTGCCCACGTGGAACTACGCCGTGGTGCATGCCCACGGCCCACTGCTGGTGAAAGACGACCCACGGTGGGTGCGTGCGCAACTGGAGTCGATGACCACCCAGCACGAGGCCTCCCGGGCCGAGCCTTGGGCGGTGGCCGATGCCCCCCGCGAGTTCACCGACCGGCTGCTGCAAGCCATCGTGGGCATCGAGATCCCGATCACGCGCCTGCAAGGCAAATGGAAGGTCAGCCAGAACCAGCCAGCGCAGAACCGCGCCAGCCTGATCGCCGGACTGACCGAACAAGGCCATCCGCCCTCCACGGACATGGCCGCGCTGGTGGCCGCACATTCACCGTCTTGATCACGTCGATCCGAGGAAACATGGCCTTCAAGTTCTGCCCCCAATGCGCCCAGCCTTTGCAAGAGCGCGAACTGGACACCGTCATGCGGCTGTCCTGCCTGGACGCCAACTGCACCTACGTGCATTGGGACAACCCGGTGCCCGTGGTGGCCGCCGTGGTCGAGCACGAGGGCGAGATCATCCTGGCGCGCAACAGGGCCTGGCCCGTGCCCTTCTATGCCCTGATCACAGGTTTCCTGGAGAAGTCCGACCCCAGCCCCGAAGAAGCCATCGAGCGCGAGGTGATGGAAGAGTTGGGGCTGCAGGCGCAAGGCACCCATTTCATCGGCCATTACGCGTTCCCACGCCAGAACCAGATCATCATCGCGTACCACGTGCCCGCCACGGGTGTGATCACGCTGGGCGACGAACTGGTGGACTACAAGCGCATTGCGCCCGCCAAAGCGCGCTACTGGCCGTCCAGCACCGGCCTGGCTTTGCGCGACTGGCTGGTTGGCCGGGGGCACGCCCCACAGGCCCTTGACCTACCCAAGCTTTGACGGCGATCCGTCGTCCTCGCTTTTGGGCGGGATGTATTCGGGCAGCCAATCCATGTGGTGCCCCAATTTGAGGGCCTTGGTGGCCAGGTAATGGTGGTTTTCCGACTGCGACTGGCTGCGCACGGGCACCCGCTCCACCACCTTGACGCCATGCCTTTCAAGCGTGTCCACCTTGCGTGGGTTGTTGGTCATCAGGCGCACCGAATCGACGCCCAGTTGCGACAGCATCTGCGCGGCCACCTCGAAATTGCGCAAATCGGCGGGAAAGCCCAGTCGCAGATTGGCTTCGACCGTGTCCAGCCCTTCATCCTGCAAAGCGTAGGCCTTCAGCTTGTTGATCAAGCCGATGCCCCGCCCTTCCTGGCGCAGGTAGAGCACCACACCGCTGCCTTGCTTGCCGATTTCATCCAGCGCGAAATGCAATTGCGGGCCACAGTCGCAGCGCAGCGAGCCGAACACATCGCCGGTCATGCATTCGCTGTGAACGCGGACCAGCGCCGTGCCCTGAACCTCGCCCATGATCAGGGCGACGTGCTCAAGGCCGGAAGGCTCTTCCTTGAACAGTTTCATGGTGAAAGTGCCGTGCTCGGTGGGCACACGGGCTTGGGCCACCAGAGTCACCTGTTGCGATACAGGGGCCTGGGGGCGACTGGAGTCTTGCGGCGAATTCATCAGCGTGTGTTTTCGGGAAATCCTCGGGAAAGTCCCGTTCCTTATCTTTGTATTTTCGCAGATGCGTCAATACCCCCGAAATTAGACAGCCAAGTGGCCAGTTCCGCCGCCGTTCGCACGCCCAATTTCGAAAAAACACGAGCCCGGTGGACCTCGACCGTGCGCACCGCGATGTGCAGTTCGTCGGCGATGACTTTGTTGAGTTTGCCGGCCGCCACCCGGGGCATGACCTCGCGCTCGCGGTCGCTCAGGCTGGCCAGGCGGGCATGGCCTTCGGCCTGGCGGGCATCGTCCAGCAACATGGCGCGCTCGATGGTCACAGCCTGCTCGATGCGATCGACCAGGGTGTTGTCGGCATAGGGTTTTTCCAGAAAATCGAAGGCGCCTTTCTTGAGCGACTCGACCACCATGGGGATGTCGCCATGGCCGCTGAGGAACAGCAGCGGGTTGCGGATGCCTTGCGCCAGCAACTCTTCGTGCAGCACCAGGCCGGACATGGGCTCCATCCGCACATCGACCAGGAAAACGCCCCGAATGGGACGCGGACAAGTGGCCAGGTAAGCCAGCACGGCCGGCCCGCCATCAAAACTGAAAACCAGCAGTCCGCGCGATCCCAGCAAAAATGCCAGCGCGTCGCGCACCACGGTGTCGTCGTCCACCAGGTAGACAATGCCTTGATCGGGTTTCATCATCATGCGGTTTCCTCCAGGTCTTCGGGGCGCAAGCAGGGCACGGTGAACGACAAGATCGCCCCGCCGCCAGGAGCCTCCTCGGCGTCCAGCCCACCATAGTGCAGCTCGATGATCGAGCGGCAAATGGCCAGCCCCATGCCCATGCCATCGGATTTGGTGGAATAAAAGGGCTGGCACAGTTGATCGATGGTGCGGCCGCCCAGGCCGGGGCCGCTGTCGGTGACCACCACCTTGGCAAAACGCCCGCCCGCCCCCAGCAAGGTCTGGATGTGGACCCGACGTGGTTGGTCAGCATGGGCCAGTTCATCACAAGCATTGCGCACCAGGTTGGCCGCCACTTGTTCGATGAGGATGGGGTCGGCCATCACCAAGGGCAGGCTGGCGTCCAGTTCGGTGGTCACCGCGATGCCATGGCGCGCGATCTCGCGACTCAGCAGCGCCACGGCCGAGGCCACCACCTGGTTGAGGTCGCACGGCTCGCGCTGGGGCTCGCGCCGGGTCAGGAACTCGCGGATGCGTTTGACGATGCGCCCGGCGTGCGAGGCCTGCTCACCCATGCGCTTCAAGGCGATCAGCAAGGCCGGGTCACTGCCTGGCACACGGCTGAGGGAGTTCAGCACGCCCGCGTTGTAGCTGGCAATGGCCGACAGGGGCTGGTTCAACTCGTGCGCCAGGGTAGAGGCCACCTCGCCCAGCATCGTCAGGCGCGAATGGTGGGCCATGGTGTCGGCCTGCTTGCGCTCGCGCTCTTCAAGTCGCTTGCGCTCGGTCACGTTCAGGATCGAGGCCATCCAGCCGATGTGCTGTCCCTTGGCATCCACCAAGGGAGCTTCAAACACCACCACCTCCAGGATTTGCCCGTCGCGGTGTTGCCAGCGCGACTCGTAGCCCTCGCGCGGGGCCTGGCCGGCCATGTTGCGCAAATGCCGCTGCATGGCCTGCTCCAGCTCGTTGCTGGGCCAGTAAGGCATGGGCGGCATGGCGCCGATCAATTCTTCGGCCTGGTAGCCCAGCATGTCGGCCATGGTTTTGTTGACGTAGACCAGGCGCCCATCCAGGTCGCGCGCCCGGATGCCCACGGCCAGCGAATCTTCCATCGCCGTGCGCCAGGCGGCTTCGGTGCGCCAGGCCTCTTCCGCGCGCGACACGCCCTGCATCTGGCGGCGCAGCATCCAGCTGGCACCGCCGATCAGCAACACGAAACCAGTCATCAAGACCACCGGCAAAGTCCGCCACCAGGGCTTGATGGTTTCGCGCGCGGACAGCTCCAGAAAGGCCTGAGGCAGCGAAGGGCCCGCGGGCACGCGGTACCAGGCCTGGCGGGCCAGGCGCGGGCCATCGATCGTGGAGGCGATCACCTCGCCCAGCTCATCGACCAGACGGATGTCGTACTTGCGGGCCAGCCACCAGGGCACCTTCTGGCGCAAGACCTCGGCTGGCAGATAACGCGCCACCAGCAAGCCAGCAGGCTTGCCGACCTCATTTTGCAAAGGCGCCGACAAATGCCCGGCCAGCCCCCGCTCTTCGACTCCGCTGCGCGCAGACGAATGGGCGGGCATGCTGTCATCGGGCACCTGGACCACGATGCGGCCCTTCGCGTCCAGCCAGGTCACGCTGATCCAGAAACGGCGCAGGCCATCGAGCACCAAGGCGTGTTGGGCAAATGCATCGTCGGACAAGGACTTGGTGTTGATCACATCGGCCAGTGCTCGCAGCCGGGCAGCTTCGGCATCCAGCCGGTTGCTGACCTGGGCCTCCAGCGACAAGGCATCGGAGATCATCTCGGCGCGCTGGCTGTCCAGGTCGGCACGCTCCACCGAGCGCAACCAGGCCATCACCCCCCCCACGAACAGCAGGGACAGCACCAAAGGCCAGGCCCACAGGTGCGGCATCACCGACACGAACGACCCCCACACCCGCCAGCGCGGCTGGGGTGGCACGGCCAGCGTGGGGCGGGGTGGCGCGCTGATGGGTGGGCTCATGCACTGAGTCTATGCCGGCACTTTGGGAGCTTGCCGGCCCGCGACGCACAAATGTGGAACTCCACAATTTCCCATGTCAGCACAGGGGGAAACAATCCGGCTGACCCCACACCCTGAGGAGACCAATATGACGACATCCTTCGCCGGAAAGATCCTGCGCCGCCACCTGCTGGCCGCCGCAGCCGCCATTGCTTTGGTGCCCAGCGCCTTTGCCCAGGCGCCGATCGTGATCAAGTTCAGCCACGTGGTGGCCATGGACACGCCCAAGGGCAAGGCCGCCGCCTTCTTTGCCAAGCGCGCGGAAGAGTTGACCAAAGGGCGCGTCAAGGTCGAGGTCTACCCCAACAGCCAGCTCTACAAGGACAAGGAAGAGCTGGAAGCCTTGCAACTGGGCTCGGTGCAAATGCTGGCACCCTCGCTGTCCAAGTTTGCGCCACTGGGCGTGAAGGAGTTCGAGGTCTTCGACCTGCCCTTCATCTTTGATGATTACGCCGACCTGCACCGCGTGACCGAAGGCCCGGTGGGCAAAAGCCTGCTGGCCAAGCTGGAAACACGCGGCATCACCGGCCTGGCCTATTGGGACAACGGCTTCAAGGTGTTCTCGGCCAACAAGCCTTTGAGGGCCGTGGCGGACTACAAGGGCAGCAAGATGCGGATCCAGTCCTCCAAGGTGCTGGATGCCGAAATGCGCGCCTTGGGCGCCCTGCCCCAGGTGCTGGCCTTCTCCGAAACCTACCAGGCCTTGCAGACTGGCGTGGTCGATGGCACAGAGAACCCGCCCTCCAACCTGTACACCCAGAAAATGCACGAAGTGCAAAAGCACCTCAGCGTCACCAACCACGGTTACCTGGGCTACGCCGTGGTCGTGAACAAGAAGTTCTGGGATGGCCTGCCCACCGACATCCGTGGCCAGTTGACCCAAGCCATCACTGAAGCCACCAAGGTGGCCAATGACCGCGCCTTTGCCGACAACCAGGACGCCCTGGCCAAGGTCAAAGCCACCGGCAAGACCGAGATCTACACGCCCACCCCGGCCGAGCGCCTGGCCCTGAAGAAGGCTCTGGTGCCGGTGCACCAGCAGATGACCTCGCGCATTGGCGAAGAAACGCTGCGTGCCATCTACAAGGAAACCGGCTTCGACCCCAGCAAGCTCTGAGCCTTGAGCAACCTCCCTTGAGCCCACCAACCGCGTGGGCTTTTTCATGACCCGACTGAACCCCCTGGGAGAACGCCATGAAATGGCTTGATCACCTGGAGGAATGGCTGATCGCGACCTTCATGGCCGCCGCCACCCTCATCATTTTCGCGTCGGTGGTGCACCGCTACGTGATCGGTTTCAACATCCCCGGCGTGCAGGACTGGCTGCTGAGCATCGACATGGCCTGGACCCAGGAAGCCTGCATCTACCTGTTCGTCTGGATGGCCAAGTTTGGTGCGGCCTATGGCGTGCGCACCGGCATCCACGTGGGTGTTGACGTGCTCATCAACCGCCTGTCGGATCACAAGCGCAAGTACTTCGTGCTGTTCAGCCTGCTGGCCGGCGCCTTGTTCACCGGCATGGTGGGCGCACTGGGCGCCACGTTCGTGTGGGACAACGGCCTGCACCACGCGGCCTACCAGGCCTTGGGCCTGAACATGGACGGCCTGATCGAAGGCCCCACCACGCCCGACCTGGAGTGGCCCACCTGGATCATCTACATGGCCATCCCCTTGGGCTCATCGCTGATGTGCTTTCGCTTCCTGCAAGTGGCCTGGACGTTTCAACACACGGGTGAGTTGCCTCACCATGACCATGGCCATGTGGACGGCCTGGATGAAAAAGGAGCTACCGCATGAACGGCCTGATCATTCTGGGCCTGCTGGTGATGCTGATGCTCACTGGCATGCCGATCTCCATCGCCCTGGGCCTGACGGTGCTCAGCTTCATCTTCGGGTTCACGCAGGTGCCCCTGGAGTCGGTCGCCCTCAAGCTGTTCACCGGCATCGAAAAGTTCGAGATCATGGCGATCCCGTTCTTCATCCTGGCCGGCAACTTCCTGACGCACGGGGGGGTGGCCAAGCGCATGATCAACTTCGCCACCTCCATGGTGGGCCACTGGCACGGCGGCCTGGGCTTGGCTGGCGTGGTGGCCTGCGCGCTGTTTGCAGCCGTGTCTGGCTCATCGCCCGCCACCGTCGTGGCCATTGGGTCCATCCTGTTGCCTGCGATGGCCAAAGCCGGGTTTCCGGCGCGTTTTGGCGCGGGCATTGTCACCACATCCGGGGCATTGGGCATCCTCATCCCACCTTCGATCGTGATGGTGATGTACTCCGTGTCCACCAACACCTCGGTGGGTGCCCTGTTCATGGCCGGTGTTGTGCCAGGCATCTTGCTGGCCTTCCTGCTCGGGTTGACGGCCTGGTGGCGCGCCCGCAAGTTCAACTACCCGCGCCAGATCAAGGCCTCCATGGCGCAACGCCTCAAGGCCTTGCGTGAATGCTTCTGGGGACTGCTGCTGATCGTGGTGGTGATGGGCGGCATCTACACCGGCCTGTTCACCCCCACCGAAGCTGCCGCGATGGCCGCCGTCTACGCTTTCATCATCGCCGTGTTCGTCTACAAGGACATGCGGCTGAAAGACGTGCCCCGCGTGCTGCTGGCCTCGGCCAACATGAGCGCCATGCTGCTGTACATCATCACCAACGCGGTCCTCTTCTCATTCGTGCTGGCCAATGAGAACATCCCTCAGAACCTGGCCGACTGGCTGATCGGCATGGGCCTGGGTCCGATCGCCTTCCTGGCGGTGGTCAACATCCTGCTGCTGTTGGCTGGCAACTTCATGGAGCCCTCCTCGATCGTGCTGATCATGGCGCCCATCCTGTTCCCGGTGGCCATGAAGCTGGGGATCGACCCGGTGCACTTCGGCATCCTGATCATCGTGAACATGGAGGTGGGCATGTGCCACCCACCGGTGGGCCTGAACCTGTACGTGGCCTCCGGGGTGACCAAGATGGGCATCACCGAGCTGACCATCGCAGTGTGGCCATGGCTGCTGACGATGCTGGGCTTCCTGGTGCTGGTCACCTACTGGCCGCCACTGTCGCTGTGGCTGCCCAACCTGCTGATGAAGTGAACGGTTCCCGGGCCGCCAAGAAGGCCCGGGTTCCACCAGAACTCAGCCCGTGTTGCGCAAGCCGGCGGCCACGCCATTGATCGACAGGTGGATGCCGCGCTGAACCCGCTCGGCCACCGTCTCGCCCTCCACTTCGGAGGCGCGCGTGTCCTGCGCCTTGCGGTGGCGGCGCATCAGCTCCACTTGCAAGTGGTTGAGCGGATCCACATACGGAAAGCGGTAGGCCAGGAAATCTGCCAGGTCGGGCTGTGCCGCCAGGCGGGCCTTGGTGCCCGTGATCAGGTTCAGCGCCTGGTTGGTCAAGTCCCACTCGGCCTTGATCGCGGCCATGATCTTCTTGCCCAGGCGCTTGTCCTCCACCAGGGCCACGTAGCGTTCGGCAATGGCCAGGTCGCTCTTGGCCAGCACCATGTCCATGTTGGACAGCAAGGTGCCAAAGAAGGGCCATTGCTTGTGCATGCGCTGCAGCAAGGCCAGTTGCGCCTTGCGCTCGGTGCCCGGTGCGCTCAAGAAAGCCTCGATGGCCGAGCCCATGCCGAACCAGCCCGGCAAGGCCACGCGGCATTGCCCCCATGAAAATCCCCATGGGATGGCACGCAAGTCTTCAATGCGGCGGGTGGATTTGCGCGAGGCCGGGCGCGAGCCGATGTTGAGTTCGGCGATCTCGCGGATCGGCGTGGCCGCGAAGAAGTACTCGGTGAAGCCGGGCGTTTCATAAACCAGCTTGCGGTAGGCCGCCATGCTGGCCTGCGAAATCGCATCGGCCGTCTGCAAGAAGGTGCTGGGCACAGGGCGGCTGGGTTGAATCAAACTGGCCTCCAGCATCGCCGACACCAGCGTCTCCAGGTTGCGCCGCCCGATCTCGGGGTGGGCGTATTTGGACGCGATCACCTCGCCCTGTTCGGTCAGGCGAATCTGGCCGTTGACCGTGCCGGGGGGCTGCGCCAGGATGGCCTGGTGGGTGGGGCCGCCGCCCCGGCCCACGGTGCCGCCTCGGCCATGGAACAGGCGCAGGCCAATGCCATGGCTGGCGCGCAAATCGTTGAACAAGGCGACCAGCGAGATCTCGGCGCGGTACAACTCCCAGTTGCTGGTGAAGAAGCCGCCGTCCTTGTTGCTGTCGCTGTAGCCCAGCATGATGTCCTGCTCGCCACCCGATCGCTTGACCAGGTCGGCGATGCCGGGCACAGCGTAGAAGCCACGCATGATGTCGGTGGCATGGCGCAGGTCGGCGATGGTTTCGAACAGGGGCACCACGATCAGTTCGGCCTGCGAATCGGCCTCGTCCAGCGTGCCGCGCATCAGGCCGCATTCCTTTTGCAGCAGCAGCACTTCCAGCAGATCGCTCACGGTTTCGGTGTGCGAGATGATGTAGTGGATCAAGGCCTGAGGGCCATAGCGTCGGCGAGCCGTTGCCGCGGCTTCGAAGATGGCGAGTTCGACCTTGGCCAGGTCGCTGTAGGTCGCACCCTGCACGCGCAGCGGCCGGGCTTCGCAAAGCAACTGGCGCATCAGGGCCTGCTTGGCCGCCTCATCCAGCTTGGCGTAATGGGGCTCGACCTTGGCGGTGGCCAGCAGCTCAGCGATGACCAATTCGTGCTGGTCAGAGCTTTGGCGCAAATCCAATGTCGCCAGGTGGAAGCCAAACACCTGCACAGCCCGAATCAGGGGCTTGACGCGCAGGTCGGCCAACACGGCGGCATGGTGTTGGCGCAGCGAGCCATCCACCGTTCGCAAGTCGGCCAGGAACTCATCGGCACTGAGGTAAGCATCCTGCGGTGCCACCGCGTGCCGCAGGGCCTTGGTGCCGGTCAAGTCTTCCAGCGTGGCGGCCAGGCGGGCATAGACACCCGTCAGGGCCCGGCGGTATGGCTCGTCCGAACGGTGCGGATTGAGGTCGGGCGAGCGGTCGGCCAGCACGGCCATGTCGGCCGAAATGCCCACCAGGCGCCCCGACATCGACAGCTCGGCTCCCAACTGGTGCACCTCAACCAGGTAGTGGCGCAAAGCCACCTCGGCCTGGCGCGACATGGCCAATTGCAAGGTCTGCGCGGTCACGTTCGGGTTGCCATCGCGGTCCCCCCCGATCCACTGCCCCATGCGCAGGAAGGACGCCACCTCGCGGCCCGGCAAGGCGCGCTCCAGTTGCGCGTAAAGGCGGGGAATCTCGCGCAAAAACGTGCTTTGGTAGTAGCTCAGCGCGTTCTCGATCTCATCGGCCACTGTCAGCTTGGTGAAGCGCAGCATGCGCGTCTGCCAAAGTTGGGTGACGCGGGCACGCAGAGCAGGCTCGATCTCCTGGCGCTCTTCATCGTCGGCCTTGTCCAGGCGGGCGATCAGTTCAGCCACCGCGCGTTCGGCATCCAGGATGGATTTGCGCTGCACTTCGGTCGGGTGGGCGGTGAGCACCGGCGACAGGTAGGCGCGCTTGAGCAAGGCGGCGATGTCGTCGGTGCGCACGCCCTGGTCGGTCAGGCGCTGGAAGCAGGCGGACAGCGAGCCTTCCGTGGCCGCCTTGACCGAGGTTTCCCGCTGGCGCACCTGGTGGCGGTCTTCCGCCATGTTGGCCAGGTGCGAAAAGTAGCTGAAAGCCCGGATGACGGACACGCTCTGGTCGGCCGACAAGTTCTTGAGCAGCCGGTCCAGGTCCTTGCCGGCCACATCGTCCCGGCGCGCCCGGTAGGCCACGGCCAGTTGGCGGATGCGTTCGATCAGTTCGTAGGCGTCGCGCCCATCCTGCTCGCGGATCACATCGCCCAGGATTCGACCCAGAAGGCGAATGTCGCGCAGCAAGGGTGCGTTGCGGTTGGCGGGGCTGTTTTTGGTGGGAGTGGAAGTGGCGCTTTTGCGCGCGGGTGCCTTGGTGACCATGCCGTGTGGGGATTTGAGTGGGTGTGGTTGAAGGGCTGACTCAGGTTTTAGCACCAACACACAAACATCGTGCCAAGTCCCCAAAGCGCATTCAGCCTGGTGTTTCAAGGAGGCCACGCCGCCCACTTCCTCGCATACAATTTGCGCTGCTAGGAGAGAACCCGTGTGCGTTTCAATGCACGCATGGCGGGTCGCCGAAGGCGCAGGGTGGCTTGCCATCCGAACGCTCAGGCAAAAGGACTGGCAAACACCTTGTTCGCAGGGTGATCCTCACTGGAGAGAGGTTGGTCTTCGAGCCAACCCACCGAAGGGGCAAGCCCGCGCCGCCA
>NZ_JAUSAR010000079.1 GCF_030652515.1 Aquabacterium sp. | reverse complement strand
GTTTGAGTGCAGCGGCCAAAGGCCGCGAAACGAGTTCCACGGCCCCACCTCGGCACGAGCATCGCAAGGCAGTCCCGCTTGAAAAGCGGGACCACCAAGCTGAAGCCCTGCCGGAGACCGCCCCAGCCCGCGCCCCGCGCTGCATCACAAAGCACTTCAAGTTGCCAGCAACGATTCAGGTGTCAATCGCCCGAGCCGACCCCGCCACCTTGCGCAACTCAAACTTCTGGATCTTCCCCGTCGAGGTCTTGGGCAGCTCACCAAACACCACCGCCTTGGGCACCTTGAACCCCGCCAAGTGCTTCTTGCAGTGCGCCACGATGTCTTCGGCCGTGACCTGCGCATCCGCCTTCAACTCGATGAAAGCGCAAGGGGTCTCTCCCCATTTGTCATCCGGTTTGGCGACCACCGCCGCCGCGAGCACCGCAGGGTGCCGGTACAGCACATCCTCCACCTCGATCGACGAAATGTTCTCACCGCCCGAGATGATGATGTCCTTGCTGCGGTCCTTGATCTTGACGTAGCCATCGGGGTACTGCACCGCCAGGTCGCCCGTGTGGAACCAGCCCCCGGCAAAGGCCTCTTGCGTGGCCTTGGGGTTCTTGAGGTAACCCTTCATCGTGATGTTGCCGCGGAACATGATCTCGCCCATCGTCTCTCCGTCGTGGGGCACGGGCTGCATGGTGGTGGCGTCCATCACGGCAACGCTGCGCTGCAAGTGATAACTCACGCCCTGGCGGGCATTCAGCCGCGCGCGCTCGCCAATGTCCAGCGCATCCCAGTCATCGTGCTTCACGCAGACAGAAGCCGGGCCATAGACCTCGGTCAGGCCATACACGTGCGTCAGGTTGATGCCGAGCTTCTCCATGCCCTCGATCATGGCCGCCGGTGGTGCCGCGCCGGCCACCATGGCCTGGATGCCGTGCGGGATGCCCTGGCGCAGCGCTTCCGGCGCGTTCACCAGCGAGGCGTGCACGATGGGGGCGCCGCAGTAGTGGGTGACGTGGTGCTCGCGAAAAGCGTCGAACACCGCCTTGGGATCGACCTTGCGCAGGCACACATTCACCCCGCCCCGCGCGGCCACCGCCCACGGAAAACACCAGCCATTGCAGTGGAACATGGGCAGCGTCCACAAGTAGACCGCGTGCTTGGGCATGTCCCATTCCAGGATGGCCGACACGGCGTTCATGGCCGCGCCCCGGTGGTGGTAGACCACGCCCTTGGGGTTCCCGGTGGTGCCCGAGGTGTAGTTCAGGCTGATGGCGTTCCACTCGTCGGTGGGCAAAACCCAGTTGAAGTCCGGGTCGCCGCTGGCCAGCAGCTCTTCGTACTCCAGCACGCCAATGTGCTCGCCAGGGCCGGTGTAGACCACGTCATCAACGTCGATCACGAGCAAGGGATGGGTGGATTTCCGCAGAGCCAGGGCGCGGGCCATGACGGCGCTGAACTCGCAATCCACCAGAACGGCCTGCGCCTCGCCGTGGTCCAGCATGAACGCGATGGCTTCAGCGTCCAGGCGGGTGTTCAAGGCGTTGAGCACGGCGCCGCACATCGGCACGCCAAAGTGCGCCTCCACCATGGGTGGCGTGTTGGGCAGCATCACGGCCACCGTGTCGCCCACGCCCAGACCTCGTCGGTTCAGGGCGCTGGCCAATTGCCGACAACGCGCGTAGGTCTGGGCCCAGGTCTGGCGCAACCCACCATGCACGATGGCCAGGCGGTCAGGGTAAACCAGGGCGGCACGCTCAATGAACGACAGCGGGCTCAAGGCCGTGAAATTGGCCTCGTTGCGGGGCAGATCCTGGTCGAAAATGTTGTGGTTCATGTCGATGTCTCCTGGGGTTCCTCGGGCGTGACCACCCGGATGCGCACACCGTGCAGGCTGACGACCTGTCCCGCGCGGATCTTGCAGGTCTTGCGCAGTTCGTCCTGCCCGTCGACCTGGATCATGCCTTCGGACACCATGGTCTTGGCGCGGCCGCCGCTCTCGGCCACGCCGGTGGCCTTGAGCAGGCTGTCCAGCGCGATGAAGTCGCCGCGCAGCTCGAAGGTGATTTGTCTCAAGGTGGCCATGGATTTGAGGGGAGGTGGGATTGCGCCTGGTGGAAGCCTGGCGTCTGGCTAGGCTGAAAAGGTGCACGACTGGGCGGTGCCGGTGCACAATCGCGGGATTGTCGACTTATTGTCCAGGCCTTGAAACCTGCCGCTGATGAAAAAAACTGATCTCGAAAAGAACAAGGCCTCGAAAATCCTGGGCCAGATGCGCCAGGCACCTTCGTCTGGCCGGTTTGGCAGCGCGGCCGCTTCCGTGCCGGATCGCCGTGAACAGCGCAAAATCGACCAGGCCAATAACCTGGTGCCCTTCGCCGTGAAATTGAATGCCGATCTGGTCAAGCAGTTGCACAGCCATGCCGAGCGAGAAGGCGTGCTCATGACCGAGTTCGTGGACCGCGTGATCCGTGCCGGTCTGCTTGCCAAGTAGTTTGAATCTTTCTGAGTCCACTGTCATTGATTGGAGACAAGGATGAGCCAAGTCATGATGCACGTCGTTGATCCGAACACCGGGGAATCCGACCCCGCCGTGATGCGTCAAGTGTTCGACCGCCAGTTGGCCACCGCGCTGAAGTGGCGCGAGTCCACGGCCGCCGAGCGTATAGCGCGCCTGAAGAAATTGCGCGACGCCATGATGGCGCGCCGCGAAGACTTCTACGCGGCATTTGCCAAGGACTACAGCAAGCCTTCGTCCGAAGTCGAAGGCACCGAGTTCATGCCCGTGCTGGACGAGATCCGCCACGCCATCGGCTCGCTCAAGAAGTGGATGCGCCCGACCAAGGTCTGGCCCACTATGGCCACGGCCATGACGTCGGCCTGGATCGAGTACCAACCGCGTGGCCGCAGCCTGATCATCGCGCCCTGGAACTTCCCGCTCAACCTGTGCTTCGGCCCCATGGTCTCGGCCCTGGCCGCAGGCAACACGGTCATCCTCAAGCCTTCGGAAATGACACCGGCGGTCAGCGTGGTGATGGCCGAGATCATTGCCGCCACCTTCCCGCCCGAAGAAGTCGCGCTGTTCGAAGGCAGCTTGCCCACTTCGCAAGTGCTGCTCGACCTGCCCTTCGACCACATCTTCTTCACCGGCTCGCCCGCCGTGGGCAAGGTGGTGATGGCGGCTGCCGCCAAGAACCTGACCAGCGTCACGCTCGAGCTGGGCGGTAAATCGCCCGTCATCCTCGACGAGACCGCCGACCTGCGCCTGGCTGCTGAAGCGCTGATGTGGGGCAAGTTCACCAACTGTGGTCAGACTTGCGTCGCACCCGACCACGTCTTTGTGCACGAGTCCGTGAAAGATGGCTTTGTGGCCGAGTGCCGCAAGGTGCTGGCCGAGCGCTATGGCGCCACACCCGCCGAGCAGCGCAAGAGCCCCCACTTCTCCCGCGTGATCAACCAGCGCCACACCCAGCGCGTGGCCGCCTTGCTGCAAGAGGCGCAAGCCAAGGGCGCCAACCTGCTGACCGGCGGTGACATCGACATCGCCAGCTGCTACATCGCGCCCACCCTGATCGATCAAGTGCCGGCGGATGCCAGCATCATGAGCGAAGAGATCTTTGGCCCCGTGCTGCCGCTGATCCCTTACCGTGACGTCGATGCCGTGGTGCGCCAGATCAACGCGGGCGAAAAGCCCCTGGCGCTCTACATCTGGAGCCGCCACAAGGAGCGCACTCGTCAGATCCTGCAAAAGACCAGCTCGGGCGGCGTGGCCATCAACCACTGCGTGCTGCATTACGCGCACGGCAACCTGCCGTTCGGTGGCGTCAACAACTCGGGCATCGGCAACGCGCACGGGCACTTCGGTTTCAAGGCCTTCTCGCATGAGCGGGCGGTGCTCAAGTCCGGCCCCATCATGATGGCCAAGATGTTCTTCCCGCCCTACACCGACACCAAGAAGAAGCTGATCCGCCTCACGGTGGACAGCCTGCGCTGGCCTTCCTTGTTCTGAACGTGTCCTGATAAGATCGGACATTGATCCTTCCGATCTTCCAGCCCGCTGGTCGCTGCCCGCCGCAAGGCAAAGCAGCAACGTGGCGGGCTTTTTGCATGTGTCGGTTTTGCATGTGAACGAGCTGTGGACACCTTCATACAACAACTGATCAACGGCCTGGTACTGGGCAGCATGTACGCTTTGGTGGCCTTGGGCTACACCATGGTGTACGGCATCATCAACCTCATCAACTTCGCGCATGGCGAGGTGCTGATGGTGGGTGCCCTCGTGAGCTGGACGGTGGTGACTACCCTGGGCTCGCTGGGCTGGCCCGGCTGGGTGCTGCTGTTGGTGGCGCTGCTGGCCGCCATGGTGGTGTGCGCGGCGCTCAACTTCCTGATCGAAAAGCTGGCCTACCGGCCCTTGCGCAACGCGCCGCGCCTGGCCCCCTTGATCACCGCCATGGGCATGTCGCTGCTGCTGCAAACCTTGGCCATGATCATCTGGAAGCCCGACTACAAGCCCTTCCCGATTTTGCTGCCCGACGATCCGATTGACGTGATGGGCGCCACGACCAACCTGGTCCAGATCCTGATCATCGCGGTCACGGCCATGACCCTGGCGGGCCTGATGGCGCTGATCCATGGCACCCGCCTGGGCCGGGCCATGCGCGCCACCTCCGAGAACCCGCGCGTGGCGCAGTTGATGGGTGTGCGGCCTGACCGCGTGATCTCGGCCACCTTCATCATT
This sequence comes from Aquabacterium sp., assembly GCF_030652515.1. Lineage (GTDB taxonomy): Bacteria > Pseudomonadota > Gammaproteobacteria > Burkholderiales > Burkholderiaceae_C > Aquabacterium. The sequence continues at coordinate 80,337 of NZ_JAUSAR010000079.1, read as the reverse complement.
GGCGCCATGTTGGCGGCGCTGGCGGGCGTGATGTGGGCCGCCAACTACGGCTCGGTGCAGCACACCATGGGCTTCCTCCCCGGCCTGAAGGCCTTCACCGCCGCGGTGTTTGGCGGCATCGGCAACCTGCCGGGCGCCATGCTGGGTGGCGTGCTGCTGGGCCTGATCGAGTCGATGGGCGCAGGCTACATCGGCGACCTGACCGGTGGCGTGCTGGGCAGCCACTACCAGGACATCTTTGCCTTCGCCGTGTTGATCCTGGTGCTGACATTGCGCCCGCAAGGCCTGCTGGGCGAGCGCGTGGCCGACCGCGCATGAAGACGATGAACCCCAAGAACAAGCTGCCTATCTTTCTGATGGCCACCGTGGCCTTGCTGGTGCTGCCCCTGGTCGTCCAAGGCTTCGGCCAGGCCTGGGTGCGCATCCTGGACGTGTCCTTGATCTACATCCTGCTGGCCCTGGGCCTGAACATCGTGGTGGGCTACGCGGGCTTGCTGGACCTGGGCTATGTGGCTTTCTACGCCGTGGGCGCTTACCTGTTCGCCTTGCTGGCCTCTCCGCATTTGAGCAGCCACTTGCCCGCGGTCGCGGCCATGTTCCCGGCGGGCCTGCACCTGCCCGTGTGGGCCGTCATTCCTTTGGGTGCTGGGGTGGCTGCGCTGGTGGGCGTGCTCCTGGGCGCGCCCACGCTCAAGCTGCGGGGCGACTACCTGGCCATCGTGACCTTGGGCTTCGGCGAAATTATCCGCGTGTTCATGAACAACCTGGATGCGCCGGTCAACATCACCAACGGCCCCAAGGGCATCGACAGCATCGATCCCTTCACCATCTTTGGCGTCAGCCTGGGCGAGCCCTGGCACATCGCGGGCCATGTGCTGCAGCCGGTCACCCTGCATTACTACCTCTTCCTGGGCATCGTGGTGCTGGCGGTGATCATCAGCTTGCGCCTTGAAAACTCCCGCCTGGGCCGGGCCTGGATGGCCATCCGCGAGGATGAGATCGCGGCCAAAGCCATGGGCCTGAACACGCGCAACCTCAAGCTGCTGGCCTTTGGCCTGGGCGCCACCTTTGGCGGCATGGCCGGGGTGCTGTTCGCCAGTTTCCAGGGCTTTGTCTCGCCCGAGTCGTTCTCGCTGCAGGAGTCGGTCATGGTGGTGGCCATGGTGGTGCTGGGCGGCTCGGGCCATGTGCCTGGTGTGATCCTGGGGGCCTTCTTGCTGTCGGCTTTGCCCGAGGTGTTGCGCCACGTGGCCGGGCCCTTGCAGGCGATGACGGGCGGGCGGCTGGACGCGTCCATCCTGCGGCAATTGCTGGTGGCGCTGGCCATGGTCAGCATCATGCTGTGGCGACCGCGTGGCCTGTGGCCAGCGCCACGGCATGAAGACCAGGCGAGGGCCTCGGCATGAGCGAAGCCTTGCTGCAGGTGGCCAACGTGTCCAAGCGCTTTGGCGGTGTCCAGGCCTTGAGCGGTGTGGGCTTGAGCATCCAGCCTGGCCAAGTACACGGCCTGATCGGTCCCAATGGTGCGGGCAAGACCACGTTCTTCAATGTCATCACCGGACTGGTGCCGTCGGACCAAGGCCGGTTCGAACTGGCAGGGCGGCGCTACAAACCCACGGTGGTCCACAAGGTGGCCAAGGCCGGCATCGCGCGCACGTTTCAGAACATCCGCCTGTTCGCCCACATGACGGCGCTGGACAACGTCCGCGTGGGCCGCCACGTGCGGACCACGGTGGGCTGGTGGCAGGCGGTGTTGCGCACGCCTGCCTTCGTGCGCGAAGAAGCGAGCATCACCCGCGATGCCCAGGCCTTGCTGGAGTTCGTCGGCCTGGGCGCCGTGGCGAACCAGACGGCCCACACCTTGAGCTATGGTGATCAACGCCGTTTGGAGATCGCGCGTGCGCTGGCCACCGAGCCACGCCTGTTGGCGCTGGACGAGCCCGCTGCGGGCATGAACGCCACCGAGAAGCTGCAACTGCGCGAGCTGATCCGCCGCATCCAGGCCCAGGGCCGCGCCATCCTGTTGATCGAACACGATGTGAAGCTGGTGATGGGCTTGTGCGATTGTGTGACGGTGCTGGACCAGGGCAAGCTGATCGCCTGCGGCACGCCCGCCGAGGTGCAGTGCGATCCGGCCGTGATCGAGGCCTACCTGGGCACGGCGGCCACTCACCAAGGGGCACCGGCATGAGCGCCTTGCTGGACCTGCGCCAATTGAGCGTGGCCTATGGCGGCATCCAGGCCGTCAAGGGCTTGAACCTGTCCTTGCAAGAGGGCGAATTGGTCAGCCTGATCGGCGCCAATGGCGCTGGCAAGACCACCACCTTGAAAGCCATCTGCGGCTTGCTGCAACCTCAATCGGGCGAAGTGCTTTACCAGGGCCGCAGCCTCAAAGGGCAGGGCGCTTGGGACCTGGTCGCACAAGGCCTGGTCATGGTGCCCGAAGGGCGCGGCATCTTCACGCGCATGACCATCGACGAGAACCTGCGCATGGGCGCCTACCTGCGCCGTGACCGCGAAGTCAACGCGGACATGGAATCCGTCTACCAACGCTTTCCGCGTCTGAAAGAGCGGCATCGCCAACTGGCGGGCACCTTGTCGGGTGGTGAGCAGCAGATGCTGGCCATGGGCCGGGCCTTGCTGGCGCGCCCCAAGCTCTTGCTGCTGGACGAGCCGTCGATGGGCCTGGCGCCGCTGATGGTCGACAAGATCTTCGAGGTCATCACCGACATCGCCAAGCAAGGTGTGACCGTGTTGCTGGTCGAGCAGAACGCCCACCGTGCGCTGGAGATCGCCCACCGCGCCTACGTCATGGACTCGGGCGAACTGGTGCTGGAAGGCCCTGCGCAAAGCCTGTTGAACGACCCGCAGGTGCAGGCCGCTTACTTGGGGTTGTGAGCCTTGTCGGCCTCGCTGGTGAAGGCATCGGCGAAGAAGAACTCGGCAGGCAGGCCATGCAGGTTCACGAAGTCACGCTGGGCCACTTGCACCATCACCGGCGCGCCGCAGGCATAGACCTCGTGGCCTGACAGGTCGGGCAGGTCGTCCATGACAGCGTGGTGCACCAGGCCCACGCGGCCCGTCCAGTTGTCGCCCGGTTTGGGTTCGGACAGCACCGGCACATAGCTCAACCAGGGCAGGGCTGAGGCGGCTTGTTCGATCCAGTCGTTCAGGTACAAATCTGCGCGGCTGCGGCAGCCCCAGTACAGCACCGTGGGCCGCGTGATGTCCTTGGCGCGCATGTGTTCGATGATGGCCTTGATGGGCGCGAAGCCTGTGCCCGAGGCCAGCAGCACGATGGGCTTGTCGGAGTCTTCCCGTAAAAAGAATGTGCCGTAGGGGCCCTCGATGCGCAGGATCTCTTTCTCCTTCATCGTGCCGAACACCTGGTCGGTGAACTTGCCGCCGGGCATGTGGCGCAGGTGCAGCTCGATGCTGGTGAGGGGGGCGGCGCCCTCCACGGTGGTGGTCGCGGTGCTCAGCGCATTGGCCATCGAGTAACTGCGTCGGCTGCCATCCTTCAGGATGAACTCGATGTACTGCCCGGCGCGAAAACCGAAGGTGTTGTTGGTGGGCAGCTGCAGGCGCATCACCATCACATCGGGCGCGGCCAAGGTCAGGCTGATGACGCGGGTGGGCATTTTCTGGATCGGGAAGTCGCCCGCGGACACGACCTGGCGTGACTCGATCACCAGGTCGGTCTGGGGGGTGGCGCAGCAGGTCAGCATCCAGCCGGTGGCTTCTTCTTCATCGCTCAAGGCCTTGGCCTGGTGCACGCCATGGATCACGCGGCCTTCGAGCAGCTTGCATTTGCACGAGCCGCAGGCGCCGTCCTTGCAGCCATAGGGCAGGCCGACGTTGTCGCTGATGGCCGCGCTCAGCACGGTCTCGTCGCGTTGCATCAAGAATTGGCGCCCACTGGGCAGGATGGTCACGGAAAAGCTCAAAACGCGCTCCACTGCGGTCAAAATGGCCTCCCATTGTCCCTCAGCCACCCATGCCCGGTCCTTCTTTCAGCCGCCCCGCCCGCTTTCGCCAGACCCGTGTGTTGATCGTGGGCTGCGGCGATGTCGGTTTGCGCGTGGCGCGCGAGTTGTTGCCGCGTTGCCGCGTGCTGGCCCTGACCTCGCAGCCTGAGCGCGCACAGGTGTTACGCCAGGCGGGTCTGGTGCCATTGGTCGGCAACCTGGATCAGCCTGCCACCCTGGCCAGATTGGCGGGGCTGGCAACACGGGTGGTGCACCTGGCGCCGCCGCCAGGGCAAGGCAGCGAGGACACGCGCACGCGCCATCTGCTGCAGGCCTTGTCCCGACGCGGCCGCGTGCGCAGCATGGTGTATGGCAGTACCACGGGGGTCTATGGCAACGCGGGTGGTGCCCGCTTCGATGAGACCCGCACCGTTGCGCCCGCCACGCCCCGCGCCCAGCGCCGTGTTCATGCGGAAGCCCTGGTGCGGTGGTGGGGGCGTCGGGCTGGTGTGCGTGCCAGCATCCTGCGCATTCCCGGCATCTACGCGGTGGACCGCGAGGGTGGCCATCCCCGAGACCGTGTGCTCAAAGGCTCACCTGTGTTGAACTGCGAAGACGACGTCTTCACCAACCACATCCAGGCCGATGACCTGGCGCGAGCCTGCGTGGCCGCGCTGTGGCGAGGGCGCCCGGGCCGCGTCGTGCACGCTTGCGATGACCAGACGATGCTGATGGGCGATTACTTCGACCTGGTGGCCGACCTGTGCGGTTTGCCGCGCCCGCCACGCCTGAGTCGGGCCGAGGCCGCGCTGGCCATGTCGCCGATGCAGATGTCTTTCTTGAGCGAGTCCCGGCGGCTGGACAACCAGCGCCTGCATGCGGAATTGAGGTTGAAGCTGCATTGCCCCACGGTGCGCGAGGGGCTTGTGTCTGGCTTGAGATAGAGTTTGAATTCCACCATTCAAAAATCACTGAGGATTCAAACCATGCGTTTCAGCACAGCACTCACATCGATCGGCGCGGCCGTGGTCCTGATGGCATCGCCCTTCACGTCGGCCAACGCGGCCTACAGCCAGATCGTGGCTTTTGGCGACAGCCTGTCGGACAACGGCAATGTCTTTGCCGCCACCAAGGCGGGACTGGGTTTTGGCATTCCTGCCGCGCCTTACTGGAATGGCCGCTTCAGCAATGGCCCGGTGGCGGTGGAGGTGATGGCGCAGACGCTCGGACTGACCTTGGTGGACTACGCCTTTGGCGGTGCGCTCACCGGCACCAGCAACCGCGCGGGCATCCCCGGCCTGCCGGGCATCCAGAACGAGGTGGATCAACTCACCAGCAGCCTGAGCGCGGCGGGCAAGACGGCCGATGCCTCGGCCCTGTATTTTTTGTGGGGTGGTGGCAATGATTTTCTTGGGGCCGGTGACAAGCTGGCGATGGTTCAGCCGGCCATCGCCAACCTGACCGGCCAGGTGAGCCAGCTTTACAGCGCTGGCGCGCGCGATTTCTTCGTGCCTCTGCTGCCCGACCTGTCGAACACACTGGAGGCGATCAATGCCGGCGCGACGGCACAAGCGCAGGCCCATGCCCTGTCGGTGCTGTTCAACACCAATCTGACGTCGGCGATGCAGGGACTGCAGGGCAGCCTGGCGGGCGCGACCATCCGTGTCTTTGACCCCAACCCGGCATTGAACGCGGCCCGTGACCTCGTCCTGGCGGAGGGTGGCACCTCGACTGCCGCGTGTTGGACGGGCGAGTACACCGGCTCGGGCGGTACCTTGTGCGCCAACCCGGACCTGTACACGTTGTGGGATGGCGTGCACCCCACTGCCAGGATGCACCTGGCCATGGGGCAATCGATGGCCGCTGCGGTGCCTGAGCCCAGCACGGTGGGGCTGGCCTTGGTGGGCCTGTTGATCGCGGGCGCTGCTGCTCGCCAGCGCGGCAAAGCGGCTTGACGCCAACGCATCAGGACGCCGGCGCGGGCGTCTTGGGCTTGAACGAGCAGTAGTGGGTCACGCTGCATTCCCAGCAGCGTGGCTTGCGCGCCTGGCACACATAGCGCCCATGCAGGATCAACCAATGGTGGGCGTGCTGCAGGTAGGCCGGTGGCACGCGCTTGAGCAGTTTCAGCTCCACCGCCAGCGGCGTCTTGCCCGGGGCCAGGCCGGTGCGGTTGCCGATGCGGAAGATGTGCGTGTCCACCGCCAGGGTGTGTTCGCCAAAGGCCACGTTCAGCACCACGTTGGCGGTCTTGCGGCCCACGCCGGGCAGGGCCTCCAGGGCCTCGCGGCTGCGCGGCACTTCGCCCCCATGCAGGTCAATGAGCATCTGGCAGGTCAGCAGCAAGTGTTTGGCCTTGCTGCGGTACAGGCCAATGGTCTTGATGTATTCGCACAAGCCTTCAAAGCCCAGATCGAGGATCTTCTGCGGTGTGTTGGCCACCGGAAACAGCTTCCTGGTGGCCTTGTTCACGCCCACGTCGGTGGCCTGGGCTGAGAGCAGCACGGCGGTCAGCAGCTCGAAAGGCGTGCTGTAGTCCAACTCGGTTTCGGGGTTGGGATTGGCGGCTTGCAGCGTGGCGAAAAATGGGGCGATGTCGGCGGCTTTCATGGTGCCAGTCTAGCGGTGGGGCTGCAGCACCCTCAGATCACCACCACCTTGTCCGGCAGCTCATTGGGATTGTCATGATCGGGATCCGCCGGGAAGTGAGCCGCCAGCAATTGCGTGACGGCCTCGATGGCGTGACTCAGGCCTTGTTCAAATTGACCATCGTGCAGGCTGGCCGCCAACTGCTGGGCGATGTGGGCCCAGGGCTCATGGCCTGCGCGGGCCATGATGCCTCGGTCGGCCAGGATCTCGATGCGGTGGTCGGCCAGCAGCAGGTAGATCAGCACGCCATTGTTGTGCTCGGTGTCCCACACACGCAGGGTGCTGAAAAGCTGCAGTGCGCGCGATCGGGCGGTTTGCCCGTCTCTCAGGTCTTGCCAGCTCAGGCCGCCTTCGATGCACAGGCGCAATTCGCCCAGGTGCTTCACTTCGCTCGCGCGCACTTGAGCTTGCAGGCGGCTCAATCCGGCCACGCCCAAGTGCCGACGCACATCACCTTCGTCGGTCCACAGGTGCCTTGCCCAGCGCAGCAGAGGGTGGGCCAAAGCCCTGGATTCACCAGTCACCGGATGCCCCTCCACCACCGAAATCGCCACCACCACCAGATGAGAACCCGCCGCCACCGCCGCCAAAGCCCCCTCCGCCAAAACCACCCCCACCGAACCCGCCGCCCCCCATGAAGGGGCCACCGCGTCCTCGGGATGCGCCGCTGGCCATGGCCGCCACGACCACGGCCGAGGCCAAGCCCACGCCCAGGGCGATCAGCGTGCTGGTGGTCACCACCCAGCCCAGCCCGCCAACGACCAGGCCCGAGGTCAAGGAGCCCGCCTTGCGGCCGAGCACCGAGGTCAGCAGGGCGCCCACCACGGGCACGCCGATGAACAGGAACACGCCCAGGTCATTCCACTGGAAACCGGTGTCTGGCGGTGCCTTGCCAACAGACTGGCTCGGCAGTGGCAGGCTCTCGCCCTGGACACGCGCGGCCAATTGATCAATGGCCAGATTCAAGCCGCCTGCATAGTCACCGGCCTTGAAGGCGGGCGTGATGGCCCGGGTGATGATCTGCTTGGCGGCCAGGTCGGGGATGGCGCCCTCCAGGGTCTTGGCCACCTCGATGCGCACGCGGCGGTCATTCTTGGCCACCACCAGCAACAGCCCGTCGCCCACCTCACGGCGCCCGATCTTCCAGGCCTCACCCACCCGCTGGGCGTAAGCGGCGATGTCTTCGGGTTGGGTGGACGGCACTATCAGCACCACCATCTGCGTGCCCAGCCGGGTTTCGATGCCCGCCAGTTTGGTGTCCAATGCCACGCGCTGGGCTTCGCTCAGGGTGCTGGTCTGATCGATGACCCGGCCGTTGAGCGCGGGCACGGGCTGCACGCCCGCTTCGTCGGCTGCCAGTGCCGGTCCGGTGGCCAGCAGCAGGAGCGAGGTCAGACCAGCCAGTGTCCAGTGCAGCCACCAGGGCCAGGACTGCATGCGCCTCACGATGGGGCGCCGATCACTTCTTGGTGTTGAAATCGACCACGGGGGGCGATGAAATCTGCGCCTCGTTCTGCACCGTGAAACTGGGCTTGGGCTCGTAGTTGAAGACCTTGGCCGTCAGGTTGGTGGGAAAGCTGCGCACCTTGACGTTGTAGTCCTGCACCGTCTTGATGTAGCGGTTGCGGGCCACGGTGATGCGGTTCTCCGTGCCTTCCAGTTGCACGCGCAGATCCTGGAAGCCCTGGTTGGCCTTCAGGTTGGGGTAGTTTTCAGTGACGACCAGCAGGCGCGACAGTGCGCTCGACAACTCGCCTTGGGCCGCCTGGAATTTCTGAAAGGCGGCCGGGTCGTTGATCAACTCGGGCGTGGCCTGGATGCTGGTGGCCTTGGAGCGCGCTTCAACGACCTTGGTCAAGGTTTCCTGTTCGAAATTGGCCTCACCCTTGACGGTGCTGACGACATTGGGGATGAGGTCGGCGCGCCGTTGGTACTGGTTGAGCACTTCGGACCACGCCGATTTGTTGGCCTCGTCCAGGGACTGGAATTCGTTGTAGCCGCAGCCCGACAGGGACACGACGATCGTGGCGGTGGCCAAAACGCTCAGCCAGCGACGGGGTGAAGGAGCAGTCATCGCAATTCTTTCCTCAGCCTGGTATGAAATGCCGACGCGAATACCGCATCAATGCACCAGCATAACTGGGAACGAACCGGTTTTTTTCAAGGGCCTTTGGGCCCCGGCCCGTCAGGCGAAGGACAGGTTGTCCGGCAGGTTGTGTCGCGAGATCACCTGGTGACCTCGTGACTTGGGGTACCGATCCCGCACGATCTTGACCGCGCCCATGGGCGTGTCGGCCAGGACCTTCAACACGCGGATGACCGCTTGTTGCGAGGTGGGGCTCAGGATCACCAACGCCGACACCTCGAAGAGGTGCAGGGCAGGTTCAATGGCAAGGTTCATCAAGGCGCGCATGGTCAATCTCCACATCATGGGCAACAGCGCAAGTGCTGCCCATTTCGTGAGGATGCATTTTGCGGGCCAACTGTGACATGCGGATGACCCTTGAATGGGGGGAAACCAGCTCTTATTCCGGCAATAAGCGTCGCAAATGCCAGACAGCGTTAATCAAGGAGTGGGTGTTTGGTGTATCAGTTGCCGGTGCCGCGCCGGGCCCGGGCCCTGGCCAGGGCCGCCTCGATCACCGCGCGTTTTTCGTCCAGTTGGGCTGGCTCGGTCAGGCGTGATTCTTCGGCCAGGTTGGCCAGCTTGCGCTCGGCCTTGGCCTGCAAGCGAGCATCGTTGTCCCGCCGGGCTTGCTCAACGCGCCACTGGTGGAACTCGTGGCGGCCTTGGGCTTGATGGGCCAGCGGCGCACTCCAGGCAGCCCAGCCGGTCGGGGCGGGCTGAACATTGCTGGCGGGCACCAGCGAGATGCAGTCCACTGGGCAGGCTGGGATGCACAGCTCGCAACCGGTGCACAGGTCTTCGATCACGGTGTGCATTTGCTTGGGGGCCCCGATGATGCAATCGACCGGGCAGGCCTTGATGCACAAGGTGCAACCAATGCACCAGGTCTCGTCGATCACGGCCAGGAAGCGAGGGCCTTCCTCGCCATGCTCGGCGCTCAAGGGCAGAGCGGGCAGGCCGGTGGCCTGGGCCAGTCGCTGGATACCCTCGTCGCCGCCTGGCGGACATTGGTTGATGCCCGCCTCGCCCGCCACGATGGCCCGTGCGTAGCTCGCACAATCGGGAAAGCCGCAGCGCGTGCATTGCGTCTGCGGCAAAAGGGCATTGATCCGGGCGGCGTCCAACATGGCGCCGCAGTCTACGTCATGCCGCTTTCTTGATCTTGGCCGACTTGTTGTTGGCCGAGATGAAGTTGCGGATTTCCGGGTAGACCATCTCGCGCCAGCGGCGGCCGGCAAAGATGCCGTAATGGCCGGCGCCTTCCACCGTGTAGTGCTTCTGGCGCGATGCAGGGATGCCCGAACACAGATCGTGGGCGGCTTCGGTCTGGCCCGCGCCAGAAATGTCGTCCAGCTCGCCTTCCACGGTCAGCAAGGCGGTGGTCTTGATGTCGGCAGGCTTGACCAGCTCGGGCACACCCTTGAGGTTGCGCACCTCCCAGGTGCCGTTGACCAGCGAGAAGTCCTGGAAGACGATGCGGATGGTGTCCAGGTAGTACTCGGCGGGCATGTCCAGCACGGCGTTGTACTCGTCGTAGAACACGCGGTGAGCCTCGGCGCTGTCGTCGTCGCCGCGCATCAGGTCCAGGAAGTAGTCGTAGTGCGACTCGCGGTGGCGGTCGGGGTTCATGGCCACGAAGCCGGTGTGCTGCAAAAAGCCCGGGTAGACGCGGCGGGTGGCGCCCGGGTAGTTCGTGGGCACGCGGTAAATCACGTTCGACTCGAACCACTCGAAGCTCTTGTTCATGGCCAGGTTGTTGACGGCCGTGGGCGATTTGCGCGCGTCGATCGGGCCGCCCATCATGGTCATGGTCAGCGGGGTTTGCTCACCGCGGCTGGCCATCAGCGAGACGGCGGCCAGCACCGGCACCGTTGGCTGGCACACGGAAATCACATGGACCTCCGGCCCCACGGCGCGGATGAACTCCTGCACGTAGTTGACGTAGTCGTCCAGGTGGAAGGCGCCCTCGTCGATCGGCACCATGCGGGCGTCGATCCAGTCGGTGATGTAGACCTTGTGGTCTTGCAGCAGGGTTTTGACAGTGTCGCGCAGCAGGGTGGAATGGTGGCCCGACAGCGGTGCCACGACCAGTACCGAAGGCTGATCCCGCATGGTGCCCAGCAGTTTGGCGTTGTCGGTGAAGCGCTTGAAGCGCAGCAGGCGGCAAAAGGGCTTGGCCACCACCACCTGCTCCTGGATCACCACGTCGGTGTCTGACACCGTGACCTTGTTGATGCCGAACTCGGGTTTTTCGTACTCTTTGGTCAGTCGGTGCACCAAATCGAAGCCTGCCGACACCCGCTGTGCCTGGGGCACCTGCGCAAATGGCGACAAGGGGTTGCTGTAGAGCTTGGACGCGGCGCTGGCGAACTCGGAGAACGGGCTGATCCAGGCGCGGTTGGTTTCGTAGATTTGATAGAGCATGGGCGACCTCAGTTGTGCAGTACGGGCCTGTTTATCGCTGCTTCGAAAACGCACCTTTTGGGCGCATTGTGCGGTGCAGCATAGACGACTTTGTCCATCTTTGCACCGAGTGTGCTTTCCCAAGAAGCACAACAAGTGCACGTCCACCCCGCAATTCCGGGGGGTGGCGCCCCCCTTGATGAGGGATGACCCAAGAAAACCGCGTGCTAGATTTGGTTACACCTCGGGGAGAACCCTTCATGACCAGTCCATCTTTGCCCGCGCCCGCCTCATTCCTGCCCTTCAAAAAGAAGGCATTGCATGCCTGCTCGGCACTGTTGTTGACCGCCCTGGGCGCTTTACCCACCACCAGCCACGCTGGTTTCTTTGAGGACTTGCTCAAGTTGTTCGGCGGCGGGGGCACCACGACGACCCCAGGTGGCGGCACCACCACGGGCATCCCCACGGATGCTTACCTCAAGGGCACCTTTGGTGCGGTGGCCGCCTGGCCGTTGATCCCCATGCACATGGTGCTGCTGCCCGATGGCCGCGTGATGAGCTATGGCTCTGACGCCAAAGGGGTGCAGACCGCACAATTCAACTACGACGTCTGGGACCCCACGAAGGGCACCGGCACGGCGTCGCACCTGGTGCTGCCCAACACCACGGGCACCGACATCTTTTGCAGCGCCCAGGTGGTCCTGCCCTCCAGCGGTGCGGTGCTGTTGACCGGGGGGGATCGCACGATCAATGGCGTGCGCAACTACTCGGCGGACGACGTCAACTTCTTTGACTACCGCTACAACGCCATGTACGCGGCGCCGCAGCGCATGAGCACCTTGCGCTGGTACCCCACCGTGGTCACGTTGGCCAACGGCAAGGTGCTGGTGCTGGGTGGCCGGATCGACCCCAACACCCCCGCACCGACGCCGGAGCTTTACTCTGAGGGCGAGGGCTGGCGCAGCCTGACTGGCGCCACCAGCAATGACGCCTACGGCATCCGCAACTGGAGCTATCCCCTGGCCTGGCAGGCGCCCAACGGCAAAGTGTTCGTGACGACCATCTGGGGCGGCACCTACTATGTCGATGCGACGGGCGACGGTTCGCTGGCCGCGACGCCGCTCAGACTGACCGCGGGCGACTACTACCTGCCGAGCGTCATGTATGCCCCCGGCAAGATTCTGGCGCTGCGCAAGTTCAACAAAGCGGTGATCGTGGACATCAATGGCGCCACGCCCACCTCCACCAATGTCACGGGGGTGGGGCAGGACCGCTTCCACGGCTCGGCCACGGTGTTGGCCAATGGGCAGGTGTTCGTCAATGGTGGTTCGATGGTGGACAACGTCGCCAATGGCGTGGCTTATCAGGCCAAGATCTGGAACCCGACCACCAAGGCCTGGACCGTGGCCGCCACGGCCAAGAAAATGCGCCTGTACCACTCGGCCTCCTTGCTTTTGCCCGACGCCACGGTGCTGACGGCTGGCGGCGGGGCGCCCGGCCCGGCCACCAACCTGAATGCCGAGATCTACATGCCCCCTTACCTGTACAAGGCGGGCAGTTCCTTGGCCGTGCGTCCGGTCATTCAGTCGGTTCCCACCGCGACCACCTGGGGCGCCAGCATCGCGGCCACCACCGACGTGACGGGCATCAGCCGCGTGACCCTGGTCAAAACGGGTTCAGCCACGCACACGGCCGATTTTGACCAACGCTTCATGGAGCTGGGTTACACCGCCTCGGGCACCAACCTGACGATCCAGGCGCCCGCGTCGGCCAATGTCGCGCCACCCGGGTACTACATGTTGTTCGTGTTCAATTCGGCGGGCGTGCCCTCGGTGGCCAAGATCATCAAGCTGGGTTGACCCCGAAGGTTTCAGCCAGACAAGCAAAAGGGGCCATGAGGCCCCTTTTTTGCATCTCCACCAGGTCGGTGCTTTACAGCACAGCCTTGATCGCGGCCGCCACCGCCTTGATGTTGCCGTTGTTCAGCGCGGCCACGCAGATGCGGCCCGAGTCCACACCATAGATGCCGAACTCCGAGCGCAGGCGCTGCATTTGTGTGGCGTTCAGGCCTGAGTAGCTGAACATGCCCTTCTGGCGGGTGATGAAGCTCAGGTCGTCGCTCACGCCAGCGGCCTTCAGCTCATTGACCAGCGCGCCGCGCATCAGCTTGATGCGGTCGCGCATGCCGGCCAGCTCTTCTTCCCACATCGTGCGCAGGGCAGGCGTGGTCAGCACCAGGGCCACCACTTGCGCGCCATGCGTGGGCGGGTTGGAATAGTTGGTGCGGATCACGCGCTTGAGTTGGCTCAGCACGCGGGCGGCTTCCTCGGCCGATTCGCTGACGATGCTCAGGGCGCCGACGCGCTCACCGTACAGCGAGAAGCTTTTGGAGAAGCTGGTCGACACGAAGATGTTCAGGCCCGCGTCCAGGAACTTGATGACGACCTTGCCGTCCTCGGCGATGCCGTTGCCAAAGCCTTGGTAGGCCATGTCCAGGAAAGGCACCAGGCCGCGCTCTTTCACGGCGCCGATGATCTGTTCCCACTGGGCATCGTCCAGGTCGTAGCCGGTCGGGTTGTGGCAGCAGGCGTGCAGCACGATGATGGTGCCGGCGGCAGCGGCCTTCAGGGTGGACAGCAGGCCGTCAAAGTTGACGCCCTTCTTGTCGGCGTCGTAGTAGGGGTAGGTGCCCACTTTGAACCCGGCGCTCTCGAACAGGGCGCGGTGGTTTTCCCAGCTGGGGTCCGAGATCAAGACCTGCGCATCGGGGTTCAGGCGCTTGAGGAAGTCGGCGCCGAGTTTGAGGCCACCCGTGCCGCCAATGGCTTGCGCGGTGGAAATGCGGCCGGCCTTGACGGCGGCGTGTTCGGCGCCAAACACCAGCGCCTGCACGGCCTTGTCGTAGGCGGCGATGCCTTCGATGGGCAGGTAGCCACGCGCCTTGGGCGCTTCCTGCATCTGCTGCTCGGCGGCGGCCACGCATTTCAGCAGGGGCAGCTTGCCCTGGTCGTCGGTGTACACGCCCACGCCCAGGTTCACCTTGGCGGGATTGGGGTCGGCGTTGAACTGTTCGTTCAGGCCCAGGATCGGGTCCCGGGGGGCCATTTCAACGGTGGCGAATAGCGAGGCCATGCAAGCAGTCCTTGATCGGTTGGGATAAGCTGAAACCAGTACACACCACGAGGCTCGACGCGTTCGGCGACTCGGGCAAACCCATTATTTTATCGACCTGCGCCCCTCATGTCAGATCTGATTGATATTTCTCTTGCTGCTCAGGCGCCCAAAGACGTCCCCGACACAGGGCAAACCGGCCAATTCGTGAGTTTTCCCGACTCGCCTTTCCAGCTCTATCAACCCTATCCGCCAGCGGGGGATCAGCCCACCGCCATCGATTTGCTGTGCGAAGGCGTGGAAGACGGGCTGGCCTACCAGACCCTGCTGGGCGTGACCGGCTCGGGCAAAACCTTCACCATGGCCAATGTGATCGCCCGGCAGGGGCGCCCCGCCATTGTGTTCGCGCCCAACAAAACCCTGGCAGCGCAGTTGTATTCGGAGTTCCGCGAGTTCTTCCCCAACAACGCGGTCGAGTACTTCGTCAGCTACTACGACTACTACCAGCCCGAGGCCTACGTGCCCCAGCGCGACCTGTTCATCGAGAAGGACAGCGCCATCAACGAGGCCATCGAGCAGATGCGTCTGAGCGCCACCAAGAGCCTGCTGGAGCGGCGCGATGTGGTCATCGTGGCCACCGTGTCGGCCATCTACGGCATCGGCAAGCCCGAGGACTACATGCAGATGGTGCTGATGGCGCGCGTGGGCGACAAGGTTGGCCAGCGCGATGTGATCGCCCAGCTGATCCGCATGCAGTACAAGCGCAACGACGCCGACTTTTCACGCGGCACCTTCCGTGTGCGTGGCGACACCATCGACGTCTTCCCGGCCGAACACTCCGAGCTGGCAGTTCGCCTGGAGCTGTTCGACGACGAGATCGACTCCATCCAGTTGTTCGACCCGCTCACCGGCCGCGTGCGCCAGAAGATCCCGCGCTTCACCATTTACCCCAGCAGCCATTACGTGACGCCGCGCGAAAGGGTGCTGGTGGCCATCGAGGCCATCAAGCATGAACTGAATGGGCGGGTGAAAGAACTGGTCGGCATGGGCAAGCTGGTCGAGGCGCAGCGCGTGGAGCAGCGCACCAAGTTCGACCTGGAAATGCTGCAGGAGATCGGGCACTGCAAAGGTATCGAGAACTACACCCGGCATCTGTCGGGCGCCAACCCCGGTGATCCTCCACCCACCTTGGTCGATTACCTGCCGCCCGATGCACTGATGTTCCTGGACGAGAGCCACGTGATGATCGGCCAGCTCAGCGCCATGTACAACGGCGACCGCTCGCGCAAGACCACCTTGGTGGAATACGGATTCCGCCTGCCATCGGCGCTGGACAACCGGCCTTTGAAGCTGGAGGAGTTTGAGACCAAGATGCGCCAGGTGGTGTTCGTGTCGGCCACGCCAGCGGCTTATGAGTCGGAGCACACCGGCCAGGTGGTGGAGCAGGTGGTGCGCCCCACTGGCTTGATCGACCCGATGGTGGAGGTGCGCCCCGCCGTGCACCAGGTGGACGACGTTTTGCAAGAGATCCGCATCCGCGTCGAGAAGAACGAGCGCGTGCTGATCACCACGCTCACCAAGCGCATGTCCGAGCAGCTCACCGACTACCTCAGCGACAACGGCGTGAAGGTGCGTTACCTGCACTCCGACATCGACACGGTCGAGCGCGTGGAGATCTTGCGCGACCTGCGCCTGGGCACCTTTGATGTTCTGGTCGGCATCAACTTGCTGCGCGAAGGCCTGGACATCCCCGAGGTGTCACTGGTGGCCATCCTGGATGCCGACAAGGAAGGCTTCTTGCGTTCGGAGCGCAGCCTCATCCAGACCATTGGCCGCGCCGCGCGCAACCAGAATGGCCACGCCATTTTGTACGCCGACAAGATCACCGAATCCATGCGCAAGGCCATGGGAGAAACCGAGCGGCGCCGCAACAAGCAGATCGCGCACAACGAGTTGAACGGCATCACGCCCAAGACCGTCAACAAGAAGGTCAAGGACATGATCGATGGCGTGATGTCCAACGCGGCGAAGGATGATTTGCGCGCCGCCGAAGCCCTGACAGCCTCCATGGCCGATGCGCCTGCCTTGAACGAGAAAGACCTGGGCAAGCGCATCAAGCAACTGGAAAAGCAGATGCTGGAGCACGCGCGCAATCTGGAGTTCGAGAAGGCGGCCCGTTTAAGAGACCAGTTGGGCCTGTTGAAGGAACAAGCCTTTGGCGCCGTGGTCAGCGATCACATTGTGCCGATTCAGGCTGGCCGGCAAAAGTAGTGCCAGGGTTCAGCGGCGGCTCCAGCTCGGTGCGGTCGCGCCCGTTGGCTTTGGCGCGGTACAAGGCCTGATCGGCCCGCTCCAGCACTTGTTCGATCGTGTCCTGGGTGCTCCAGGTGGCCACGCCGCAAGAAAAGCGCACGCGCAGATCCGCCACGCTGCGGCTCATCTGGGCCGAGCGCAGTTGGTCGCGCAGGCGCGTCATGGCGATCTGGGCCTGCTTGGCCGCTTCGGTTTCGGGCATCAGCACCAGGAACTCTTCGCCACCCCAGCGCCCGATGACATCGGTTTCACGCAGCACCTCGCCGCCTTGAAGCGCGAAGTTCACCAACACCTCGTCGCCCACCGGGTGCCCATGGGTGTCGTTGATGCTCTTGAAGTGATCCAGATCGATCAAGGCCACCGAAAAATGGTGCCCGTTCAGCAGCGCCCGCTGCACCTCCGCTTCCAGGCGTTCTTGCATGTGGGCCCGGTTGTACAAGCCGGTCAAGCCATCGTGGAGGGTGATGCGGCGCAGCGCCTCGGCGGCGGCGGCCAATGATTTCTTCTCGTGAAAAGCACGTTCGCGCATCAGCCCGAAGCTGCGCGATTGAAACGTCATCAACACCAGCACAAAGCAGGAGGCCGAGATCTTCAGGGCCTCGGCGCGCGGATCCGCATCGCTCAGGCCCAGCACGGTCATGGCAATCCAGGCGATCACCAGCATCGCGGTGGTCAGGCCGCCGGTCCATGCGGCCACCTTGGGCCGCAGGCTCAGAAAGCCAAACACCTGGATCAGGCACAAGGTCTGGAAAGCGACCGAGCGCACCATCGGTGCCACCGCATAACCGATGATCATGGCGCCGCTGGCCCACAAGATCTGCGGTGATACCAGACCAGGGTCGGACCAGGTGCGGGTGACCCCACTGCGCACCAGCGGGTAGAACACGCACAGCGCCACGCTGATGTAGGTCACCATGAAATGCGCGGTCGCCTCTGATATCAGCTGCCGAGGCAGCGCGTAAGCGAACAGCACGGCAATCCAGCACACGTAGATCACCATCGACACCAGGCACAGGCCCAGCCTGGCCTTCATGCGTGGATCCTTGCCCACGACCAGGTCCGATAGCCAGCGGCCGATCATGCGCTGGCCGCCATGACCTGATTGCGCCCACCATGCTTGGCCTGGTACAGCGCCCGGTCGGCGCGCTCCAATGTCGGGCTCACGTTCAGGCCGCCGCCATGTTCGCAGGCCCCAGCCGACAGGGTCACACTCAAACCCGCTGCGTGCTGGCCCCAGTCGTGTTCGCTGATGGTCCGGCGAACCGCTTCCAGGGTGTCCATGGCCGCCGACAGCGGTGTTTCAGGCATCAGCAGCAAGAACTCCTCGCCACCCCAGCGGGCCAGCGCATGGGTCGGGCCGATGGCGCCCTGGGCCAGGCGCGACACCTCGCGCAGCACCACATCGCCAATGGCATGGCCATGCTGATCGTTCACACGCTTGAAAAAATCGATGTCCAGGATCGCCACGCAAAAGGGGCGGCGGCAGCGGTGGCTGCGACGCACCTCCTCGTCCAGCAAGGTCTGGAAATGGCGCCGGTTGAACAGCTGCGTCAGCCCATCGCGGATCGACAGCGCATTCAATTGCGCCACTGTGCGCTCCAGTTCAAGTTGCTGCTGTTTGCGGTGCTGGTTCACGCCTTGCCCGATCTGCGTGACCACCAATAGCACGCACAGCGTGACACCGGCCATGGCCACATTGACGAACTCGGCGCTCATGTCGATGGACGATGGCGAGTATTCCAGGATGAGCAACACGGTGCCGATCAGCATGGCATAGGCGCTGGCTGCCGCCAATCGGACCTGCGCCCGGCTCATCCGCCGCATGTCGAACAGGATCGTGAGGCACAGCCATTGCAAGGCCAGCCCTCGGGCCATGGGGATCAGGGCGTAGGCCAGCATCACCATGCTGGCGTTGAACAGCACCCGCTGAAAGGCCAGGGAGGGCTCTTTGGCGAGCGCGCTGGCCATGCCGCTGCGCACCAGCCCATAAAACACCCCGATCCCCACCACGTTGTAGCCAATCACCAAGGTGGACTGCCAGGGCTGCACGAAACCCATGCTGGCACATGCCACCAGCAGCACCGAGATGAAGGCGTAGCTGGGCAGGGTCAGCATCAGGCGCCGCACACCGTCATGCACAGGCCCGAGCGGCCCCATGATCATTCGCGCGAACGCGGATCCTTGAGATGCATCAAATAAAGCGGGCGGTGCGAAAAACATCGGGCACGATCAATCGGAGCCCCACGGCCCCTGGGTGCCATATCGGCCGTTTTGCGTGAACATTGAGCATCCCGCCTTGTGCAAGGGCCATCAAAGGGGGCGACAATCTCAACTTGTTGACTGCATTGTTCGCCCGCTGTGTCCCTTGAGAATGCTTCTTTTGATGCCCCGCCCAGCGGCCCCAAGCTGCGTGTTCTGATGGTCTGCATGGGCAACATTTGCCGTTCGCCCACCGCCGAGGCCGTTTTGCGCCAGAAGTTGGTCCAGACGGGCCTGGATGCCTTGGTTGAGGTTGATTCCGCCGGCACGCTCGGCTCGCACGTGGGCAGCCCGCCCGATGACCGCAGCCAGGTCCACGCCTTGCGCCGCGGCTACAAGCTCAACCATCTGCGCGCTCGCAAGGTGCAGCAAAGTGATTTCCATCACTTCGACCTGATCCTGGCCATGGATTGGGACAACCTGGCGGCGCTGCAAAAAAACTGCCCGGGCGTGGAAGCTCAAAGCAAGCTGCGCCGCCTGACCGAGTTCATCCCGGCGCGCTCGCCCTTGCTCGGCAGCGAAGTGGTTGGTGATCCCTACTACGGCGGCCCTGACGGCTTCGAGGCCGTGCTCGACCTGATTGAATCAGCCTGTGAAGGCCTGGTCGATCACCTGCACCAAAGGCTGCGCGCCATGGCGGTTCGGACATAGTCAAAAGCGATGGCCTTCATGGTCAGAAACTCAGGGAATTCCCTGGCC
Organism: Aquabacterium sp.; assembly: GCF_030652515.1. Taxonomy (GTDB): domain Bacteria; phylum Pseudomonadota; class Gammaproteobacteria; order Burkholderiales; family Burkholderiaceae_C; genus Aquabacterium. Next base: position 60,807 of record NZ_JAUSAR010000079.1, on the reverse strand, counting down.
TTTGGTTGACTAAATTAGTAGGTTTCTCTATAATTGACTCATTCACTCGGGATTGACCACGCCCCGGGCCAGCCGGTTATCCCCGGTCGGTGTCGTTTCTGGTTTACCCTGACCAGGACTGAGGCGTCTAGATTCTGACCACAAGGAGAAGAGCCATGCGTTTGACCACCAAGGGGCGTTTTGCCGTCACCGCCATGATCGATCTGGCCCTGCGCGAGCACACGGGGCCCGTCGCCCTGGCCGCGATCAGCCAGCGTCAGCAGATTTCACTGTCCTACCTTGAGCAACTGTTCGGCAAGCTGCGCCGCCACGAGCTGGTGGAAAGCACCCGTGGCCCTGGCGGCGGTTACTCGCTGGGCCGCAAGGCCGAGGACATCACCGTGGCCGACATCATCGTGGCCGTCGATGAGCCCATTGACGCCACCGGTTGTGGGGGCAAGGAAAATTGCATGGGCACCGATGACGGTGGTCGTTGCATGACCCACGATCTATGGACCAGCCTGAACAACAAGATGATCGAGTACCTCGATTCCATCAGCCTGCGCAAATTGGTCGAAGACCAGCTGGCCAAGGGCGTGTCGATCGAAGCCCAACCCATCAAGCGGGCCATCTCGACACAACCTGTGGTCAAGCCGATCAAGATCACGGCCCCCAATTCGGTGTTCGCACTGGGGTCAACGCTCGCCAAGTAAGTCGCCCGGCGATAATCGCAGGCTTTTCTGATGTACCTGCCAGCCCCGGCCTGCCACAGCAGGCGTGTGGGCGGCACAGCTGAGTTCCCAAGAGTCCCCACTATGGACATGACCCCGCACTTCCCGATTTACATGGACTACGGCGCGACCACCCCGGTGGACCCGCGCGTGGTGGACGCCATGATCCCCTGGCTACGCGAGCGCTTCGGCAACCCGGCTTCGCGCACCCACGCTTATGGTTGGGACGCTGAAGAGGCCGTTGAAAACGCCCGCAAGCAAGTGGCCGATTTGATCGGTGCCGATCCGCGCGAAATCGTGTGGACCTCCGGCGCGACCGAGTCCAACAACCTGGCCATCAAGGGTGCGGCCCATTTTTACCAAAGCCGCGGTAAACACATCATCACGGTCAAGACCGAGCACAAAGCCGTGCTCGACACCTTCCGCGAGCTGGAGCGCCAAGGCTTTGAGGCCACTTACCTTGATGTCGAAGAGAACGGCCTGCTCGATTTTGAGAAATTCAAGGCCGCCATCCGCCCCGACACCATCCTGGCCTCGGTCATGTTCGTGAACAACGAGATCGGCGTGATCCAGGACATCACCGCTTTGGGCAATCTGTGCCGCGAAAAGGGCGTGATCTTCCACGTCGATGCCGCGCAAGCCACGGGCAAGGTCGACATCGACATGGCCAAATTGCCGGTTGACTTGCTGAGCCTGGCCTCGCACAAGACTTATGGCCCCAAAGGCATCGGTGCGCTGTACGTGCGCCGCAAGCCGCGCGTGCGCCTGGAAGCGCAAATGCACGGTGGTGGCCACGAACGTGGCATGCGGTCGGGCACCTTGCCCACGCACCAGATCGTCGGCATGGGCGAAGCCTTCCGCATCGCCAAGGAAGAAATGCACACCGAGGGTCCGCGCATCCTGGCCTTGCAGCAGCGCCTGCTCAAGGGCCTGCAAGACATCGAGCAGATCTTCATCAACGGTGATGTGGAACACCGCGTGCCGCACAACCTGAACATCTCCTTCAACTATGTTGAGGGCGAGTCGCTGATCATGGGCATCAAGGGCATCGCCGTGTCCTCGGGCTCGGCCTGCACGTCTGCCAGCCTGGAGCCCAGCTACGTGCTGCGCGCCCTGGGCCGCAGCGACGAGTTGGCGCACAGCTCGCTGCGCATGACCATCGGCCGTTTCACGACCGAAGAAGAAATCGATTACGCCGTGTCGACCTTGAAAGAACGCGTGGCCAAGCTGCGCGAGCTGTCACCCTTGTGGGACATGTTCAAAGACGGCATTGACATCAGCACTATTCAATGGGCCGCGCACTGACTTCCCGTCAACGCGCTACGCTCATCTCGTTCTTGGAGTACTACCATGGCATACAGCGACAAGGTCATTGACCACTACGAAAACCCCCGCAACGTGGGCGCTTTTGAAAAGGGCGACGAGTCCGTGGGCACCGGCATGGTCGGCGCTCCGGCTTGCGGCGACGTGATGAAGTTGCAGATCAAGGTCAACCCGCAAACCGGTGTGATCGAAGACGCGCGCTTCAAAACCTACGGATGCGGTTCGGCCATCGCGTCCAGCTCGTTGGTCACCGAATGGGTGCGCGGCAAGACGCTGGACGAAGCCCTGGGCATCAAGAACACCCACATCGCCGAAGAGCTGGCCTTGCCCCCGGTCAAGATCCACTGTTCGATCCTGGCCGAAGACGCCATCAAGGCGGCGGTGAACGACTACAAGGCCAAACATGCAGCCTGACCAAGCCACCGCCAGCACCGCCTCCGGTTCGTGCACCAGCGGGCCCGGCAACGGGCCTTTGCCCGAGCTGGCTTCCGCTGGCCAGGCGGGTGCACCCGGCATGTCGGTCTCGCTGACTGAAGCCGCCGCCCGCCACATCAACCGCTACCTCGGCCGCCGCGGCAAGGGCGTGGGTGTGCGCCTGGGCGTCAAGACCACGGGTTGCTCGGGCCTGGCCTACAAGATCGAGTTCGCCGATGAGGTGGCCCCTGAAGACATCGTCTTCGAGAACCAGGGCGTGAAGATTCTGGTGGACCCGAAAAGCCTGCCTTACATCGATGGCACCGAGCTGGACTTCGCGCGTGAAGGCCTGAACGAAGGCTTCAAGTTCAACAACCCGAAAGAGCGTGACCGCTGTGGTTGTGGCGAGTCCTTCCGCGTCTGACATGCCATTTGCCCTGGCCGCCAACCCCACCACGTGGTGGGGTTTTGCTTTGTGACCTGAGCTCATCGCCATGAACCTGGATGCTGACGACTTCACCCTGCTGGGCTTGCCCAGGTCCTTCGCCCTGGACCGCGCCACGCTCGACGCTCAGTGGAAGGCCTTGCAGGCCAAAGTCCACCCCGATCGTTTCGCGGCCGAAGGTGGTGCCGCGCAGCGTGTGGCCATGCAGTGGGCCGTGCGCGTCAACGAGGCCTATCAGCGCCTGAAGGACCCGCTCAAGCGTGCGGCTTACCTGTGCGAGTTGGCGGGCGTGCCGGTGCAAAGCGAGAGCAACACGGCGATGCCTTCGGATTTTCTGATCCAGCAGATGGAATGGCGCGAAGCCCTGGAAGATGCGGGCTCGGCAGACGATGTGCAGGTGCTGGAGGCTGAGGTCTCTGGCCAGCGCCAAGCCCGCTTGGCCAAGATCACCCAATTGCTGGACGCCCAATCCAACCCCACGCAAGCCGCACTCGAAGTGCGCGCCCTGATGTTCATCGATCGCCTGAGCGATGAGATCAACCTGCGACTAGAACGATACGAAGACGGCCTCTGAGCTGCGTTTGAGACCCCCATGGCCTTGCTGCAAATTTCCGAACCCGGGCAATCGCCCAACCCGCACCAGCGCCGCATCGCGGTGGGCATTGACCTGGGCACCACGCATTCGCTGGTCGCTTCCGTGCGCAGTGGCGTGGCCGAGTGCCTGCCTGATGAGCAGGGCCGCGTGATCCTGCCGTCGGCCGTGCGCTACCTGCTCGACGCGCAAGGCAAGACGCGCCGTGCGATTGGCTTCGACGCCTTGGCCCAGCAGGCCGAAGACCCGCAGAACACCATCGTGTCGGTCAAGCGTTTCATGGGGCGCCAACTGGCCGACCTGGCCGATGCCAAGAGCCTGCCTTACCAGTTTGAAGACCAGCCCGGCATGGTGGGCGTGGTCACGGTGGCGGGTGTGAAGTCACCCGTCGAGGTGTCGGCCGAGATCCTGGCCACCTTGCGCCAGCGCGCCGAAGACACCTTCAACGACGACCTGTTCGGCGCCGTCATCACGGTGCCCGCCTACTTCGACGACGCCCAACGCCAGGCCACCAAAGATGCGGCGCAGATGGCCGGCCTGAACGTGCTGCGTTTGTTGAACGAGCCCACGGCGGCCGCCATCGCCTATGGCCTGGACAACCGCTCCGAAGGCCTCTATGCCATCTACGACCTGGGCGGTGGCACCTTCGACATTTCCTTGCTGCAACTCAGCCGTGGCGTGTTCGAGGTGGTAGCCACCGGCGGTGATTCCGCCTTGGGCGGCGATGACATCGATCATGCCCTGGCCGAAGCCGCCTTGCTGGATGCTCAGATGGAGGCGGTGACGCCGCAGGACAAGCGCGCGGTGCTGGTGGCTGCGCGCGCGATCAAGGAGAAGCTCTCCACCGATGGGCACGCGCATTTGTCCTGCAAGTTGTCGGGCGGCATGCTGTCCACCAGCATCACCCGCGAACGTCTGCAAGGTCTGTCCAAGCCCTTGATCGACCGCACCCTGGTCGCAGTCAAGCGTGTGCTGCGCGATGCCAAGGTCAAGCCCGACGAGGTCAAAGGCGTGGTCATGGTGGGGGGCTCCACGCGCATGCCCGCCGTGCGCGATGCCGTGGGCACTTTCTTTGGCCAGACGCCCTTGACCGACCTGAACCCCGACGAGGTGGTGGCCCTGGGTGCGGGCATCCAGGCCAATCAACTGGCGGGCAACAACGACAAGGGAGATCACCTCTTGCTGGACGTGCTGCCCCTGTCGCTGGGCTTGGAAACCATGGGCGGCCTGGTCGAGCGCATCATCCCGCGCAACACGCCGATCCCCTGTGCGCTGGCACAAGATTTCACCACCTTCAAGGATGGCCAGACGGCCTTGGCCGTGCACGTGCTGCAAGGTGAGCGCGAGCAGGTCGAGCATTGCCGCTCGCTGGCGCGCTTCGAGCTGCGTGGCATCCCGCCCATGGCCGCGGGTGCCGCGCGCATCCGCGTCACCTTCCAGGTCGATGCGGATGGCCTGCTCAGCGTCACGGCGCGCGAGCAGCATTCGGGCGTCGAAGCCTCGGTGGTCGTCAAGCCCAGTTATGGCTTGAGCGACGACCAGGTGGCCCACATGCTGCGCGAAGGCTTCACCACGGCCGAGGCCGACATGAAAGACCGCTCGCTGCGCGAAGCGCGCGTGGAGGCCGAGCGCATGCTGGAAGCCACCCGCACTGCGCTGGCCGCCGATGGTGATCTGCTCAGTGCCGAACAACGCGCCGAGATCGACGCCCTGATGGGCAAGGTCGGCCAGCGCTGCGACTGGGGTGATGTGGACGCGCTTGAAGCCGCCACCAAGGCCCTGGCCCAGGGCACCGAAGGCTTCGCCGCCGAACGCATGAACCGCGGCATCCGCCAGGCCTTGGCCGGCCGCACCATTGATCAGGTTTAACCACCGTATGCCCATCATCAAGATCCTGCCCCACGCCGAGTTGTGCCCACAAGGCGCCAGCCTCACCGTTGCACCCGGCACGTCGGTGTGCGAGGCGCTGCTTGAGAACAACATCGCCATCGAGCACGCCTGCGACATGAGCGCGGCCTGCACCACCTGCCACGTCATCGTCCGCGAAGGCTTCAACAGCCTGAACGAGATGGACGAGACCGAAGAAGACCTGCTGGACCGCGCCTGGGGCCTGGAGCCCAACTCGCGCTTGAGCTGCCAGGCCATCGTCGCTGGCCAGGACCTGGTCGTGGACATCCCCAAGTACACGATCAACCACGCGCGCGAGAACCACTGACCATGTCCGGTGGTCGGTCGCCGCGCACCTGGCCCGTGCTGCCTCAGTTGCGGCGCCGCTGGTTGCTGGGGGCCTTGTTGGCTGGGGGGCTGTTGGGTTGGTTGGCCCGTGCCGATGCCGCAGGCACAACCAGGAGCACTCGCCGCGCCAGGCCTTCTAGGCGTCGCCCAGGGCCGTCTGCCATGCCAGTGGCTTTGTCGCCCTTCATCGATCACCTGATCCCTGCCGATGAGCTGAGCCCAGCCGCCTCGGCGCTGGGCGTGGCGCAACGTATCTGGAACGACGCCATGGCCACGCCTGACGGGCGGATGCTGGTGGAGCGGGTGTGTCAATGGCTTGACCAGTATGGCGAGGGCTTTGCATCGCTGGATGACAGCGAGCGCGAAGTGCTGGTGCGCTGGATGTCCCAAGCGCCCTGGGAGTCGCCACAGCGCCGATTCTTCCACCTGGTGCGCGAGCAGGCCTTCACGCTCTATTACACGCAACCAGCGGCGCTCAAAGGGTTCCCGTTTGACCGGCCGCCGCAGCCCATGGGCTTTGCGCTGGACTGACGGACATGGCGGCCAACTTTGATGCCATCGTGGTGGGTGCCGGTGCGGGCGGGGCCGCTGCCGCCTGGCGCCTTACCCAGAAAGGCGCCCGCGTGCTGGTGCTGGAGGCGGGGCCATGGTTTGATCCCGACAAGGACTATGGCCTGACCCAGCCAGACTGGGAGACGCGCTACTTTCCCAGCAAGCCAGGCAGCACGGGGCGCTACGCTTACGGCGCCATGCAGAAGCTCGATCCGCAATGGGACGACCTGCGCAGTTGGCACCACGAAACGGGCCGCCTGGTCCAGACCGAGCGCCGGGCCGTGCGTGGTGGTTACAGCCATGTTCGCGGTGTGGGCGGCAGCACCTTGCATTACGTTGGGGAGGCGCACCGGCTCAATCCGCATGCCATGAAACTGCACAGTCAGCATGGCATGGGCGCCGACTGGCCCTTCGACTACGACGAACTGGAGCCCTATTACGTGGAGGCCGAGCGCCTCATCGGGGTGGCGGGCCCGCCAGAGGCGGGGGACCGTTGGCGCAGCCAGCCTTACCCCTTGCCAGCGCACCCACTGTGCCTCGCCTCGCGCACCTTGGCCTCGGCCGCGCACAGTCTGGGGCAGCGCTGGGTGCCCAACGCCAGGGCAGCGCTGTCTGAAGCCTACGATGGGCGCCCGCCCTGCAACTACTGTGGCGGGTGCTCACGCGGTTGCCCGCGGCGTGACAAAGGCTCGGTCGATCAGACCTTCATCCGCCATGCCCTGCAATCAGGGCGTTGCGAGGTGCGGGCCCGCTGCACGGTGCTCGAGTTGCAGCATTCGCGGCAACGCGTGGTGACGGGGGTGCGCTATGTGGACGCCCAGGGCCGCCAGCGCACCGAGCGCGCAGGCCTGGTGGTGTTGGCAGCAGGCGCGATCGAAACCCCGCGCCTGCTGCTTGCCAACCGCTCGCGCGTGGCGCCGCAAGGCATCGGCAACGACCATGGCCAGGTCGGGCAACACTTTCTGGAAACCTTGCACTGGACATCCCTGGCGCTTCATCCACAGCCGCAGTCCAGTTTTGCAGGCCTGCCGGCCGACGCCATCTGCTGGGATTTCAATCGGCCCGATGCGATCCCGGGTGTCATCGGCGGGGCACGCTTTTATGCGGCCACGCTCGACACCGGCCTGCAAGGCCCGGTCTCTTACGCCACGCGCATGCTTGAAGGGTGGGGCGCCGATCACAAGCGCCGCCTGCGTGAGGTGGTGGGCCGTGGTCTGGCGGTCGGGGCGATCGGCGAGAGTCTGCCCAACCCAGGCTCCTTCATTGCCCTGGACCTGACGCAACGCGATGCTCATGGCCTGCCCTTGGCCCGCATCCATTCGCAGGTTGATGACATGGCCTGTCGGCGTCTGCGTTTCATGGCGCAGACCTGCCGCGCCTTGCTCAAGGCCGCCGGGTGTGGCGAGTTGCGCCAGGAGTTGGGCAGCTACGACGATTTCAGCAGCACCCATGTTTTTGGCACCTGCCGCATGGGCGAGTTGCCAGAAACAAGCGTCACGAATGATCTGGCGCAAGTTCATGGCTGGGGCAGCTTACTAATATGTGATGGAAGCACGTTTCCCAGCTCTGGAGGGGGAGAGTCGCCGTCCCTCACCATTCAGGCTGTGGCGTTGCGATCGATTGACCGAGTTCTCCAGGCGGGCTGATTTTTGTTGTCTGTCAGGAGAATTTCCATGATGAAGAAGTGTTCCGGCGCATTGCGCTTTTCGATGCTGGTGCTCAGTGGGCTCGCCGCTGGGTTGTCCGCCACGTCGGTGAGCGCAGGCGCGCTGATCTGCGGGAATTCCGGCACCTCGTGCGTTTTGCCCACCTTGTCTGGCGCCACCACTGGCGGCGGCAAGCGCGACACCACCGAGGCCTTCGCCGGCATCAACTGGGCCTTTGGCGCTGGCCCTGAGATGGTGCTGGGTGTGCGCTCTTTGCGCACCGATGCCCGCCGCCGGGTGGAAGGCGCCCGACTGGAAACCACCTTCCCGTTCAGCATGCAAAGCATCACTTTTGACAAACTGCGCCTGCGCCTGGTGGGCGGTCACCGCTCTGGCATGTACGAGCTGGGTGGTGGCTATTCGTTTGTCGGCAAGGGATTTTTGCTGTCCAGTGCCTTGCAGACCGACTACTTCAACGTGGGGACGGACCTGACCCTCAGCGATTTCAAGTGGCAGCCTTTTGTGGGCGTGAACACGCTGGAGCGCGCCAAGGCACCGGCTCTGAACAGCAACGGTACCCTGGCCTGTGCACCGGGGGCTGGCGACCTGACCTCGGTGACCGACCTGTTGAACAACGCCGGTACTTCGGTGGCCCCAGAGCTGCAACTGAACGGTTTCACCTGCTACCAAGCCGTCTGATCTGAGGCGGGCGCCGTGGGGGCGGGGGCTGATACAGTGGTCAGCCGCTGCCTCCACGCTTTTTGAGTTGTGCCCCATGTCTCGCCAGATCTTTCTTGACACTGAAACCACCGGCCTGAGCCCTGAATCAGGGGACCGCATCATTGAAATCGGCTGCGTGGAGATGGTGAACCGCCGCCTGACTGGTCGGCACCTGCATTTCTATTTGAATCCGCAGCGTCCCAACCACGAAGACGCCGTTCGCATCCACGGCTTGACCGACGAGTTCCTGGCCGACAAGCCCTTGTTCGCGGCCGTGGTCGATGAGTTTCTGGACTACGTGGCTGGCTCCGAGCTGATCATCCACAACGCCAGCTTCGACATTGGCTTCCTGAATGCCGAGTTGCGCCGCGTGAACAAGGGCGTGATGGCGGACCACATCGAGGGCGTGCTCGACACCCTGGTGATGGCGCGGGAGATGTTCCCGGGCAAGTCCAATTCGCTGGACGCCCTGTGCAAACGGCTGGAGGTGGACAACACCCACCGGACCTTGCACGGCGCCTTGATGGACGCTGAGTTGCTGGCCACCGTCTACATCAACATGACGCGCGGCCAGGACGCGCTGTTGATCGACGCAGGGGGCGAGGAAGAGGGCAGCCAGGCCGCCCTGGACGCGGCGGCGGTGGATTTGAGCCAGTTCGACTTGCGGGTGATCGAGCCCAGCGCCGCCGAGGCCGAGGCCTTTGACAAGGCGCTGGCCGACATCGACAAAGCCAGTGGCGGCAAAGCGATTTGGAAATCGCTGGAAGCTGTGCTATAGTCTTGGTCTTCGCCAAACACCCGGGCGGAGCCGAAATACCAAATTTCGGGCGGTTAGCTCAGTGGTAGAGCACTGCCTTCACACGGCAGGGGTCGCAGGTTCGAACCCTGCACCGCCCACCAGTAAAAAAAAGCACTTGGCCTTGCGGCCAAGTGCTTTTTTCTTGCCCGCTCCCCAAATGGAATTCAGTCTGTATGAGCCTGAGCGGGATCGCGGGTCGCTGCGGCCGCCACCGCCACTGCAGCCATCGACAGGAATGCCAAGACCAGGCCGTTTTGCAGGTGGTGCACCGGCCCCTCCAGGGCTTCGGGTTGGCAGGCGGCCACCACGACGGCCACGGCGAAGAGAGATGCGGCCGCAGCGGCGGCCAAGATGGCCACCAGCCGAGGCCAACGCTGCAGGGGGCGGCGGGCCTCCTTCCACTGTGCCAGCCCCCAGGCGAGCATTGCTGCCCACACCGCCGATGCCGCCCATTTGTGCAGCGACGCCGAGCGGGCCGCCGATGCGGCCGCGTCCATGGCGGCATGGTGCGGTGCGGACAGTGGGCCGCGTTCGGCATCGACCAGCAAGGCCAGCGCATGGGCGTTCTCGCGCGCGTCGAGTACAAGCAGCAGGATCGTCGTGACCACGATCCCCATAGCCGCCACCAAAGGGCGGCGTTCCAGGGCGCCTGATCCGGCCCGCGACTGCAATGCGATCCACGCGGCCACCAGCAATGAGTACAGCCCATAGATCGGCATGAACAGGCGTGCGTCGAGCGTTTCCAGTTCGTCCCACCGCGTCTGCACCTGGGCTTCAATGCAGAATCGTTCGGATGGCGTTGGCATCGACGATGCTGCCGAGCCTGCAACTGAACGCAACTGACAGGCCAGCTGGTGGCCGCTGCCGGCCAGCTCCAAGGTCAGCGAGGAGGGTTGGAGTCCGCCCAGGCATGCCAAGGCCTCTGGCGTTGCAGGCGGACAGCCAGTGAACCTGGCACGGTCGTTGATCCGCGATTGAACGGTCAGCAGTGCGACCAGGCCCAGCACCAGGAGCGACGGCAGCGCGAACCGCAACGCGCGCAGTGCGGGGTGCGATCGGGGCATGACCGGCGCTTGCGATGCGGTGTTCATGGAAGCGTGCCTTTGCCGCCGATCCAGGCGCGCAGTCGTTCGAGGTTGCGCAGCAAGGCTTCGTCGGCGAGGTTGGCCGGCACGCCCAGGCGCCGAGGCAAGATGTCATTCTTGCCGTCGTTGCAGTGGCGGTCTGCGCTGTCGATGCCCAGCACGGGCACGGCGGGCCGATCAAAAGAATCGGCAGCGCACATCATTGCGCGTCGCGAGTCGTCGTCAAGCTGCCAGTTCATCGATGGTTCGCGCACGCCACGGTAGCGCGGCAGGCGCAGCTCTATCACCGAGAGCGGGTCGGTGCCGGCCAGTGCAACCAGGCGCTGCTCGGCCGTTCGGGTCTCCTGGCTGATGTTCGAGCGCAGCCCCATGATCGGGCCGGTGATCTCGACCGGTTGCTTCACCTTGGCCTCATCGCGTTCATGGCGCGGTTTTTCTGGTGGGTGGCCCTCAAGATCGCGCCGCCACTCGGCCGGGAAACCTGTGGGGGTGTTGTCGAGCAGAATGACCACAACGCGCGCATCAGGTGGCTGGGGCGGTGCTGGCCTCCCCGGCGCCATTGGCTGGCACGTCGGCCGGGCGTACAGGCGAGTGGGCTGCTGTTTGCTTGGACGAGGAGGGTCTTGCCGCAGGCAACCCAGGTCGATCAAATGCTCGACGACATCCGCCAATGTGGCGGCACCGGTGACTTCGTGGTAGCCGCCGTCACCCAGGTGCCCCCACACCTTGCCATTGTCCTTTCGCACGCTGCCTGGCGGGCTGATGAACGGGAACCGGGCACTGTTGTGGGCGGCACCGGCCAGGGTCAGTGCGCGCGCGCGGGCTTCGAAGCCGACGCCGAGCAGGTCATCGGCATCCGGGAGGTCGAAGCCGAGGTTGGACTGCAGGACGCGGCGGCCGTCTTCGAGGCGCACCGTGTTCAACACCAGCGCGGGTGCTTCGGCCCTGGCGGCCAGCTTTGTGGCGAATGGCTGGCTCCAGAGGTTTTTCATCTCGTCTGGCGGCGCACTGCAGCCGGCTGGGGGATTCATCATCAGGGCCCGCCAGTCCTGATCCCAGGCCTCTTCAAGCCCCCGGGAGCGGTCAATGCACTGGGATGCGGGAACGACGGGCAAGAAGCGCTGCAGCAGGTCTGGGTAGAGCATCAGGGCCCCGATCGGCGACAGGACGTCTGCACCCAGCATGGTGTCCATCGCAAGCCGGATGCAGGCCGCCTTCGGCCTGTCGGCGCCAGGCAATGGTGCAGGCCATGCGCGCAGGGCGGCAGCGTAGGCCGCAATGCCAACGCTGCCGCCGGAGATGCCGCTCATCATGAAGATGTTGTTGCCGAACCGCTTCCCCTGGGCGCGGGCCTCGTCTTCAAGCCGACCGAGCGTGACCCCGGCCCAGTACGAAGCGCGACTGGCGCCCCCGGCCGAGGCGACCAGATAGACGGGTTCGCCGTGTGGGCGATCTTTGATCCAGTTTTCGTAGTGAGCCTGCAGCGACGGCCTTTCGGCAGGGGCAGGGCTGCTGCCTGGTTTCCCTCGCCAGTCGATGGGGTGGTTGTCATTGCACCCGCTGAAGGCCAGCAGCGGGATGACCGGCAGCCAGCTCAGGGTGATCCAGCCGCGTGTTCTGGGCCAGTACGACAGCAGCATGCCGCCCACCAGCGACCACGCGCCCATGGCCAGCAGCATCAATGCTGGCGCTCCGATCATGCGGGCCGTGGGGATGGGGGCCACGATGATGGCCAGCAGCATCAGGTGTGGCACCGCGAACCCGGCCCACAGCGCATGCCATGAGCTGGGCTGGAGCTTGTCGTAGTAGCCGTAGTAACTGCCGCGATCGGCCTGGCCGATCAACTTGCGCCTTTGCCAAGTGAACACGATGAAGAGCCCGGAGACCAGCAGCAACACCAGCGACAGCACGGGGTGCTTGCCGGTGCCCAGGAGGAACAACGTCAGCGGCACGCAGGCGGCCAGTGCCAGCAGTCGCGGCAGCCACTGCGCGACGCCTTGCACGAAAGGCCCGGATGAGCCGATGGTGTCGTACGGGAACTGGCGCCCCAGGGTCAGCCGGGCGACGTACCAGGTCGTGGCGGCCCAGTACAGGAAGGCGAGCACGAAGATGACTTGGCGCCGCACCATGTCGCCAGCACCATCGTCGAACGCCCACAGGCCCTCCCGAATCTGCGGCAGCGCCAGCATCGCGTTGCCGCCCGCGACCATCGCCACGCTGTAGAAGCACAGCCACAGCAGGCGCGCCAGCAGGTGCAGGCGTGTGGGTGGTTTCATGGCGCGGGCATTTTCGAGCTGGTGGTGTCCGGGGCCTGATTGAAATGCGACGATGGGCCGTTTGCCATGGTGATCCCCCTGTGAATGAGCTGGTTGCCACAGGCATTTTTTTATCACCAGCCTGGATCGAGGCCCATCCTCAACTGTTGGGATGACCCCCTCTGAGTTTTCTGCAAGTGCGCCGGGCTGCGGGTTGGTTCAAGGGTTTCCACGGCCTTCACTTGTGGGGAGTGGGTGTTTGATTAATTGCTATAAAGTAGCAATTTATTTGCACTTATATGGCTGCAATTTTGCGGTCATTGGTGATGATCCGCGTCATGACACGGTCTTTCACACACCCACAGGGAGGAAATATGCCAATCAAAAAGACAGCCGCCGCATTGGGCTTGGCCACAGGCTTGGTCCTGTCCCAGACGGCCTGGGCCGCTCAGTACTACGTTTCCAGCGGTAGCGCAGGCAACGATGGCAACAGTGGTAGCTGGACTACCACGCCATGGAAATCCATTGCCAAGGTCAATGGCGCCAATCTTTTGCCGGGCGACATCGTCTCCTTCAAAACAGGCGACCGTTGGAACGAGACCTTGAAGGTCAAATCGGGTGTCACCTACAACAGCTACACGCCACCTTTCGTCTCCACCGCCCGGCCCATCCTCAGTGGTTCGGTGCCTGCTGGCACCCTAGCCTGGGCGCAAGACGGCGGCAATGTCTGGGTTGCCAACGCGTCAAGCCTTCTGGTCAGCGAGTCGAATGTCCATGGCAACACCATCGCCGATGGCGTCAGCCAGCTGTTCCTGAATGGCGTGCGGCTGACCAGGGCGCGGCATCCCAATGTCGGCTTTGGAACGTTCAAGAAGGGGCAACGCCGATTCTTGCGCACGGGGACCGCCAATGTGCAGCTCGCCGACCAGTATTCGCACGAGCTGGACGTGTCTCCGGATGCCGCGGGCCTGGCCAACAAGGATCTGCTCAACGCGCTGGTGTACGTCAAGAACAATGACTGGTACCTGACCCGGTATGTGTCCACGTCGTCGGGGGTGGCGGGCGGCAAGGTCAACATCACGGCCGACCTGCAACCCACTGTCGGCTACGCGGCGGACATCCTGAAAGCGCGGGATGGCGACTGGCCCGGCGTGGGCACCTACCCCATCTATGGCGGCTACGGCTACTGGCTGGAGAACAAGCGCTGGATGCTGGACACGCCCGGTGAATGGTCTTACGACCCGGTCACCAAGAAGCTCTACGTCTGGCTGCCCGATGGCACCTCTCCCCAAGGTAAGGCTTTGACCGCGGCGGTGCGCATGCACGGCATCCAGGCTGACCAGGTCGCGTCGGTGAACATCAACGGGCTGGAGGTGCGCGAAACGCGGGGCGATGGCATCGTGATCGATCACGGCTGGAAGGCTGGCGCCAGCGTCACGATCAACAACGTCGTCGTCAATCATGCCGGGCGCAAGGGCATCAACGTGGTCAACAACACGTCGTCGTCCAGCGCGGGCACGGGCTCCATCAACCAGTCCCGCGTCGAGAACAGCGTCAACGAAGGCATTGATGTGAGCGGCGACCGTCGTTGGGCCAACAGCATCACCCGGAACATCAACATCAGCAACAACACGGTGGTGAACGCCGGAGTGAACTCCTACGCCAGGGGGGCCATTTTGCTGGGGCGCAAGGGCAATGCCACCAGCAACCTGGTGGAGAACCCGTCCTACATCGGCATCCATGGTGGCAAGCTCAACACGATCTCTTACAACGTGGTCAAGAACGCCTGCCTGGGCTATGACGACTGCGCTGCCATCTACCTTAAAGGCGATTTGTACAGCATCACCGATGAACCCAGCACGCCGGCGTGGACCGAGTTCGATGTCGGATCAACGATTTCCAACAACTTTGTTGAAGGCACCCTGGTGGCCGATACCCGGCTCGACGGCTCGGCCATGAGCAACGGCTTCAATGATGGTGTTCGCAAAACGTATGCGGCCGGCATCTACCTGGATGATTACGCCAGCTCGAACCAGGTGAGCAACAACTTTGTGTCGGGCGCCGACATGGGGGTGCTGATCCACCAAGGCAGCAACAACACCACCTCGGCCAACACGGTGGTCAATAACCGGCATCAGGTCTGGCTGCAGGAGAACATCTCCAGCACCCACCCGATGACCAACAACGCCTTCACTGGCAACGTGTTTGCCTCGAACTCGTCCGAGCCGCTGGTCTACCAACAAAGCTTGTACCGGGCGACCACCAACCTGGGCAGCTTCACGAACAACACGTACGCCAGCTACCGCTCTGCCGAGTTCGCAGAAAATGATACGCCTGCCAGCACGCGCCGCTTCATGACCTTCAAGCAATGGCAGGCCAGCGGACGTGACCTGGCCAGCTCCGGCAGTTCCTTGCATGCCACCTCCTATGGCATTGGCGCGGCGGCAGGGGCCCCGGAGTTGATCCTCAACGGGGTGTTCGCGCCGGGCAACACCAACGGTTGGTGGACGGGTGATGCCACCCTCAGTGTGCTCACCGGTGAAAACTTCCTGACGGTCACGCCGACCAACCCGAGCAGTGCTCAGGGCGCTTCGTTCGCGGTCAACACGGGCGCGCCGATGTCGCTGGAGAAGAACGTCAAGTACTGGCTGTCCTTCAACTTTGCAGGTGCGCCGGGTTCTCCTTTGCTGGCATCGATCCTGCGCAGCAACACCCCTTGGGACGATGTGGCCGTGCCCGTTCTGGCGCAGACGGGTGAATCCCCGGTGATGGGTTCCTTGGGCGTGGCCACCTACAGTCGCCTCTTGACGGTCGAGGAGTTGATGAGCAACAACGCCATGTTGTACTTCAAGTTCTTTGGCGGTGCGCCCTTCAAGCTGGCCAATGTGTCGCTTCGCAAGGCACAGGTGTTCACCGGCAACGCAGCCCCCGTGGGTTACTACAACGCCTCACCAACGGCCCGGACGGGCATCGCTTGCCCGAACCCGGATTCCTCCGCGTGTGGCAGCTACATCGATGTGAAGACCAAGGCCGCCGTGAGCTTCCCCTTGTCGGTCCCAGCCTGGGGCGCCAGGGTCATTGGCTTGAACGCCCAGTACTGGCTTGACTCTGACGCGGATGGCGTGCCCAACGGGCGTGATTCGTGTTCGGGCACGGACGTGAGCTTGCGGGGTGCCAACGAGTTGGGCTGCTGAGCCTCTCCTGCAAGTCAGCGGGCTTCACCAGCCCGAGCGCCCCGTCTGCACGGCAAGGCGGTGAAGTTCACCGAGCGGGGCCGGGTCGGGGTGGCTGCCGCATTGAGCGATGATGGCGTGAGCGGGTTTGTTTCTTGCGATGCTTTCAGGGTTTCCGCTGAATCTCGCAGTACCGATGACGCCATTTCCCAAAATTCGCCGTGCCATGATCGTTCTGGCCGGTTTCCTGTTTCACTTTGGTGCGCATGCCCAATCCGCTTCGCTGGACACGGCTTCTTCTGGTGCCTTGAGCCTGTCGATGGCCTCGGCCAACCCGCACCGGGTGCCTTTTGCGCAGATCAATTCGGGCGACACGGCCTGGATGATCATGGCCTGTGTCTTGGTCCTGCTCATGACCATCCCCGGCCTGGCGTTGTTCTACGCCGGCATGGTGCGCAAGAAGAACATCCTGGCCACGATGGCGCAAACCTTCGCGGTGTGCGCCTTGGTCACCGTGCTGTGGTTCGCCGTGGGCTACAGCCTGGCCTTCATGCCCGGTTCGGACTGGATTGGCGGCACGCAGGCCCTGTTCCTGGACAGCCTGTTCTTCAACAAAGGCTTGGGCCAGGTGTCGGTTCACCACCTGGCGCCCACGGTGCCCGAGTCGGTGTTCGTGATGTTCCAGCTCACCTTCGCCATCATCACCCCGGCCCTGATCACCGGGGCGTTTGCCGAGCGCATGCGCTTTTCAGCCATGCTGCTGTTCATGGCCTTGTGGTCCTTGCTGGTCTATGCCCCGGTGGCGCATTGGGTGTGGGAGCCCACCGGCTGGTTGGCCAAACGGGGCGTGCTGGACTTTGCGGGGGGCACCGTGGTGCACCTGAACGCGGGCATCGCCGGGCTGGCCTGCGCCTGGATGCTGGGCCGACGCGTGGGCTTTGGGCAAGAGCCCTTGATGCCCTCCAACCTCGGCTACACCATGATCGGAGCCTCCTTGCTGTGGGTGGGGTGGATGGGCTTCAACGGTGGCTCGGCCGGCGCGGCAGATGGCCGGGCCGGCATGGCCATGCTGGTGACCCAACTCGGCGCGGCTGGTGCGGCCCTCAGCTGGATGGTGGCCGAATGGGCGGTGCGTGGCACGCCCACCTTGTTGGGCATGTGCAGTGGCGCGGTGGCGGGCCTGGTGGCCATCACCCCCGCCTCGGGCTTTGTCGATCCCAAAGCCGCCTTGCTGATCGGCGTGATCGCCGGGGTGGGGTGCTATTGGGGAGCCACCGGCCTGAAGCGCTTGCTGGGTGCTGATGACTCGCTGGATGTGTTCGGCGTGCATGGTGTGGGTGGTGCCATCGGGGCCTTGCTGACCGGTGCTTTGGCCTCGCCTGCCATGGGCGGCGTCGAAGGGGCGGTGGCCAATCAGGCGGTGGGGGTGCTGGCCACGCTGGCCTACAGCGGTGTGGTCACGACGCTCATCCTGTGGTTGGTGGATGGCCTGGTCGGGTTGCGCGTGACCGCTCAGCAGGAAGTGGATGGGCTCGACCTGAGCTTGCATGGCGAGCGTGTCGAATGAACCTCAATGCGTGTTTGTCTTTCAGGAGACCGTGATGCTGGAAAGCGAGAAGTTCGCCATTGCCGCGCACCTGCACGTGCATTTGCGCCGAATCAACGGGCGAGTCACCGATGTGGAGTGGATGGTCAAGAGCCCCGACTACGCCCGAGAGATCATCCGCGTGGCCCGCACGGAAACGCACCCCGATCTGCTGCGCCTGGCCGACAAGCTGGAGGCCGCCTTGCAGCCCCCCATGCCGACCCCGAGGGTGCAGGCCGTGCCGCCTGCCCGGCCTGCGTTCGTGGCCAGCCAGTCCGGCCCGGCGTCGGGCTTTCCAACGCCTGGGGCGGACTCGGCCGCTTTGCGCAAGCGCTATGTGGGCACCTTGCGTTAGCTGTGGCGCGCTGGACGGGCTGCGCAGTGCTCAGCCTGCGGCCTCTTCCTCCAGGGGCCATGACTGATCGGCATTCACGAAGTCTGAATGGCTGATCTCGCGCACCTGCAACTTGTCGCCAACGTTGAACTCGGAGCGTCGGCCACTGGAATCGCTGTCTTCGTCCACATCGCGATCAACCACGGTCACCACCAGGCAGGCATGCACTTCGGTCAAGCCCTGGCTGGGCTGAGGGCCCATCACCGAAGCAAGCTGCAGCAATGCGGGCTTGAGCACCTCGATCGGCAGATCCAGAAAGCACCGTGCGCCCTTGCGCTTGAGGGCGTGCTCCAGATAGCCCAGGTGTTTGAGCACCTGGCGTGCCCCGGCGTGACGGTCCAGAACCTGGGCCAGCGCTTCCTGCATGCGCTGAAGCTGGGCGGCGTCCACGCCCATCACGGGCGGAGGCGCGGGTGCGCTGGGTTTGTCTGAGGCGAGAGGTGCTTTCGCGTCCGCGTTCGGTGAGGTGCTTCTGGAGTCTTGCAGCACCACATGCAGCTTGCCTTCGCGGCGTTTCAGCTGCACCTGCGCCACGAAGATGCCACGCGCCAAGCTCACCAGGGGCGTGAACCATCTGGCGAGGGGTGGGGATGAACGTCGATCTTTCTGCGCCATGGGATGTGCTGGGCCTCGTTCCCCATCATGTCCCAAGGACGCGGGCGGGTGTCGGTCTCAAGGTCGTCCTTGTCCACTACGTCACGTTTTCAGTGATGACGGCGCCAGGCGCTTGTCGTCAAAGTTGATGACGACAGACACCTTGCGCACTTCTAGAGTTCAACAAGCACCGGGATGGTCCCGGGGCCATGGACTCCAGGAGCAATCGCATGCAAGTCACGTCAACATCACCGGTCTCTTTGCAGCTCAAGCGCCAAGGCGGCACGGTCATCCAAAGCCGGATCGACTTCTGGTCCGCCACGCCCAACGGATGGCAACTGGCCAGCAGCGATGTCTTTCAGCGTGTCACCAAGCCTGTTGAGCAGCAGAGCGCCAAGCTGGCCAAGGGGCAGTACACGGCCGTGTTCTCCTGCCGCGTGGAAGAGTCTGTCAACGGGAAGTTCGAGTTCGAATTTGACGTGAACGGCGTGGCCATTTACGCGGACAAGGGCAATGTCAACACCACCCCCGATCCGCACGATGCCAAGGTCTACAAAGACCAGTTTGTTCTGAACGTTGTTTGAGGAGCACGCCGTGAACAACAACAGCTTTGTCACGCTGGCCTTGATGTTGATTGCCCTGTCGGCCTGGGGCCAGGAGGCGCCGACAGAGCGCACCCTCTTGTTTCAGAAAAAGGCAGGCCCGGCGGCATTGGCCACCATGGCGGTGGACACCGCGCCGGGGACGGTGTCTGCTCTGGCCATGGTTGGCCTGGCGGGCGACCAGATCAGCCCGATCGAGAATCCGGGCGACCTGACGCTGGCCTTGAAGGCCCTTGATCGCAGCAACAACTTCGGGCTGTCCATCACCCCAGCCCGGACCTCCTTGCTCCCGCTCAGCGTCAGGGCGTACAACGAAAGTCGTTGGGCACGCGTGTGGGCCAACACGACCTTCAGCTTTGCCCAGGGCACGGTGTCCGTGGAGGACAAGGACTATCGCCAGCGGGCCTTTTCCATCGAAACGAGCTATTTCGTCGAAGCTGAGAAGGACGACCCTTTGATCATCCACTGGAAGTCGATCGACGCGACGGCCACCGAGGGCGTGCCAGATGACTCGAATCCTTGCCTCAACTTCACCGTGCAGCTTCCCGCGGGTGAGCCGCCAGCCGCCCGAGCTGCTGTGCCTGCCGAGGCCGCGGCATCCGGGCCTGGCGTACCTGCGGCTGCCAAGGAGTCGGAGGTTCAGGTGTCGAACCAGCGTGCGGCCGAATGCCGTCGCATGGCGCTGGCCAAAGCACGTTGGAACGCTTCGCGCGTGTGGGCATCGTGGGCGAGCGGCAGCTACCGCGCTGCCTTGGGCGGCCAGGGCAGCCACAGTCTGGGGCGCACCCTGGTACTGGGTGGCACGTACGGCATCGGCGATCTTGGTGCCAGGATGCCTGCGGCCATCACCATCGCTTTCAAGCGCAGTTCGGGCGAGCCCGTGCTGTCGACATTCGGCGCGGCTTCCCCCACACTCAGGGATGTCAGCCTGGTCACCCTTCGAGGCAGCATGGGCTCCCCAAAGCTGCGGGTCTTGCTCGAAGCGAGCAACACGCACAAGGACTTGCCCACGGCTTCCGAGCGCACTTACAAGCGCGCCATTGGCCTGGATGCCAAGCTGGCCGAGGGCTGGTGGCTCAACCTGAGATTTGGCAAGCAGCGCAGAATCGATAATCAAGGGGATGAGGTTGGTTCGTCGTTGAGTGTCAGCTACAGCCCCAAAGCTTTGCTCAACTTCTGAAGGGCAAACCGCATGAACAACTTCACGCTCAAAACCGATGGCCGCAGCCTTCAAGAGGTTGAGAGGGGCTTGCGAAAGTACCTGCCCGGGCTGGATGTGCGCCTGTGGCCTCACAGCCCGACGCAGGCCATCATCCGTGCGCCGCTGGTGCACGCGCTGGAGACCGAGTACCCGCAGATCGGGGCAGGCCCCTTGCTCAATGTCCTGGGCATCCAGGAGATTCGCGCTGTCTCTGATGAGGCCACCGTTGCGCTTTTGTCGGGCCGCGATGTCGAGCAACTTGCTGTCCGGCCGGTGGCCGTCATCCCGCCAGTGGCGGGCTTGGATTGGCACCTGGACCTGGTGCGGGCGCCGGCTGCCTGGCAGTTGTTGGGGGGGCCAGGTCACATTGATTGGGGGCAGGTTCGCGTCGGTCACATTGACACCGGCTACACCCCACATCCGGTGTTCGGCTTTCCGGGGGTGACCTGGATTGATGTGGCGCGTGCCCAGTCCTTCATGCCAAGCCAGGCGTTCAATGAGGTCACGATGTTCGACCCTGAACTGGGCCAGGGCCGCGACAACCTCAAGGGGGTGAGCGCAGGGCACGGCACACGGATCGCCAGCACGATCTGCGGCCATGCGCCCCAAGCCCAAGGCGGGGCCTTCTTCGGGGTGGCGCCCAAGGTGCCCTTGTTGCCGCTGCGCGTCACCGACATTGTCTGGATCAACCATGCGGAGTTTGAATTGGCGCAGGCCATGAACTATGCCGTCGACACCGGTGGCGTGCAGGTCATCAACATCAGCCTGGGCATTGTGGGTGGGGGGGTCGTCAAGGCCCTGAAGCAGGCCATCAACCGGGCTTATGACATGGGCGTCATCGTTGTTTGCGCCGCGGGCAACCATGTGAACTCGGTGGTGGCGCCGGCCCGGTTGGCGCGCACCATCGCGGTGGGGGGCATCACGGCGCTGGATCAGCCCTGGTCGGGCAGCAGCTATGGGCCTGAAGTCGATTTCAGCGCACCGGCGGCTGACCTTCGACGGGCTAACACGAAGGAAGGCGGCCGCTTCAGCTACGCAGCGGGTGGCGACGGCACATCGTATGCCACGGCCTTGACCACGGGCGCGGCTGCGTTGTGGCTCGTGCATCGGCAGGCCGAGATCGCCGCGGCCTATGCCCAGCCCTGGCAGCGGGTGGCGGCGTTCGTGCAGTTGGCCAGTTCGACCGCACGGGTGCCCTCGCTGTGGAATCCGGGCTCCTTCGGCGCGGGCATCCTGGACATCGAGGCCTTGCTGCAAGCCCCGTTGCCTGCCGCCAGTGACCTGGTCAAAGCGCCGCTGGTTTGAGTCGTGCAGGTGGCGTGGTCTCCAATACAAGCTCTGCCAGCTCATCCTCGCTGGCCAGGGCCCCCTCGGCCATCCAGTCCCGGATGGTCCGGTCGGGGTGCGCGGCCTGCAACAGCGACTGAGTTTCAGCCCGCACATGGCGTTCGATGGTGCCCCGCGAGCTCTCGCAGCGCTCGCGCAGCGCATCGGACGCCCCGAGCAGTCGCGCAGCGGCTGGGAAGTGGTGTTCACGGGCGAGCAGCCACGCGAAGATGTCGCTGCGTGAGATGAATATCCCGGAGCGTCGCAGCAAGGGGATCGCTTCTGCGGCGACCTGGCGGGCTTGGTCCAGTCGGTTGCTGGCGATCAGGGCGGCTGTCAACCCCGACAAGGCATAGCACAGCGTCAAGCCGCCGGTGGGCCGCATCCTGGCCATCCTGGCGAGTGCCAGGAACTGCTGGGCCGCCGTGTCCGCATGACCCATGGTGAGGTGGGTGCCTGCCATGTCCGACAGCAGATTCAGCACATACCGGTCGATGCTGGCGGACTCGGCCAGCTGATAGGCCATCTCGAAGGTCGCCAGTGCTTTCTCTGGTTGGTTGGTCGCGGCCAGCAGCATGCCTTGCACGCGGAGGCGGCGCATGCGGTCGGCGACGGGCCACCCGGCGCCTTCCATGCGCTCGGCCTCGTCCAGCGCGGCTTGCGCATCCGCCATGTCCGTGGTCTCCAGCATGGCTTCGGCCCGCATGCGCAGGCAGGCATGCAGGTGCCGCGCGTTGCCCTGCTGCCTGAACATGCTTTCGGATCGGAGGAAGGCGTCGATGCAGCGCGATACCGGCAATCTGCCATCCACGCCATGGCGGCCCAGCCATTGCCAATACTGGGCCGCCAGCGGCGGCGGCGTGGCGTCGTTCACCAGCGGCTCCACACGCAGCAAGCGGTCCAGCGCTTCGACCACGAAGCCTTCCACGGCCAGCACGACCGAGGAGGCCGTGGCCAGCGCGACAGCGATGGGGGCGTCGCCATGCGGGCCGATGGCCCAGGCGAAGGCGGCGCGCACGTTGTTCATCTCTTGCGCCAGCAGTGCCATGTCGCGGCGCTTGACGGCGCGCGTCATCACGGCCTGGGTGGCCAGGGCGTGCCGACGCAACAAGGTGTCGGTCTCCCCGGCCTCGGCCAGCTTCTCAACCGCATAGCTGCGCGCGGTCTCCAGCATGCGGTACCTGGGTCTGGGGCCGACCTCCACCATCAGCAAGGATTTGTCGGCCAATGCGCTCAGTTGGTCAATCACGGCCCATTCGTCCAGTTGGTCGTCGGTGACCACCCGTTGGGCGTTGTCCAGGGTGAAGCCGCCAGAGAACACGCCAAGGCGGCGGAAAACCTTCTGCTCTTTGGCGGCCAGCAGGTTGTGGCTCCAGTCCAGCGCAGCACGCAGGGTTTGATGGCGCCGCAAGGACACGCGCGCGCCCCCCGTCAGCATGTGAAAGCGTTCGCTGAGGCGCTCGCGCATGCCCGTGATCCCCAACAGGGGAACGCGCGCTGCCGCCAGTTCGAGCGCCAGCGCAATTCCATCGAGTCGGCCGCAGATGTCGATGATCGCGCTGGTGTTGTCGGCGTTCAGCTCGAAGCTGGCATCGAGTGCGCGGACCCGTTCGACAAACAATTGCACGGCCCCAAAATCGGCGGCGTGGTCGGCCTGGCCCAATGTCGGCACGGCCAATGGCGACAGTCGGAAGAGTTGCTCGCCATGGACGCGCAGCAATTCCTGGCTGGTGGCCAGCAAGCGAACCCCGGGCGCTTCGTGAAGAAGGCCGCAGGCCAGATCGCTGACCACGTCGAGCACATGCTCGCAGTTGTCCAGCACCAGCAGCAGGGTTTGTGATTTCAGCGCGGTGATGAGTTCCTGCCGTGCCGAGCTGTTGCCCGGCAGCGTGATCTGCAGGCTTTTGGCGATGGTGGGCAGCACATGAGAGGGGTCGTTGATGGCCGCCATCTCGACGGCCCATGCGCCGTGGGGATATGCGTTGCGCAGCTCATGGGCGGCGGCCATCGCGAGCCTTGTTTTGCCAATGCCACCTGCGCCAACGATGGTCACCAGCGCATGCTGCCGGATCAGGGCCAGCAGTGATTGAAGGTCTTGTTCACGGCCATACAGAGCGGGCAGTTTTTCCGGCAGGTTGTGCCTGGCGGCTTCGGGCACCGCGGCAGCCGTCAGCTCGCAGTCCAGCAAGACTGCAAAGCGGTAACCCAGGCCAGGGATGGTGGCGATCACGTCGGCGCCAAGCAACTTGCGCAGCGCCGAGATGTGCACGTGCAGGTTGTTCTCTTCGACGACGAGGTGGGGCCAGACCGCGTCGAGCAGTTCGCTCTTGGTGACCGCGCGGCCTCGGCGTTCGATCAAGGTCAGCAGGACATCAAAGGCGCGTGCCCCGATGGTGACGGCCTGTTGATCGATCAGCAGGCGTCTTTCCGTCGGGCGTACTTCAAAGCGGCCAAAACTCAAAGTTTGCACGGCGTGGGGCGGGTTGGGTCAATCAGTGAGCAACATCAGTCGGCTGGGGGCGCGGAAGTAGGGGTCGGTGCCCCAGTCAAGGGCTTGGCTGGTGTCGATTTCCAGGCGGCTCAAGGTGGTGATCAGCTTGGAGATGGCCAGCGGCACAACGATCTCCACCAAGGGCGCGCCGATGCAGTAGTGGATGCCACCCCCCAGGGCGAAGTGAGGTTTGGCTTTGTCGGGCTGGCGTGTGATGTCGAAGGCATCGGGGTTCGCGTAGACCTTCTCGTCACGGTTGGCCGAACCATAGGCCAGCGTCACTTTGTCACCAGGCATCAGCACCACGTCGCCCAGCTGGGTCTCCTGGGCCACGTAGCGGTCTGCTGCCGCGAAGGCCGCGTCAAAGCGCAGCATCTCCTGAACGGCATTGGACATGTGCCCTGGCGTGCTGATCAGCTTGCCAAGCTGCGTGGGGTTCTTCAAAAGATTCAAGATGCCTGTGCTGATCAGGAACTGGGTGGACAGGTAGCCTCCCAGCGCGAAGTGCACGGCGGTTTGCTGAAACTCGATCGGGCTCAGGCCCATCGGATTGGCTGGGGCTTCGGCGTGGGTGCGCATCTGGCTCATCATGTGCTGTGCCCCCATGGGGCACCCGGGGCGCAGGGCCTGCATGTAGCCGCCCAATGCCAGGCGAGACGTGAAGCCCGGGAAGCGCTCCAGGTCCGTGAGCCCCTTGTTGTTGGAGGCCATGGCGCTGTTCGTCCAACCAACCACGGGCTTGAGCTGGCTGAGCGGGATGCCAAACATGTCTGCGAACACCTGGGCCGTCAGGCTTTGCGCATAGGCCCCCACCAGATCGAATGAGCTGGGCCTGGCGATCTTGCCAATCAGATCAGCCGCGATGTCATTCACCTTGGTCTCGACGCCCTCAATGGCTTTGGCGAACAGCGGATCAAGCATTTCGCGCACTTCGGTGTGCCGTGGCGGATCCATGAAGAACAGGCCATTTTCCGTGAGGTTGAACAGCACATCGCCAATCTTGTTTTCAAGCTTGGGGGGATGTCGGTTTTTCAAGAAGACGTCTTTTTGCGACAGCACCTGGGACACGAGTTCATGGCTGAACACCCAATGGCTGCCATGCTGGCCGCCCACCAGGTGCACCGGCTTGTTTTGGCGGAACCAGGCGTAGGTGGGGTAAGGGTCCGCCACGAAAGCCTTGTCATGAGGATTGAAGGTGCTGGGGTTGAACGAGGCATCAAGGGGGGTGGGCATGGGCGGCTCCTGGCTTGCGGGGGAGGGAAGCGGGCGGTGCTGGGGTGGGGGGGTTGGCTGCGTCATGGCCGCCAGGTGCTGCAAGCCAGAGATGCTGGGCATGAACAGGTAGACACTGCCCACGGTGCGGACCATCTTGGGCACGGTGATCTCGATCGGCTGAGCCGACCCGGGCTTGGTGAAGACGAAACGGCCACCGTGATGCTGGGAGCCAATGATCGGATCATGCGTGCCGCGGATGCCGGTGCTCGCCAGATCGCCATTGGCCCACACCTGCAGCAGGAACTCGAACTGGCTTTCAAGGTCACCGCAGATGAAGATCCCGAACAGGCCACGCTTCACGTTGTCCTGGTCACTGTGGGCTTCGGGGTCGTAAAGCGGCCCATACGGCATGCCACGGCGGATCAGGCGGTGGCTGTGAGGCTTGCCGGCCACCAAGGCACTTCGCGGGTTCATTCGGCGGATGTGCGCGCCGACCGGGCAGCGCAATCCCTCGGCGTCGTCGTACAGATTGGGATCTCGCGTGTTTGGCCTGAAGTCGAAGTTGTTGATGTCTTCGTCGGCCGGGGCCGTGCCCCCATCACTGTCGGGCCAGACCGACAGAGGCGCACCGTTGCGCCAGCGGCCCATCAACTTCGCGGCGATCAGTTCGGGGTCGAGATCCAGTGTTTGACCGAGCTCGGTGATCAGCTTCTCGAACGCTTTCACGTCCTGCTCCATGATCCGCACCGCCGCGTAGGTGCCGTTGTCGCACAGCGCGGCGGGCAATCGGTCAATGAAGTTGCCGCCGGCATGGTTGACGTACTCCTTGCCGAGCAGGAAATCGCCCACGGCCGTGGTGGGTTGCTGGTCGGGCATGGCGGCCTTGGCGCCCACCATCGCCAGGTTGGGCTGCGCGATGCTGTCGCGGTAACCGAAGTGCAGTTGCTTGTTGGGCAGGGCCTGCGTTCGCTGCTCGAACACCTTGTTCAGTCCTGCGCTGACCAGGCGTTGTTCCAGGTCGGCCAGCTTGGCGTTCAGCAGCCCTTCGCTTCTGGCATACAGCGACAGCATGAGGTGCACATGTTGCTGATCCGGATTGCCCAGGCGCCAGGTTTTGGGGGCGCTGTCATCGGTGTCCCCGTTCGGCCTTGCGCGCTGCGGGTCGGCCGGGCCCATCCGAAACGCCTCGGGAAACAGCCGCAAGGTGGCTGGCGCCACCCCGATCGCCTCCAGACCCAGGTGGGTCAGGCCGATGTTCAGCAGGAGCTGATCGGTCTTGTTGTCAGGCCAGTCCTGGCCTGAGGTCACCTGCCAGGCCTGCTCTGCGTTGCCGCCATTGCTCAACTCGCCAATGAATGCCCGCGCGGCCTGCGCATCACTGATGGACAGCGCGAGGTGGTGCGCATGCTGGCCCGCCGACCCATAACCGCGCAAGACATTGCCCTGGATGTCATCGACCTCGACGTGCGCTGGGCGGGCATCAACGATCGGCGAAGGTGGGCGATTCTCTGACCGCAAGATGTCGAGCACCGTCTTGTCCTTGTAGGCGGACCACAGCGGTACCCGTTGCTGGCTGTTTCGTTCAACAAAGTCCCAAAACTCTCGGGGGTGCTTTTGCACCGGCAAGGGCGGGGCGTCTTCGATGAACTCCAGAATTTTGGTGAACTCGGTGCCGATGACGGCGGCGAAATCCATCACATAGGGCTTTTTCTCGCCGTCGAACTCGGTGATGACCATCAGCATGGACCCATCGGGCGATGGCAAAAACCGCGCGAAATGAACGTAGTGCAGGCTGTCGAGGGCCTTGTAGATGTCTGGCTGAATGCTCAAGATCAGCCTTGACAACGCTTCCATTTCCGAGGGGTTTTTGAGCTTCAGGAACAGATTCAGTCCATGCGAAACCTCAGCCATGTCGGCCTCCCTTGCATCAATCACGCTTTCATACAGTGTTTCGAAGTGTAGGGTTTGCAAGTGAAAAATGCATCTGTCCCCACCCAGGGCCATCGGAGATTCAGAACGTTTAAGAACGCACCAAGGAACTGAAGGCCTCAGCTCGCCCACACTTGAATCAAGGCGGCACGGTGGCCGCTTCTTGGGGCTTTCATGAACGAGTCTTTGCATGCGCTATCGGGTGTGGCGGCGGCCACCAGTCGGCTGCTGCCGGTGCCTGCGATGGATGCCCTCATGGAGTGCGTCCTTGAAGAAATCGACTATGGCGTGATGTTGGTGACGGCCAATGCCCGCATCTGCCATGCCAACCACCGGGCGCTGCGGGAGTGCGGTGCAAGCCGCCCCATGCAGGTGCAGGGCGGGCATGTCGCACCACGCAAAGCCCTCGATCGAGAGCCATTCTTCAGGGCACTGGCAGCGGCCGGCCGCGGAAGGCGCGCCATGTTTTCACTCCAGTTCGAGGGCGCTACTTTGTCTTTGGCCGTGGTGCCTTTGCCCGCATCGCCGAGTGAAGCCGGTGAGCCGAAAGTGCTCTTGCTGCTGGGGAAGACTCAGGCCTGCGAGCCACTGAGCATTGATTTTTTTGCCATGGCCAACCGGCTGACCACCGCCGAGACCGTGGTGCTGAAGGGCTTGTGTCTGGGCCTTCGCCCTGCCGCCATCGCCCAACAATCCGGCGTGGCCATCTCGACCGTGAGAACTCAGATTTCATGCGTGCGGGTCAAGACCAATGCGTCGAGCATTGCAGACTTGGTGCGCATGGTGACCATCCTGCCCCCCGTGGTGCCCGCGCTGAACCGGATGGATGCCGCGATGGCGTGCGCCTAGTTCCTTGGCCTGATGCCCTGACCTGCGAACAAGAAGGAGACCCACCATGACCCAGTGCCATTTTGAAGGTGAAGTGCGTACCGAGTGGCTGATGCAAAGCGGGCCAGACCGGCGGATGCGGCTGTTGGAGGATTTTGCTTTCGTCGACTCCAAAGGTCATCGTTGGTTGGCCTCGGCTGGCAGGGTGGTCGATGGATCCAGCATCCCGCGCATGCTGTGGGCGTTGGCAGGCAGTCCTTACACCGGCAACCATCGCCGCGCCAGCGTGCTGCACGAGGTGGCTTGCGATGAGCGTGCGCGGCCCTCGAAAGACGTGCACCGCATGTTCTACGACGCCATGGTGTGTGACGGTGTGGATCAGCACGAGGCGATGGAGTTTTATGCGGCCGTGCGTCTGTTCGGCCCGGATTGGGCCCTGGACGAACCATTCTCCAATTTTGCGGATGCGCAAGCACGGCCCATGCGCGGCATTGATGACATCGAGGTGGCACTGGATCTTTTGCTTGGCGAATGAGCCAAGTGTGAGCAGGGTTTCCATCGATGGTGCGTGCTCAGCCATTGCCAATAATAAAAACAGTGTATTTTTTCTGAGCATGCCATGACCCAACCCACCATCCACCGCCGCAACGTCCTGGCCGCCCTCACGGCTTCGGCCGCCTCCACCCTGATGACGGGCGGGCAGGCCCAGGCCGCCACCGGCCCCACTGCCAGCGGCGACTACAACACCGACGTGGTCATCATTGGTGGCGGCTACTCCGGCCTGGCCTGCGCCCGTGCGCTGGTGGCCGCTGGTCGCCAGGTGCTTTTGCTCGAAGCCCGTGACCGCGTGGGCGGACGCTGCTGGAACCAGAACCTGCCCGCTCCCTTCAGCAATTACGTGGTCGAGGGTGGCGCGGCCTTCATCGGCCCCACGCAAGACCGCATGTACGCCTTGGTCCAGCAACTGGGCCTGAAAACCTATCCCGTCTACGACACCGGCAAGCTGATCAACTACGCCAACGGCAAGCGCAGCACTTATACCGGCGTGTTGCCCTGGTCCAACCTGCTGGCCACCGGCGAGACGGCGATCACCATGCTCAAGATCGACGCCATGGCCAAACAGGTGCCGCTCGATGCCCCGTGGACCGCCGCCAAGGCCGCCGAGTGGGACTCGCAAAGCATGCAGACCTGGATGGACCGCAACCTGCTCACGGCCGATGCCAAGAACCTGCTGCGTCTGTGTGTGCTGTCCCTGGTGTCGACCGAGCCGCGCGACATCTCCTTCCTGTACATGCTGCACTACGTCCACTCGGGCGGTGGCCTCACCAGCCTGCTCAGCACGCAAGGTGGCGCACAGCAGGACCGCATCGTGGGTGGATCGCAATCCATCGCGCTGGGCATGGCCCGCCAGTTGAGCGGCCGCATCCTCTTCCGTGCTGCGGCCCACTCGGTCAAGCAGGATGGCGGCGGCATCGCGGTGTCGGGCGATGGCTTCACCGTGCGGGCTCAGCGGGCTGTCGTGGCCATGTCGCCCTGGATGGCCTCGCGCCTGAGCTACGAGCCGCTTGATGGCCCCACCCAGGTGCGCCTGCAGATGATGCAGCGCGTGCCCATGGGATCGGCCTGGAAGGTGCACGTGGTGTACGACCGCCCCTTCTGGCGTGACGAGGGCCTAAGCGGCCAGGTCACCAGCGATGCCTTCCTGCCCAAGATCGTGTTCGACACCACCCAGCCCACGGCTGGCGCGCCTGGCGTGATCATGGCCTTCATCGATGGCCAGGATGCGCGCGACGCCGCCTTGATGACACCGGCGGTGCGCAAGGCCAAGGTGCTTCAGGCCCTGGCCGTGTTCTTCGGCCCCAAGGCCGCCACGCCGCTGGCCTACATGGAGAACAACTGGCAGGCCGAGAACTTCAGCGGTGGTGCGCCCACCGGCGTCTTCCCGCCTGGTGTGTTGACTGGCTTCGGCCCCAGCCTGCGCGCCCCCTGCGGCAAGCTGCACTGGGCAGGCACCGAAACCTCGTCCATCTGGACTGGGTACATGGAAGGTGCGGTGCGCTCCGGTGAACGGGTGGCCCAGGAGATCCTGAACACATGAGCTCGTCGGTCCAGGCCTCGCCCGTCATCGTGGTGGGCGCCGGCCCGGCGGGTCTGGCCATGGCGGCCTGCCTGCAAAAAGAGAAGGTGCCCTGCATCGTGCTGGAGCAGCACGACCACGTGGGCTCGTCCTGGGTGGGCCACTATCACCGCCTGCACCTGCACACCGACAAGGCCCACTCGGCTTTACCCTTCTTTGACTTCCCCAAGTCCTACCCGCGCTACCCCTCGCGCCAGCAGGTGGTGGACTACCTGAACGCCTACACGCGGCACCACCAGATCCAGCCTTTTTATGGGCAGAAGATCGTCCGCGCGTGCCAAAGCGACAACGGCTGGGAAGTCCATTCGCAGGACACCGTGTACCGTGCGCGTTCGCTGGTCGTGGCCGCTGGCTACAACCGCGAGCCACAACGCCCCACCTGGCCGGGCATGGGCACTTTTCAAGGCCAGATCCTGCACAGTTCGGCCTATGCCAACGGCGTCGCTTTCAAGGGCCAACGCGTGCTGGTGGTCGGCCTGGGCAACTCGGGCGGCGAGATCGCCATCGATCTTCACGAGCATGGCGCGCAGCCCACCCTGGCGGTGCGCAGCCCCGTCAACGTCATCCGGCGCGAGGTGTTCGGCATCCCATTCCTGACCATCGGCATCCTGCAGAAAGGTTTGCCGCCCCAACTGGCCGATGCCTTGAACGCCCCGGTGATGCGCTTGCTCACCGGCGACTTGTCCAAGTACGGATTGCGTCAGCCCGCTGAAGGCCCGGTCACGCAGATTCGCAAGCACGGGCGCGTGCCCTTCATCGATGTGGGCACCATCGCCTTGATCAAGCAGGGCCTGGTCCAGGTCCGGCCGGGCATTGAGCGCTTCACCGAGCAGGGTGTGGTCTTCAGCGATGGCCGCGCCGAGGCCTTTGATGCCGTGGTGCTCGCCACGGGCTACCGGCCCAATGTCCAGTCATGGCTGGAGGCTGGCGAGGGTGTGTTCGGCGAAGGTGGGTTGCCTGTGCTCAGCGGCCAGGCCTTGAGCCAGGCTCGCGGCTTGTACTTCTGTGGCTACTACGTCTCGCCCACCGGCATGCTGCGTGAAATCGCCCAGGAGGCGCAGCAGCTTGGGCAACTGATCGCCCGATCGCACAAGCAATAGCCCAGCCGGTCATTCACTCGGCAGAACGGTCCAGGGTGCGGCCCATGAAGCGCTGCACCCGCTGCTTGATCAAAGGCGCGCTGAGCATCAGCCCGGCGGAGGCGCAGGCGGCCATGGGCACCAGGGAATCAAAGTAGTCCATCAGGCAGGCGCCCAGCATGATGAAACCCAGGCCCAGGAAGTACAAGGGCACTGCATGACCTTGGGTAGATGCTGCATTGGTCGGCATTTTTTACCATCGCTTTCAGAAGAAGGCGACTTGGTGGGTTTCGACCGCCTTGCCGTGATTTTGGGTGGTCTGCCGCCACCCTGATCGGGGCAGATGAGGCCGTTGGCGAGGTCTATTGGTGCATTTCAGGCGCGTGGGCTCGCCATTTGCCAGACATGAGGTGTCAATAACTCAACGCTGAGGAGCCACCATGGCCAACACCAACACCCCTTACGTCACCGGTCTGTTCAAGGACCGCGACAGCGCAGAACGCGCTTACCAATCACTGTCCGAGCGTGGCTACACCAAGGACGACGTGAATTTAGTGATGTCTGACGACACGCGCAGTCGCCATTTCTCAACCTCCACCGTGCGCGAAACCGAGTTGGGCAGCAAGGCCGCAGAGGGCGCGAGCATCGGCGGGGCCATTGGCGGCACCGTGGGTGCCATCGCGGCAGCGGTCGCAGCCATCGGGACGACGCTGCTCATCCCAGGTTTGGGTGTGGTGGTGGCCGGGCCTCTGGCAGCCGCTTTGGCTGGCGCGGGTGCGGGTGCGGCCGGTGGCGGCTTGATCGGTGCCCTGATTGGCTTGGGCATCCCTGAAGAGCGGGTCAAGAAGTACGAGGCCGGTATCAAGGACGGCGGCATCCTGATGGGCGTGAAGCCTCGTTCGGATGACGATGCTGTTCACATCGAGCAAAGCTGGAAAAGCTACAACGGCGAGCAGATCTACCGCTGAAAAGCTTCGAGGTCTCCTCTCAAGGAGACTTGGTGACCGAGGATTGGGGCCATTGGGCCCTGACCTCATCCAGCAACTCCTTGCAAAGTTGTTGCTCATCGGGGTCGGCAATGTCCGCGCGGTTGCAGGGCGTTGCCGACAGTTTGCTCAAAGATGCATCACGATCCTTGATGTAGAGCATTTCCAGCACGCTGGCTCCACCCGCTTCCAGGATGGCTTTTGGCGTGCCGTGAACTTCCCAGTAGGTGATCTGGCCATTGGGGCCCTGGCAGTACCAATAAGCCGCCAGTCCGTGATTGGAGGCGAGGAACAGGCTGGGCCTGTCCGTGTGCCGCGCAATGGGCTGCCCAATCGGGGTGCTGGACAAAGCCAGGGCCGCAGGCAGGCAGTCGGGTTGAGCCGCATGCGATGCACTGGCGGCCACCGCAAGGATCGAGAAGATGACGGCGCGCATGGGAGGGGCTTCCTGGTGGATCAATGACAACATCGCTGCAACTCATGTGAGCGCAGTGCCGTGCATGACAGGGCAACCAGCGTGCCCACCTCCCGTTACATCAAGAAATCACTTCAAAAATACCAACGGACAATTGAATCTAACTTTGTTCAAGCCATGGTTCAAGCCCATGCGCACGTCCCATTCGCGCCAAAGGGCGATTCGGCTCATGCTCCCGGCGCGGGTGTCCGGGCCACCACCCACACTGACACGCTGCGCACACCTGCGGCCTGCAAGGTCCGCGTCACCTCATCGACCGTGGCGCCGGTGGTCAGCACGTCATCGACCAGCGCCACACGGCGCCCGGCCAAGGCGCGGCGACAGGCTGTGTTGACCTCGAATGCCCCCCGGATCTGATTTCGGCGATCGTCCGCCTCCAGGGTCATCATCCGGGGCGTGTCTTTCACGCGGCGCAAGGCCTGCGGCAGGGTGGGGATGCTCGTCAGGCTGGACAAGTGCCGGGCCAGTTGCCACGACTGGTTGTAACCACGTTCGCGCAAACGCGGCGCCGACAAGGGGGTGGGGATGATCCATTGAGGCCGGGCCCGAGGCGGCAGTGCGTTCATCTGGGTCGCCATCAAGGTGGCCAAAGGCCTGGCCAGCGCCACATCGCCCTGGAATTTGAACCGTGCGATCAGCTCGCGCCAAGGCGAGGTGTAGTCCACGGCGGCCATCGCACGGTCAAACTCCGGCGGATAGTCTTCACAAGCCGCGCAGTCGGGCTGGCTGACGTTCAATGCCAAGGCGCAGCGCTGGCAGCGCAGGCGCGGTGGGGCGAACGCCAAGAGGCAGTGGTGGCAGATGGCTTGCCATTGCGCCCGCTGGCACACCAGACACAGCCCGGGCCATGGCAAGCGCCAGCGACGAGAAGAGCCGGGCAAAGAATGCATCCAGTCAATATACTGAGCGCCCCGCCCGCAGGCCATCGCCCAGTGGAGGGGCTTTTGCTGTCACCTGGTGCCCCATGTCCGCCCCTTTGCCCAATCCCGTCGCGCCTCAATCCCAGGCTTTGCTGCATCAGGCGCGCCGCCTGGCGGGCCTGCCTGAGGCACCTTGGCTTTACAAGGAAGTGGCTCGCCGACTGGCCTCCAAGCTGGACATCATCCTCTTGCAGCCTTTGCAGTGGCTGGATTGGGGGGGCTTTCTGGGTGGCGGATTGGCCGAAGTGCAAGCCCGCTATCCGCAAGCTCAGCGCTGGGTGATGGAGCCCGTGCCCGAATTGCAGCAACGCAGCCGTGAGCAATGGCAGGCTCAGGCGCCCAGGGTCTGGTGGGCCCCCTGGCGCCGCGAGATTGACCCGGTCGTGATGGCAAGTTCCACCGGGCCTGCTCCATGGTCCGCGCAGGGCGTCCAGATGTTGTGGGCCAACATGGCGCTGCACGCCCACCCGGACCTGCCTCAATTGATGAAGCAATGGCATCAGGCCCTGGCCGTGGACGGCTTCCTGATGTGCTCCGGCCTGGGGCCCGACACCGCCCGTGAGCTGCGCCAGATCTACCGTGAGCTGGGCTGGCCCTTGCCCACCATCAGCTTCATCGACATGCACGACCTGGGCGATGCCCTGGTTGAAGCCGGTTTTGCCGATCCGGTCATGGACATGGAGCAAATCACCCTGACCTGGGCCAGCGCCGAAGAGATGCTGGCCGAATGGCGCACCTGGGGCGGCAATGTGGCGCATGGCCGAATCGCAGGTTTGCGGACACCGCGCTGGCGAGCGCGCTTGCTCAAGGCGCTCACCCAGGGTTTGATGCGCCCCGATGGCCGCCTGGGCCTCACGATCGAGCTGGTGTACGGCCACGCGGTCAAGCCTGCCCCCCGCCCGCCACTTGCGGCCGAGACCCGGGTATCCCTGGATGACATGAAAGCGATGATCCGGCGCGGCTCGCCCAAAACCTGAACGTTGCGAATCCCGCAAAATCACGGGTTAGCCATAGCAAAAGTAAATTCCCGGCGAGTTGAGATAGCGACAGACCCCGGCTAAAATGGTTCGATCATTGAGGCCGGCCCACGAAGCTGACCTTTTTCCGGGTGTATCGCCCGTTTCCGCCCTTTGTGGCCTTGGAGTCGTGGCGTCAATGCCTGCCACCTTGTCCCCAGTCCCCCTGATGTCCTCAGCCGCCCTGCGCTTTGGGGTGTGGCGCCCTTTGCTGAATCTGGTGCAGGGTGCGGCGTCCATGGCGGCGCCCGATGCCTCCGGCTGGCGGGTCGAATGGCTCCTTCAACGTGATGGCGCGCTCAGCGCCCGTCAGGTGTGGTCGGTGTACGCCGCGCTCTGCCTGGTGTCGGTCGGCCTGGCGGGTGGATTCTGGTATTTCGGGGCAGCCTTCGTGCTGCCCTTTGCATTCATGGAAATGCTGGCGGTCATGGCCGCGGTGCTGATGTATTCCCGCCATGCCGCCGATCGCGAGTACATTGCGATGCGCCCCAATTTGCTGCGGGTCGAGCGCCGAAGCGGTGGTCGCACCAACTGTGTCGAATTCAACCCGCGCTGGGTGCGCGTCGAGCCCGATCGGGACGACGGCTCCCTGGTGCGTTTGTCCGGGCAAGGTCGCAGCGTGGTGGTGGGTGAATTCGTTCAGCGCCAGCACCGGCGCCAACTGGCGGACGAGTTCCGCTGGGCGCTCAAGCACCTGGAGGACTGAGGCGCCTGACCGTGACCATGTGTCGCGTTCCTGCGCCAGGCAGCTCCCTCGCAAACAGACCTCTCAAACAACAAGTTCAACCATAGACGAGCGAAGAAATGATCAAGGATCTTGGGCATCAGGTGAGTCGGTGGTCCGCAGGACGGGCGGTCGGTTGTGCGGTCGGCGGTGCTGTGGCGCTGGCGTCTTTGGCGGCCAGTTCCGCGGCTTGGGCTGTCAACGACCTGCCAGGCGGCCCCGCGGTCAATCAGCTGGACATGCATCCCGCGGTCACCAAAATCGCCCTGGAGCAGCAAAACCTGCACTATCTGCTGCTGTGGATCTGCACCATCATCTTCGTCGCAGTGTTTGGGGTGATGTTCTATTCCATCTTCAAGCACCGCAAGTCCAAGGGCGCCAAGTCTGCCGATTTCCACGAATCGACCACGGTTGAAATCATCTGGACGGTGATCCCCTTCATCATCGTGATCGGCATGGCCCTGCCTGCCACCAAGGTGGTCGTGGCCCAGAAAGACACCACCAACGCCGACCTGACCATCAAGGCCACCGGCTACCAATGGAAATGGGGTTACGACTACCTCCGGGGCGAGGGTGAGGGCATTGGTTTCCTGTCCACACTCGATGCTTCGCAGCGTGCGCTGTCCGATGCCGGTACGCCTCAAGGTGACAACTACCTGCTGAAGGTCGACAACGCTCTGGTGGTACCCGTCAACAAAAAAGTGCGCATCATCACCACCGCCAACGACGTGATCCATTCCTTCATGGTGCCGGCCTTCGGCATCAAGCAGGACGCCATCCCCGGCTTCGTGCGCGACACCTGGTTCCGCGCTGAAAAAATCGGCGACTACTACGGCCAGTGCGTCGAGCTGTGCGGCAAGGAACACGCCTACATGCCTATCCACGTGAAGGTCGTCTCCGAAGCCGACTACAGCGTCTGGGTGCAAGGCCAGCTCAAGGAAATGCAGGCCAAGGCCGACGATCCCAACAAGGTCTGGACGCAGGATGAGTTGATCGCCCGTGGCGAAAAGGTCTACACCGCCAACTGTGCCGCCTGCCACTTGCCCAATGGCAAGGGCGGTGGTGCGATCAAGCCGCTGGACGGCGCGGCCGTCGTGCTCAATGCCGACAAGAGCCTGGAGATCAAGGTGTTGCTCAATGGGCAGAACAACATCATGCCCGCCTGGAAGCAACTCTCCGACACGGAGATCGCTGCGGTCATCACCTACACCAAGAATCATTGGTCCAACAAGACCGGGCAGGTCGTGCAGCCTGCTGAAGTGCGCACTGCCCGTCAGTGACGCGGCGCTGACCTGACAAGATACGTAAAGGATTCGACATGAGCGCAGTCATTGATCACGGCGGTCACGCCCACGGGCACGACGATCACGCCCACGACCACCCCCACGGCTGGCGCCGCTGGGTGTTCGCCACCAACCACAAGGACATCGGAACGCTCTACCTGCTGTTCTCGTTGACCATGCTGATGATCGGCGGCGTGCTGGCCCTGTGCATCCGCGCCGAGCTGTTCAAGCCAGGTCTGCAGTTGTTCAACCCCGAGCTGTTCAACCAGTTCACCACCATGCACGGCATCATCATGGTGTTCGGCGCGATCATGCCGGCCTTCGTGGGCATGGCCAACTGGATGATCCCGCTGCAGATTGGCGCCTCCGACATGGCCTTCGCGCGGATGAACAACTTCAGCTTCTGGCTGTTGATTCCCGCTTCACTGCTGCTGGTTGGCTCTTTCTTCATGCCCGGCGGCGCACCCGCCGCGGGCTGGACGCTGTACGCACCGCTGACCCTGCAGATGGGCCCCTCGATGGACGCTGGTATTTTCGCCATGCACATCATGGGTGCCAGTTCGGTCATGGGCTCGATCAACATCATCGTCACCATCCTGAACATGCGCGCTCCCGGCATGACCTTGATGAAGATGCCCATGTTCTCGTGGACCTGGCTGATCACGGCCTACCTGCTGATCGCCGTGATGCCCGTGCTGGCCGGCGCCATCACCATGACGCTGACCGACCGCCACTTCGGCACCAGCTTCTTCAACCCCGCTGGCGGCGGCGATCCGGTGATGTACCAGCACATCTTCTGGTTCTTCGGCCACCCCGAGGTCTACATCATGATCTTGCCCGCCTTCGGCATCGTCAGCCAGATCATCCCGGCCTTTGCCCGCAAGAAGCTGTTCGGCTACGAGTCCATGGTGTATGCCACGGCCTCCATCGCCATCCTGAGCTTCATCGTGTGGGCCCACCACATGTTCGCCACCGGCATGCCGGTCACTGGCCAGCTGTTCTTCATGTACGCCACCATGCTGATCTCGGTCCCCACGGGCGTGAAGATCTTCAACTGGGTGGCCACCATGTGGCGCGGCTCCATGACCTTTGAAGCACCGATGGTATGGGCCGTGGGCTTCATCTTCGTGTTCACGATGGGCGGCTTCACCGGCCTGATCTTGTCGATGGCCCCGATCGACACGCAACTGCAAGACACGTATTACGTGGTGGCCCACTTCCACTACGTGCTGGTGGCGGGCTCGCTGTTCGCGCTGTTCGCAGGCTTCTACTACTGGGCCCCCAAGTGGACCGGCGTGATGATCCCCGACTGGAAGGGCCAACTGCACTTCTGGTGGTCGCTGATCGCCTTCAACGTCACCTTCTTCCCGATGCACTTCCTGGGTCTGGCGGGCATGCCGCGTCGTTACGCCGACTACCCCATGCAGTTCGCCGATTTCAACGAGATCGCATCCATCGGCTCCTTCGCCTTCGGCCTGGCGCAGGTGTACTTCATCTTTGGCGTGATGATCCCTGCCATGCGTGGCAAGGGCGTGCCAGCCCCGGCCCGCCCCTGGGAAGGTGCCGAGGGCCTGGAATGGGAAATCCCCTCGCCAGCACCTTTCCACACCTTCGAGAATCCGCCCAAGCTGGATCCCACGGCTACCCGTGTGATTGGCTGAGCAGGTGATCAAGATGACCCGGCCCACCACTGACAGCCAGAAAGCCATGCGCTCGCGCAACCTGCGCCTGGGATTGATCCTGGGCTCGGTGGCCCTGGTCTTTTTCGTGGGCTTCATCACGCGGCTGGTTTTGCTCAAGCACTGACGCACCATGAGCGCCACGCCCGCCACCCTGTCTGCCCGGATGCTGCATCTGCGCCAAGCCAATCTGGGCATGGTGGGCAAGCTGGTGGTGGTGACCTGCCTCATGTTCGCCTTTGGCTACGCCATGGTGCCCATGTACAAGTCGATCTGCAAAGCGCTGGGCATCAATGTGCTGTCCCTGACCGAGCAGGTGATCCCGGGTGCTTCGGCCAAGAGCCGTCCCAACACCCAGGTGGACACCAGCCGCACCATTTCGGTTGAGTTCGATGCCAATGCCCGGGGCGTGTGGGAGTTCAAGCCCGAGGTGAGTTCCATGCAGGTGCACCCGGGGCAGATGACCACGGTGATGTACGAGTTCCGCAACACGCAGAACCGCACCATGGCCGCGCAAGCGATCCCCAGTTACGCGCCCAAGCAGGCCACGGCGCATTTCAACAAATTGCAGTGCTTTTGCTTCAACGAGTACATCCTCAAGCCGGGCGAAACCAAACGCTGGCCGGTGGTGTTCGTGATCGATCCTCAGTTGCCCAAGGATGTGGCCACGATCACCTTGTCCTACACCTTCTTCGAGGTGGGTGGCAAGGTGCCTGCGGCGCCAAAGGGGGGCGTGTGAGCGCTCATCAGCCCAAGGGCTCCTTCACTCAAACGGTCAAAGCCGTGGCCTGGTCTTTCTTCGGCATTCGCAAGTCGTCCGGGCAGGCGCAAGACATTGCCCGGATCAAGCCCGCGCACCTGATCGTGGCCGGTTTGTTGGGCGGTGCGGTGTTCGTGGCGGTGCTGGTTTTGCTCGTGCGCTGGGTCGTGACGAGCGGCGTGGCGAGTTGATGGTTTTTGTCTTCCAATTTTTCAAGTAACGGTATCCAGGAGAACAACATGTCGGCAGCGGTTCCCAAAGGGCAAGCTCCCTACTACTTCGTGCCAGGCCCGTCGAGCCATCCCGTCATGGCCGCCATCGGCCTGTTCTTTGTCGCGTTGGGTGCTGGGCAGTGGGTCAATGGCGTGGAATGGGGGCCTTACTCGGTGGCCCTCGGCATGGCATGGTGGCTGTTCACGCTCAAGCGCTGGTTTGGCGATGCCATCCATGAAAGCGAGAGCGGCCAGTACAGCGACCGCATCGACGTGTCTTTCCGTTGGAGCATGGCCTGGTTCATCTTCTCGGAAGTGATGTTCTTCGCGTCCTTCTTCGGGGCCTTGTTCTGGGCCCGCGTGTATGCCTTGCCAGACCTGGGCAGCATCGAGAACGCGCTGCTGTGGCCCGACTTCAAGGCCTTGTGGCCCAGCGCTGTCGCGGGCGCCACCGCCTCGCCTGCTGGCACGGTGGAAGCCTTCCGCACCATGGGCCCCTGGCCCATCCCCACCATCAACACCGCCTTGCTGCTCACCTCAGGCGTCACCCTGACCATCGCCCACCACGCCCTGCGTGAAGACCACCGCGGCAAGACCATCGCCTTCATGTGGCTCACGGTGTTGCTGGGCACGGTGTTCCTGTGCTTCCAGGCCTACGAGTACTACGAGGCATACGTTCACTACAACCTGAAGCTGTCCTCGGGCATCTACGGGTCGACCTTCTTCATGCTGACGGGCTTCCACGGTTTCCACGTGCTGGTTGGCACGCTGATGCTGCTGTTCATCACCCTGCGTCTGCACAAGGGCCACTTCACGGCGCAACGCCATTTCGGTTTCGAAGGCGCCGCCTGGTATTGGCACTTCGTGGACGTGGTCTGGTTGGGTCTGTACATCGTGGTTTACTGGATGTAGGCAAGCCGCTGGGCCCCAAAAAAAGAGCGCCCAAGTGGCGCTCTTTTGACTTCAGGGCCGCTTGCTGCGGTTCACAACGGGATGCCCGTGGGTTGAATCCAACCCATCTTGTAGCTGATGAGGATGAACACGAACAAGCCCACGGACAGGGCCACGCGCAAGGCCAGGGCATGCAGCATGCGGTTGCTTTTAGGGGCGCCGTCACGGCCGTCCTTGAGCAGAGCCCGGCCGGCCAGGGCGAGCGCAACGATGATGGCCAGCAATGCAAAGGTGATGATGATTTTCATGGTGAGACATTATGTCGGTGGCGTGGCACGGATG
Organism: Aquabacterium sp.; assembly: GCF_030652515.1. Taxonomy (GTDB): domain Bacteria; phylum Pseudomonadota; class Gammaproteobacteria; order Burkholderiales; family Burkholderiaceae_C; genus Aquabacterium. The sequence goes on along the minus strand of NZ_JAUSAR010000079.1, from coordinate 20,189 downwards.
AGGGGCCGATGAGCCCGCGTTGGCGCCGGGCCCTGGTTTTGGTGGCCGCCATGCTGGCGGTGGGGCTGACCGCGTCTCTGGGGCGCTGGCAACTGCACCGCGCAGACGAAAAACTCGCCCGGCAAGCGGCGGTGGCCGAGCGCGATGCCTTGCCCATTCTCGGCAATGAGGCCTTGCATTGTGACGCGCAGGCCGATGCCTTGCTGGTGAACCGCCGCGTGGTGCTGCGCGGCCAGTGGTTGCCTCAGCGCACCTGGTTGCTGGACAACCGTGCCATGGGTGGCCGGGCCGGGTTCTATGTCATCACCGCGATGCAACTCGAAGGCCCCGGGCCTTGTGCTGCGCAGCTGCTCTTGGTGCAACGCGGATGGGTGCCCCGCAACGCGCAAGACCGCGCCCAGATTCCGCCATTCCTGACCCCCGTGGGCCCTGTTCAACTGGTCGGGCGTGTGCTGCCTGAATTGTCCCGCTCCTACAGTTTGGGGGCCGACATGGCCTCACTGGCCGCGTCCAGCCCCCGCATCGTCCAGAATATCGACTTCGCGGCCGTGACGGCCCTGCTGGGCAAGGCGGTGACGGTGGCGCCCACCGTGGTGCTCCAGTTGCAGCCCGAGACATCGGCGTCTGGCCAGGCCTTTCCCCCCGACGCGTCGGGCTTTCCTTTGCGGCGCGATTGGCCTGCACCGGCCTCCGATGTCGGAAAACACCATGCTTACGCGGCTCAGTGGTTCGCCCTGGCCGCCTTGATCACAGGACTGTATGTCTGGTTCCAACTCCTCAGCCCCCTCCGCCGCCGAACGCGGTGACCCCCTGGTGCAAATGAGCGTGCACAGCTTGCCCTCGGCACCGCAGGCCGAGCAGGGGCAGCGCACGCGCCTTGGCCGGATCAAGATGCTGCTGGTGTGGGCCATCTGTGCCACGCCGGTGGTGGCCTCGTACCTGACCTATTACGTGATCCGGCCTGAGGGGCGCGCCAACTACGGCAGCCTGATCCTGCCCATGCGTGACATGCCCGCCGACGCGGCGTTGCCGCTCAAGGATCCGCAAAATCGGCCCGTGACCGCGTCTTCGCTCAAAGGGCAGTGGCTCCTGGTGACGGTGGCCGACGGCGCCTGTGATGCTGCCTGCGAGCAGCACCTGTACTGGCAGCGCCAGGTGCGCGAGACGCTGGGCCGGGACAAGGACCGGGTGGACCGCGTCTGGCTCATCACCGATGACGCACCGGTGCGCGATGCCATCAAGCCAGGCCTGGAGGGCACGACGGTGTTGCGCACATCCGCCGCTGAGCTGGCCAAGTGGCTCAGCCCCGAGGCGGGGCAGCCCTTGAGCGCCCATTTGTACCTGGTCGATCCCAACGGGGCCTGGATGATGCGTTTTCCGGCGCAGCCCGACATGAGCAAGGTCAAACGTGACCTCAGCCGCCTGATGAAGGCCAACGATTCCTGGGACGAGGCGGGCCGCTGAGGCGGGCTGGGGCACGACATGGGTGGTTGGATCGACTGGAACCCGGCGTTGGAGATCGCCCTGGTGGGCGCTTTGCTGGCGGTGTTGCCGCTGCTGTGGGTGGTGGTGAAAGGGCGCCGCGAGGGGCTGCAAGGCTGGCCCGCCTGGCAACGCGCCCTGACCCTGGCCACGCTTTTCCTGACCTTGGACCTCGTGGTGTTTGGCGCCTTCACGCGCCTGACGGATTCTGGCCTGGGTTGCCCGGATTGGCCGGGTTGCTATGGGCACAACAGCCCGGTGGGCGCCCGCTCGCTGATCGAAGAAGCGCAGGCCATCCTGCCCAGCGGCCCGGTCACGCATGGCAAGGCGTGGATCGAGATGATCCACCGTTACCTGGCCTCCGGCGTGGGTGCCTTGATCACGGGTTTGATGATCGCGGCCTGGTGGGGCCGCCACAAGCGGGGCAGCCTGTCGCCTTGGTGGCCCACGCTGACTTTCGTGTGGGTGTGCGCACAGGGCGCGTTCGGCGCCTTGACGGTCACGCTGAAGCTTTATCCGCTGGTGGTCACCGGGCATTTGCTGGGCGGCTTGCTGGGGGTGGGCTTGTTGACCGCGCAGGCGCGGGCGCTGGACCAGGTGAATCCCGCTGTGGCCCAGGCTTGGCGCCGCTCTTCGCTCAGGCACGGGGCCCTGTTGGTGCTGGCCCTGGCGGTGGTTCAGATGGCCTTGGGCGGTTGGGTCAGCACCAATTCGGCGGTGCTGGCCTGCAGCGAAGTGCCGCTGTGCCAGGGGCAATGGTGGCCCGACATGGATTTCGAAACCGGTTTTCGCCTGTTGCGCCCCTTGGGGGGTGATGGCCTGGGGGCGCACATCACCCTGGCGGGTTTGACCGCCATCCACATGGTTCACCGCCTGGCGGCTGTGTTGGTGTTGGCCGCCATGGTGGCACTGGCCTGGGGCTTGTGGCGGGCGCGCTGGTGGCGGCGCGAAGCCATGGGCCTGTGGGCCCTGGCGGCCTGGCAATTGATCACGGGGCTGAGCAATGTGGTGCTGGGCTGGCCGCTGGTGGCCGCCTTGGGCCACACCCTGGGCGCGGCCCTGCTGGTGTGGTGGTTGGTGCGTTTGCTGGTACAACCGCGCGGGGCCCTGATTTCTCCGCGCACCTCTTAAAATCGGGCCTGACCTAGCGATCCCCCACATGACTGAATCCGTTGCCTCCAGCCCGCCCGCGATGAGCTTGCCCTCGCGTTTCAAGCAGTTTTACGTGCTGACCAAGCCGCGCGTGGTGCAACTGATCGTGTTTTGCGCGGTGATCGGCATGTTGCTGGCCGTGCCGGGCATGCCCTCCCAAGCCGAAGCCTTGACGGCCCTGGCCGCCTGCATCGGCATCTGGTTGGTGGCGGGGGCGGCGGCGGCGTTCAACTGCCTGATCGAGCAAGAGATCGATTCGCGCATGAAACGCACGTCCTGGCGCCCCACGGCGCGTGGAGAGCTCACCAAGACGCAAACCCTGTTGTTCAGCGCGGGCCTGTGCATCTTGGGCATGGCCATCCTGATCCTGTGGGTCAATGCCCTGACGATGTGGCTCACCCTGGCCACCTTCGTGGGCTACGCCATCATCTACACCGTGGTGCTCAAGCCCCTGACGCCGCAGAACATCGTCATCGGGGGCGCGTCAGGCGCCATGCCGCCCGTGCTGGGCTGGGCCGCGATGCGCGGCTCGGTCGATCCAGAAGCCTGGATGCTCTGCCTGATCATCTTCTTGTGGACGCCGCCGCATTTCTGGGCCCTGGCTTTGTACCGGGTCGAGGACTACGCCCGCGCCGGTCTGCCGATGTTGCCGGTCACGCACGGCAACGAGTTCACGCGCTTGCACGTGTTGCTTTACACCTTCGTGCTGCTGGCGGGCACCTTGCTGCCCTTCATCTATCACATGAGCGGCTGGATTTACCTGGTGTCGGCCTTGGTGCTGGGCTTGTGGTTCGTGGCCTATGCTTTTCGCCTTTGGCGCCACTACAGCGATGAGCTGGCCCGCCAGACCTTCAAGTTTTCCATCATCTACCTGATGCTGCTGTTCGCGGCTTTGCTGGTGGACCACTACGTGCCGATCTGAGACACCTCATGCGCAACATCAAGTCTTCTGTGGCCGTGGCCTGCACGTGGGTGCTGGCATCGTCGATGCTCCTGGTGGGCTGTGATCAGCGTGCTGAGAGCACCGATCCGAGCAGCAGCCAGCCACAGGCTGCGGCAGTTGCCAAGCCGTCGTCATCGTCATTCAAATCGGTGGACATCACCGGCGCGGACTATGCCAAGCAGTTTTCGCTGACCGATTTCGATGGCAAGAAGCGCACGCTGGCCGATTTCAAGGGCAAGGTGGTGTTCGTGTTCTTCGGCTTCACGCAGTGCCCCGAAGTTTGCCCCACGACCATGGCCGAGCTGGCCGAGGTCAAGCGTCGGCTGGGCAAGGATGGTGAGCGCGTGCAGGGTGTGTTCATCACCATCGACCCGGAGCGCGACACGGCCGAGGTGCTCAAGGCTTACCTGACGGGCATGGATCCCAGCTTCATCGGCCTGCGCGGCTCGCTGGAAGAGATCAACGCGGCGTCGCGTGACTTCAAGGTGTTTTACCAGAAGGTGCCGACGCAGGATGGCAAGGGCTACACGATGGACCACACCGCGGGTGGCTTCGTGTTTGATCCGAGTGGGCAGGTGCGTTTGTTTGTGCGCTATGGCTTGGGGGCGGATGCGCTGACCTCGGACATCAAGCAGTTGTTGGCTTCGGGCTCAGGGAGCTGATGTTCTGTTTGGCCCTGGGTTTTGAGTTGGCGCGGGTGGTGGTGTGGGCTTGCGTTGGGCGGTTTGCTTTGTCGTGGCAGCGCGGGGCGGGGATGAGGCGGAGGCGGGCAGGGCTCCTATGGTGGCGGTCCACCGCGTAGCAAAGGACTGCTCTGCGGTGCTCGGCCACGGCGGGCGGCTGCGGAACTCGCTGGCCTGCGGCCAGCTCAGACAGTCCTCGCCGACCCCTCGCTGTGCGAGGGGCAACCCGCCGTGGCCTGCGCGCCTCGACGCCCCCGAAGTCGCCCCGCCCGCCTCCGCCTCATCCCTGATCGCCCCGCTGGTGGCGTGGCACGGTTAGGGGGAGGTGGCGTGCCACCAGCGGGGCGAACAAAGGGCCGGAGACCGCCCCAGCCCGCGCCCCGCGCTGCCAGGACAAAGCGAAATCAGCGCGCCGCGCTGGCCGCCGCGCCGTGCGCCACCGCCAGCGCCGTCATGTTCACGATGCGGCGCACCGTGGCCGACGGCGTCAGGATGTGCACCGGCGCTGCGGCGCCCAGCAGGATCGGGCCCACCGTCACGCCTTGTCCACCCGTCATCTTCAACACGTTGAACAAGATGTTGGCCGCGTCCAGGTTGGGCAGGATCAGGATGTTGGCCGAGCCGTGCAAGGTGCTCTCAGGCAGCAGCTTGGTGCGCACGCTTTCGCTCAGCGCGGCGTCGCCCTGCATCTCGCCATCGGCCGGGATGTGCGGCATGCGGGCCACGAACAGGTCACGCGCCAGACGCATCTTGCGGGCCGAAGGCCGCGTGCTGGAGCCAAACATCGAGTGAGACAAGAAGGCCACGCGCGGCGGCAGGCCAAAGCGTTGCACCTCTTCCACCGCCAGCACCGCGATGTCGGCCAGTTGCTCGGCCGTGGGCTCCTCGTTGACGAAGGTGTCGGCGATGAACAGCGAATGATTCTCCAGGATCAGCGCATTCAGCGCGGCCAGTCCGTGGGCGCCGGGGCGCAGGCCGATCACTTCGCGGACCTGCTCAAGGTGCAGGTCGTAGCGGCCGATCACGCCACAGATCATCCCGTCGGCATCGCCCAGTTTGACCATCATCGTGGCGATCAGCGAGTTGGATCGGCGCACCACCACCTTGGCCAGCTCGGGCGTGATGCCGTCTCTGGCGCGCAGGGCGTGGTAAGCCTCGTAGTACTGGCGGAAGCGGTCGTCCTTGCCGGGGTTGACCACCTCGCAGTTCACGCCAGCTTTGAGGCGCAAACCTGCGCGCAGCACGCGCTCTTCAATGACCTCGGGGCGGCCCACCAGGATGGGGTGTGCGATGCCTTCATCGATGGCGACCTGGGCGGCACGCAGCACGCGCTCATCTTCGCCCTCGGCAAAGGCAATGCGCTTGGGCGCGGCCTTGGCGCCCATGAACACCGGGCGCATGAACAGGCCCGTGTTGCTGACGAACTGCGACAGCGAATCACGGTAGGCCGCGATGTCGGTGATGGGCCGCGTGGCCACGCCCGATGCGGCGGCTGCCTCGGCCACGGCAGGTGCAATGCGCAAAATCAGGCGTGAATCAAACGGCGTGGGGATCAGGTAGTCGGGCCCGAAGCGCATCTCGCGGCCCGGGTAGGCGGCGGCCACTTCGTCGCTCGTCTCTGACTTGGCCAGGTCGGCGATCTGGCGCACGCAGGCCAGCTTCATCTCGTCCGTGATCTTGGTGGCGCCGCAATCCAGCGCCCCCCGGAAGATGTACGGGAAGCACAGGACGTTGTTGACCTGGTTGGGGTAGTCCGAGCGGCCCGTGGCGATGATGCAATCGGGGCGCGCGGCCTTGGCGATCTCGGGGCGGATCTCGGGCTCGGGGTTGGCCAGGGCCAGGATGATGGGATCACGTGCCATGGTCTTGACCATCTCGGCCGAGACCACGCCAGCCGCCGAGCAGCCCAGGAACACGTCGGCGCCGTTCATCACGTCGGCCAGGGTGCGGGCGTTGGTGGGCTGCGCGTAGCGGCGCTTGGACGCGTCCAGCTTGTCGCTGCGCTCGGTGTGGATCACGCCCTTGGAGTCGCACACGAACACATTGGCGCGGTTCACGCCCAGGCCCACCATCAGGTCCAGGCAGGCAATGGCGGCGGCGCCCGCGCCCGACACGGCGATCTTCACTTCACCGATCTTCTTGCCGACCAGCTCCAGCCCGTTCAGCAGCGCGGCGCTGGAGATGATGGCCGTGCCATGCTGGTCATCGTGGAAGATGGGGATGTTCAGGCGCTCTTTCAGCTTTTGCTCGATGTAGAAGCACTCGGGCGCCTTGATGTCTTCCAGGTTGATGCCGCCCAGCGTGGGCTCCAGCGCGGCGATGATGTCGACCAGCTTGTCCGGATCGCGCTCGGCCAGCTCGATGTCGAACACGTCGATGCCCGCAAATTTCTTGAACAGGCAACCCTTGCCTTCCATGACCGGCTTGGAGGCCAGTGGGCCGATGTCGCCCAGGCCCAGCACGGCCGTGCCATTGGTGATCACGCCGACCAGGTTGCCGCGCGAGGTGTAGTCAAACGCCAGGCTGGGGTCTTTTTCGATGGCCAGGCAGGGGTAGGCCACCCCCGGCGAGTAGGCCAGCGACAGATCGCGCTGGTTGGACAGCGGTTTGGTCGAGTGGACGGCGATCTTGCCGCGGGTGGGCAGGCGGTGGAACTCCAGCGCGGCATCGCACAGGGATTGTTCGGCGTCGGAAAGGGTAGGCTTCGAGTCGCTCATGGCAGCAGGCATTCAGGGCACGGCAAGGGCGGCCATGGTAAGCCAATTGCCTTGCGAGTTGATGCCGTCCGTCGTGAGGCATTCCCCTTCCTGGGGGCAACCCTGAGCAAACGAGCCCAGAATGGCCCTGGCGCGCTCAAGTTGCACGCTCAAAAGCCGATCTCACCTGGATGTTGCCCATGTCTTGTCCATGACCGAGCTTTCCGTCCCATTGAAGAAGGGCAAACCTGCTCCGCTGCCGCCGAGCAACTGGCGTCAGCGCCTGACGACCTTGTGGCGTGAGGCGTCTGCCAGTGAGCACGTGGACGGCCACAACGCCCGCCACTTCCGGGCGCGCCAGATCCTGGCCGTCGTGGGCTTGCTGCCCATGGTGTTCATGGGCAACCTCATCGCCACGGTCACCATCGCCGCCACTTTCTGGGGGCAGATGCCCGCGTGGTCGCTGTGCCTGTGGGTGGTGTTGGCCGTGCTGAGCCTGGTGATGCTGGACCGGGGCATGCGCCTTTTGCTGACGGGCAAAGCCAAGCCCGTGGCCAGCCGGGGGAGCTTGCACGTGGTGACCTGGAGCGTTTCGGCTTTCGCGGTCATCTGGGCTGCGATCCCGGTCATGATGTTCCCGATCTCCGACCACCTGGGGCAGTTGTTGATCTCATCGGTCCTGGTGGGCATGATGTGCGGCGGGGGGCTGATCCTCAGCTCGATCCCGATCGCGGCTTGCGCATATGTGCTGGTCATGGCCGGGGCCACGGCCATGGCCCTGCAGCGGTCCGTCTACATCAACAACGTGTCGATCCTGGGCCTGCTGGGCATCTGGTCGGTCACGGTCATGGGCGTGACCATGGCCAACGCGCGCATGTTCTTCAGCCGCCTGCGGACCGAGGCCGAAGCCGACCGCCAGCGGCAACTGATCGACCTCTTGCTGCGCGATTTTGAAGAACACGCCAGCGATTGGCTTTGGGAGATCTCGCACACTGGGCATTTCCGCCACGTGTCCGCGCGCCTGGCGCAGTCCTTTGGCCTGTCGGCCCACCAGTTGCTCAAGCACTCGTTCACCGACCTGGTGTCCACCATGCTGCCCGCCGAATCGACCGAGGCGGCCAGCGCTTTCGAACAACTCCAGTCCCATTTGCGCTTGGGGAGGCCTTTCCGCGATCTGGAATTGCCCGTGCAGGTCGATGGTGAATTGCGCTGGTGGTCCTTGATGGCCAAGCCGCTGTTTGACGACCGGGGCCGTGCCGCTGGCTGGCGCGGCGTGGGCGCCGATGTGACGCAGGGGCGCATTGCGCGTGACGAAATGGCGCGCCTGGCCAATGTCGATGCCTTGACCGGGCTGGCCAACCGCCATTGCTTCAGCCTGGAGCTGGCGCGGGTCTGCGCCAGCGTTGAGACCTCGCAGCGCGGCTGCGCCTTGTTGTTCGTGGACCTGGACAACTTCAAGGGCATCAACGATTCACTGGGCCACGCCGTGGGCGACCAGTTGCTGCGCAGTGTGGCCGCGCGCATCAAGGCCTGCGTGGCGCCCGGCGATCTGCTGGCGCGCCTGGGCGGTGACGAGTTCGCCTTGCTGAGCTGGCAGGCTGGTGATGAAGCCTCGGCGGCCGAGCTGGGCGATCGCCTGCTGGCGGCCCTGGCCACGCCTTGCCAGCTGGAAGATGTGCGCGTGGAAGTGCGTGCCAGCATTGGCATGGCGCTGGCCCCGCGCGATGGCACCAGCCCCCAGACCTTGCTGCAAAGCGCCGACCTGGCCCTGTACGCGGCCAAGGCCGGTGGGCGCAACACACACCGCTTTTTCGTGCCCGTGATGGGCGAGAGCGCCAGGGCGCGTGCCCGCCTGCAGCAGGAAATGGGCGTGGCGCTGGCCGATGAACAATTCGCCGTGCACTACCAACCCCAGGTCAGCACCCGGACCGGGCAGGTGGTGGGCTTCGAGGCCCTGGTGCGCTGGCAGCACCAGGAACGCGGCCTGATCGGCCCCAACGAGTTCATCCCCGTGGCCGAAGAAACCGGCCAGATCGTGCCCCTGGGCACCTGGGTGCTGCGCCAGGCCTGCAAGGTGGCCATGCAATGGCCTGACGGGATCCGCGTGGCGGTCAACCTGTCGGCGGTGCAGTTCCGCAGCCATTCGGTGGTGGACATCGTGGAGCAGGCGCTGGCCGACAGCGGTTTGCCTGCCGAAAGGCTGGAGCTGGAAATCACCGAATCGGCCCTGATCGATGACCACGAGGGCGCACAGGCCACGCTGGCGGCCTTGCGCAGCCGGGGCATCCGCGTGGCCCTGGACGACTTTGGCACCGGCTATTCATCGTTGGCCTATTTGCGCCGCTTTCCGATGGACCAGCTCAAGATCGACGGCATGTTCGTGCGATCGCTGGACAGCGACCCCGACGCCCAGGCCGTGGTGACCGCCATCATCAGCCTGGCCAAGGCCTTGCGCCTGGAAACCACCGCCGAAGGCGTGGAACTGCCCGAGCAGATGGTGATGTTGCGCGCGCTGGGTTGCGACCTGGTGCAGGGCTTCTGGATGGCCCGGCCCATGCCGGCCACCGAGATCGCCGCATTTCTGGCCCGCATGGAACCAGTCCGCGAAAACGGACTCTACTGAGCTGTCGTGCCTGGACCTTGGGGCGCTCTTGGGGTTACCCAGTAGCGCCGGGCCAAGTGATACATTGACACGTTCGCGAGGCGCCAGCCAGGTTGCCTGCTCCTACATTTACCTGACCAGAGGATCTTTCAACATGAAGTGGATGCGTCTCATCGCTCAATGGCTGCTGTCGGTGACCCTGATGGCCGCTGGCCATGCCCACGCGGCATCGCAAGGCGACTATGTGCTCGGTCCCGGCGACATCATCCGCATCACGGTGTTCCAGAACGTCGATCTGACACTGGATGCCCGCGTCTCCGAAGCTGGCACCATCTCCTACCCGCTGCTGGGCACGGTCAAGCTGGGTGGCCTGTCGGTCTCCGATGCCGAAAAGAAAATCGCCGATGGCTTGAAGACCGGCAACTTCCTCAAGCAACCCCAGGTTTCCATCCTGTTGACCTCGGTCAAGAGCAACCAGGTGTCGGTGCTGGGCCTGGTCAACCGCCCAGGGCGTTATCCGCTGGAGTCGGGCTCCAACCGCTTGAGCGATCTGTTGGCCCAGGCTGGCGGCATCGTGCCCATCCAGGGTTCTGACACGGTGGTGGTCTCTGGCAAGCGCAATGGCAAGCCTTTCCGCAAGGAGATTGACTTCCCGCAGGTGTTCGCTGCCTCGGGCACGACCGAAGACTTCCCGCTGGAAAACAACGACGCCATCTGGGTGGACCGCGCGCCCACCATCTACATCTATGGTGAAGTGCTGCGCGGCGGCTCCATGCGCCTGGAACGCGACATGACCTTGCTGCAGGCCCTGGCCTCGGTGGGCGGCCTGACGCAACGTGGCACGGCCAAGGGCATCAAGGTTCACCGCCGTGACGCTGGTGGCACCGTGCAGATCCTGGAGCCTGGCATGAATGACAAGCTCCTGGCCAATGACGTGGTCTACGTCAAGGAAAGCTTGTTCTAAGCTTTCTTTTCCCACGCCACGGCGAAGAAGCCGTCGGTGTGGTGCCGGTGGGGCCACAACCTGAGGTGGCCCGCCGGGGTGGTCAGCGATTCGGCCTGCGCCACCCCACCTTGCTCCAGCACCTGGCGTGCGTCGAGCTGCACAAATTCCGGGTGCTCCGCCGTGAAGGCATCGGCCACGACTTCGTTCTCGCCGGGCATCAGGCTGCACGTGGCATAGACCAGTCGGCCGCCGGGTTTCAGCAAACGCGCAGCGCTGTGCAAGATGGCTTTCTGCTTGACCTGCATTTCTTCAACGCCCTTGGGGCTTTGACGCCATTTCAGGTCGGGGTTGCGCCGCAGGGTGCCCAGGCCGGTGCACGGGGCATCGACCAGCACGCGGTCGATCTTGCCCGACAGGCGCTTGATGCGGTCGTCGCGCTCGTGCGCGATCTGCGTGGGGTACACGTTCGACAGCCCGCTGCGCGCCAGCCGGGGCTTCAGGGCCTCCAGGCGGTGGCCTGAGATGTCAAAGGCATAAAGGCGGCCGGTGTTGCGCATCATGGCGCCCAGGGCCAGCGTCTTGCCGCCTGCGCCCGCGCAAAAGTCCACGATCATCTCGCCGCGCTTGGCGCCGGTCATCAGGGCCAGCAACTGGCTGCCCTCGTCCTGCACCTCGACATGGCCGCCGGTGTACAAATCCATTTTCTGCAGGGCAGGCTTGCCCTCGATGCGGATGCCCCAGGGCGAGAACGGGGTTTCGGTGGCGGGGATTTCGGCGGCGGCCAAGGCTTCCAGCACGGCTTCGCGCTTGGATTTCAAGGGGTTGACGCGCAAATCCAGCGGGGCGCCACCCGACATGGTCTCGACAAAAGCCCAGAACTCTTCCGGGCTGAGTTGCTCGCGCAGGCGGTTGGCCAGCCAGTCGGGCAGGTTGTGGCGCAGCTTGTCGGGCAGGGTGGTGCGGTCGATCTTCTTGATTCGGTCCAGCCAGGCGGCTTCGTCCGGGTTGATGCCCAGCTTCAGCACGTGTTCCTGGCCCTGCCAGGCCAGCAAGGTCAGACGGCGGTCCATCGGACCGAAGCCGGACTGCGCCAAATGCTGCCAAAGCAGCTTCTGGCGCAGCACGGCGTAGGCCGTCTCGGCCAGGGCGTGGCGCTCGCGCTGGCCCAGGTTTTTGTTCTTGCGGAAAAAAAGCGATACCAGGGTGTCGGCCGGGGCGTCGAGCTTGAGGATGTCACGCAGCAGGGCGCCGGTGAGTTCGAGGAGGGCTTGAGGATGCATGGGGGGATTATCCCGCACCCGCCTCAGATCCCGCACGCGCCTCAGAACAGGTGGCGCACCCCGATGGCCAGCCCTTGGCCGCTCTGTCCTGCCGCCGTGGTGACGATGCCCTTGCTGGCCACGGTGTCGTTGTCGATGTAGTCGTACCAGGCGTACACCGAGGTGCGCTTGGACAAGGCGTACACACCTTTCAGTGAGTAAATCCTGACGGCATCGTCGTCGTTGTCGGCGATGGTGGTGCCCTCGGTGTGCGACACGCCGCCAATGACGGTGAAGGCCCCGAGGGGGACCGCCACTTTGCCGCCCCAGGTGGACAGCCGGTCGGGGCCGAAACTGGTTTCGGTGTTGTAGTACCCCGTGACCTTGGCGACGCCGAAGTCCCAGCTGGCCAGGCCCATGGCTGCGCGCGCGCGCTGCTTGCCAGCCAGGGCACGGCTTTCATCAGCGGCGTCCAGGTAACCCAAGGCGGCGGCGAAGGGCCCGGTCGTGTACGCCAGGTTGGCGCTCCACACCTTGCCCGCGTTGTCAACCGAGGACTCGGTGCCAGGCGTGGTGGTCAGGACGCCCGTTGATGAAAATCCACTGTTGGCCAGCGAGTACTGCAGTTGGCCCGTCAGGCCGGGCAGCACGGCGGGGATCAGGTAGGTGATGGTGTTGTCCATGCGGCGGTAGCTGTTCGCGCCGCGCGTGCCCACGATGGTCAGGTCGTCGTAGGCCTGGGTGCCGATCATGTCGGTGACCAGGGCCAATGACGAGTCGGTGCGGCCCAGGCGCAACTCGCCCAGGTCCGAACTCAGGCCCACCCAGGCCTGGCGGTCCCAGAAACGGTCGCTGCCGCCGCCGTTGGCGCCAGTGTCGACCCGGATGGCGGACTCGAGGGTGAATTTGGCTTTCAGGCCGGCGCCCAGGTCTTCGATGCCGCGAAACCCCAGGCGGGAGCCGCTCAGGTTGCCCGAACTGACCCGTGTCAGGTTGTCGATGCCCTCGACGCGCTCGATGGAGACATCAACGATGCCATAGAGGGTCACGGACGATTGAGCCAGGGCTGGCATGGCCAGGGTGCCCGACAAAACGATCAAGGCGCCCCAAGGGCGAGCGCGAGAATTGCTGTTGTGCATGGTGGTTGCTCCGTCAAGTGGCAAAACAAACGTACTGCAAAAAACAGGATCAACTCGGCTTAAAGCTCGTCTCCGATGCTGGGGCCTGCCCGTCGAGCATTATGCGCGCATGTGCCATGTCGATGTCACCCTCCCAGCGGGCAATGGCCACGGTGGCCACGCAGTTGCCAATCAGGTTGCCCAGGGCACGGGCGATGCCCATGAACCAGTCGACCGAGAGCACCAGCACCAGCCCGATGGCAGGGATGGCCGGGATGGCATGCAGGGTCGCGGCCAGCACCACGATGGCCGAGCCGGGCACGCCATGCGCGCCTTTGGACGTCACCAGCGAGATGGCCAGGATCGCCAGCAGGTCGGTCATGGTGATGGGCGTGTTGGTGGCTTGCGCGATGAACACGGCGGCCAGGGTGATGTAGATGGAAAAGGCATCGAGGTTGAACGAGTAGCCGGTGGGGATGACCAGCCCGACGGTGGAGTCGCGGATGCCCAGGGCCCGAAGTTTGGCCATGATCTGTGGCAGGACGCTGTCCGACGAGGTGGTGGCAAACACCACCATCAGCTCCTCACGCAAATAGCGCAACAGCTTGAACAGGCTCAGGCCCGACATCCGCATGATGCCGCCAAGCACCACCACCACGAACATCAGCACCGCTGCGTAGAACACCAGCACCAGCATGGCCAGTTGCTGCAATGACCCGATGCCGTATTTGCCCACCGTGAAGGCGATGGCGCCCAGCACGCCCAGTGGCGCCAGCTTGATGATGATGCCCATGATCTTGAACAGCACGTGCGAGAGGTCTTCGATGAGGCTGCTCACGCGCTGCCCGCGCTCGCCGATCAAGGCCAGGGCGCATCCGAACAGAATGGAGAACAGCAGCACCTGGAGCACGTCGCCATTGGCAAAGGCGCTGACCGCGGTGGTCGGGATGAGCTTGAGCAGGAACTCCGGGAGCCCGCCGCTGCTGAGCTTGTCGGCATTGGCCGCGTACGTGCCCAGGGCCGAGGCGTCCAGCGCCTTGGGGTCCACGTTCATGCCGACGCCGGGCTGCAGCCAGTAGGCCAGGACCAAGCCGAGCCCCAGGGCCAAGGTGGTCAGCACTTCGAAGTAGATCAAGGCCTTGATGCCCACGCGGCCCACGCGCTTCAGATCACCCGTGCCCGCGATGCCGTGCACCACCACGCAAAACACAATCAGGGGGATGAGCATCTTGACCAGCTTGATGAAGCCGTCGCCCAGGGGCTTGAGCTTCACGGCCGTGTCAGGCCAGGCCACGCCGAGCACCACACCCAACACCAGTGCCAGCACCACCTGGCCAAAAATGGATTTGAGGAATCGAGGCATGGGGACTCTCCGCTGTGTGCCGTGCTTTTGCATCGTGCAACTTGCATGCCACGCCTGCTTTGGTCGTCAGGCGCCCAGAGCGGTGATTTGTCACCCGTCCTGTTGGAAAACACTGAGTCGCCAACCCCCATTTTCAGTCCAGGCTTCGCCTCATGAAGCGAGATGCCCTGCCCATGCTGCCGCCCACACCCCCTGAAATCGTGTCCGATGGCGCGCCATTGTTTGGCCGCTACGCGGGTCGGATCGACCGGATTGACTGGCAAGCCCTGGAGGGGCCGCACGCGCGGTCCTGGCTGTGGCGCCACTTGCACCACAAGCGCTGGCAATACGTGGGCATCGGCAATGAGGAGGTGTTCGTCGGGGTGGCCATCGTGGACCTGGGGTGGATGTGCACCGCGTTTGCCTACGCGTTTGACCGCATGCGCGGCGAGATGGTCGCCAACTGGCGGCAAGATGGTTTGCCGGGTTGGCAGGGCGGGGTGTCTGACGAGCCGGTGCAAGGCGCGCGGGCCTGGTTCAAAGGGCCTTTCGCCCGCTTGCTGCTGCAACATGGCGCTTCGGATGAAGACGGGGAGGCCGCTGATGGCGATGTGCTGGAGCTGAGCGTGCGAACCCGCGCCATGAAAGTGCAGGTGGACTTGTCACTGGCCGAGGCAGCGCCCTTCTTGCTGGGCGTGGGCCCGGTGACGGGGGGCGTGGCGCACGCCACTCAGAAGTCGTCGGCCTTGCCGGTGACTGGTTGGCTGAACGTGAGGGGGCGGCGCTTTGACTTGTCAAACGCGGTGGCTTGCCTGGACAGCTCCAACGGCTTGCTGGCGCGCAACACCGATTGGCGCTGGGCTTGCGCGCACAGTGCCGAGGTGGGGTTCAACCTGCAGCAAGGCTATTTCGGCGTGAATGAAAACGCGCTTTGGCTGGATGGCCAGTTGATCCCCTTGGGGGCCGCCCACTTCGAGTTCAATCCAAAGCGGCCGATGGCGCCGTGGCGTGTGCACACCGACGACGGCCTGCTCGACCTGATGTTCACGCCGGAAGGTGCCCGCCAGGAAGACCGCGATGTCTGGCTCGCGTCCAGCCACTATGTGCAGCCGGTGGGCACCTTCAATGGCACCGTCAGGGCCTCGCGAGGTGCCGTGGCGCGCCAGGTCTCAGGCTTGTTGGGCGTGACCGAGGATCACCGCTCCAGGTGGTGAGTCACGTGTTCAGAGGCGGCGCTCCAGAGCGCGCTTGATCAGGTAGCCGCCCGCCACAAGGCTCCCTGCGGTCAGCAGCAGGGCGCCCACCTGGCCCATGCGAGGTCTGCTCAGCACCCGGCGGCGAGTGCGCATCCTGGCGCCGAGCTTGATCAGTTGATCCGGCAGGAGGCGTTCGGCGTGCAACAGCACGGCCTCCTCCTCGGTCGCGTGGACGTTGAAAACCTTGTTCAAGGTGGTGACGGTGTCGTCGTACAGGGTTGCGGTGGGTCGCATGTCGCGCAATTGCCCGATCAGGCTGTGCATCTGGTGGTGCGCCGCTTCACTTCGAGCCAGGATTGTCTCGTCCGTGGCCAAGGCACGCAGGGCCGGAAAAAAGATTTCGTCTTTGAGCCGGGTTTGGATTTCCAGCATCTGGCTCACGGCACCCACCAATTTCTGTTTGGCATGGGCGGGGGCCTCGGTTTGGTAGCGGCGGAAAATGTCCGCCACCTGGGCATGGTCCTCGCGGATCAGGTCGGTGATGGTGGGCAGGGGGTTGAGGGCAGTGGTGCTCATAGGGGTCTCCATGGTGTTCATCCACAGTGGCAATCGGCGTTCCCCATCGGCAAGTCAGCTATGACATTCAGCCGCGCCGCACGGTGCGCCTTTGGCGCCCTGCGATGATCAGCAGGCCCGACATCGCCACCCCCGCCAGCAGCAGGGCGATGGCCGATGGTTCGGGTACCGCCGAGGTGGAGCTCACGGTGAAGGAAAATTCCCGGTCGATGGACACCTCGCCGAACAAGGCGTAGTAGTGTTTGTAGCTGCCCGTGGCTGACGTGATGTCGTTCAAGGACAGGAAGGGATGGCGCAGGGTGTAGAGGATGTCGGTGTCACTGGTGTAAGTCAGTGAGAACACCTGTTCGCCACTCGCACCCCGGCTGAAGGCGGCCGATGTGGCCACGGTGAGGGTGCTGCCGCCGTTGGCCAGCTTGGCCCGGCTGATGGTGGCGCCCCAGATCGAACCGGTGGTGCGTTGGTCGCCGGGCAGCGTCCAGTCGATCATGCCAAAGCCGCCTTCTGGGTCTTCGAATTGAACGAAGAGTGGCTGGCCTTCGGGGGTGGTCAGATCGTAGCTGTTCCACACGCGGGCCAAGTCCACGGTGAACGAGCCGCTGATGGGGCCGTCGATGTCGCCTGTTGCGATGGCATCGAAGTTGTAGCTGAGGGGCACGGCCTGGGCTTGAGACACCAAAGCTGCCAGGCCCAAGGAGGCCGCGGTGAGTAAGCTGGATGAACGCATGAAGTGCTCCACTGTTTGAGTTTGACCCGCGCTTTGGGTGCGCGTCCTCCACCATAGCGGAGTGGTGCAGCGTGCAGTACAGCCTTGAACGACTGGAAACATTTCTTTCAGTGGTGGCCACGCTGGGAACGCCGTTTGCTCAGTAAGACGACTCGCTTGCGCCAGCCTTGAGTCTCAGATGCCCATTCAGCCACCCATCCAACGAACCGTCGGAATCATCCTGTTGACAGTGCTCTCCACCCTGGCCGTGGTGCTCATCGCTTTCAACTTCAAAGGCAACGAAACCAACGTCGAGCGCCGCATCGACCGCATTCACGCACTGAGCGATGCCGGGTTCATGAAAGAACTTGGCGTGATGCTGGGGCCACCATTCGTGGGTGGCAACCGCGCGCAGGCCTTGATCAATGGCGATGAGATCTTCCCCGCCATGTTGGCGGACATCCGGTCTGCGCAAGCCTCCATCACCTTTGAAACCTACATCTATTGGTCGGGTGCCATTGGGCAGCAGTTCGCTGACGCACTGGCCGAGCGAGCCAAGCATGGCGTGAAGGTGCATGTGCTGCTGGATTGGGTGGGCAGCGCCAAAATGGAAGATGAGCTTCTTGATGAGATGCGCCAAGCTGGTGTGCAGATCCGCCGCTTCCACCCACCCCATTGGACGCACCTTGGCCGCATGAACAACCGGACCCACCGCAAGCTCCTGGTGGTGGATGGCCGCGTTGGCTACACCGGCGGGGTCGGCATTGCGCCGCCATGGACTGGCCATGCCCAGGATCCCGATCACTGGCGCGACACCCATTTCCGCATCGAAGGCCCCGTGGTGGCGCAGATGCAATCCGTGTTCCTCGACAACTGGATCAAAGTCAGCGGCGAGGTGCTGCACGGGCCGATCTATTTCCCCGACATCCAGGCGCGGGGCGATGTCTGGGCACAGATGTTCAGCAGCTCGCCTTCTGGCGGCAGCGAGAACATGCAGCTGATGTACCTCTTGTCCATTGCTGCGGCATCGCATTCCATTGATCTGTCGGCCGCTTATTTTGTGCCGGACGAGTTGACATCCAATGCACTCGTGGCCGCGTTGAAACGGGGCGTGAAGCTGCGCATCATCGTGCCTGGCGAACACATCGACACCGATGCCGTGCGCCAGGCGTCGCGGGCCCAATGGGGGCCGCTGTTGGCGGCGGGCGCCGTCATCGCCGAATACCAGCCCACCATGTACCACTGCAAGGTGATGATCGTGGATGGCCGCATGGTGTCTGTGGGCTCGACCAATTTCGACAACCGTTCCTTCAGCCTGAATGACGAGGCCACCCTCAACATCATGGATGCGGGCTTCGCCGCTCAGCAGACCGAGGTGTTTGAACAAGACCTGGCGCGCGCCCGACAGATCACGCTGGCGCAATGGCAAAAAAGGCCGTGGCACGAGCGCTTGATGGAACGCGTGGCCTCGTTGATGGGGTCGCAGCTGTAGGCATGGCCCAACATGGACGGAAGACATGCCCTTGTCGGTGCAGTCTCGAGTGCCAATTGCTCGTCCACCCCAGATTGGTCGCTGTGAACTGCCCCCCCCCGTTTTTCTGGGCTTTGAAAGATGTTTCGTGAAAATTTTCCGCCTTTTCGATTCGTTCAGTTGCTGCATTTCATAAACAGCGAGCGAAGACGTAAACACACGAATGGCTGATTCGCCAGGTCACGCCTATGCAACTTAAGATGATGATGCGATGGAAATGAAATCGAACGAAAATTCGACATCGTGAACCCCGTCAAGCCGTGTTGACAACCTCTCCGGCCACCCTAAGCGCAGGGCCTGACGAAAGCAGCATTCACGCTTCTTCGGCAACAGTGCACGGCCAGGCGATGCGCCGGTTTGTTCTGACGCTGCCAAGCTACGTGCTGGCGCTGGTCGTGCTTTATATCGGCGCATGGCTCAATCTGTTCCCGATAGAGCGAGCGCATTTGATTGCCGTGGTCATTGCAGGTGGCCTCGGTACCTTCGGGGGATTGATCTGGTCAGGACTCACGCTTCGGTGGCGCGATCCATTGGCGGTCCTTCCACAGGTGTTGTTCAGCGTGGTGGTTGTCGCACTGTCGTATCACCTGATTGAAATCAGCCGAGGCGTGGCCTTCATGTGGCTGGCCGTGATCGTGGTCTACGACATGCGTCGCTTGCCCGTGAAGCAAGTGAGGTTAGTCATCGCTGCAGCGACCGTGCTCCAGCTCGCCAACTCCATCAGCATTTGGGTGGCGCACCCGAACGGGCCCAAGCTGATCGATGAGTTGTTGAACCTCGGCTGCCTGGCATTGCTGCTTCCGACGCTGGCCATGGTTTCGACCCACGCGCGTACCTTGGTGAAGCGCCGCAAGCAGCAAGACGGTGCGCTTTGGTGTGCCATTCACGGTGGGGATGCTGGACATCGACTTCTTCAAACGTGTGAATGATCAGCACGGCCACGCCGTGGGAGATGCCGTACTCAAACGCTTTTCCGAGATCGCTTCATCGGTGTTCGAGCCATTCGAAACAGTGGCCCGTTGGGGTGGGGAAGAGTTTGTCGTGCTGATGCCGGAGGCCGATGGGCGTTCGGCCTATCGCCGCTTGCAGGATCTACGGGCGGCCATTCACCAGCATGATTGGAGCGCCGTGCACCCTGGCCTGCGCATCACGTTTTCGGCGGGCCTGGCAACCTACCGCGATGGCGCCGTCCAACCTCTGATGGAGCTGGCCGATCAGGCCTTGTACGACGCCAAGCATGCAGGCAGAGACCGAATCAGCCCTGAGTTTGTCCATGTCGATGCTCATTCGTTGTCAGGAAGAGGGCCGCTTCCTGCACCGGCACCTGCTGCTGCCCCCATGGTCATGTCCAGCACCAAGGCCAAGAAACCCATAGAGCTGACCGCAAGCCATGTCACCTCAAGTTCGCTGTCCAGGCTGTTGTGGACCGACGATCCAAAGACACGCACTTTCATGAAGCTGGCATCTGCCGTCTCCGGCATGTATGTTTTCTGGCTTCTCGTCGTCATCTTCTATGCGATCCCAAAGCACATGTTCCCCGATTGGTTGGAGCTTGTTTTGTTGGGCCATCTGACGATCGGGGCCATTGCACCGCTGGTGGTCATCCGAAGCGGCTGGTCCAAGCGCTTCAAAGATCCCATCTGCTTGATGGAGCAATGCATCTGGGCCAACTTGATGCTGGTGGCGGCGCACTTTTTTTCACCGATCGGCAAGGGCGCGCTGTTGGGCGTGCTGTGCCAGGTGCAGGCATTCGGGTTTCCTTCGTTCTCGCCTCAACAGGCCCGCGGCTCAGGTGCAGTCGTTATCGTGATGCTGGTTAGTCGGCCTTGCAAAATTCAATTTGAGGCCATAACTGCATGATCGCGGGCCTGCCCTAGCTCTGAGACGAACCATGCGGCCAGCACGGCCAGCCATAAAACAGGCGCAAAAAGGGCCTTCAGGCCCTTGCGGGCGATGG
>NZ_JAUSAR010000150.1 GCF_030652515.1 Aquabacterium sp. | reverse complement strand
TGGTGTTCTTCAACACCTTGCGCCACACTTTTTCGCACGTGGGCATTTACATCGGCGACAACAAGTTCATCCACTCGCCCCGCGCTGGTGGTGAGGTTCGGGTGGAAGACATGCGTTTGTCTTACTGGCAAAAGCGCTTTGACGGCGCCCGCCGCGCCCCCAAGGTCGAGGCTGCAGCCCCCGCCACGCCCTGATCGCGCCAACAACCTGACATCCCCCCGGGTCTCGTGGTGAAGGCGCCGCCAACAGCGCCCCCGCTGTCGCACAATGGCGGCCATGAGTGAGTCCACGCTGGTCCCCCTGCAACGCTTGCGAGAGCAACTGCGGGCGCCTCGAACCAGCCCCATCCTTCCCCTTCAAGGGCCTCAATCGGCCACGCGCGAGCCCATCGACAGGCTGGGCCGCCCCCTGCGCGACCTGCGCATCTCGGTGACCGACCGCTGCAACTTCCGCTGCGGCTACTGCATGCCCCGCGATGTGTTCGGCAGCGATCACCCTTTCCTGCCGCAGCCGCAATTGCTGTCCTTTGAAGAGATCACGCGCACCGCCCGCATCTTTCTGGGGCTGGGCGTGCGCAAGCTGCGCCTGACGGGCGGCGAGCCTTTGCTGCGCCGACACCTGGAGCGCCTGGTGGAACAACTGGCGCAATTGCGCACGCTGGATGGCCAGGCGCCCGAGCTGACCCTGACCACCAACGGCTCCATCCTGGCCCGCAAGGCGCAGGCTTTGAGAGACGCGGGCCTGCACCGCCTCACTGTGAGCCTGGACGCCTTGGACGACGCCGTGTTCAAGCGCATGAACGATGCCGACTTCCCGGTGGCCGATGTGCTCACCGGCATTGAAGCCGCCCAGGCTGCCGGACTGGGCCCGATCAAAGTCAACATGGTGGTGCAGCGCGGCGTGAACGACGATCAGATCCTGCCCATGGCCCGCTATTTCCGGGGCACGGGCATTGAGCTGCGCTTCATCGAGTTCATGGACGTGGGCAACACCAACGCCTGGCAGATGGATCAGGTGCTGCCGTCCAGCCAGGTGCGCCAGCGCATCCACGAGCAGTTTCCCTTGCAAGCCGCGGCCAGCCAACGCGCTGGTGAAACAGCAGAGCGTTGGTCTTATGCCGATGGCCAAGGCTCGGTGGGCTTCATCTCCAGCGTCACCAAGGCATTTTGCGGCGATTGCAACCGCCTGCGCCTGTCCACCGATGGGCAACTGTTCACCTGCCTGTTCGCCAGCCGGGGGCACGACCTGCGCACCTTGCTGCGCGCGGACCAGGGCCATTCAGATGGCGACATCGCCGCCGGCCTGAGGCACCTGTGGTCTCAGCGCGAAGACCAATACTCGCAACTGCGAGCCCAAGGCGTGGCGCCCGAGCACCGCATCGAGATGAGCTACATCGGTGGCTGAGCACCTGCCGCAGTCCGAGGTGACCGGCTGGCTGCTGGCGGGTGGTGAAGGCAGGCGCATGGGTGGTGCCAACAAAGGCCTGCAGCCCTACCAGGGCCAGACTTTGGCAAGCTGGGTGATCCGCGCCTTGCTGGCCCAGGTGGGCACCTTGCACATCAACGCCAACCGCGATCTGGTGCGCTATGCGACATTGCTTGAAAACGCGGCACCGGCCAAGGGCCAGGTCTGGCCAGACTCGCCGGACATCAACGCATCCCTCGGCCCCTTGGCTGGCATCCTGACCGGGCTGCGCCAGGTGGCGACACCGTGGTTGATGGTGGCCGCCT
The DNA here is from genome assembly GCF_030652515.1 of Aquabacterium sp. GTDB lineage: Bacteria > Pseudomonadota > Gammaproteobacteria > Burkholderiales > Burkholderiaceae_C > Aquabacterium. Next base: position 24,059 of record NZ_JAUSAR010000150.1, on the reverse strand, counting down.
GTGACACGCCCGCCCTGCCCTCCACGCTGGTCCATCATCTGCACCAACAGGCCCTGGCACACCACGCCGACATCGCCGTGCCGGTGACCTGCGATGCCAACGGCGAAACCCGCCACCACTGGACCTGCGCCCTGATCCACGCCCGCACCCGCGCATCGCTGGAGGCCGCCTTGGCCCAGGGCGAGCGCCGCGTCGGCCAGTGGATCAAGTCGAATGACTGGATCGGCGTATCCTTCGACGACCCTGCAGCTTTCATCAACATCAATACACCGGAGACACTGCATGGAACCGTCTGAACCATCCAGCGTCCGAATAGCCCGCATCGGGCCGGCTGATCTGAGCGCCTACAAGTCCTTGCGCGATGAAGGCCTGCGCCTGCACATTGATGCCTTCGACAACGACATCGAAAGCGAGCATGCGCGCCCACCCGAGGGCTACATCGGCAGGCTCGGCCTGAACGACACCCTGGGTGGCACGTTTTTGCTGGGTGCCTGGCACGGCCGCAAACTGGTGGGCACCATCGGGCTGGAGCGCCAATCTCTGCAGAAGCTGCGGCACAGCGCCGAACTGAACAGCATGATGGTCAGCCCCTCGCACATGGGCGAAGGCCTGGGCGACCTGCTCATGACCGCCTGCCTCACCGAGGCTCGCAAGGCCATCGGGCTGGAGCAGATCACCTTGCGCGTCAGCACCTCCAGCACGGCCGCCATCCGCCTGTACGAGCGCGCGGGCTTCCAGGCCTGCGGCGTCGTGCCCCATGTGATCAAGCTGATCGACGGGCCGGGGCAGGTCCGCTATTTCGACAAGCTGACCATGGTCATGATCCTGTAAGCCAGGCTCACATCACGGCTTCGGCCGCGCCCCGGTTGGCCAGGCCATCGGCGCGCTCATTGCCCGGGTCGCCCGCGTGGCCCTTCACCCAACGCCAGTCCACCTGGTGCTCGGCAGCGGCCAACTCCAGCTTCTGCCACAGGTCGGCGTTCTTCACCGGCTTGTTGTCCGCCGTCTTCCAGCCCTTGCGCTTCCAGCCCGTGATCCACTCGGTGATGCCTTTGCGCACGTACTGGCTGTCGGTGTAGATGATGACCGAGCAGCGGCGCTTGAGCGCCGTCAAGGCCTGGATCACCGCCATCAGTTCCATGCGGTTGTTGGTGGTCAGGGTCTCACCGCCCCACAGCTCTTTTTGATGCGGGCCGCTCACCATCCAAACGCCCCAGCCGCCTGGCCCTGGGTTGCCTTTGCACGCACCGTCGGTGTAGACCACCACGGGCTGTTCCGTCTCACTCATCCTTGTCCTTGTTGAAAATGGTTTGTCGTTGCTGGCGGCTGCTGGTCACGGCGGCGGGTGCTGCGGCGGGGTGTGGCACGCGCGCCTTGCGCACCTTGCCGACCATCCGCATGCCCCGCGCCCGCTTCACAGCCACCACGAAGTAAACGGCCCCCAGCACCGGCCACCAGCGGTCACCCGCGCGATCCATCCATTCCAGGCGATTCCACCATGTTTCGCTGCTGATCATGGGGCGGTAGCAGCCAAAACTGCCCGCCTCCACCTCCAGGTCCAGCAGGCGCAGCCAATCTCGCAAACGCCAGTAGGCGATGAACTCGCCCTGCGGAAGCACCGTGGCCCGATCAACCCCCCAGGTGCCCATGCGTTGCCACAAGCCCCAGAAGCTGGCCGGGTTGAACCCGGCAATCACCACGCGCCCTTCGGGCACCAGCACGCGCTCGACCTCGCGCAAGGTGTGGTGAGGATCGCGCGCCAGCTCCAAAGCGTGCGGCAACACCACCAGATCCAGGCTGTTGCTCGGGAAAGGCAGCGCCTCGAAATCACAGCGCAAGCTCAAGGGCGCGCCCTGGTCCAGCGTCACAGGCCCTTTCTCGGTGGGTGGGGTCCAGCCCTGGTAGGCTGTGTCCAGGGCCAACCAGCGGTGGGGCATGCGGTTCGTGCGCAACCCATCCAGTTCCGGCAAGCCCAATTGCATGGCGTGAAAACCAAAAACGTCGGCCACCAGCCGGTCGATCTGGCATTGCTCCCACTCCAGCAAAGCCTGGCCTGGCGGCAAGGCCAGCCAGGGGTGCAACTCTATAATCGGCGCGACTTTAGTCATGAATCTGCTTGCCCTACCCGCCTTCACTGACAACTACATCTGGATGCTTCACGATGGCCAAAAAGCCCTCGTCGTGGATCCGGGAGACTCGACGCCTGTGCTGCAGGCCATGCAAAGCCTGGGCCTTGAACTGGCGCTCATTCTAGTGACCCATCGCCACCTGGACCATGTGGGCGGCCTGGCAGCCTTGCGGCCCCACCTGAAGGGCCCGGTCTACGGCCCCACCAACTCCGACATCGATGGCGTGGACATCAAGGTGGGCGAAGGCGTTTACATAGATTTTCAAGGCACAAGGGTTGACGTGTGGGATACCCCCGGCCACACTGCAGACCACATCACCTATTTGGTGCGTTCCGACCTCACTCAACCCGGCCAGCCGCCCTTGCTGTTTTGCGGCGACACCCTTTTCAGCGCTGGATGTGGCCGCCTTTACGACGGCACGGCCGAACAACTGTTCCACGCCCTGAGTCGATTCAGCACCTTGCCCGGCAACACCACCGTGTGCTGCACCCACGAATACACCCTGGATAACCTGCGTTTTGCCCGAGCTGTGGAACCGCAAAACACCGACACTGTGGCCTACGAACTCGATTGCCTGAACTTGAGGCAACGTGGCAAGCCGACTTTGCCGACCACGATCGCCACCGAGATGACGATCAACCCATTCATGCGCTGCGCCCAACCTCAGGTGATCGCCAGCGCCCAGCAACATGGCGCCCAAAGCAGCTCCGGCTCGGCGGTGTTCACCGCCCTGCGCCAATGGAAGAACGATTTCAAAGCATGAGCATCAAGCCCTCCCTTCGCCCCGTCGCCCTGTGCGCTGCCTTTCTGAGCGCCCTGCTGTTCTCGGGCTGCTCCAGCCTGGACACATTCGTCAACCACTCAAGTGATCAAGACGGTTCCACCAAACTGGCCGCAGCCACCACCGCCTCGGCCATGGCCGCTGTGGCACCACCCGCCTCCACGGCCAAGGTGCAGGCCGCACCAGCCGCCGCCGCTTTGCAAGACGATGTCCGCGAGGCCGTGGGCACCCCGACCGATCCGCTGCGCCCAGACACCACGCTCAACCTGGACGATCTGAACGCCAACCAGGACCTGTGGGTCCGCGTTCGACGTGGTTTCGGATTGCCTGAGCTGGACATGGCCCTGGTCGGCGACCACGAGCGTTGGTACAGCAGCCGCCCCGACTACGTGCAGCGCATGACTGAACGCTCCAGCCGCTACCTCTTCCATGTGCTTGAAGAGATCGAACGCCGCCAGATGCCCACCGAGCTGGCCCTGCTGCCCTTCATCGAAAGCGCCTTCAACCCGCAAGCCATGTCATCGGCCCGGGCCTCGGGCATCTGGCAGTTCATGCCTGCCACGGGCAAGGATTTCAGGCTCAAGCAAAACGTGTTTCGCGATGATCGCCGCGACGTGCTGGCCTCCACCCGCGCCGCACTTGACTACCTGCAGCGCCTGAACCGCCAGTTTGGCGATTGGCACCTGGCATTGGCCGCCTACAACTGGGGCGAAGGCAATGTGCAAAGGGCCATCAACCGCAACATCAAGGCCGGCCTGCCCACCGACTACCTCAGCCTGAACATGCCCGCCGAGACGCGCCACTACGTGCCCAAGCTGCACGCTGTGCGCAACATCGTGCTGAGCCCCGACAGCTTCGGCCTGACCCTGACACCCATCGAGAACCACCCCTACTTTGTGAGCGTGCCCATCCAGCGCGACATGGACGTGGCTCTGGCTGCCAAGCTGGCGGGCTTGTCCACCGATGAGTTCAAGACCCTCAACCCATCGATGAACAAGCCGGTGATCCTGGCGGCCGGTACACCCCAGGTGCTCTTGCCCTACGACAACGCCAGCCAGTTCGTGCACAAGCTCAGCCAGCACAAGGGCCTGCTGGCCACCTGGACAGCCTGGACGGTGCCACGCACCATGCGCCCGGCAGATGCGGCCAAGCAGGTCGGCATGAGCGAGTCCACGCTGCGCGACATCAACCGCATTCCGCCCAAGATGCTGGTCAAGGCCGGCTCGACCCTGCTGGTGCCCCGCAGCCAGCACCGTGAACAAGACGTGTCTGAAGCCGTGGCCGACAACGCCATGATGGCCCTGGCCCCCGACCTGCCACCCCTGCGCCGCCTGACCTTGCGCGCCGGCAAGGGTGATTCGGTGGCCAGCCTGGCCCGTCGCTACCGGGTATCAGCAGCGCAAGTGGCCCAATGGAATCGGGTCTCAGCCTCGTCCAAGTTCAAACGCGGCCAAAGCGTGGTGGTTTATGTGCCCAAGGGCAAGAAGGTGCAGAAAAACGCGCGCACCGTGGCGCGCTCGTCCAGCAAAGCCACGGTCAAGGTGGCCAGCGCATCCCGCACAGGCAACCGTGTGGTGAAAGGCCGCGCGGCACCTAACCGCGCCAACAAAGTGCGGGTGGCCAGCGCTCGCTGACCTCCGCGCACCTCAAAGCCTTCGTTTTCAGGCCGCCATCATCAGCAATGCGATGTTGGTGGCCAGGCCCGCCGTCCACACCAGGGTGCGCAGCGAGCCCAGGTTGGCCAGGTACATGGCCGTGTAGACCACGCGGATGCCAATGTAGGCCAGGGCCAGCATGTCGATGCGCGCCTGATCGGCCTGGGCCATCTGGGCAAAGATCACCGCCGCCGCAAACAGTGGCAAGCCTTCAAAACCATTGATCTGCGCGGCGTTGGCACGTTGGTGCCAGCCCGTCAGCTTGCCCGCCCATTCGCGCGGGTTGTTGTTGTCGTAGCCACCGTTTTTACGGCCCAGGCGAATCGTGCCGGCCTTGGCCAGGCCCACGGTCATCACCGGCAGCATGAAAGCGGCCAACACTGTCCATTTGGCAATCGTCATCAAAATCTCCTCGGTCTCTCGGACCCATGTCTGTTTTGGAACTGCACGCCCCAGGGATCAACGTCGATCCATGAACGCGTGCGCAATGGTACCCAGGTCCACGTACTCCAGCTCACTTCCAACAGGCACGCCCCGCGCCAGGCGTGTCACTTTCAAGCCACGCTGGCGCAAGGCATCGCCAATGACGTGGGCCGTGGCCTCGCCTTCGGCGTTGAAATTGGTGGCCAGGATCACCTCGGTGACCAAGCCGTCGACCGCGCGTTGCAGCAAGGCCGTCAACCCGATGTCGTGCACGCCGATGCCGTCCAGCGGGCTGAGCCGCCCCAGCAGCACGAAGTACAAACCGTGGTAACTGCCCGTGCGCTCAAAGGTGGCCTGGTCGGCCGGGCTTTCGACCACGCACAGCAGGCTTTGATCTCGCGATTCGTCCTGGCAGACATCGCACACCGGCGCGCGGCTGAAAGTGTGGCACCGCTCGCAATGCCCGATCTCATCGATGGACGCCGCCAGCGCGTGCGACAGCTTCATGGCCCCGACGCGGTCATGCTGCAGCAGGTGAAACGCCATGCGCTGAGCCGATTTCTGCCCTACGCCGGGCAGGCAGCGAAGCGCATCGATCAGAACCTCTAAAGCCGGATCGGCCATGTTGTCGTCGCAGCGCTCAGAACGGCAGTTTCATGCCGGGAGGCATGGGCATGCCGGCGGTCAGCTTGCCCATCTTTTCCTGCGAGGTGGCTTCGGCGCGACGCACCGCGTCGTTGAAAGCAGCGGCCACCAGGTCTTCCAGCATGTCCTTGTCATCGGCCAGCAGGCTGGGATCGATGGTGACGCGCTTGACGTCGTTCTTGCAGGTCATCAGCACTTTGACCAGGCCGGCGCCAGATTGGCCTTCAACCTCGATCAAGCCCAGTTCGTCCTGGGCTTTCTTCAGGTTGTCCTGCATTTGCTGGGCTTGTTTCATCAAGCCGGCGAGTTGTCCTTTGAGCATGAGGATTCCTTCTTGTCTAACGCTAACGCAAACCGCGATTGTCGCCCGGAACGCAGGCTTCGGCTCACACGGGGCGGATGGACCCGGCCACGATGCGGGCACCAGGATACTGGGCCAAGGCCGAGATCACCAGGGGATCGCGCTGGATCAGATCCTCCGCCGCGCGCTGGCGGCGTTCTCGGGCGGCCTGGTCACGCTGAGCTGGGGTGTTGACCGCCGCGCCGCCTTCCAACTCGATCACGGCAGTGTGCTCTAGCAACTGCGACAAAGCCTGGGCCAAACGCTCACGGTGCATATCGCCCCGCAGGCTTTCGCGCTCGACGCGCAAGCGCCAACGGCTGCCCCCACCCTCTTCCATGCTGGCCACACACTGGGCCTGCATGGCCAACTCGCGGACCAGGGCCGTGATGCTGTTGCGCGCGGCCATTTGCGCCACCAATTGCGCCCAGCGGTCTGACAAGGGATCGTCGGGCAAGGCGGCGAGCACAGGCTGCGCGGCAGGCGCAGGTGGCTCGGCCAAGGCTGGGGCTTCCGCGGGCGCCGAGTCCGGTTCTGCATTGCCCGCCTCATAAGCCTGATCGGGTAGAACCTCCCACGGAGGAATGCCTTGAGATACCTCAGGCGCCCGCGCTGGCGCAGGCTTGGGCGCCACCGCCACGGGCTGGGTGACGGGCGGCGCAGTGGCAGCCCTGGCCGTTTGCACGACCGCCTGAACAGCCCTTTGCACAGCTGGCTCGGGGGCCGGCCTGTTGGCGGCGCCCGAGCCCTCAGCTTTTGGGCTGGGCGTTGCCCGGTCCCCCACGTGTTGTCCGGCCTGTGCGGGCTTGAACGCCAGCAAACGCAGCAGCAGCATCAGCAGGCCGCTGTACTCATCCGGCGCCAAGGCCAGTTCAGCCCGCCCTTGCAAGGCCAGGCTGTAAAACAACTGGGTTTCATCCGGCGCCAGCATGCGGGCCAAGGACTGCCACAGGGCCGCGTCAGGGTCCGAGGCATCGGCCGCCTGCGGCACTGCCTGGATCACTGCCATGCGTTGCAAGGCCGTGGCCAGCTCTTCCAAGGTGCCCGAGGCCGACAGCCCCAGCTCGCGCAAGGTGTCGACCGCCGCCACCAAACCAGCGCCATCACCGGCAGACACCGATTCAATGATCTTCTGAATGTGCTGCCGATCGACCGCACCCAGCATCTGACGAACATTGGTTTCAAGCAATGCCCCACCGCCAAAAGCGATGGCCTGATCGGTCAGCGACAGGGCGTCGCGCATGGAACCACGGGCGGCCCTGGCCAGCAAGCTCAAGGCACCCGGTTCAGCACTGATCGCCTCGGACGCCATCACCTGCTGCAAGTGGTCCTGCACGGTCTGCATGGCCATCGGGCGCAAATTGAACTGCAGGCAACGCGACAGCACGGTCACCGGCACCTTCTGCGGATCGGTCGTGGCCAACACGAACTTCAAATAATCAGGCGGCTCCTCCAGCGTCTTCAACATGGCGTTGAAGGCGTGGTTGGTCAGCATGTGCACTTCGTCGATCATGTAGACCTTGAAGCGCCCCACCACGGGCTTGTAGACCGACTGATCCAGCAGCTGAGAGATCTCTTCAACCCCTCGGTTGGACGCCGCATCAAGCTCGACGTAATCCACGAAGCGGCCCGAATCGATGTCGCGGCAAGGCTGGCATTGGCCGCAGGGATGCGCGGTGATGCCCCCGGTGCCATCCAGCCCCACGCAATTGAGCGATTTGGCCAGGATGCGCGACACCGTGGTTTTACCGACGCCCCGCGTTCCGGTGAACAAATAGGCGTGGTGCAAGCGCTGCTGGGTGAGCGCATTGCTCAAAGCCTGAACCACATGCCCTTGGCCCACCATGGCCTCGAAACTGTGTGGACGGTATTTACGGGCAAGAACCATTGAACTCATCGCGCGATTTTACCGGCCCCCAAGTGTCATATTTCGGAGCATGCGGCCCAGTTTGCAGCCAGCTGGGTACAAGTTGGCCCCAATTCATCATCAGAGCACCCCTAAGATTTGGGACAGGCTATGCAATATTCACGCTACGCCCTACAATTTAACGTTGGTGAATCTGAGCAACCTTTACTTACATGTCATCATGTCAGGTTGCCCACGCACCACCGGTTGACTCGTCTATTCCAGGCCCGGAAAAAACGAGTGCAGTCGCCGTATAACCTTTCTTGGGCCTGTTTTATGTCGTTTGAATCATTGGGGTTGGCAGAACCGTTGCTGAAAGCAATCGCCGAAGCTGGCTACACCATCCCAACACCCATCCAGGCACAGGCTATTCCAGCCGTGCTCAGTGGTGGTGACTTGCTGGCTGGCGCGCAAACCGGAACGGGCAAAACCGCCGGTTTCACCTTGCCCTTGCTGCACAAATTGGCCGTCAACCCGGCACCTCAAGGTGCCCGTCGTCACATCCGTGCTCTGATCCTGACCCCAACCCGCGAACTTGCGGCCCAGGTCGAAGAAAGTGTGCGCGTTTATGGCAAGTACCTGCCATTGCGTTCCATGGTCATGTTTGGCGGGGTCGGCATGAATCCGCAGATCGACGCCTTGCGCCGTGGCGTTGACATCCTGGTGGCCACCCCTGGCCGCCTGCTTGATCACCATCAGCAAGGCACGCTGGACTTGAGCCACGTCGAGTATTTCGTGCTGGACGAGGCCGATCGCATGCTGGACATGGGTTTCATCCATGACATCCGCCGCGTGCTGGCCATCGTGCCACCCAAGAAGCAAAGCCTGCTGTTTTCGGCCACCTTCTCGGACGAGATCAAGGCGCTGGCCGATCGCCTGCTCAACGCCCCGCAGATGATCGAAGTGGCCCGCCGCAACACGACGGCCGAGACCATCTCGCAAAAGATCCACCCGGTCGATCGCGATCAAAAGAAAGAGTTGCTGACGCACCTCATCAAGTCACAAAACTGGCACCAGGTGCTGGTGTTCACGCGCATGAAGCATGGCGCCAATCGCCTGGTCGAGTACCTGGAAAAGCAAGGCATCACGGCCATGGCCATCCATGGCAACAAGAGCCAGAGCGCCCGCACACGCGCTTTGGCCGAGTTCAAGTCCGGTGATTTGCAGGTGCTGGTGGCCACGGACATCGCGGCACGCGGCATCGACATCGACCAGTTGCCGCACGTCATCAACTACGAGTTGCCCAATGTGGCCGAAGACTACGTGCACCGCATTGGCCGCACCGGCCGTGCTGGCGCCGAAGGCGAAGCCATTTCGTTGGTGTGCGTGGACGAGGAAGGCTTCCTGGCCGACATCGAGAAGCTGATCAAACGGCCCATTGACCGCGAAGTGGTGCAGGGCTTCGAACCCGATCCCAATGCCAAGGCCGAGCCCATCCAACTGGGTCGTCGCACCTTGCACGGCGCACCCGGCGGCGGCCGTGGCGGCTCCAGTGGTGGTGGCCGTCCTGGTGGCGGCGGTGGTGGCGGCCGTGCTGCGCCCCGCACCGGTTCATCGCGTGGTGGTGATTCACGCGGCGGCAATGGCGACAAGCGTGGCGGTGGTGGCCATCGCGGTGCGGCGCCGGTGGCGCGTGACCGCACGCGCTGATCCAGTCGCATTTGGTTTGAACAACAAAAAACCCGGCATGGCCGGGTTTTTTGTTGGGCTTGACGCGAATTACTTCGAGGCAGCGGGCGCAGCAGCGGAAGCAGCTTCAGCCTTGGGAGCAGCCTTCTTCTTGACATGGGCCTTGGCCTTCTTGGCGGGCTTGGAAGCAGCCGCCGAAGCTTCAGGGGCGGCAGCAGGAGCAGCGTCAGCGGCGAATGCGCCCACGGCGAACATCGAAGCGATCAAAGCGGCGATCAGTTTCTTCATGAAAAACTCCAAAGGATTTGAATAAGGTTGGTCTTCAGATTCAAAAGGCCCGAATCTGTAGGTGATCAACGCGAGCCGAAATACCCCGGTTGACAGACCCTTCATGAATTTTCAAAAAATTCATGAACACGCGTCATTCAAAACGCTGTTCACGCAGCCATTTGGTGGCCACCCATTTCTCACCCGCCAACACAGGGGCGCCACCATGCAGCGTTTGAGTCATCGGGTGTGGCAAGGCATAACTGAAAAACACCGCATTGCCCGCCACGGCGCTGACCTGGAAACCCACATCCGGGAATATGGTGGCGCCACCTGCGGCCGGGGTATTGAGGTAGGTGACCAAGGTGGCCACGCGCTGCCCTCCCCGGCGCAAAACCGCTGGCGTGCCTGATTGCATTGGATCGAAGTAATCGTAGTGCGGCTTGTACTCGGCCCCAGGCCCGTAACGCAAGATCTGCAGCCCCTCGCCGCGCTCCACCGGCCAGTTCAACAAAGCTGCCATGCGCGCCTCCACGCGCGCGCACAATTCGTTCTCAGCCCGTGCGAAGAACATGCCCTGGCTGGTGCGTGCCACGTTGACTTCACTGGCACCCGTGGCGTTGACCACGGTTTCCGAGCGGGCCAGCCGAGGTTGAGCCAACTCGATCATCTCCTGGCACTCTTGCGGCGACAGCAAACCGCCCAGCACCAGCACCCGGGGGTGCGCCATGCTGACCAGCACCATCACCTCACGGTCATGCGCCCACACGGTCGTGGCGCCCTCATTCATCACAACCTCGGGCAGAAGGCGGCTGGCCTCGATCAAGGGCAAGGCTTGAGCTTTCAAGGTATTTTCAAGAGCCGCCAACGCAATGCTTTCGGTCCAGCCACTGGCCTTCATGGCACCGAGCACCGACGCCGAACTGTGCCCCGCCGAGACCTGCTCGATGATCCATTGGCGCAGCTCCGGTGTGATGACCTGCTCTGGCATGCCGCCCTCTCTGGTCAATCCGATCAAGATTCCAATCGGCGCCTGAAGACCAGGCGGTCAGGCTCGGAGGCGTCTTCCGCGTAGGCATAGCCTTCGGCGGCGAACCCGCGCAAGTCCTTCAGGGTCTTGGCCCGGTGGACGATGGCGTGGCGGGCCATCAGGCCACGTGCGCGCTTGGCGTGAAAGCTGATGACCTTCCACTTCCCTGACTTCCAATCCTCGAACACGCATTCCACCACCCTGCCCGTGAGCGCCTTGCGTTTGACGGCCTTGAAATACTCTTGCGACGCCAGGTTGATGATGAGATTGTCGGGCTGTGGTGCCAGGCGTTCGTTCAAATGCAGGGCCAGGGTGTCGCCCCACCAGGCGTACAGATCCTTGCCGCGCGGGTTGGCCAGCTTGGTGCTCATTTCCAGCCGGTAAGGCTGCATCCAATCCAAGGGCCGAAGCACGCCGTACAGACCGCTCAACATGGCCACATGCTCTTGCGCCCAGTCCAGGTCAGCCTGCTTGAGGCTGGGTGCATCCAGCCCACCATAGACATCACCGTTGAATGCCAGGATCGCCTGTTTGCTGTTGCGGGCGGTGAACTTGGGGCGCCAAGCCCCGAAGCGGGCCACATTGAGCGTGGACAAGGCATCGCTCAAATCCATCAGGGAGGCGATTTGCGCGGGCGTGTAGGGACGCAGCACCTCAATCAATTGCGCGGCCTCCTTGGCAAACACCGGCAAGGTGTGTTGGTCGGTGGTGGGAGCGGTCTCGAAATCGAGGCTTTTGGCGGGGGACAGCAGGATCAGCATGTTGGTGTGGTTGGCGGGCATGAAACCCATGACTCAGGGCATGATAAATCGACTGCGCGCACCGGCGCCCTAGAATAGGGGCACCTCGTCCCCACATTGAGCCCATGGCCCTTTACAGCATCAAGGACAAGTGTCCGCAAACCCACCCTTCCGCCTATGTCGCCGAATCGGCCGACGTGATCGGTGAGGTGCACCTGGCCGAAGGCAGCAGCGTGTGGTCACAGGCCACCTTGCGGGGAGACGACGAGCCGATCCGCATCGGCGCGCGCTCGAACGTGCAGGAATCGTCCGTGCTGCACACCGACATCGGCTTTGCGCTGACCGTCGGCACCGACGTGACGATCGGCCACCAGGTGATGCTGCACGGCTGCACGATCGGCGACGGCGCCTTGATCGGCATCCAGGCCGTGGTGCTCAATGGCGCGGTCATTGGCAAGAGATGCCTGGTGGGGGCCGGTGCCCTGGTCACCGAAGGCAAGGTCTTTGACACCGAAGGCATGCTGATCCTGGGCAGCCCCGCCAAGGTCGTGCGCCCCCTGACCGAGATGGAACTGGCCCGCATGAGCATCGGCACCGCCATGTATGTGCAAAAAGCGGGCGAGTTCAAAACCGACCTGGTGCGCATTGACGCCACCCAAGAATGAACGAGATGACGACGGAACTGCACAAATTTTTGTTCGATGGCTTGCCCGTGCGCGGGATGCTGGTTCGGCTGACCGACGCCTGGCAGGAAGTGCTGCGCCGCCGCGATGCCAGCGAAACCTTTGAAGAGCCGGTGCGCCAGTTGCTGGGCGAGATGGCCGCCGCGGGCGTGCTCATGCAGGCCAACATCAAGTTCAATGGCGCCGTGGTTTTGCAGATTTTTGGCGATGGCCCCGTGAAGGTGGCCGTGGCCGAGGTACAGCCCGACCTGGGCTTTCGCACCACCGCCAAGGTGGTGGGCGAGTTGCCCTCCACCGACTCCGGTCACCTGCCTCTGGACGTGATGGTGAATGTGGGCGGCGAAGGCCGCTGCGCCATCACGCTCGACCCGCAGAGCCGCATGCCCGGCCAGCAGCCTTACCAAGGCGTGGTGCCCTTGCATGGTGACCAGCGCGAGCCTTTGCTGCAATTGAGCGAGGTGCTGGAGCACTACATGCTGCAGTCCGAGCAACTGGACACCAAGCTGATCCTGGCAGCCAATGACAACATCGCTGCCGGCCTGCTGATCCAACGCTTGCCGATGGAGGGCACCGGCAACCTGGCCGGTGCGCAGCGCTCGGACGAAGACGAGATCGGCCTGAACGAGGCGTACAACCGCATCGCCTACCTCGCCGCCACCTTGACGCGTGAAGAACTGTTGACCCTGGATGCTGACACCATCCTGCGCCGCCTTTTCTGGGAAGAAGACATCATCCGCTTCGACCCGATGAAGGGCCTGGAAGGGCCGCACTTTGCCTGCACCTGCTCACGCGAGCGGGTGTCCACCATGTTGCGCAACCTGGGCCGCGAAGAGGTTGAAAGCATCCTGACCGAACAAGCCCAGATCGACGTGGGTTGCGAGTTCTGCGGGGAGCATTACCGGTTTGACGCCGTGGATGCCGCGGAACTGTTCACCGAGACGACCGACCATCCGCCGGGCTCCACCAGCTTGCAGTGATGGGCAGCAGCGTCAGGCGCGGGGCAGCCAGTGCTGCTCTTCGCAGTCGCCGTCATCGCATTTTTCGCACACCCAGCGCCAACGGGGGCGGCCAGCGTTGTCCTGGGCCCGCTGGGCGGCACTCAAGGCCTGCCTGACCGCCAGCAAGGCCTGATCCTGGCGGTGCGCGCCCTGCCCCGCCACCACGGAAAACGCCAATCTGGCGCTCACCAGGTGCTGCCGGATCAGGCTGTCCACCGGTTCACGGACGTGCGCGCCGTCGCGCTGCAGGCCGTCAGCCTGCCAAGGCAAGTCCAGTGCGGTCAAGAAGGTCAGGTCGGCCAGAGCATGATCACTCAAGGCTTGCGGGTAGAGGCCTTGGTCGTTGAACAGATGATCGCTGTACACCGCCGTCATCAAAGCGGTTGTGTCGGCCACCACCACATCGTGCGTCTGCGCGGCTTGAACGATGCGCAAGGTTTGCTCCTGGGCAATGCCAACCTGCTCATGCGGGTAAGGTGTGCGGCCCCGGTCATCGCAAAACTCGCGCAAGACCTCGGGCACCATGACAGCATTCATGCCGTCGGCCTGCAAGGCCTGGGTCAAGCCAACGGCCAGGGTGGTTTTGCCCGTGCTTTCAGCGCCCACAATGGCAATGACAACGCCCCGCTCAGCCACGTTGAGGCACTGGCACGACATGGCGCCGCCATTGCTGCCAGCCCGCCACCGACAGCACAGCGAACAAGCCATACAGGATGACCGTGAGCCACAAACCCTTCTGGCCAAACAGAACCATGCTCACGAGGTTGACCACCAGCCAGGTCGACCAGTTCTCGATGTACTTGCGACCCAACAACCACTGTCCCAGCAAGCTGGCCGCGGTGGGCAGGGCATCCAGGTAAGGCACGTCGGAGTCGGTGGCATGGTCCAGGAGCAAACCCAACACGGGCCACATGAGCAAGGTCACCGCCAGCGCCCACTGGCGGCCACGGCGGCCCAAGGCTTGTGGCCTCAAGGAGGCGTTGGATTCATCACGCCCCCACAGCCACTGCCACCAGCCCCAGCACGACAAGGCCACGAAAACCAGTTGCAAGGTGGCCTCGCCATACAGCTTGCTGCGCGCGAACAGCACGCCATAGAGCAAGGAGCTGACGATGGCCAAAGGCCAGCCCCAAGGATTGACGCGCAGGTTGAACAGCACCATGGCCAAGGACAACATGAAGGCCCAGACCTCCAACTGCGAAACGGGCACACCCCAGGCGGTGAACAGTGGCGCCAACCACGGATCAGCCCAGGCGAACAGGTCGGACAGCGGCGTGTTGTTGAGCATCAAGGCGCGGCAGCAGAGGCCTCGCCAGCGTTGGCTGATGCAGAAGCTGGCGGCTGCTTGGTGGTGGTCAGCTGCACGTAGATCTCGTCAGGCTTGATCATGCCCAGCTCGGTGCGGGCCTTTTCTTCGACCATCTCCAGGCCTTCCTGGAGGTCTCGGACCTCGGCCACCAGTTGCTCGTTGACGGCCTGCGCCTGGTCATTGAGCTTTTGCTGGTGCTGCACCTGGGCACGCAAAGACATGACGCGCGGCACACCACCCTTGCCGAACCAGAGTTCGGCATGCACCACGGCCAGAAGGGCCAGGAGGACGATGGTAGCGACGCGCATGGGACTGGATTATCAATCAGGATCGAATGCAAAACGAGGCCCTGGGGCCTCGTTTGCTTGGATCAGCGCAGGTTGTAGAACGCGCTGCGGCCGGGGTACACGGCCACGCCACCCAGGTCCTCTTCGATGCGCAGCAGCTGGTTGTACTTGCTGATGCGGTCGGAGCGGCTCATCGAACCGGTCTTGATCTGGCCCGCGTTCAAACCCACCGCGATGTCGGCGATGGTGTTGTCTTCGGTTTCACCCGAGCGGTGGCTGATGACGGCGGTGTAGCCCGCGCGCTTGGCCATCTCGATGGCAGCGAAGGTTTCGGTCAGCGTGCCGATCTGGTTGATCTTGATCAGGATCGAGTTGGCGATGTTCTTGTCGATGCCTTCTTTCAGGATCTTGGTGTTGGTGACGAACAGGTCGTCGCCCACCAACTGAACCTTCTTGCCCAGCACTTCGGTCAGGTGCTTCCAGCCGGCCCAGTCGCCTTCGGCCATGGCGTCTTCAATGCTGATGATGGGGTACTTGTCGCACCAGGTGGCCAGGATGCTGGTCCATTCTTCGGCTGTCAGGCTCAGGCCTTCGCCTTCGAGGTGGTACTTGCCATCCTTGTAGAACTCGCTGCCAGCGCAGTCCAGGCCCAGGGCGATCTGTTCACCGGCGATGAAACCAGCCTTGTCGATGGCTTCCAGGATCAACTGGATGGCGGCTTCATGGCTGGCCACGTTGGGCGCGAAACCACCCTCGTCGCCCACGGCGGTGCTCATGCCCTTGTCGTGGATGATTTTCTTCAGCGCGTGGAAGACTTCAGCACCATAGCGGATGGCTTCCTTGAAAGTGGGCGCGCCCACCGGCAGGATCATGAATTCCTGGATGTCCAGGTTGTTGTTGGCGTGCGCGCCACCGTTGATGACGTTCATCATCGGCACAGGCAGTTGCACGGCGCCCATGCCGCCGAAGTAGCGGTACAGCGGCAGGCCGGATTCTTCAGCGGCGGCGCGGGCCACGGCCATCGAAACCGCCAGCATCGCGTTGGCGCCCAGACGGCCCTTGTTCTCGGTGCCGTCCAGATCAATCAAGGTCTGGTCCAGAAAAGCTTGCTCGGAAGCATCCAGGCCCAACACAGCTTCGGCGATCTCGGTGTTGATGTGTTCAACAGCCTTGAGCACGCCCTTGCCCAGGTAGCGAGACTTGTCGCCATCGCGCAGTTCAATCGCTTCACGCGAACCAGTGGAGGCGCCAGAAGGCACGGCGGCGCGGCCCATGACGCCGCTTTCCAGCAGCACGTCGCATTCGACGGTGGGGTTTCCTCGGCTGTCGATGATTTCGCGGCCGATGATGTCAACGATGGCACTCATCCAGTGATCCTCAAAGCGGTTTGATGTTGATGATTAATTGAAATGGGTTTCCAGGAAACCGTTTTTCTTGGTGATGCGGTCCAACTCGACCAGGGTGGCGAGCAGCGCCTTCATGTGCTTGAGCGGCACGGCGTTGGGGCCGTCGCTCATGGCATGGGCTGGATCGGGGTGGGTCTCCATGAACAGACCGGAGATGCCCACCGCCACGGCCGCGCGCGCCAGCACGGGGACGAATTCACGTTGGCCGCCAGAGCTGGTGCCCTGCCCGCCCGGTAACTGCACCGAGTGGGTCGCGTCAAACACGATCGGGGCGTTGGTCTCGCGCATGATCGCCAGCGAACGCATGTCGGACACGAGGTTGTTGTAGCCGAAGCTGACACCACGCTCGCAGGCCATGAACACGTCGTCGGGCAGGCCCTTTTCGCGCGCGGCGGCACGGGCCTTGTCGATGACGTTCTTCATGTCGCCAGGGGCCAAAAACTGGCCCTTCTTGATGTTGGCGGGCTTGCCGCTCTGGGCCACGGCGCGGATGAAGTCCGTCTGGCGGCTCAAAAACGCAGGCGTCTGCAGCACATCGACGACCGAGGCCACCAAAGGCACTTCGGCCTCGGTGTGCACATCGGTCAGGATGGGCACGTTCAACTCGCGCTTGACCTTGGCCAGGATCTCAAGACCCTTTTCCATGCCCGGGCCACGGAAAGATGTGCCCGATGAGCGGTTGGCCTTGTCGTAGCTGGACTTGAAGATGAAGGGCACGCCCAACTCGAGGCAGATTTCCTTGAGGGTACCGGCGGTATCCATCTGAAGCTGTTCAGACTCGACCACGCACGGGCCGGCGATCAGGAAGAAGGGCTGGTCCAGGCCAACGTCGAATCCGCAGAGCTTCATGCTGTGCCTTTCTGAGCTTGATGGTGTTCAAGAGCGGCCTTGATGTAGCCGGTGAACAGTGGGTGGCCGTCCCACGGGGTCGACTTGAACTCGGGGTGGAACTGCACACCCACATACCAGGGATGAACCGATTTGGGCAACTCGACCATCTCGGTCAGCTTTTCGCGCTGCGTGATGGCGGAGATGATCAGCCCGGCTTCTTGCAAGCGGTCGAGGTAACGCTCGTTGGCCTCGTAGCGGTGGCGATGGCGTTCGGTCACCACGGGGCCGTAGATCTCGTGAGCGATGGTGCCGGGCTTGACATCCGAGCTTTGCGCGCCCAGGCGCATCGTGCCGCCCAGATCGGAAGAAGCATCACGCTTCTGCACGGTGCCATCGGCGTCCAGCCATTCGTCGATCAGAGCGATGACAGGGTGCGGACTGGCGGGGTCGAACTCGGTGCTGTTGGCGTTGGCCAAGCCCGCCTTGTGGCGCGCGTATTCGATCGTGGCGACCTGCATGCCCAGGCAGATGCCCAGGTAGGGCACGCCGTGTTCACGGGCGTACTGCGCCGCGATGATCTTGCCTTCGACGCCACGCTTGCCGAAGCCGCCGGGCACCAGGATGGCGTCGTACTTGGCCAGGGTGTCGGCCGTTTCTGACGTGAGTGTTTCGGAATCAACGTACTCGATGTTGACGCGGGCATGGTTGTGGATGCCAGCGTGGCGCAGCGCCTCGTTGAGCGACTTGTACGAGTCCGACAGGTCGGTGTACTTGCCGCACATGGCGATGGTGACATCGCTCTTGGGATGCTCGACTTCATGGACCAAGGTGTCCCAGCGAGACAGGTCAGCGGGCTTGGTGGTCAGTTGCAGCTTGGCGCAGATCAGGTCGTCCAGGCCCTGCTCGTGCAGCATGCGCGGCACCTTGTAGATGCTGTCGGCGTCCCACACCGAGATCACACCGGACTCTGGCACGTTGGTGAAGAGCGAGATCTTTTCGGCTTCATCGTGCGGGATGGCGCGGTCGGCACGGCACAGCAAGGCATCGGGCTGGATGCCGATTTCGCGCATTTTCTGCACGGTGTGCTGCGTGGGCTTGGTCTTCAACTCGCCGGCGGCGGCAATGAAGGGCACGTAGGTCAGATGCACGAAAGCGGTGTTGCCGGGGCCCATCTTCAGGCTCATCTGGCGCACGGCTTCCAGGAAGGGCAAGGATTCGATGTCACCCACGGTGCCGCCGATTTCCACGATGGCCACATCAACCGCGTCGGGCAGGCCAAAGCGCGCGCCCCTGCGGATGAAATCCTGGATCTCGTTGGTGATGTGAGGAATGACCTGGACAGTCTTGCCCAGATACTCGCCGCGCCGTTCTTTTTCAAGGACGCTTTTGTAGATCTGGCCCGCAGAAAAACTGTTGCTGCGCCTCATCCGGCTGGTGATGAAACGCTCGTAGTGGCCCAGGTCGAGGTCGGTTTCGGCCCCGTCGTCGGTCACGAACACCTCGCCATGCTGGAACGGCGACATGGTGCCCGGGTCCACGTTGATGTACGGGTCGAGCTTGATGAGGGTCACGGAGAGGCCGCGCGATTCGAGAATGGCGGCCAAAGATGCGGCTGAGATGCCCTTGCCTAGCGAGGACACCACACCGCCCGTGACGAAGACGAACTTGGTCATTGCGCTGTAGCGTTGGCTCATTACGCCAAACGCTGCGGTGGTAAAGCGGCATTATAGGCGCTGGTGAGAAGCACCTTCCGTGCTCACTGCTGCACGCCGCCCAAACTCAGCGCTTGCGCCCTTCAACCACCACGGCGTGCTCGGTCCGACTTTCGAATTCTATGGATCGGATGTCGGGGATACCGCTGTCAAAGGCGCCTTTGCTGGATGCCACGAAGCCCGTTTCATCCAGGATTTCAAGGAGTCTGGGGGTGTCGTACATGCATTTGTGCGGGAACTGAACAAAAGGGGCCAACCGCTTTTTAAGGGGGCTGGAACCCACGCCGAAAAGAACCCCCAGTTCTTCCAGCACGTTGTCCGCTTTGGTGCGGCCCTGGATGTACTCATCCACCACGTGCTTGAGGTCAGGCACGATGACGCGGATGATCCCGTTTGGCTTGAGCACGCGATGACATTCGCTCAGGAAGTGGCGACCTTCCTCTCGAGACAAATGCTCCAGGGTGTGCGACGTGTAGACCGCTTCAACACTGGCGTTTGCCCAAGGAAAGGGCTTGGTCAGGTCATGCAGGAAAATCTTGTCGTTCCACTGCATGTCAAACAGGCCCAATGGCTTGTTGATCAAACGGAACAGGGGGTTCTTCGCAAAGCGAGCACCCAATGCGTAGTCAACGTTGACCCACCCTTCTGGTACTTGAGACCCACAGCCCAGATTCAATTTCATAACAGCACACCCTTGATTATCAGCGCCAGCGCGTGGCTTGTATTGCTCGCAAAGTTTAACCGCCTGAAGCGCTTTGACATGGGAGGGGATAGCCCTTGCTTCGGGTAACCGTCGCCGTGGTTTTTTGCAAGAGAATGCGCCCGGCACTTCAATAACCCAGAACAATCTGAGCACCAACATGGCTTTCAGCGACAACCTCCAACAACTCCCACCCGTTTCTCACCTGGCGGGCTTGCAATTGATCGACGCTTCGGGCACCGTCGTGGCCACCATTGAAAACAAGCCGGGCCAGGCGGGCTCGCTGGCGGTCTACGCCTCGCTGGCCGATGCCTCAAGCATCATCGATGCCGATGCCGCGTCACGCGGCCTGGACATTTACGCCGAGCACACGGTGGATGCCAAAGACAACCCCGGCAAGCACCCCAACATCGACCGCCTGATGACCTTGATCGCCGAGGGCGGCCAATGGCAGGTCAAGCTGCTGCCAGCCTGACCTGATCCGACTGGAGCTGAGGCGCCTCAACCCACCCAGCGGCGGGCGTTCTGGAACAGGCGCAGCCAAGGGCTGTGCTCGGCCTTGTCACCGCTGGTCCAGCTCATTTGCACATTGCGGAACACGCGCTCGGGGTGCGGCATCATGGCCGTGAAGCGGCCGTCGGCCGTGGTCACCGCCGTCAGGCCACCGGGGCTGCCGTTCGGGTTGAAGGGATAGGCCTCGGTGGCCACGCCCTTGTTGTCCACGAAACGCAGCGCCTGCTTGACCTGCTGGGCATTGCCGCGCTGAGAGAAGTCCGCAAAGCCTTCACCGTGCGCCACGGCGATCGGCAAGCGGCTGCCCGCCATGCCCGCGAAGAACAGAGAGGGGCTTTCCAGCACTTCGACCTGGCTCAGGCGTGCCTCGAAGCGCGTGCTCTGGTTGTGCGTGAACTTGGGCCAGTCCTGCGCGCCGGGGATGATGGGGCTGAGGGCCGCCAGCATCTGGCAGCCATTGCAGATGCCCAGGGCAAAGGTGTCGGTGCGGCCAAAGAAGGTGGCGAACTGCTCGGCCAACAAGGCGTTGAACATGATCGAGCGGGCCCAGCCCTCGCCGGCACCCAGCGTGTCCCCGTAGCTGAAGCCACCGCAGGCGATGAAGCCCTTGAACTGGTCCAGGCGGGCGCGGCCAGCCTGCAGGTCGCTCATGTGCACATCGAAGGTGTCGAAGCCGCCCAGGTGCATGGCGTAGGCCATTTCCAGGTGGCTGTTGACGCCCTGCTCGCGCAGGATCGCGACCTTGGGACGCGACTGGTTGATGAAGGGCGCGGCCACGTTCACTGAAGGATCGAAGCTGAGCTTGACGTGCAAGCCCGGGTCGCTGGCCAGGCCCACACAGGCGTGTTCGCTGTCGGCGCAGACGGGGTTGTCGCGCAATTGAGCGATGCGCCAGCTGACCTCGTCCCAAGTCTTGTGCAGTTGTTCCAACGGGGCCGTGAACACGGTTTTGGCATCACGCCAGACCTCGACCACGCCCTTGTTGTTGGGCTTGCCGATGACGTGGCTGTGCTTGGACAGGCCATGCTCACGCAAGGTTTGCAGCACGGCGTCACGGTCGGCCGTGCGCACTTGCAACACCACGCCCAGTTCTTCGTTGAACAGGGCTTTCAAGGTCAGTTCGTTGCGGCGCTCGCCCACCTGGCCAGCCCAGTTCTTCGAGTCGCCCATGTCGGCACGGCTGTCACTGATGCCATCACCTTCGGTGACCAGCATGTCCACGTTCAGGCTGACGCCGGTGTGGCCCGCGAAGGCCATTTCGCAGGCCGTGGCCCACAGGCCGCCGTCGGCGCGGTCGTGGTAGGCCATCAGCTTGCCTTGTGCGCGCAAGGCGTTCACGGCGGACACCAGTTGCTTGAGCAATTCGGGGTTGTCGAGATCGGGCACAGTATTGCCAAACTGGTTAAGCACCTGCGACAGGATCGAGCCGCCCATGCGACCTTGGCCTTGCCCCAAATCAACCAGGATCAGCGAGGTGTCCAACGCCTGGCCGGCCTCGGTCGTGATCAGTTGTGGCGTGAGCGTGGGGCGCACGTCGGCGATGGACGCGAAGGCGGTCACGATCAGCGACACGGGCGCGGTGACTTGTTTGGTTTCGCCTTGCTCCGAAGACCAGCGGGTGCGCATCGACAAGGAGTCCTTGCCCACCGGGATCGACACGCCCAGCGCGGGGCACAGCTCCATGCCCACGGCGCGCACGGTCTCAAACAAAGCGGCGTCTTCACCGGCTTCACCGCAAGCGGCCATCCAGTTGGCGGACAGCTTGACTCGGCTCAACTCGATGGGTGCGGCCAGCAGGTTGGTGATGGCTTCAGCCACGGCCATGCGACCGGAGGCTGGCGCGTTGACAGAAGCCAGCGGCGTGCGCTCGCCCATGCTCATGGCCTCGCCCGCGAAACCCTTGAAGTCGGCCAGGGTGACGGCACAGTCGGCCACCGGCACTTGCCAGGGGCCAATCATCTGGTCGCGGTGGTTGAGGCCGCCCACGGTGCGGTCGCCAATCGTGATCAGGAAACGCTTGCTGGCCACGGTGGGGTGGCGCAGCACATCCAGGGCGACTTGGCTCAAGGCCACACCGGTGAGGCTGACATCGCCCGCGTCGCGCGTCACGCTCTTGACGTCGCGGTGCATCTTGGGCGGCTTGCCCAGCAGCACGTCCATGGGCATGTCGATGGGGCGATCAGCGTCGGGCTTGGCCAGTGACGTGTCTTCCAACACCAGTTGGCATTCTTCAGTCGTCACGCCCACGACGCCGAAGGGGCAACGCTCGCGCTCGCACATGGCGGTGAAAATGGGCAGGCTCTCAGGCGCGATGGCCAGAACGTAACGCTCCTGGCTTTCGTTGCACCAGATCTCTTTGGGGGCCAGGCCCGACTCTTCCAGCGGCACTTTGCTCAGGTCGAAACGCGCGCCCTTGCCTGCGCCGTCCACCAGCTCAGGGAAAGCGTTGGAAATACCGCCCGCGCCCACATCGTGGATGGCCAGGATGGGGTTGTTGGCGCCGAGGTGCCAGCAGTGGTTGATGACCTCTTGCGCCCGGCGCTGGATCTCGGGGTTGCCGCGCTGCACCGAATCGAAATCCAGATCGGCCGCATTGGTGCCCGCCGCCATGGAACTGGCTGCGCTGCCGCCCATGCCGATGCGCATGCCCGGGCCGCTCAACTGGATCAGCAAGGTGCCTGCGGGAAACTGCACCTTGTGCGTCTGCGTGGACGCGATCGTGCCCAGGCCGCCCGCGATCATGATGGGCTTGTGATAACCACGGCGGATGGCATCAGCGCCCGTGCCCAC
This sequence comes from Aquabacterium sp., assembly GCF_030652515.1. GTDB lineage: Bacteria > Pseudomonadota > Gammaproteobacteria > Burkholderiales > Burkholderiaceae_C > Aquabacterium. Next base: position 1,285 of record NZ_JAUSAR010000150.1, on the reverse strand, counting down.
GGTCTGCTCGAAGACGCGGAAATAGCCCGCCAGGTTGGGCCGGCCGAACTCGTTGTTGAAGGCGGCGCCACCCAGGGGACCTTCGATCATGATCTGCAGGGGGCTGGCGATGTGCTCGGGCTTGCCGATGGGGTTCTGTTCCCAGGGTTCGTTGGTGCCGGGCAGGTGCAGGTTGGACACAGAAAACCCGGTCAACCCGGCCTTGGGCTTGGACCCACGGCCCGTGGCGCCTTCGTCGCGGATCTCGCCGCCCGCACCCGTTGAAGCGCCCGGGTATGGCGAAATCGCCGTGGGATGATTGTGGGTCTCGACCTTCATCAGCACGTGGGCCAACTCGGACGTGGCCTGGTACTGGGGCGCGTTGGTGTAGCCAGCGGGCATCCAGCGCTCGATCTGGTGGCCTTCCATCACCGAGGCGTTGTCGGAATAGGCCACCACCGTGTGCTGCGGGTTCAGCTTTTCGGTGTTGCGGATCATGCCGAACATCGACAAATCTTGCGCCTGCCCATCGATGGTGAACTGGGCATTGAAGATCTTGTGGCGGCAGTGCTCGCTGTTGGCCTGCGCGAACATCATCAGCTCAACGTCAGTCGGGTTTCGCTTCAAACCGGTGAAAGCATTGACCAGGTAGTCGATTTCATCATCCGACAAGGCCAGGCCAAAGGTCTTGTTGGCCGACTCCAGGGCGCCACGGCCCTGCCCCAGCACATCCACGTGCTCCATCGCCTGACCGGGTTTTTCGTCAAACAGGTGCCGCGCCTCATCGCGAGCCAGGGCCACGCTTTCGGTCATGCGGTCGTGCAGCAATGCCGCGGCCGCGCTCAACTCACTCGGCGTCAAAGGCTTGTTGCCACCGGTGATCGAACCCAGCAAACCAGCCTTGAGCGTCAGGCGGAACTCGGTCACGCGCTCGACCCGGCGAATCTTCAGGCCACAGTTGTGCGCAATGTCCGTCGCCTTGGAGGCCCAGGGCGACACGGTGCCCAAGCGGGGCATCACCACGATCAGATCGCCATCAGTGGGCCCCTGGTAGGGATCACCGTAGGTCAGCAAACCCGACAGGGTGTCCGATTCGCTCGCCGGCAGGCCGTGGTCAGCGGCCACCCAATGCACATGGCGGGCATGCACGCCGGTGATCTTGGGGTTGATGGCCTGCAGTTTGGGCAGCAAAGCCTGAACTTGGTGAGGGGCCAGGGCGTTGCCGCCCTCGAAATGCATCAGGTGGTGGGTGCGATCGGTCACGGCGTGGGGCCCCTTTCAGGGCTTTCGTTGGGCAGGCGTGCGA
>NZ_JAUSAR010000139.1 GCF_030652515.1 Aquabacterium sp. | reverse complement strand
GAACGCCGATAACGGCTGTGAACACCTCGCGGAGGCCGTGCCAGGCCTCTAACGATTGAATCAAGGACGAGCCATGAGCAATCCCTCACCCGACATGAAATTCCTGATCGTTGACGACTTTTCCACGATGCGCCGCATCGTCCGAGGTTTGCTCAAGGAAATTGGCTACAACAACGCCGAAGAAGCCGAAGACGGCGCCGTGGCCTTGAACATGCTCAAGAACGGCAAATACGATTTCGTGGTCAGCGACATCAACATGCCCAACATGAATGGCTTTGACTTGCTCAAGGCCATCAAGGCGGACGACACGCTCAAGCACCTGCCGGTGCTGATGGTCACCGCCGAAGCCCGCAAGGAAGACATCGTGCTGGCGGCCCAGACCGGCGCTGCGGGTTACATCGTGAAGCCCTTCACCAAGGCCACGCTGGAAGAGAAGGTGCAAAAAATCATGCAAAAACTCACGGCCGCGGCCTGAGCAGGGGGAACCGATGATGAAGATGGATGATCTGCCCACGATGGCGGCACCTGCGGCCGCCGCCGCTTCGCCGGAAATTTTTCAGCAACTGGGCACGCTGACACGCCAACTGCACGACACGCTCAACCAGCTGGGTGTGCTGCCGCGCCTGACCGACTCGGTCAACAACCTGCCGGATGCGCGCAGCCGCCTGAGCTACATCGCCACCAAGACGGCGGCCGCTGCCGAAAAGGTCTTGAACCTGGTGGACGAGGCCAAGGCCGACCAGGCCCACATCGTCGCCGAAACCCGCAAGCTGGCCCAGTTGCTCGTGGCTGACCCGGTCAAGGCCGTGGCCAGCGGCGCGGTGATGAATTTCGTGGAAGACGTGGAAACCGTCACGCAACGTGTGGACGGGCACCTGACCGACATCATGATGGCGCAGGACTTCCACGATCTGACCGGTCAGGTCGTCGCCAAGGTGGTCTCCCTGGCCACTGACCTGGAAAAGCAACTGGCGGGCGTGCTGATGCAGGCCGCCCCACCCGAGTTGGCCCACAAGGCCGAAGCGGCTTTGACGCTCAACCAGCACATCGAGCCGTCCCTCAATGGCCCGGTGGTCGATGGCGAAGGCCGCACCGACGTGGTCAACAACCAGGGCGAAGTCGACGACTTGCTGGCCAGCCTGGGCTTCTGAGCCCAAGCTTCACGGGGCGCGCTTGTTCAGTCAGCGCCCCGCCATCACCTCGCGCACCGTGGCCACCTGTCGCCTCGACACGGCCAGCCACTCGCCCGTGGGCCCAACCTGCACCGCCCAGGTCTCGCCGCCCTCCTCGTCATCGGCCCGGCGCTCCAGCGCTTTCATGGCCGACCGCGCCACCAAAGCATTGCGGTGCACGCGCACAAAGCGCTCGCCCAGTTGCGCCTCCAGCTCCGTCAACGATTGATCCAGCACATGGCTGTGCTCGGCCGTGCGCAGGGTCACGTACTTCAGCTCGGCCTTCAGGTAGATGACCTGTGAAGCCGGCACGCGCACCAGGCGGCCCCGGTCCTGCGCCACCAAGGTGGGTTCGTCCGCCAGCTCGGGCACAACCGCCGCCGCAGCTGGCTTTCGCTTGACGCACCGGGCCAGCGCCGCGTTCAAGCGGTCAAGCCGAACCGGCTTGGTCAGGTAATCCAGCGCTTCCAGTTCAAAGGCCTGCAAGGCATGCCCCGCGTGCGCGGTCACGAACACCACGGCGGGCGGGGTGGGCAGCGTGCGCAGCCGTTCGGCCAGGCGCAGGCCATCCGGGCCGGGCATCTGGATGTCCAGCAAGACCAGGTCGATCACCGGGTCAGTGGCGTCATCGTTCGGGCTGAAAACTGCCAAGGCCTGCCGGGCATCACCCGCCTCGGCCACCACCACGTTGGGGCAATCCGACTGCGACAAGAGCGTTTTCAGGCGCAGCCGCGCGAGCGGCTCATCGTCCACGACCATCACGCGCAAAACATCGTTCATCTTGCTTTCACCCCAGGCTTGAGTGGCACGGACACACGCACCACGTAGACCGAAGCATGCTCGGCCGTTTCACCTTTGTGCACCCCGGCGGCAAAACTTGCCTCGACATCGTGCATCAGCCGCAAGCGCTGGCGCACATTGCGCAAGGCGATGCCGTGCCCTGCGGTCAAACCGGCCTGAGGATGCACAGGAATGGAGTTGGTGATGGTCAGCACGGCCTGCCCTCCCTTCACATGCGTGGACACGCGCACCCAGCCGCCATCGGGGTCGGCCTCCACGCCGTGCTTGACGGCGTTTTCCACCAGCGGCTGCAGCATCAGGGCGGGCACCTCGGCCTCGCCTGCCGCGGGGTCCAGTGTCCAGTGCAAGGTCAGGCGCTCGCCAAAACGCAATTGCTCGATGCGCAGGTAGCGCTGTGCCAGGTCGATTTCATCGGTCAGGGATGCGCGCAAATGCGGTGAGGTCAGCGCCTGGCGGAATAACTCGGCCAGGTCTTCCAGCACCGCCTCGGCCCGTGCAGGCTCGATCTGCACCAGCGCGATCGCCGTGTTCAGGGTGTTGAACAAAAAGTGCGGGCGGATGCGCGCCTGCAACTCGGCCAGGCGCGCCTGGGCCTGGGCGGGCAGCTCGCTGTGACCGCGCTGGCGCAACCAGGCCAGGGTCACCGAGGCAAATGCGGCGCCAGTCAGCATGGCCGGGCACACCGTCCACCAACTGCGCTGCACGCCGCCCATCCACCAGTCCAGCATGGAGGACTGCACCTCGCCATACAGGCCAGCCACAGCACCAAGCAGCACCGCGCAGCCCCACTGGCCCAGAGGCGACATGCGTTCCAGCACTGAGCGCCCGGCACAGGCCAGCACCAGCCACAGCAAACTCGCCGGCAAGGCCGTGGCCAGGGCCTGAGACCAGCGCACCAACCAGTCGGCCGGACTGGCCGCCACATGGGCAACCCCCAACGCCAGCACCAGTTGCATGCCCAGCACCACGCGCAGCACCACGCCCACGTGGCACACGTCAAAGGGTGAGCGCGACGCGCTGCGGGTGGGAGCGGTGGGTTGGTCAAAACCGGTGGCCGCCCACATCGTGGGTGCGGCCAGGGTGTCCCCCGATTTCTCCGGTGCTGGAGGCCGGACTGGCGCCTTTGTCGACGCAGTCGCCCGCGACCGAGGTGATCGGTTCGACGTGGGGGGCGTGGGCTCTCTACAATCCATGGTTGGAACATTCTCGCCCAAGCACGCTGCGCCATGAGCACAAATCAACTCGACACCAAGTCCCAGGCCTGGTCGGCCCTCTTTTCAGAGCCGATGAGCGACCTGGTCAAACGCTACACCGCCAGCGTGTTCTTCGACAAACGGCTGTGGCGCGCCGACATCCAGGGCTCGCTCGCGCATGCTGAAATGCTGCACGCCCAGGGCCTGATCTCTGCCGCCGACTGGGCGTCCATCGAAAATGGCATGGCCCAGATCACGCAAGAGATCGAAGCGGGCGGTTTCGATTGGAAGCTCGACCTGGAAGACGTGCACCTGAACATCGAGGCCCGCCTGACCACCCTGGTGGGCGACGCGGGCAAGCGCCTGCACACCGGCCGCTCGCGCAACGACCAGGTCGCCACCGACGTGCGCCTGTGGCTGCGCGGCGAGGTCGACGAGATCGGCGTGCTGCTGACCGAGCTGCAAAAGGCCCTGGTGGCCGTGGCCGAGCAAAACGCCGAGACCATCCTGCCCGGCTTCACCCATTTGCAAGTGGCCCAACCGGTGAGCTTTGGCCACCACCTGCTGGCCTACGTCGAGATGTTCGCCCGTGATGCCGAGCGCCTGATCGACCTGCGCAAACGCATCAACCGCCTGCCGTTGGGCTCGGCCGCACTGGCTGGCACCAGCTACCCGCTGGACCGCGAACGCGTGGCCCGAAGCCTGGGCATGGTGGACGAGGCCGGCCAGCCCGCCGTCACGCAGAACAGCCTGGACGCCGTCAGCGACCGCGACTTCGCCATCGAATTCACCGCCGCCGCCTCACTGGTCATGGTCCACATCTCGCGTTTCAGCGAAGAGCTGATCTTGTGGATGAGCCAATCGTTCGGCTTCATCGACCTGGCGGATCGCTTCTGCACCGGCTCGTCGATCATGCCGCAGAAGAAAAACCCCGACGTGCCCGAACTGGCGCGCGGCAAGACCGGCCGAGTGGTCGGCCACCTGATGGGCCTGATCACCCTGATGAAGGGCCAGCCCCTGGCCTACAACAAGGACAACCAGGAAGACAAGGAGCCCTTGTTCGACACGGTCGACACCTTGAAGGACACGCTGCGCATCTTCGCGGAAATGGCCGGTGGCATCACCGTCAAGCCCGAGGCGATGGAGCGCGCGGCCAAAAAGGGGTATGCCACCGCCACCGACCTGGCCGACTACCTGGTCAAGAAGGGCCTGCCTTTCCGCGATGCGCACGAAGTGGTGGCGCACGCGGTGAAAGATGCCATTGCCGCTGGCGTGGACCTGTCGGAGTTGCCGCTGGACAAGCTCAAGGACTACAACCCCGCCATCGAGCACGATGTGTTCGAGGTGCTGTCGCTGCGCGGATCGCTCAATGCGCGCAATCTGCTGGGAGGCACGGCGCCTGAGCAAGTGCGTGCGCAAGTGGCACGGCACCGCAGGCGCCTGGCCTGACATTGCGCCAGGTCAAGGTCGGTTTGGGGGTGAGCCGATAGCCTCGCGGGCATCGTTGTTTGGATGAACCCGCGCACCATGGTCGCCACCCTTGTCTGGTCTGAAGCCTTGTCCCTGTCCATGCCCGCCATGGACGACACCCATCGGGAATTCGTGGATTTGCTGGCGGCCGTCCAGCAGGCCCCCGAAGCACAAGTGGTGGAGGCCTGGCAGGCCCTGCTGGCCCACACCGAGGATCACTTTGGCCGCGAAGACCGCTGGATGCTGGCCACGGGCTTTGCCCCTGGAAACTGCCACGCCACTCAACACGCCGTGGTGCTTCAGGTGATGCGGGAAGGCATGGCACGAGGACAACAAGGCGAGCTGGAGCCCATCCGCCAGATTGCGCACGAGCTGGCTCTGTGGTTCCCCCACCATGCCCAGAGCATGGATGCGGGCCTGGCCTTGCACCTTAAAAGCATGGGCCACGACCCCGTGACCGGTGAGTTGCCTTATCCGCGCAATGCGGTCACGTTGGACGCATCCGCCGCTGCCAGCGCCCCCACCACCTGAGGCAGGCGCTGGCGCACTGTTTTCTCGATGCCCGCTGCATCCAGCCCACACATCGACATCAGCTTGACCGGGTCCCCATGCTCGACGAACTCGTCGGGCAAGCCCAGGATCACCAGTGGCTTGACCACGCCCGCATGGCTCAGGGCTTCGGCCACAGCCGATCCGGCGCCGCCCTGCACACAGCCTTCTTCCACGGTGACAAAGGCATCGTGGGTGCGGGCCAGCTCCAGCAGCAACTCGGTGTCCAGCGGCTTGACGAAACGCATGTTGGCCACCGTCGCGTCCAGGCCTTCTGCGGCTTTCAACGCCGGGTAGAGCAAGGTGCCAAAGGCCAGGATGGCGACGCGCTGGCCTTCGGGCGCGGCGCTGGTGCGACGCACCTCACCCTTGCCCCAGGGCATGGGCTTCAAGTCGGTCGACACGGCCACGCCAGCCCCCGCACCACGTGGATAGCGCACGCACACCGGGTGCTGCTGCGCAAAGGCCGCGCTCAGCGCCTGGCGGCATTCGTTTTCGTCGGCCGGCGTCAGCATGCTCATGTTGGGAATGCAGCGCACGAAGGCGATGTCGAAAGCGCCCATGTGCGTGGCGCCATCGGCCCCGACAATGCCCGCGCGGTCCAGCGCGAACACCACGGGCAGATTCTGGATGGCCACATCGTGGATCAACTGGTCGTAGCCGCGCTGCAGGAAGGTCGAATAGATGGCAACCACAGGCTTGAGGCCTTCACAGGCCATGCCGGCCGCGAAGGTCACGGCGTGCTGCTCGGCGATGCCCACGTCGAAATAGCGGCCTGGGTACTTCTGGTGGAACTCAACCATGCCCGAGCCTTCGCGCATGGCGGGCGTGATGCCCACCAGGCGAGTGTCGTGCGCGGCCATGTCGCACAGCCACTGGCCGAAGACCTGCGTGAAGGTGGGCTTGGGCGGCTCGCTTGAGGCAGCAGCCTTGACCAGGCCCACGGCCGGGTCGAACTTGCCAGGGCCGTGGTACGCGATCGGATCGGCCTCGGCCAGCTTGTAGCCATAACCCTTCTTGGTGACCACGTGCAGGAACTGCGGGCCGCTCAGGTCGCGCAGGTTCTCCAGCGTGGGGATCAGCGAATCAAGGTCGTGGCCATCGATGGGGCCGACGTAGTTGAAGCCGAACTCTTCAAAGATGGTGGCGGGCACGACCATGCCCTTGGCGTGCTCTTCCAGCTTCTTGACCAGCTCGAACAAGGGCGGCGCGTTGCGCAGCACCTGCTTGGCACCTTCGCGCGCGGCCGAGTAAAACCGGCCCGACATCAAACGCGCCAGATAGCGATTCAAAGCGCCCACCGGTGGTGAGATCGACATGTCGTTGTCGTTCAGCACCACCAGCACGTCGGCTGCGCGGCCGTTGTGGGGCACACCAGCGTTGTTCAGGGCCTCGAAAGCCATGCCGGCCGTCATGGCGCCATCGCCGATGATGGCCACGGCCTTGCGCGCTTCGCCACGCAATTGCGCGCCAAGGGCCATGCCCAGCGCGGCCGAGATGGAGGTGGACGAGTGCGCCGTGCCAAAGGTGTCGTACTCGCTTTCGTCGCGGCGAGGGAAGCCGCTCATGCCCCCCATCTGGCGCAAGGTGGGCATGCGGTCGCGGCGCCCCGTCAGGATCTTGTGCGGGTAGGTTTGGTGGCCCACGTCCCACACCAGCCGGTCATTGGGCGTGTTGAACACGTAGTGCAAGGCGATCGTCAATTCCACCGTGCCCAGATTGGACGACAGGTGGCCCCCCGTGCGCGACACGCTTTGCAGCAGGTATTCGCGCAACTCGCCCGCCAGTTGTTTGAGCTCAAGGCGAGACAGGCGCCTGACATCGGCGGGTGTCTCGATCCTGGACAGCAGGGTTGAGGTCATGGTGGGCTTCCTTGGGGAATGGTTTGTTGTTGTCGGATCAATGGTCGCGGTGCACGATGCGATCGGCCAGGGCGGCCAGGGCCTGGGTGCGTTCAGGCAACAGGCCGCTGCCCAGCAGGGCATCCTGAGCCTGTCGGAGCAAGTGGTCAACCTCTGCCCGTGCCTGGGTCAGGCCCAACAGGCTCACGTAGGTGGGTTTGTTGGCATCGGCATCCTTGCCGGCAGTCTTGCCCAAGGTGTCGGAGGGCTGCGTGGCATCCAGGATGTCATCCACCACCTGGAATGCCAGGCCCATGGCGTCGCCATAGCGGCTGAACGCCTCCCAGATGGGGCCGGATTCGTCGATGCCCGCGCTGGCCGCGCCCATTTGCACACTGGCGCGCAGCAAGGCGCCCGTCTTGCGGTGGTGCATGTCGCGCAAGGCGGTCTCATCCAGAGCCATGCCAATGCTGGCCAGGTCGATGGCCTGACCGCCGGCCATGCCCGATTGTCCGGCCGAGCGCGCCAACAGGCGGCACAAGCGGGCCTGAATGGGTGCACGCATCACCAGATCGTCCGGACAAGCATCTGGCGTCAGCACTTCAAAGGCCAGGGCCTGCAGGGCATCGCCCGCCAACATGGCCCGGGCTTCACCAAACTGCACGTGAACCGTGGGCTTGCCCCGGCGCAGCACGTCGTTGTCCATGCAGGGCATGTCGTCGTGGACCAGGGAATAGGCGTGGATCAATTCAACGGCGCAGGCGGCGCGCAAGGCAGCATCCTGGCCAGCAGGGGTCTGCTCGGCCCCGGCGGCTTGCGCGGCGGCCATCACCAACAACGCCCGCAGGCGTTTGCCGCCATCCAGCACGCCATAGCGCATCGCCTCGCCCAGCCCGGCGGGCGCTTCCAGCGGCACCCATTCGTCGAGCGCCGATTCGACACGGGCCAGCACCTGGGCTGACCAGTCAGCGTAGGCCTGGGGGTTCATGCGGCGTCCCAGGGTTTGAGTTGGCCGTCTTCCAGCAACTTGACCTGGGCCTCGACCGCTTCCAGCCGCGCGCGGCAGAACTGCAGCAGCTGGGCGCCACGCCGGTAGCTGGACAGCAGGCCGTCCAGGGGCAATTGGCCAGACTCCATCTGGCTCACCAGGTGTTCCAGTTCCGACTGAGCCTCCTCGTAAGTGGACGGCAAGGGCAGCTCTTGGGAGGGATCGGCAGCAGCAGGAACGGGGGTTTTGGCCATGGTGTCGCCCGGGCAAGCCCGGCGTGAGGGCAAACGCGTATTCTATTTCGCCTGAAGGGCCAAAACCAGAGCCTTGAACCCCCTGTGAAGTTCAGTTCAGCCCCCGGTCTGGGTGGTCTGTTGGCCTTGCAGAACCCTGCCATCCGCCCGGCGGGTACAATTTCGGGTTTTCCCGTCATGAATCGGGGTGGTCCTCGGCTGCGGCCGAGGTTTTGGTTGACATAGGTTTTTGGAGAACCTGGGGATCATGTCCGACCTGAGTCCTGCGCTCAATGCTCTCGCCCGCAGCCGCACGCAGCTGCCTGTTTCCAGCTACTTCGATGAAGTACTTTATCAGCGGGAGCTCGAACGCATCTTTCAGTCCGGTCCTCGCTACCTGGGGCACGCCCTGTCGGTGCCCGAGGTCGGCGATTACTACGCGTTGCCTCAAGAGAGCGAAGGCCGCGTGCTCGTGCGCACTGAAAAAGGCGTTGAGCTGATCTCCAACGTCTGCCGCCACCGCCAGGCCATCATGCTGCGGGGGCGTGGCAACAGCCGCCACAACGTGGTCTGCCCCCTGCACCGCTGGACTTACGACCTGCACGGCCAGCTCATTGGCGCCCCCCATTTCGACCACGATCCCTGCCTGAACCTGAACAACTACAAGGTTCGCGACTGGAACGGCCTGATCTTTGAAGACAACGGCCGCGACGTGGCCACCGACCTGGCCGGCATGTCACCTCGCTTCGCCCCTGGCGGCGACCTGGACTTCACCGGCTTCGTGCTCGACAAGGTCGAACTGCACGAGTGCAACTACAACTGGAAGACCTTCATCGAGGTCTACCTCGAGGACTACCACGTCGGCCCCTTCCACCCTGGGCTGGGCAACTTCGTCACTTGCGACGACCTGAGCTGGGACATGGCGCGCGAGTACTCGGTGCAGACCGTGGGCGTGGCCAAGAACTTTGACCGCCCAGGCTCGGCCACCTACAAGAAGTGGCACGACGTGGTCATGAAGCACGGCAACGGCGAAAAGCCCACGCAAGGCGCGGTCTGGCTGACCTACTACCCCACGATGATGGTGGAGTGGTACCCGCACGTGCTGGTGGTCTCGAACATGTACCCGCAAGGGCCACAGAAAACCCTCACCGTGGTCGAGTTCTACTACCCCGAAGAGATCGTCGCCTTCGAGCGCGATTTCGTTGAAGCGCACCAGGCCGCCTACATGGAGACCTGCGTGGAGGACGACGAGATCGCCGAACGCATGGACGCCGGCCGCAAGGCCCTGATGCTGCGCGGCGACAACGAAGTCGGCCCGTATCAAAGCCCGATGGAAGACGGCATGCAGCACTTCCACGAGTGGTATCGGCGCACCATGGATTTCCGCGACGAGTGATGAAGAAGCGCGCCGCCCCGTGAACGCCCTCGTCAAGGTGGCCTCGCGTCAATCCGCTGCCGGCTTGATGGTGATCGCCACCTTGCTGTTCGCGGCGATGGGGGTGTGCGTGAAGAAGGCCTCGCTCGAGGTCGGCACCGGCGAGGTTGTTTTCTTTCGCGGCTTGGTGGGCGCGGTGATGATGGGCCTGCTGGCCTGGAGCCGCCAACTGTCTCTGGCGACCAAGGTACCGCAACTGCACCTGTGGCGTGGCTTTGCCGGGGTCACGGCCCTGAGCCTGTGGTTCTACGCCATCGGCCACATGCCCCTGGCCACGGCCGTCACGCTGAACTACATGTCATCGGTCTGGATGGCGGTGTTTCTGGGCATCGGGGTCCTTTGGAAGCGTTGGCGTGGCCAGCCCGGCAAGGGCATCCCGCCCTCCCTGCTGACCGCTGTGGCCGTGGGCTTCGCAGGCGTGGCGCTGGTGCTGCGCCCCACCCTGCAGCGCGATCAATGGCTGGACGGCCTGATTGGCGTGGCCTCGGGCATGCTGGCAGCCTGGGCTTACCTGCAGGTGGCCAGCCTGGGCCGCGCAGGCGAGCCCGAACACCGCGTGGTGTTTTACTTCTCGGTGTTTGGCGCCGTGTCGGGCCTGCTCATCGGCGGAGCCACGGTTGGCATGGGGCAGGTGGCGTGGCACCAGCCCAGCGCCATGGGTTGGGTCTGGCTGCTGGGCGTGGGCACCTTTGCCACGCTGGCCCAATTGGCCATGACCCGGGCCTATGCGCGCGGCCAGGCTTTGGTCATGGCCAGTTTGCAGTACCTGGGCATTGCGCATGCCTTCGTGTTGGGGGTGTGGATCTTTGATGATCCGGTGAATCCGCTGTCGCTGGTGGGCATGGCTTTGATCGTGCTGGCGGGCATCGCGGCCACACGGTCAAGTTCGGTGATCAAGGACTGAAGATGTGCGCTGGTACGTGATGCGTGTGCGTGCATCGCCAGTTTGGACGCTCCGAGGTGAGCGCTTTGTCGTGACAGTGCGAGGCGCGGGCTGGGGAGGTCTCCGGCCGGGCTTCAGCTTGGTGGTCCCGCTGCGCGGGACTGCCTTCGATGCTCGCGCCGAGGTGGTGCCGTGGAACTCACTTCGCGGACCTTGTCCGCTGCGTTCAAACAACCACGGCAGGTCAGATGTTGATGCGCGCTGCGCGCGCCCACCTCGGCGCTGTGCGTCTCAGCACCAAGCCAGGCGCCCCGCCGGAGACCGCCCCAGCCCTTTGTTCGCCCCGCTGGTGGCACGCCACGGCTGCAGTGTGTGGCTGACCAACAGCCGCATCAACGAGCACCATCCACACAACCGCGGCAAACGCTACCCGTTGCCACGCCACCGCCCCCAAACCGTGCCACGCCACCAGCGGGGCGATCAGGGATGAGTCGGAGGCGGGCGAGGCGACTTCGGGGGCGGCGAGGCGCGCAGGCTGCGGCGGGTTGCCCCTCGCGCAGCGAGGGGTCGGCGAGGACTGTTTGAGCTGGCCAACGGCCAGCGAGTTCCGCAGCCGCCCGCCGTGGCCGAGCACCGAGCGCAGTCCGCCGCTACGCGGTGGACCGCCACCATAGGAGCCCCGCCCGCGTCCGCCTCATCCCCCGCCCCGCGCTGCCAGAACAAAGCAAACTCAACCCAGCCTAACGCGCCAGGTTCTTCAGGAAAAACGCCACCTGCCGACTGACCACCTGCTCAAACAGCGGCTGGGTATAAGGCGAAAAGTGATCCGCGCCTTTCAGCTCCAGGTACTCACCCTGCGGCAATTCCTTGACCATCTCGCGCACGCCCTTGACGGGGATCAGGCCGTCGTTCTCGGCCGCCACCACCAGAACCGGCGCCGAAATGTGCTCGGCACTGGACGCCGGCTTGTAAAAAGGCAAGGTCATCAGGATGCGCGCAGCCACCTTGTTCTCGCTGGCCATCTGGTCGGCAGGCACCAGCGTCTGGTAACCCTTGACGCATTCGGGGCAAACCAGCGCCGCGAAACCATCCTGGGCCACGATGGGAATGTAGATGGGTTCATCCTTGTCGCCACGCAACAGGTCGCGCAGGCCATCCCAAGCGGCGCGAGGCTGGTATTTCAGCGGGTAAGTCAGCGCGCTTTGCAAGCCATTGACGAAAGGCACTTGCGAGCTGACCGCCTTGACCACGCCACGGCTTTGCGACGCCGCCACCAACACGTGCCCGCCGCTGAATGAAGAGCCCCACAGGCCTAAGCGGCTGCCATCGACATCGCCCCGCAGGCGCACCGACTCGATCGCCGACAACCAGTCCTTGACGTGCGCTTCGCCATCGACCACGCGACGCGGCTGGCCGCCACTCTTGCCAAAGCCGCGGTAGTCGAAGCGCACAACCGCGAAGCCAGCCTTCACGAAACGCTCCGCATAGGGCTGCAAGCCCCAATCCTTCAAACCGCCGAAGCCATGGGCCATCACGATGACGGGTGGTTTGTTCACGCCTTTGGGCAGCCACAGTTCAGCATCACAGGTCGCCGTCTGGCAGGCAAAGCCGGCGTTGACGACGGTGTAAGGTGCAGGCGCCGCGGCCTGGGCTTGGGGCCCGAACGCCAGGGCAACCACAGCGGCCCCTAACAAAGAGTGGCGCCAGCGCTTGAAGATGGACTGCATGGTGGAGGTCTCCTCGGTACAAACCGTTTGAATCATCGTTGTCAGAACTGCTTTTTTTTCACCAACTGGTACCCATTGGTACCAATTAGCCGCGAACCATAACAAACGCTCGGCGGTACTGTCAAGTACCATTGGCGACAATGCGCCCCTCATCCTCGCCCGAACCGGTTGACCACCGCGCGCGCCTCATCGACGCCCTGGCCGCCACGCTGGCCCACCAGCCCTACGCCGACACGACGATCGCGGATGTGGTCGCGCGGGCGCATGTCTCCAAGCGCACCTTCTACGAGCAGTTCGCCAGCAAGGACGAGTGCCTGGTCGCGCTGTGCGAAACCCTGAGCCAGCGCACCTTGGGCCTCATCGCCGAGGGCTTCGACCCTGGCGCCGACTGGGTCGAGCAACTGGGCCACGTCACCCGTGCCTACCTGGCAAGCCTGCAATCCCAGCCAGCGCTGATCCGCACACTCTTCATCGAACTGCTGGGCATCGGGCCCGTCGGCCTGGCCACGCGGCGCCACATTCAGAAAGGCTTTGCCGATTTCCTGCAGATGCAGGTGGAACTGTCGCGGGCGAAGGAGCCAGGCAAGCGCCCCTTGTCGCCCGACATGGCCATGGCCCTGGTGGGCGGCATCAATGAACTGATCCTGCACGCCATCGAACAGGACCGGGTTCATCAGCTCACCGAGCTGGCACCCACCGTCATCGCCTTCGTGCAGGCGGTGCTCACGTCGCTGAACCCGCAGCCAGACTGACCAAGCCGGTCAGCCCATGTCGGCAGCGCACAGGGCTTCGATGGCGCCCAACTGCTCGATCTCAATGCGAACGCGGTCGCCCGGCCGCAGGAATTGGGGCGGCGTCATGCCCGCGCCCACGCCACTGCAGGTGCCCGTGTAGATCACGTCGCCGGGCTCCAGGGTCATGGCCTGGCTCAGCACCGAGATCTGGTCCCAGATCTTGAAGATCATCAGGCTCGTGTTGCTGCTCTGGCGCTCTTGGCCATTGACCAGGCCGCGCAGGTTCAAGCTGTGCGGATCGGGCACTTCGTCGGCCGTGGTGATCCAGGGGCCAAAGGGCGCATGCGTGTCGAAGCCCTTGCCCAAGGTCCATTGCGAGGTGCGCTTCTGCCAGTCGCGCACCGACACGTCGTTGCCCACGCAATAGCCGAAGACGTGGGCCGAAGCCTGCTCCGGCGTGACGCGCTTGCAGCGCCGCCCGATGACGACGACCAGCTCGGCCTCGTAGTCGGTCATGGTGGACACCGATTCAGGCGGCAGCACGATGGGGTCGAACGGTCCATTGACCGCGGTGGTCGCCTTGCTGAACCACACCTGGTGCTCGGGCGCCGTGCGCACCTCGCCGATGATCTTCTCGTTGATGTGGTCCAGGTAGTTCAAGCCGATGCCCAGCACCTTGCCTGGCCGGGGCACCGGGGCATGCAGCCGCAGCACATCGCGGCGCAGCTTGTGCTCAGGGTCGGGCAGATCGAGCAGGCCTTGCAATGCCGGTTTGACACTGTCCCACCGAGCGATCAGGTCCAGCATGGCGTCGTGGGGCCGCAGCAGTTGCGGCAAGGCGCGCTGAACAGGCAGCACCCATTCTTCGTGGACCAGGCCCACCTCGGGCTGGTCTGCGGTTTGAAACGTGCACAGTTGCATAAAGGTCCTTGGGTCAAGTCGCGCGCAGGCCATCCACGATCTGCAGGCGTGCTGCCCGCCACGCGGGGATGAAGCCGCCGAGCAGCCCCATCACCAGGGAGAACAGCATGGACTGCAGGGCAATCATCGGCGTCAGTCTGAACTGAAACGCCAGCTCTGAAAAGGTCTTGAAGTTGACAGTGGAGATGTTCACCGCCTGCATCAGCGAGGCCGCCATCAAGCCCATCACGCCGCCCACCAGGGACAGCAGCAAGGACTCGGCCAGAAAACTCAGCAACACCGTGTTGCGCCGAAAACCCAGGGCGCGCAGGGTGCCGATCTCGCCCACGCGCGAGGCCACAGTGGCGAACATGGTGATCATGGCGCCCACGATGGCCCCGATCGAAAAGATGATCGACAACGACAGGCCCAGCACGCGGATGAAGGTGGCCAGCATCTCGGATTGCTCGGCGTAGAACTGCACCTCGGGCTTGGCCTCCAGGGTCAGGCGCGGGTCGTCTTCCAGGCTGGCGCGCACCTTCTCGAAGGTGGCGGGATCATTGAGCCGGAAGATCACGCTGGAATAGTTGATGCGGCGAAAGGCCTGCATCATCTGCTCGGAGTCGCCCCAGATTTCGGAGTCGAAACCGCTGCGGCTGGCATCGAAAATGCCCACCACCAACCACTCGCGCCCGGCGAACTTCAGGCTCTCGCCCAGGCCCGCCCCCACGAAACCACGCGCCACCGACTGGCCGGCCACGATCTCGCTGGTGCCGGGCCTGAACATGCGGCCCTTGATGAAGCTGACTTGCGGGCGCAGGGCCAGCCCCACGGCCGAGGTACCGCGCACGGTGATGTTGCTGGGCTTGAGCGAGCCCCGCTTGGGCAAGGTGTTCAGCACCACCGGCTCGCGCGAGACCAGCTTGCCGCCCTGCGCGCTGGCCGCCAGGCCCGGCAACGATTCGATGATGGCGGCCTGCCCCCGCGAAATGCTCGAGTTGATCTCGGCCCCTGCCCCCTTGCGCAGCACCATCACGTTGTCGGGGCGGCCGGTGGCCACCAGCGTGGCGCGGATGCCCTCGCCCATCATCAGCACAGTGGCGAACACATACACCACCAAGGCCATGCCCCCGGCCGTGAGCAAGGTGGTGACCCGCCGCACCCAAAGGTTGCGCCCGATGTAGGACCAGGGCAGCAAGTTACTACGCCACATGGCGCAGCCCCTGCACGATGTCGATGCGGGACATCTTCCACGCGGGCCAGGCGGCCGCCACCACGCCCACCACCACACAGGCCAGGAACTGCAGGCCCACCGTGGTGCCCGACACCTCGAACACCGGGAACAAGGTGCCCACCGTGCCCGCAAAGGCCTTGGCCAGCGGGAAGGTCAGCGCAATGGCCATGCCACCACCCAACAAGGCGATCAGCAGGCTTTCGCCCAGCAGCAGTTTGCTGATGAAGGCCGGCGTGAAGCCCAGCACCTTCAGCGTGGCGTACTCGGCCAGGCGCTCGCGCGCGGTCATGGTCATCGTGTTGGCCATCACCGCCATGATGATCACGACGATGATGAAGCTCACCGCCTCCACCGCCAGCAAGATCGATTCGCTCATCGACACGAAGCCGAGCTGAAAGGCTTTTTCGGTCTCGCTCAAGGTCTCGGCCAGCGAGTTCTTGAACAGCGCATCAATGCGCTGCGCCACTTCGGGCGCCTGGCTCGCGTCGTGCAGGCCCACCATGTACACGCCCACGAAATCGGCGTTGCGGCCAGCCCGCGCGCGGATGCTTTCGGCCAGGCGCTTCCAGTGGAACAGCAACTGCTGCTCGTCGGTCTTGTCATCGATGCCGTCGTAGATGCCGCGGATGGTGAAGCGCCAATTGCCCGGGTAGATGGTGCCGCGCAAGGCGATGGTGTCGCCCAGCTTCCAGCCGTGCTTGTGCGCCAGCTTGCGGCCCACGATGCAGCCCTGGCGGTCGCGGAAGAAGGCCTGCTTGTCATCCTCGCTCAGCACGAACTCGGGGTAGAGCGCCAGGTAGCTGGGCGGGTCCACCGCGAACTGCGCGAAGAAATTGCGCTCGGTGATGTAGACCCCGCCAAACCAGTTGGCCCAGGACACCCCTTTCACGCCCTCCACCGCCTTGATGCGGTCGGCGTAGTACAGCGGCAACGGAAAGGTGAGCGAGATGGAACTGCGCGTGACCAGCCTGGCGCTTGAGGATGCATCCACCCCCGCATACCAGGCATCGACGATGGTGCGCAACAGGCCGAAGGCACTGATGGCCACCACCAGCCCCACCATCGTCAAGGCAGTGCGCAAGCGATGCCTGAAAGCATTCTTGAGCAGCAGCCTGAAGATGAACATCAGCGTGCGGCGTTCAGCGCCCGCCTGGTGTCCTGCGCCACACGCCGCGCCGCGCTGGCGAAGTCATCGCCCGCGCTGGCATAAAGCACCGCCCTTGAACTGTTGACGATGATGGCGCCCGTCACCGTGCCATCGGCGGCCACGCGCTGCC
Source organism: Aquabacterium sp. (assembly GCF_030652515.1). GTDB lineage: Bacteria > Pseudomonadota > Gammaproteobacteria > Burkholderiales > Burkholderiaceae_C > Aquabacterium. The sequence goes on along the minus strand of NZ_JAUSAR010000139.1, from coordinate 1,269 downwards.
CGGCCTTCACCGTGGCCGCCGCATCACCGCCTTGCGCGCCCACACCAGGGATCAGCAAAGGCAGGGTCGGCGCCAGTTCGCGCACGCGGGCAATCTCTTCAGGGAAGGTGGCGCCCACCACCAGGCAGACCTGGCCATTGGTGTTCCACGGCCCTTGCGCCAACCCAGCCAGGTGTTCGTACAAACGCGGCTGGCCCGGCACATCGGCCAGACGCTGGTTCTGCAGATCAGAGCCACCAGGGTTGGACGTGCGGCACAGCAGGATCACGCCCTTGCCCGGATAGCGCAGGTAGGGCTCGACCGAATCGAAGCCCATGAAGGGCGACAGGGTGACGGCATCGGCCTGGTAGCGGTCGAAAGCCTCGCGGGCGTACTGCTCGGCGGTGCTGCCGATGTCGCCACGCTTGGCGTCCAGGATGATGGGCACCTGCGGCGCCACGCGCTTGATGTGCGCCATCAGGCGCTCCAGCTGGTCTTCGGCCCGGTGCGCGGCAAAGTACGCGATCTGCGGCTTGAAGGCGCAGACCAGGTCCTTCGTGGCATCGACGATGGCCGCGCAAAAATCGTAGATGCGCGCGGGCTGATCCTTCCAGGCGCCCGGGAAGCGCGAAGGCTCCGGGTCCAAACCCACGCAGAGCATGGAGTCGTGGTGGCGCTGGGCGTGCTGGAGCTGGTCGGTGAAGTTCATGCGTTGAACCGCTCAGACGCGCTTGGCCAGCTCAATCGCCTTGCCAATGTAGTTGCCCGGCGTCATGTCCAGCAAACGCTGCTTGTCGGCCTCTGGGATCTCCAGCGTCTGCACGAACTGCTGGATGGCTTCGCGCGTGATGGTCTTGCCGCGCGTCAGCTCCTTCAGGCGCTCATACGGGTTGGGCAAGGCATAGCGGCGCATCACCGTCTGAATGGGCTCGGCCAGCACTTCCCAGGCGCTGTCCAGGTCATCGGCCAGGCGCTGGTTCTGCAGATCAGACCCGCCCGGGTTGGAGGTGCGGCACAGCAGGATCACGCCCTTGACCGGATAGCGCAGGTAAGGCTCGACCGAATCAAAACCCATGAAGGGCGACAGGGTGACGGCATCGGCCTGGTAGCGCTCGAAAGCCTCGCGGGCGTACTGCTCGGCGGTGCTGCCGATGTCACCACGTTTGGCGTCCAGGATGATCGGCACCTGCGGCGCGACGCGCTTGATGTGCGCCATCAGGCGCTCCAGCTGATCCTCGGCACGGTGCGCGGCGAAGTACGCGATCTGTGGCTTGAAGGCGCAGACCAGGT
>NZ_JAUSAR010000072.1 GCF_030652515.1 Aquabacterium sp. | reverse complement strand
GCTTTGCGCATGGCGGGCATGACTTCCTGCGACAGCAGCGTCATGCTTTCCCATTCACGCGAACGGTTGGCACCCGAGCCGTCCATGGCGGCCATCAACAGGCCTCCGAACGGACCCGTGCGCTCGCGGAACGCCAGCAGCTTCTCGGTCACCGTCTTGGGCGAGCCGTAGATCACCATGCTCTTGATCAGCTGCTCGACCGTGACCTGGTCATCCGGCTGCTTGGGGTCGTCCTTCATCACGGCCGTGTAGTTCACCGCTAGCAAGACCTTCCAGAGGTACTCGAAGTAGTAGTAGTTGCTGCCGTTGGGATCCATCATGCGGTCCAGCGCTTCGGAGTCGCTGCGCGCGACCACGATGTTGCGCGCAACGCGCCAGTTCTCGCCGCTCACCGCACGACCTGCCACTTCACAACCTTCCAGGTACTTCTTCCAGTGGCTGGCGATCACGTATTCCGGACAGAAGTTCGCGCTCATGGGGCCCCAGCCGCGGATGGCGGCCGTCTTCACGCTGTCCGAGAACGGCGACATGGCCGTCATCATGATGGGCGGATGCGGTTGCTGGAACGGCTTGGGAATGAAGCCCACGCCCAGATCGGGCATCACCGTTTCAGACAGCTTGATCTTCCAGTGTTTGCCTTCGATGTTGTACGGCGGGTCCTGGCTCCAGAGCTTCAAGATGGTGTCGATCGACTCCATCATGCGTTCGGTGCGGTAGGCGCCGTCGAGCACGTCGAACAGCTCCATGTCGCTGGCCAGGCCGCCCGGCCCGATGCCGAACATCATGCGACCCCGGCTGAGGTGATCGAACTGGGACACCTCGGCGGCGACCACGGCCGGGTGGTGGTTCGGCAAAGCGATGACGCCGGTGCCGAAGCGGATGTTCTTGGTGCGGTGAATCAGCGAGGCCAGGAACATCATGGGAGCCGAGATCGGCTCGGTCGTGCACGACATGTGCTCGCCGATCCAGGCTTCATCGAAGCCCACCTGGTCGGCGTGGATGATGCGGTCCGCATCTTCTTCATAGGTCTCCGCGGTGGGGCGGGTGGGGGGATGCAGCGGCATGCCGAACAGTCCAAGCTTCATGGAAGTCTCCTCTTTGGGTGGAAAAATTGCGCATTGATTGCGCGGGTTGGGAATCCTGTGGGCGGGCTCAGGACAGGGCCAGCGGGGCCTGCTGACCGGCCAGCCAGACCAGGGGCCTGACGATGGTTTGGCCGGCGGTTGAAGTGGGTGCGCAGTGCACTTGCTGGACGCGGCCGATGAACAGGCTGTGGGTGCCGTAGTCCGTGACGAGATCGACCTCGCATTCAACCGAAGCCGATGCGTCATACAGCCAGGGCAAACGCTCGCTGTCCGGTGTCCATGCATCTCGCCAGTGGTCGGACTGGAAGCGTTGCTCGCGCAGGGCCGAGGTGGAGAACGGCTTCAACAAGTCGCTCTGGTCATCGGACAGCAGGTTGATGCAAAACCGCCGGGAGCGCTGCAGGATGGGGTACAGCCCGGCGTTGCGGTTGACTGCGATCAGCATGGAGGGCGGGTCCATGGAAACGGAGATCACCGATGAAGCCACCATGCCATGGGGAACCCCATCGGCATCGCGGCTGGTGATGATCGTGACCGATGCGGCCAGACGGCGCATCGCTTCTCGGAA
>NZ_JAUSAR010000134.1 GCF_030652515.1 Aquabacterium sp. | reverse complement strand
GCAAGGCATGAAACAAAATCCCCTGCTGCATGGGCGAGAGCGGGTAGAGGTCTTCGATCTGATGGTGGGCGACCGGCAGCGCGTCGAGCTGGGCTTGGCTCAGCTTGGCCAGCGGCAGGTCGCTGGGGGTCAAGTTGGGTTCGGCGTCCAGACAGTGGTCGAGCAGGCTGTGCAGATGGCTTTGGTAGCTGTGCAGGAGTGTTTGAATGGTTTGCGCGTGGTAGCGCTGGCGGCTGTAGCCCCAGTCCAGGCGCAGTTGGCCTTGGTAGATTTCGCCGTTGATTTCCAGTTCGTTGCCCAACGGCGCAGCCGGGTCGCGTTCGTCGCCGCTGTCTTCGTCGGCGGGTTGCCATAGGGCGTTGGCGTCAAAGCTGCTGTCAAATTGGCCGAGGTAGTTGAAGGTGACGCTGGGTTTGTGTGGGGTTGGGTTTTGGCCCTTTTGTTCGGGGTTGGCGGTCAGGTGTTTGAGCACGCCATGGCCGATGCCGTGGTCAGGCACTTGGCGCAGTTGTTCCTTGACAGCTTTGACGGTTGCGTGCCAGTCTTGGCCGACGCTGAGTCTGACCGGGTACAGACTGGTGAACCAGCCGATGCTGCGGCTGAGGTCGAGGGCTGCGTTTATGCCGTTTGTTCCATTCGTGCCGTTGGCTTGGGCGACGGCGTCGGCTTCGCGGCCGTGGCCTTCGAGTTCGACGGCGATGTCGCGCTGGCCGGTCCAGTCGGCCAGGGTCTGCGCCAAGGCCGCCAGCAGCAGTTCCTGGATGCGGGTGCGGTAGGGGAGGTTGGCGGCGTGTAGCAGTTGCCGGGTGCGCTCGGTACTGAGGGTGAGGGTCTGGCTGTCGCGGTCACGGGTTTGCGCGCGGCCTTGCGGGTGGTCGCAGGGCCAGTCGCCGTGATGTTGCGTTTGTGCGGGCCAGTAGGCGTGTTGCTGTTGCAGCGCCGGGCTTTGGGCATAAGCCTGCAAGGCTTTGCCCCAGGCTTGATAGCTGGCGGTTTTGGCCGGCAGGCTTGGCGTCTGGCCTTGTTGCAACTGGCTATACAGGCTTTGCAGGTCTTCGAGCAGGATGCGCCAGGAGACGGCGTCGACAATCAGGTGGTGGCCGATCAACAACAGGCGTTCCGTACCGTCGGCGACGAGGATGTGCTCGGCTTTGAACATCGGGCCGTGTTCCAGATCGAGGCGGCGTTGCGCCTGTTGGGCGATGGCGGTGATGTCGGCGGCGGCGCTGGCGGTGTGCTGTTCCCACGCGGTCGTCAGGTTTGCTTGAGGCGCCACCTTAGTCGGGTTGGCGGATGCTGCCGCGCCGATGGCGGCTTGTGCCGTGTCGGCCTCGGCATAGGTTTGTTGCCATTGGCCGCCCTGCTGACGGAAACGCAGGCGCAGGCTGTCATGGTGGCTGATCAGGTATTCTAAGGCCTGTTGCAGATGCTCGAGGTTGAGGGCTTGCCGGGTTTTCAGCAGCAGGGATTGGTTCCAGTGCTGCGGGTTGGGTAAGGTCTGTCCGAAGAAGGCGTGCTGGATGGGCAGCAGCGTTGCTGAGCCGGTCACCGGGGTTTGTGGTTCGCCGACGTGTTGATCGTCAGCAGACACGGCAACTTGAGCCAGACTTTCGATGGTTTGGTGCTGGAACAGCTGTTTGGGGGTGAATAACAGGCCTAGTGCGCGGGCGCGGCTAACCAACTGGATGGAGATGATGGAGTCACCGCCCAGTTCGAAGAAGTTGTCGCGGATGCCGATGTTTGGCTGGCCGAGCAGGTCTTGCCAGAGTTGTACCAGCAGGCTTTCCGTGGCGTTACTCGGGGCTTTGGGCACTGCGGCTTCGCTGAAGTCGGGCGCGGGGAGTCGTCTGCGGTCGACTTTGCCGTGGGCGGTGCGCGGCAGTTGCGCCAGCAACACGAACTTGGCGGGGATCATGTAGTCCGGCAAGCGCTGGACCAGCGCGGCTTGAAGGGCGACTGGCGTTAACGCCGCCGGGGTAGCATCGGGCGCAGCAGGTACCGTTTCAAGTCCGGCCAAGTCGCCATCACTGCCGGGATCTGGTTGTTCTGCCGCCTGCGCCAGATAGGCCGCCAGATAAGGGCGACCGTGGTCATCACGCAGCATGACGTAGGCATCGCCTACGCCGGGCAGTTGCCGCAGGGCGGCTTCGATTTCGCCGGGTTCGATGCGGTAGCCGCGCAGTTTGATCTGGTGATCGGCGCGGCCGAGGTAGTCGACGCTGCCGTCGGCGCGATAGCGCACCAGGTCGCCGGTACGGTACAAACGGCTGCCGTCGCCGGCAAACGGGTCGGGGATAAAGCGTTCGGCGCTGAGGTCGGGACGATTATGGTAGCCACGTGCTAAACAAGGGCCGCCGATGTAGAGTTCGCCGACCGCGCCCAGCGGCAGCGGGTTGAGGTCTTTATCTAATATATACAGTGTACGTTCGCCGACGGCCTGGCCGATCGGGGCGTATCCGCGCCATGCACTGGCGTCGGCCTGCCAGGCCAGTGGGGTGATGACGGTTTCGGTGGGGCCGTAGCCGTTGATGATGCGTTGCGGCTTGAGTACCTGACGGATTTTGCCTAAGGCGTCGGCCGAGACGGCTTCGCCGCCAACGCAGGCAATACGCAGGTTAAGCGTTTGCCGGCGTGCGGTTAGCGTATCGGCCAGATGCAGTAAATGACTGGTAGGCGGATAGAGTACCGTCGCCTGATGGTCTAGCACGGCAGCGGCCGTGTCGTCGCCCGTCCAGTCGCTGAAACCCAGCACCACGCCGGCGCCATAACACAACGGCACCAGCCATTGCTCGATGGCGGCGTCGAAGGTCAAGGCGGCGAAATGCAGGGCGCGGTCGGCGGGACTGTAGGCATACAAGTCGCCAGCCGCCTGGATGTGGCGGCTCAAGGCGCCATGGGCCACGGCGACGCTTTTCGGCTTGCCGGTGGAGCCGGAGGTCAGGATCAGGTAGGCCAGTTGCTCGGGGTGGATGGCGACATCGGGCGCGCTGGCGGGTTGGGAGTCCAGGTCGGTGGCGTCGAGGTTGAGCCAGGTAGGATGG
>NZ_JAUSAR010000121.1 GCF_030652515.1 Aquabacterium sp. | reverse complement strand
CCTAACTCGAAAAAATTATCCTCCACGCCGATGTTGTCAAGACCCAACACCTCCTGCCAAATCGCCGCCAGTTGGCTTTCGATGGCATTGCGTGGCGCGGTGCAGGTGCGTGCGGTTTGCACCGGGGACGGCAAGGCTTTGCGGTCCAGTTTGCCACTGGGGAGTTTCGGCAATTGCGATAAGACGATGAACTGATTGGGTAGCATGTAATCCGGCAGCCGGGTTTGCAGGGCGCTGCGCAGGGCCTCGCTGTCAATCGAGCAATTGCTGGCCAGATAGCCAAGCAATTGCCCGCCATCGCCGACCATGATTACCGCTTCATCGACACCCGGTTGCGCCAATAGTGCGGCTTCGATTTCTCCCAACTCGATACGGTAGCCGCGCAGTTTGATTTGTTGGTCCAGCCGCCCCAGGTAGTCGATGACGCCATCGGCACGGCATCTGACCCGGTCGCCGGTGCGGTAAAGCCGGGCACCGGCTTGATTGGTGAATGGATCAGGGATGAAGCATTCGGCAGTGAGAGTGGGCTTTTGCCAATAGCCTTGCGCCAGGCCTGGCCCACCAATATATAGCTCGCCAGCCACGCCTATCGGTAAGGGATTGAGGTCGGCATCCAGAATGTAGGCCGTACGATGGCCTACGCAGCGGCCGATAGGCGCATAGGCGCTGTCGCAACCGGCTTCGGCCTCCCAAACTAACGGTGTGATCACGGTTTCGGTGGGGCCATAAGCGTTGAGTAGTCGTTTTGGGTGCAAACGGTTTTGAATTAACGTCAGACTGTCACGCGGCAGCGCTTCGCCGCCGACAGTGCAACTGGCCATTGTTGGCGCTTGTTCCGAATGAGTGAGATGCCGGGCCAGTTCAGTCAGATAGGCCGGCGGCAAGTCGATGCGGTTGATACCATGGCGTTCGATCGCCGCCAGGGTTTGTTCGACACTCCACAGGGCTTGGTCACTGATCACCAACTGAGCGCCGCAGGACAGCGGCACCGCCCATTGTTCGATGGCGGCATCGAAACTGAACGAGGCAAAATGCAGGCAGACGTCGCTAGGTTGCATCGCATACAGCTCGGCCATCGCTTGCATGTGCATCGCCAGCGGTCCATGGCTGACCGCAACGCCCTTGGGCTGGCCGGTGGAGCCGGAAGTGTAGATCAGGTAGGCGATTTGCTCGGGATGAAACGCGATCTGCGGCAGCGCGTCGGGATAATCACCAAGGTTCAAACTTTCGAGATCAATCGTGATTAAGCGAGTCGTCGGATTGTCACTTGTGCCCACTGCCGTCTGTTGCGCCACTTGGGCACTCCCCTTGCCCAAGCTACTCTTCAGCAACACCCGCATGCCGGAATCTTCGACCAGATACGCCAGCCGTTGCGCCGGATAGTCGGGATCCAGCGGCAGAAACGCCGCACCGCAACGCCATACCGCCAAACTGGCGACGATCATTTCGGCCGAACGCGGCAGGCACAGCCCGACCACGTCTCCCGCTTGCACGCCCTGCGCCAACAAACCCTGCGCCAGT
>NZ_JAUSAR010000117.1 GCF_030652515.1 Aquabacterium sp. | reverse complement strand
GCAAGGGCGACATCAAGTCCAGCGCCTGGATCGCCGCCTATGAGCGCCGCAATGTGCTGATCGGCCTGCAATGTGGCCTGCGTGGCCGCGCGCAGATCGGCAAGGGCATGTGGGCCATGCCCGACCTGATGGCCGAGATGCTCAAGCAAAAGATTGGTCACCCCAAGGCCGGGGCCAACACCGCCTGGACGCCTTCGCCCACGGCCGCCACGCTGCACGCGCTGCACTACCACCAGGTGAACGTGGCCGCCGTGCAGGTCGAGATCGAGAAGTCGAACGAAGACGCCGAAGCGCTGCTGAACAACCTGCTGACCATCCCCGTGGTCGAGACCGCCAACTGGTCCGACGCCGAGAAGCAGCAAGAGCTGGACAACAACGTGCAAGGCATCCTGGGTTATGTGGTGCGCTGGATCGACCAGGGCGTGGGCTGCTCGAAGGTGCCCGACATCCACAACATCGGCCTGATGGAAGACCGCGCCACGCTGCGCATCTCCAGCCAGCACATCGCCAACTGGCTGCAACATGGCGTGGTGACCGAGGCGCAAGTGCGCGAAACCTTCACGCGCATGGCCGCGGTGGTGGATCAGCAAAATGCTGGCGACGCGCTGTACCTGTCGCTGGTGGCCAACCCCAATGGCGCGGCTTTCCAGGCTTCGCTGGACCTGGTCTTCAAGGGCAAGGAACAACCCAGTGGCTACACCGAGCCGTTGCTGCACGCCTGGCGCTTGAAGGCCAAGGCCGCGGCCTGATCGGCCCGCCCGGCAGCAAGCCGGGTTTGCCACACCTTGAAAAGCACCCCACACCGGGGTGCTTTTTTTTGCCCGCGCACGCTTCCTGCATGCACCCGCAGCATCCCGTTGGACGCGAGCGTTTTTCATGCCCCCTGCTGCCTCCGTTGTCATCATTGGTGCGGGTTTCGCTGGCACCACCCTGATCAGGGCCCTGGAACGCCAGTGGCCGGGCGGCCTGCAACTGACGCTCGTCTCGGACGAGAGCTACACCACCTTCAACCCCATGCTGCCCGAAGCGGTGGGGGCCTCGGTCTTCCCGGAGCAGGTGGTGGTGCCGGTGCGGGAGATGCTGCGCAAGGGTGGTGGCAGCCGCTTCATCATGGGCGCAGTCACCTCGGTGGACGCGGCCAGCCAAACGCTGGTCTGCCGCACGCTGGCGGGCGACATCACCTTGAACTACGACCACCTGGCGCTGGCCTTTGGCAACCGCGCTCGGTTGGACCTGCTGCCCGGCATGGCCGAACACGCCTTGCCCCTGAAAACCGTGGGTGATGCCATGCACATCCGCAACATGGTGTTGCGCCGCCTGGCCCGCATCGAGCTGGAAACCGATGCCGAACTGCGGCGCCGACTGGGCCATTTCATCGTCATTGGCGGCGGCTTCTCGGGCGTGGAGGTGGCGGGTGAACTGGTGGACTGCCTGGCCAGCATCCGGCGTTACTACCCTCTGGTGCAGGTCGGCGAACTGAAGATCACCGTGCTGCATGGCACCGAGCGACTGCTGCCCGAGTTGTCGCCTCGGCTTGGGGCGGCTGCCCTGAGTTCGCTGACCCACCGCGGCGTGACGGTGCGGCTGCAAACCCGGGCGCAGTCCTTGTCAGCCGATGGCGTGACCTTGAGCACCGGTGAAGTCATTGAGGGCCACACCCTGATCTGCACCATTGGCACCGAGGCCAACCCCTTGGCCAGGCAGCTGGACCTGCCGATGAAGCAAGGCCGCATCGCGACCAACCCCGACCTGTCGGTGCCCGGCCACCCCACGGTGTGGGCCTTGGGCGATTGCGCTGCCGTGCCCAATCAACACGATGGCAGCATCTCTCCGCCCACGGCGCAGTTCGCCGTGCGGCAAGCCTTGCACCTGGCCAGGAACCTGATGGCCGCAAGCCAAGGCCAGGCAGGGCAGCCCTTCAGCCACCGCTCACGCGGGATGATGGCCTCGATCGGGCGGCTCAAAGGCGTGGCCGAGGTGGGCGGGGTGGCTCTGACGGGCTGGCCAGCCTGGTTGGTGTGGCGGGCGTACTACCTGTCGCAGATGCCCTCGTTCGGACGGCGGCTGCGCATCTTTTTGGAGTGGACCTGGGGGATGTTTTTTCCGCCGGACATCACGCACCTGCGCTTCACGCGCAGCCATGAGCAGCGGGAGGATGAGGCGCGCCGCACGGCCGAGGCCGAGCAAGCTCAACCCTGGCCGATGCAGGCGCCGCAGTCCACGGGGACCGACGGGGCGTGAAGCCCCGCCCAAAAATCGAAGCAACCATCGTTGCCGGGCACACCAATTGCCCTGCCTGGGAGGCCCCCACGACGGACCCACCTCCATGCACCCGACCGACTTCAGTTTCCGCGTCCTCACGGTGAACACCCACAAGGGCTTCACCGCCCTGAACCGGCGGTTCATCCTGCCGGAGTTGCGTGACGCGGTGCGCACCGTGCAAGCCGACGTGGTGTTTCTGCAAGAAGTACACGGCAGCCACGATCACCACGCAGCCGAGCACTCACTGTGGCCCGAGGTGCCCCAATACGAATTCATGGCCGACGAGATCTGGTCGGACTTCGCCTACGGCCGCAACGCGGTCTACCCCCACGGCGACCACGGCAACGCGGTGTTGTCAAAGTTCCCGATTCGCCGTTTTGCCAACCACGATGTGACCGTGCCCTCGTTGAACGGAGCCGAAAAGCGCGGCCTGTTGCACTGCGTGCTGGACGTGCCGCCCTTGGGCCAGCAGGTGCATGCCATCTGCGTTCACCTGGGCCTGCGCGAGAAGCACCGCCAACAGCAACTCGACCTGCTGTGCCAGTTGATCGACCGGGAGGTGCCCGAAGACGCCCCCTTGATCATCGCGGGCGACTTCAACGACTGGCGCCTGCGTGCTCACGAGCGCCTGACGCGCTGCGCCGGCCTGCACGACTGCTTTGTCGATGCCTTTGGCAGCCCGCCGCGCACTTTCCCGGCGCGCTTTCCCTGTCTGCAGCTTGACCGCATCTATGCCCGCGGCGTGGAGGTTCACGAGCCGCGGGTGCTGTCCACGCGCCCATGGTCGCACCTGTCCGACCACGCCCCACTGACCGCGGAGATCCACCTGTGAAACCCAGCTGGAAACCCATCGACCACATCGAGTTGCTGGAGAACGGCGAAGCCTTTTTCCCCGCCGTGTTCGAGGCCATTGGCCAGGCGCAACGCGAGGTGCTGGTCGAGACATTCATCCTGTTCATGGACAAGGTGGGCTGGGGCCTGCACGCGGCCTTGCTGGGCGCCGCCCAACGCGGCGTGAGCGTCACGCTGACGGTCGACGGCTTCGGCTCGCCCGACCTCAGCGACGACTTCATCGGGCCGCTGACGGCCGCTGGCGTGCGCGTGCAGATCTTCGACCCGCAACCTCGCATGATGGGGATGCGCCTGAACATGTTCCGGCGCCTGCACCGCAAGCTGGTGGTGGTGGATGCGCAGAAGGCCTTCGTCGGCGGCATCAACTATTCGGCCGACCACCTGGCGGATTTTGGTCCGCAGGCCAAGCAGGACTACGCGGTGATGGTGCGCGGCCCCATCGTCGAAGACATCCACCGCTTTGCCTTGGCCGCTGCCATGCCCAAACAGCGGCGTGGGCTGGCCTGGTGGCCACGCGCCACCGGGTCGCAGGGCACGAGCCGCCCGGATGCCAGCATGCCCTCGTGGGCCTCCTTCGTGTCGCGGGACAACCGCCACCACCAGACCGACATCGAGCGCCAGTACCGGCTGGCCATCCGGGCTGCCAAGCACGAGTTGATCGTGGCCAACGCCTACTTCTTTCCCGGCTACCGCTTGCTGCGCGACCTGCGCAATGCGGCGCGGCGCGGCGTCAAGGTCACCTTGATCCTGCAGGGCGAGCCCGACATGCCCATCGTCAAAGTGGCCGCCCGCATCCTGTACAGCTACCTGTTGCGCGCGGGCGTGCGCATCCACGAGTATTGCGAGCGGCCTTTGCATGGCAAGGTGGCCTTGGCCGACGACGAGTGGTCCACCGTGGGCTCCAGCAACCTGGACCCGCTCAGCCTGTCGCTGAACCTGGAAGCCAACCTGTTCATCTGGGACAAGCGCTTCAACCAGCACCTGCGCGAGCGCTTGCAATACTTGATCGAACACCATTGCCAGCACGTGAAGGAGCCCGAGGTGGGCCACCGCCTCATGTGGCGCCTGGGCTTGAGCGTGCTGGTGTTCCATGTGCTGCGCCGCTTTCCCGGGTGGGCGGCCTGGTTGCCCACGCACCGCCCGGCACTGACCGCGGCCACCGCGACCGGCCAAGCGAGTGAGGTCGTCCGGGTCAACGAAACCCAGCTTGACCCGGAACAAAGGCGCGCATGAAGTCCGCCACCACGGCCTGGGCGCAGATGTCCGCAGCCGGGTGGTGGCCCCTGGTCAGGCGCATCCTGATCAGTGCCTTCACGCTGGGCGTGCTCGCGCTGATCGTGTGGAAAGCGCGTGGCATTGACTGGTCGGCCGTGGGCCAGGCCTTGCGCGACATCTCGCCCACCACCCTGGCCATCACGGGCGGCTTTGCCCTGCTCAGCTATGCCATCTACGGCAGTTTCGAGATGTTCGGGTGGCACTACCTGGGCCACCCCTTGCCACGTTGGCGCATGGCGGGTGTGGCCATGTCGAGCTACGCCGTCAACCTGAACCTGGGCACCCTGGTGGGTGGCGTCGGCTTTCGCTACCGCCTGTACGCGCGGCTGGGGCTGAAGGTGCCCCAGGTGGCCAAGCTGGTGGGCCTGAGCATGCTGATCAACTGGCTAGCCTACCCGCTGCTGCTGGGCACCTGCCTGGTCTTCCAGGTGGTGACACCGCCCGCGGACTGGAGCCTGTCGCCCGCCACCCTGCGCTGGGTCGGCCTGTTGTTGTGGCTTGTGCCCCTGGCTTACCTGGCGGCCTGCTTCTGGTCACCGCGCCGACGCTGGACCGTGCGGGGCCAGAAGGTGGCCCTGCCTTCAGGGCGGGTGGCTTGCCTGCAACTGGCCCTGTCATCGGCCAACTGGCTGGCCATGGCCGCTGCCATCTACACCTTGATGCCTGAAGGCGTGCCCTACCTGGCGGTGCTCTCGTGCCTGATGGTCAGCGCGGTGGCCGGTGTGCTGGCCCACATCCCGGGCGGCCTGGGCGTGCTGGAGGGCGTGTTCATGGCTTTGCTGGGCGCCCAAGTGCCTCAGGCTGAGTTGATTGGCGCCTTGCTGGCCTACCGCGCGGTTTACTACCTGGGGCCCTTGCTGCTGGCCTTGCTGGCTTACCTGGGCTTTGAAGCCACCACCCGGCGCAAGGCAGAAGCCGCCTGATTTCGGCCTACGATCCCGGGGTTGTCACCCTTCAGGCCACGCCATGTCCCATGCCTTGTATCCCCACCTGCTCGCACCGCTCGACCTGGGCTTCACCACCCTGAAGAACCGCGTGCTGATGGGCTCCATGCACACGGGGCTGGAAGATGGCCGCGATCTGAGCAAGCTGGCCGCGTATTTCCGCGAGCGCGCCGAGGGGGATGTCGGACTGATGGTGACGGGCGGTTTCTCGCCCAACCTGGCGGGCTGGGTCAAACCTTTTGCAGGAACGCTGGCCACCTCGGGCGCGGCCAAGCGGCACCAGGTGGTGACGCAGGCCGTGCACGAGGCCGGCGGCAAGATCGCGCTGCAGATCCTGCACACGGGGCGCTATGCCTACCACCCGCTGGCGGTGGCGCCCTCGCGCATCCAGTCGCCCATCTCACCGTTCACACCCTTTGCCTTGTCGGCGCGCGGCGTTGAAAGGCAGATCCGCGCATTTGTGAACTGCGCGCAAAAGGCGCGCGAGGCGGGCTACGACGGCGTCGAGATCATGGGCTCGGAGGGCTACCTGATCAATCAATTTTTGGCCCAGCACACCAACCAGCGCACCGACCAATGGGGCGGCGACTACAGCCAGCGCATGCGCCTGCCGGTCGAGATCATGCAGCGCACGCGCGAGGCGGTGGGCCGCGACTTCATCATCATCTACCGCCTGTCAATGATCGACCTGGTGCCCAATGGCAGCACCTGGGACGAGGTGGTGATGCTGGGCAAGGCCATCGCCAAGTCGGGCGCCAGCATCATCAACACCGGCATTGGCTGGCATGAAGCGCGCGTGCCCACGATCGCCACCAGCGTGCCGCGCGCCGCCTTCGCCTGGGTCACACAGAAGATGAAGGCCGAGCTGCTGGCCGATGGCATCACCATTCCCCTGGTGGCCACCAACCGCATCAACACGCCCGAGGTGGCTGAAGCCGTGCTGGCCAGTGGCGCCGACATGGTGTCGATGGCGAGGCCCTTGCTGGCCGATTCGCACTTCGTCAAGAAGGCCTCGCAAGGCCGGGCCGACGAGATCAACACCTGCATCGCCTGCAACCAGGCCTGCCTGGACCACGTCTTCAAGAACAAGCTGAGCTCGTGCCTGGTGAACCCGCGCGCCTGCCATGAGACCGAGCTGGTCTACCGCCCCACCACGGCCAAGCGCCGTTTTGCCGTGGTGGGTGCCGGGCCTGCGGGCCTGACCGCGGCCACGGTGCTGGCCGAGCGCGGTCACGAAGTCCACCTGTTCGACGCCGCCAGCCAGATCGGCGGCCAGCTCAACATGGCCAGCCAGGTGCCCGGCAAGGAGGAGTTCCACGAGATGCTGCGCTACTTCCGCAAGCGGGTGGAAGTCACCGGTGTGTCGTTGCACCTGGACACCACGGTGCAAGCGGCCGACTTGCAAGGCTTCGACGAGGTCATCGTGGCCACCGGCGTGAGCCCGCGCAACCCGCGCATCCCCGGGCAGGATCACCCCAAGGTGCTGAGCTACATCGAAGTGCTGCGCGACAAGAAGCCGGTGGGCCAACGTGTGGCCGTGATCGGCGCGGGCGGCATCGGCTTTGACGTGGCCGAGTACCTGGTGGGCGATGGCCATTCGCCCACGCTGGACCTGGCCGCCTGGCAAGCCGAGTGGGGCGTGACCGACCCGGCCCTGTCGCCCGGTGGCCTGCGCACCGGCCAGCCCGAAGTGAGCCCGCCCGCGCGCGAGGTGACACTGCTGCAACGCAAGAAGGGCAAGCTGGGCAATGGCCTGGGCAAGACCACGGGCTGGATCCATCGCAGCGCGCTGAAGATGAAGAACGTGCAGATGGTGGGTGGCGTGAACTACGAGCGCATCGACGAGGAGGGCCTGATGGTGACCTACGGCGAAAAGCGCGTGGACCCGACGTGGATCCCTTGTGACACCGTGGTGCTGTGCGCGGGCCAGATCCCCTTGCGCGAACTGGCGGATGCCCTGGCGGGATCCGGCCAGAAGGTGCACGTGATTGGCGGGGCTTTTGAAGCGGGCGAGCTGGATGCCAAGAAGGCGATTGACCAGGCGGCACGGTTGGCCGCCTCGCTGTGAACACGGCGGTTTAAAAGCTCATCAGTGCACGGTGCCAGCCACCGCGCCGCAGCACTTCTTGTATTTCAAGCCACTGCCGCAAGGACAAGGCTCGTTGCGCGCCACCTTGTCTTCGTTGCGCACCGGCACCGACTTGGGCGGGTGCTGCATCCAGAACAAGCGCAGGTCCTGCACCGACAGCATGGCTTGGGCGATCAGGTCGTCGCGCGGCAGGTCGGCTTCGTTGTAGGCCTGTTCGCAGAATTGGCGCAGGGCCTCGCGCTCGGTCAGGGTCAGGGCCAGCACGGCCTGCACATTGAAGTCGACCATCTCGAACTCGGGCGAACCGGGCGCAAACACTTCCCAGTCGTCTTCGAAATCAAGCAAGGCCTGGCCGAAGCCCCGCGCCCAGCCGCCACCGGTTTGCAGGCTCATGGCCTGCTCGTCGTTGATGAGGCCCTCGGCCAGTTTCTCGGCGATTTCATCCTGCGGGTACTCCGACATCAGCGGGTTCAGGTGCACCTCGTCGGGTGCGTCCAGCAGGCGATCAGGGTGCAGCTCGCTGGCCAAAGCGTTCCAACGGCGCATCAGCAGGCCCATGACTTCCTCGAAGTCTTCAGCTTTGCTCAGCACGTGCATCAGCGATTCACCGAACATCAAGGTCAGGTACTCGCTGGGCGCCACGACACGCGGGCCGCAGATCAGGGCGGTCAGGTAGCCATCGACCCAATCGGGGGCCACCTCGGGCTGGTGCTCGCTCAGGCGTTCACACCAGTCCTCCAGGGCGGCAATGTCTTCGTCGGTGAAATCGTGGGCGATGGGCTGCATAAAAGAAGGTGTCCGGTTTCAGGCATCTTAGGATACCTTGGCCACCCAGCTCAAGGGCGCGAAGCGCATGTACCACGCGATCGCCGCCCAGGGCCAGCGAGGCACACAGGCGCTGGCCGGTTCGCGCTCGATGGCGGCCACCAATGCGCGGCAGCCCGACTGCGTGTCCACCATCAGCGGTGTCTTGGCCGACTTGCTGCTCAACTCGGTTTCGATGTAGCCGGGGAAGATGGTGGTGACCACGATGGGTGTGCGCCCCATCACATCGGCGCGGATGCCTTCCAGCAAGGCCGCGAAGCCCGCCTTGGTGGCCGCGTAGGTGGTCAGGTTGCGGCCCAGGCCGCGCATCGCACTCATCGACGAGATGCCCACCAGGTGGCCGCTGTTCTGCGCGCGAAAGATCTCCATGGCCGCTTCGCATTGGGCCAGCGCGGCGATGAAGTTGGTCTGCGCGGTTTGCAGGTTGGCGTCAAACCGGCCCTTGCCGATGGGCTGGCCCTTGCCCAGGCCCGCGTTGACGATGACGCGGTCCAGCGTGCCGAACTCGTCCTTGAAGGCGCGGAAGACCTCGAAAACCTGGGCGTGGTCGTTCACATCCAGCGCGCGCACCGACACGCGCACGCCGGGGTGCTGGCTTTCCAGCTCGGCCTTGAGCGCCAGCAGGCGGTCGGTGCGGCGCGCGCACAGGGCCAGGTGGCGGCCCTTGGCGGCGAACTCACGGGCCATGCCCTCGCCCAGGCCGGAGCTGGCGCCAGTGATCAGGATGGTCTGTCGCTTGGGCATGGTTCGTTCTTACTTCAGGTTCAGGAAAGTCTTGAGCGCCGCCACCGTCCGTGCCGGGTCTTCCTCTTGGGGCACATGGCCCAGGCCGTCGAACATCACCAGCTGGCTGCCAGGGATGTCCTGCTTGAAGTGCTCGGCGTTGTCCGGCGGGATCAGGCCGTCCTGGCTGCCCCACAAGATCAAAGTGGGCTGACGCAACTGCTTGATCAGCTCGGCATGCTCGCCACCGGGTGATTGCTTGAAACGGGCACTGAGCGCATCGCGGTTGCCTTCGCGCAAGGTCAGCTCGTAATAGCGATCGATCAGCTCGGGCGTGACCTTGGTCGGGTCGCCATACACACTGCGCACGCTGGATTCGATCATGCTGCGCGGCAACACGTTGGCGATGACAGGCCGCAGCGCCGGGATCTGCGCCAGCTTGAAACCGATGGGCACGGACGTGGCCTTGTAGGGGTAGCCGCCAGCATCAACCAGCACCAGTTTGGACACGCGGTCCGGATAAGCCTGCGCCGTCATCCACGACACCGTGCCGCCGAAGGAATTGCCCGCCAGCACCACTTGCTTCAAAGCCAACTGATCGAACACGTCCTTCATGAAGCCGGTGTAGCGCTTGAGGCGGTAGTCACCATCAGGCACAGGGCCAGTCAGGCCAAAGCCCGGCAGATCGAGCCGGATCACGCGGCGCTGGCCCTTGAGCGCATCCACCCAGCCATCCCAAGTGTGCAGGCTGGCCGAGGTGCCGTGCAGCAACACGATGGGCTCGGGGTCATCCTTCGGGCCTTCGTCGCGCAGGTGCACCTGCATGCCCTGCACGGCGATGAACTGCGAGGGCGCAGACGCCCAGCGTGCCTTCAGCGCATCGACGGGGCGATCAGGCGCCCACGCCAGCGCCACGCCGCCCGCCACCAGCACGACCGCGAGCAGCAACAGGCCGAGCACGGCCTTCAACAATGTCTTCATGGGATTTCCTCAGCGTTGGATGAGCTTGTTTTGACCAAGCCTCAACGATAGGTCAAAAGACCCTTGTCGCCGCCCTCGAGGTGCGCATGTTCGTTGATCGAGATGAGGTGCAGCCCATCGCGGCCCGCCAGCAGCTTGGTCACGCCCGCATTGGCCAGCGTCCAGTTGATGGTGAAGGCTTGCGCGTCGCTCAGGCCCAACAGGTGGGCGCAGATCACGCTGATGGTGCCACCAGAGGTGAAGACCAGCGTGGTGCCCTTGGGGCTGCTCTGGCGCACGATGTCGTCCAGCGCGGCCACGCAACGCGCGCGAAAGTGGGCCCAGGACTCGGCGTACTCGTGCGCGTGCTCGCCCTCCACCCAGCGCGTCACCGCGCCCTTGAAGAAGCTTTGGAACGTGCGGCGCGGATCGCCCGAAGCGGCCATCTCGCCCATCATCACCAGCTTGTCAACGTAGCGCGGCTCGGCCACCTCGATCACGTTCTCGTGGTTGAACTCATTGACGCCCTGGTGCAGTTCCAGGCCCAACTCGCAACCCATCGTTTGCAAGCAATTGATGGCCGTCTCTTGATGACGCTTCATGCTGCCGCTGATGAGCAGATCCGGCACCACGCCACGCGCCTTGAGCGCGGCGCCCAACACGCGCCCCTGCTCGTGACCCACGGGCGAAAGCTGGTCGTAATCATTGCTGCCGAACGAGGCCTGCCCGTGGCGGATGAGGTAGATGGCGCCCATGCTTTAAATGCCGCTCCGTTTGATCATGCCCTTGCAGCGCCAGTCCAGGTAGTTGGTCAGGATCCAGAAGTTCTTGAACACGGGATTGCGGGTCTGCTTGTGGTGGTAACGGTAGTAGATCTGCTGCACGATGGCGGCCAGGCGGAACAGCCCGTAGACCTCGTAGAACACCCAGTTGTCGGGCTTGAGCTTCATGCGGTCCAGGTAGTACTCGACCACCTCTTCGCGGCGCAACATGCCGGGCAGGTGCGTGGGCTGGCGGCGCGTGGATGTCAGGAACTTGCTGTCGTCGGCATGCACCCAATAGGCCAGGCTGTTGCCCAGGTCCATCAGCGGGTCGCCCAGGGTGGCCATTTCCCAATCGAGCACGCCGATCACACGGGTTGGATCGCTTTCAGACAGCACCACGTTGTCGAAGCGCCAGTCGTTGTGGATGACGCAACTGGCCACGTCCTCGGGAATGTGTTCTTTCAACCAGGCGATCACGTAGCTGTAAGAGGGCACGTTCCAGGTCTTGGCCTTGGTGTAACGGTCGCTCCAACCTTCGATCTGGCGGCGGCAGTAGCCCCCGCCTTTGCCCAGCGATTCCAGGTCCGTGCCTTTCACGTTCACCTGGTGCAACTCGACCAGCTTGTCCAGCACATTGGTGCACAACTGGCGCGTGGTGGCTTGATCCAGGTTCAGGCCGCGCGGCATGTTCTTGCGCGGGATGATGCCGACGATGCGCTCCATCACGTAGAACTCGCTGCCGGTGACGGACTCGTCCTTGCAATGCCCGACCATGTTCGGCACCACCGGGTAGACCGGCTTGAGCGCGCTTTGCACACGGTACTCGCGCCCCATGTCGTGGGCGCCCTTGGCTTTGGTCCCGGCCGGCGGGCGGCGCAGGATGTAGTCGGCGTTGGGGTATTTCAAGCGGTACGTCCAGTTGGACGCGCCGCCCGAAAACTGCGTGACCTCCGGCTGGCCTTGCAAGCTGGGCACCTGCGCTTTCAGCCAGGCATCGACCGCCGGGATCTTGAGCTCCTCACCCTGGCGGACGGCGCCGCCCTGGTCCTGCACACCCTTGACCGCTTCGCTCATCGAGACACCCCGTACTTCATCAGCTCCAGGCGGGCGATCATGCCCTTGTGCACCTCGTCCGGGCCATCGGCCAGACGCAGTGAACGGGCCTGGTTGAAGAAGGCGCTCAGGGGGGTGTCGTGCGAGACGCCCATGCCGCCGTGGATCTGGATGGCGAAGTCCACCACCTGTTGCAACACATTGGGCGCCACCACCTTGATCGCGGCCACGTCGGTCAGCGCGGCCATCACGCCCAGGGTGTCGATCTTCCAGGCGGCTTGCAGGGTCAGCAAGCGGGCCTGGTCGATGGCCACGCGGCATTCGGCGATGCGCTCGCGGTTGCCGCCCAGGTTGATGATGGGCTTGCCAAAGGCCACGCGCTTGAGGCCACGCTGGATCGCCAGTTCCAACGATTTCTCGGCGGCGCCGAGCATGCGCATGCAGTGGTGGATGCGGCCCGGGCCCAGGCGGCCTTGCGCGATCTCAAAGCCCTTGCCGGGGCCAGCGATGAAGTTGCCCACCGGCACGCGCACATTGGTGAAGTGCACTTCGCCGTGGCCGTGCGGCTCGTCGTATTCGCCAAAGACGGGCAGCATGCGCTTGATCTCGACGCCGGGTGTGTTCATGGGCACCAGCACCATCGAGTGCTGACCATGGCGGCCCTCGTCGGGATTGGGCGTGCGCGCCATGAAGATGCCAATGGCGCAACGCGGATCACCCACGCCGGACGACCACCACTTCTTGCCGTTGAGCACGATGTGGTCACCGTCGACCACGGCGGTCGCTTCCATG
This sequence comes from Aquabacterium sp., assembly GCF_030652515.1. Classification (GTDB taxonomy): domain Bacteria; phylum Pseudomonadota; class Gammaproteobacteria; order Burkholderiales; family Burkholderiaceae_C; genus Aquabacterium. The sequence continues at coordinate 1,674 of NZ_JAUSAR010000117.1, read as the reverse complement.
TTGGTCGCGTCGGATGAGGCCACGTCGGGCTCGGTCATGAAGAAGACGGAGCGGATTTCACCGGCCAGCAGGGGTGTCAGCCATTGGGCCTTTTGCTCGGCGTTGCCGTACTTCCACAGCACTTCCATGTTGCCCGTGTCGGGCGCGTTGCAGTTGAAGATCTCGGGCGCCATCATGCTGCGGCCGGTTTCCTCGCAGCTGAAGGCGTACTCCAGCACCGAGAGGCCCGCGCCCAGTTCGGCGTCGGGCAGGAACAGGTTCCACAGGCCTTCGGCCTTGGCCTTGGCTTTGAGTTCTTCCACGCGCGGCGGGATGGTCCACTGGGTCCAGTCGCCCCCATGGCGCTGGGCCAGGATGCCTTCCCAGTGCTCGGCCTCGATCGGCTCGATGTGGGTCTTGATGAAGGCTCGAACGGCATCGGCCGTTTTTTTGGCGCGATCACTGGGCTGGAAGTTCATGGTGGTCTCCTCGTGTGGAATGCAGCGATGCTACGCCTGCCTGGTTCTAATCACCAATGATGAATTTTCATCGGAAGCCATGCATGAGGCGAATGAGTCAATTCTGCCGCTCAGGCCCCGTGAGCGCTGCCGACATGGCCTGCCTCGCGCCGGCACACACGCTCTCGCGCAACCACCGGTGCACCGGGTCGCCGTCCCGGTCGGCGTGCCAATACATCCAGATCGTGATGGGCGGCACCGGCAGCGGCAGATCGCGCACCACCAGTGGCATGCTGCGCGCCAATTCCTCGGCGTAGGTGCGCGGCAAGGTCAGCAACGCGTCGCTGTGCAGCACCACGTTCGCCGCAGAAAAGTAGTGCTGGCAGCGCAGGAACACGTCCCGCTCACCCTGGCCCAGCCCCGACCAGACGGCTTGCAAGGGATCAGGCTGATCAGGCCGAACTGACACCATCACATGCCTGCTATCAAAGTATGCGCTCACATCCATGGGTCTTTTGTTGGCCAGCGCATGCTCGCGCCGCATGATCACGGCCAGGCTCTCGTCGGCCAGCCGCTCGCCCCGGATGCGCCCATCAACCCGCCGCTGCCGGTCGATCACCAGGTCCACCTCGCCCAAGGTCAGGGCTTGAGACAAGGTGTCGCGCGGCACCCGCACGCTGGCCAGCTTCACCCCCGGTGCCACTTCGGCCAGCCGCGCCATCAATGGCGGCAGCGTGATCGCCTCCAGCACATCGCGCATGCCCAGCCGCACCGTCATGTTCAAGGCGGCCGGGTCAAAGGTCTCGGCATGCGCCATCACCGACTGCAAACCGCGCAGATGTGCCTGCACCTCGCCAATCACGCGCCGCGTCAGCTCCGTGGGCACCATGTGGTTGCCCTGGCGCACAAACAAGGGGTCGCCCCAAAGCCGCCGCAAACGCGCCAGCGCGTGGCTGACCGCTGGCTGGCTCAGGTGCAGGTGCCGCGCCGCGCCAGAGATGCCGCCGTGCTCGAAAACCGCGTCCATGACGCGGAACAAATTGAGGTCAAGTCGGGACGAAGGAAGGGCCATGGGGCCTTTTTACACGACAATACCGGCTTACCGATTTCGGAGCTTTTCGGAGCGATCACCTTGGACACACCGCCTCGGTGACCGCCCCTCCAGCTGACTGGCGCATCGGCCTCGATTAGCAGGCGCGGCGCCCAGGTTTCAAGCGCGGAGCGGGCGGTCTACCTT
>NZ_JAUSAR010000114.1 GCF_030652515.1 Aquabacterium sp. | reverse complement strand
GGGTTCTTCTTGCTGCGGGTGGCGGTGCCACGTTCCAGGCTGCGCTTTTGGCCCTTGCCCGTGGTGGGGGTCACGCCAGGGATGGCGGCGGGACGGGGGGTGGCCTTGCGGTCGGCTTCGGTGACGATTTTGTTGCCCATGAATGGCTCCGGTGATGACTGATTAACCCTCTATTAGGCCACAAAGCGCGGCACCCATAATCGCGCCATGTGGAACATGCGCACGTTTTGGGTCACCCTGTTGGCCACTTTCCTGAGTTTGCCCTGCGTGGCAGCCCCCTCCATTCAAGGTGATTGGCAACTGCACAAGGACACACAAGGCATCCAGCTGTACACCCGCGAGGTGCCCGGCCGGGTGCTGAAGAGCTTTCGGGGCGTGATGCAGATCAAGGCGCCATTGCGGCAAGTGGCCGCCATGCTGGCCGATGTACCCGCCATGCCCGAGTGGTTCTTCTTGCTGGAAGAATCGCGCTTCATCAAGGGCGAGCACGTGGAAGACTCTTACGTGTACCTGGCCATGAAAGGCATCTGGCCCGTCAGCCCGCGCGACGCCGTGGCCCACATCCTGGTCAGGCAAGATCCCATCACCCTGAGCATCCACGTGACCGTGAGCAGCGAGGAAGGCATCATGCCCCGCAAGGATGGCTTCGTGCGCATCCCCACCCTGCAGGCCTCCTGGCGGCTGACCCCGGTCACGCCCACCCACACCGAGGTCGAGATCATGGGCAGCGCCGACCCGGGCGGCATGATCCCCACCGCCCTGGCCAATTTCCTGGTCACCACCGTGCCCGAGCAAACGCTCAAGAAAATGCGCGAGCAGATCGCCAAACCCGAGTATCAGGATCTGAATATCATTTACAAGAAGAACCCCAAGCTGCGAGAATTGGCCGACAAAATGCAGTTTCCTCAGTAGCCCACCCTGGGCTGTCACGCCCATGCCCCTCAAGATTGTTGATTTGCACCTCAGGAAGCGCCCGTGAAACTATTGACGGCGCTGATGTCGGTGATTGCCACACCACTCTCTGCATTTAACAGGGAGGCGATATTCCTGAGTCATTTCAGGCGATTGTCCGAAACCATCAGTGCAATATCGAACTTGCCGTCGATTTCCATCGATTTGATGATGTCCGATACCCTTGGAAATCATGCCTTTTATCGCAAGGTGACACAGCAATTCCACCAGAATGCCACGCGCCGCCACACCAAATTCCCACTGATCCGCCAGCTCGAATATGGGGTCGCGGTTTCTTGGCTCAAAAGTGCCCCGCCCCCCTACTCCAACAGGGTGGGGTCCACCGCCAAAAGAAATCTGAAAAAGGCGCTGCGCCTGGGCTACCGATTTGAGCGGATGGACTACAACCGGCATGTGGACGACGTGACGGCCATCCACCGATCGACCAAAGTCCGGCAGGGTCAAGAGATGCCCAAGCATTTCTTTTCCGCCCATGCACCGTCCATCATTGACCCCCCATCGACCAACCCCACGCACGACTATCCCTATTTCGGCATCTTCAAGGACGACACCCTCGTCGCCTACGCTTCATGCCTGATTGCAGGCGAGTTGTGCGCCATTGAAACCATCTACGGGCATGCCGATCACCATTCAGATGGCGTGGTGCCCCTGTTGCTCGTGTCCATCGCCGACCATCTGATCGCGCACCACCCGCAGGTGCTGTACTACGTCTACGACACCTACTTTGGCGCGTCCGAGACCATGCGGCGCTTCAAGCGCAAGTTCCTGTTCCTTCCACACCGCGTCACCTGGCGAGGTGCCGACTGACTACATTTCGTAACGATTAAGGCCTCAACATCCCGGCGCCATGGCCGAACTAATGACGAAGACCATCGTCAGGAGATCCGCCATGAACACCCCCGCCCGCGTCGCCAGCTTTTCGACCGCCAATCCCCACGCCCTGGCCACCATCCTGGAAGCCAGCGAGACCAAAAGCATCATCGCCTCCCACGACATCTTCGACATGACGGGGATCAAGCTGTGGGCGCGCAACCAGCCGGTGTCGCAAGAGTTGCAGCGAAAGTTGCTGGACCGCCAATTGCGCCAGCCGCTGGAAAGCTGCCTGATGGTGGAAGACGGCGTGACGCCGCACTCGCTGGTGCAGTCGCTCAAGAGCCTGATGCTGCACGACACGCCGCTGACCACCTTGCTGCTGCGGCACTCTGAAAAGCTGGTGCGCGAAGCCGCCCACATTCCCCTGCATTCGGTGGCCCAGCTGCTGCTGACAGCGGCTCAGGAATCCCGCCCCGCCACCTACGAGCACGCCGTGCAGGCCATGGCCCTGAATGGCGCCCTGATGATCGAGCACGGCGGCAGCGTCCATGACCTGCGCCTGGCCATGCTGTGCGGCCTGCTGCACGACCTGGGCGAGATGTACATCGCCCCGCAGTTCAACGAAGCCGATGCCGACCGCACGCTGGACTTCCAGAGCTACCTGCAACTGGTGGTGCACCCGCACATTGGCTACCTGCTGATCACCCAGTTGACCAACTACCCACCCATCGTGGCCCGCGCCGTGGCCGAGCACCACGAGCACCTGGATGGTTCAGGCTACCCGCACGCCTTGCAACGCGGCCAGATCTCGCCCCAAGGCATGCTGCTGGCCGTGACCGAGCACGCCCTGAACGTGTTGCGCAGCCAACAACCGCACCTGGCCCGCGCCAGCGTGGCCCTGCGCGTGGTGCCCGGCGAGTTCGATTTGCAATGGGTGGGCCTAATCTCCAAAGCCGCCCAAACCCAGCAGCCCCTGTCCGCCCACCTCAGCGATGAACAGATCCGCCTGAACCTGGCCAAGCTGGACCAGGCCATGCTGACCGCCCAAGACCATGCCAGCGCCTTGCTGACCATCGCCGAATCGCCCGCCTTGAAGGACGCCCTGGGCTTGGCCCAGCACCTGATGAGCCGCCTGCGCCTGGGCTGGAACGCCAGCGGCCTGTGGAGCAAGGAAGCCGTGGACCACCAGGACGCCGGTGAGCTGGAAGCGATCGAAAACGAGCTGCAGTTCCGTCTGCGCTCGATCCAGCGCGCCATCCTGCTGCGCGCGGGCAACCTGCCCGACAGCGACATGCACCGCCTGCGCCTGCTGTGCGAGAACCTGATCGACTGAGGCGCCCAGGTTTTCCGCCGGTGAAATCACAGGGGCATTGATCCGTCCCTAGAATGCTTGCGCCACTGCCTCGGCAGTCCTCCTTAGCGCAAGGTTCTACTCATGTCGTCTTTGATCCGCATCCGCGGTGCCCGCCAGCACAACCTCAAGAACCTTGACCTGGACATCCGCACGGGTGAGCTGACGGTCGTCACCGGCCCCAGCGGCTCGGGCAAATCGTCCCTGGTGTTCGACACGCTGTACGCCGAGGGACAGCGGCGGTATGTGGAGACCTTCAGCGCCTACGCACGCCAGTTCCTGGACCGCATGGACCGCCCCGCGGTGGACCGGGTGGATGGCGTGCCGCCTGCGATTGCCATCGACCAGAGCAACCCGGTGCGCACCTCGCGCTCCACCGTTGGCACGATGACGGAGCTGAACGACCACCTGAAGCTGTTGTTCGCCCGCGCTGCCCAACTGTTCGACCAGGACACGGGTCAACTGGTGTCCGAAGACTCGCCGCAATCGGTGTTCGAGACCTTGCTGGCACGCTGCGCCTTGACGCCCGGCGGCCGCCGCCTCGTCATCACTTTCGCGGCCGAGTTGCCCGCCAACACCAGCACCGAGCAGATGCAGGAGTGGCTGTCATCCAGCGGCTTCACGCGCATCCAGGCGCAGCGCGTGGTGAAGATCAACGCTTCTGCGCCAAGTGCCAGCGACACCAAGCCCGCCAAAAAGACCAAGACCGCCAAGGCCGCCGCGTTGGAAGCGCAGGCTGGCGAACGCCTGGTGCTGGACGTGGTCGCCGACCGCTTCCGCCTGGGCGCCGACCCCAGCGGGGCTGATCTGGACCTGCCCCGCGTCATGGAAGCGCTGGAGGTGGCCTTCAAGCGCGGTGGTGGCCATGTCACCGTCTATGCCTTGCCCGAGGGTGATGAAGCCGCCGAACCCGAGCTGTGGCGCTTTTCCAGCGGCCTGCATTGCCCCGACAGCAACCGCCGCTACAGCACGCCCACGCCCGGCACCTTCTCTTTCAATTCCGCTGCGGGCGCCTGCCCCACTTGCCGAGGCTTCGGCCGCGTCATCGGCGTGGACTGGGGCCTGGTCATCCCCGACAAGCACAAGACCCTGCGCTCGGGCGCCATCAAGGTCATCCAGACCCCGGCCTGGCAAGAGAACCAGGACGACCTGCTGAAGTACGCGGGCGAACTCGGCATCCCGCGCGACACGCCCTGGTCGCAGCTCAGCCACGAGCACCAGCAATGGGTGATCAACGGCGACCCGGCCTGGTCCGGCAAATGGACCAAGCAGTGGTACGGCATGAAGCGCTTCTTCGAGTACCTAGAGAGCAAGGCCTACAAGATGCACATCCGCGTGCTCCTGTCCAAGTACCGCAGCTACACCACCTGCCCCACCTGCGATGGCGCGCGCCTGCAGCTGGAATCGATGCTGTGGCGCCTGGGCAGTGTGGAAGACGCCAACGCCGTGATGCCACCAGCCAAGCGCTTCTCACCCGCGGGTGCTGCCCTGCCCCGCGCCACGCTGGAAGCCCTGCCTGGCCTGAATTTGCAAGATGTGATGCTGCTGCCCATCCAGCAACTGCAGCGCTTTTTCTCGTTCGTGACCCTGCCCACGCGCGGCCATGGTGAGGCCTTGCAATTGCTGCTCGATGAAGTGCGCAACCGCCTGAAGTACCTGGTCGATGTCGGCCTGGGCTACCTCACGCTGGACCGGCAAAGCCGCACGCTGTCGGGTGGCGAAGTGCAGCGCATCAACCTGACCACGGCCTTGGGCACTTCGCTGGTCAACACCCTGTTCGTGCTGGACGAGCCCAGCATCGGCCTGCACCCGCGCGACATGAACCGCATCAACGAGGCCATGCAGCGCCTGGTCGATGCGGGCAACACGCTGGTGGTCGTTGAGCACGACCCGGCCGTGATGCTGGCCGCCGACCGCATCATCGACATGGGGCCTGGCCCGGGCCACCAAGGCGGCCGCATCGTGTTCGATGGCACGCCCGACCAGTTGAAAGATGCCGACACCTTGACCGGCGCCTACCTGGGTGGACGCCGTGGCATCAGCCTAGGCTTGCGCCGCCCCGTGCAGGCCAACACACCCAAGCTGATCCTGCAGGGCGCGCGCGAGCACAACCTGAAGAACCTGACCGTCGAGTTCCCCCTGCAGCGCCTGGTGGGCGTGACGGGTGTTTCAGGCTCAGGCAAATCCACCTTGATCCAGGACATCCTGCACCCCGCCTTGCTGCGCCACTTTGGCCAGGCCACGGAAAGCCCCGGCGAGCACGATGAGCTGCTGGGTGCCGACTGGCTCAGCGCCGTCAGCTTTGTGGATCAATCGCCCATCGGCAAGACGGCGCGCTCCAATCCCGCCAGCTATGTGGGCGCTTTTGATGCGGTGCGCACCATCTTCGCCGTAACCGAACTGGCGCGCGAACGCAAGTACACCGCCGGCACCTTCAGCTTCAACGCGGGCACGGGCCGCTGCCCCACGTGTGGCGGCTCAGGCTTCGAGCACGTCGAGATGCAGTTCTTGAGCGACGTGTACCTGCGCTGCCCTGATTGCGATGGCACGCGTTTCCGCGCCGAGGTGCGCGAGGTCACGATCGAGCGCTTGAACAAGAAGCTCAGCATCTCCGACGTGCTGGAGCTGACCGTGGCCGAGGCCGCGCGCCTGTTCGCGCAAGATGTGGACGTGGTGCGCACATTGCAACCTCTGGTGGATGTGGGCCTGGACTACGTCAAGCTGGGCCAACCCGTGCCGACCTTGTCCGGTGGCGAAGCGCAGCGCCTGAAGCTGGCCGGCCACCTGGTCGAAGCCGCCAAGCAAGCGTCGAGCAGTGGCCAACGCATGGCCCGCAAAGGCACGCTGTTCATGTTCGACGAGCCCACCACCGGCCTGCACTTCGACGACATCGCCAAGCTGATGCGCGCCTTCGCCAAACTGCTGGACGCGGGCAACTCCATCGTCCTGATCGAGCACAACCTGGACGTGATCCGGGCTTGCGACTGGCTGATCGAACTGGGACCCGAAGGTGGCGAGGCCGGTGGCCAACTGGTGGTCACCGGGGCGCCCGATGACCTCAAGCAGCACCCCAGCTCGCACACCGCCTTGGCCCTGCGCGAGTATGAAGATGCCATGGGCATGAGCGGCGCCGCCTTGATCGCGGCCGAACGCCTCGCGGGCTACCACGTGGACCTGCCCTCCAATGCGTCAGACCCCGATGGCGCCTCGCTGCAATCACTCATCAAGGCCCGACGCGACAAGCGCCGAGAAGACCGCCGTGAACGTGCCTTGCATGCACCTGGCGCCACCAGCATCGAAGTAGTCAACGCGCACGAGAACAACCTGAAGGGCCTGAGCGTTCACATCCCTCGCGGCCAGTTCAACGTGGTCACGGGCGTGTCGGGTTCGGGCAAATCCACGCTGGCCTTCGACATCCTGTTCAACGAAGGCCAACGCCGCTATCTGGAATCATTGAACGCCTACGCGCGATCGCTGGTGCAGCCTGCCGGCCGCCCCGAGGTCGACGCGGTCTACGGCATCCCGCCCACCGTGGCCATCGAGCAGCGCCTGTCGCGCGGTGGCCGCAAGAGCACCGTCGGGACCACCACCGAGGTGCACCACTTCCTGCGCCTGCTGTATGTGAAGCTTGGCGTTCAGCACTGCACCAACCCGAACTGCGTGGACGACCACGGTCATGCCATTCCCGTGCTGCCGCAAACCCCCGAGGCCATCGCCGCACAATGGCTGCGCGATTACAAGGGCCAGCATGTGGGCCTGCTGGCGCCGCTGGTTGTCAACCGCAAGGGCATCTACACCGAGCTGGCCAAGTGGGCGGCTGCGCGTGGCTTCACGCACCTTCGCGTCGATGGTGAGTTCGTGCCCACCGCGGGCTGGGGCCGCACCGAGGCTTCCAAGCTGGACCGTTACCGCGAGCACACCATCGAGCTGCCCGTGGGTGACATCGTGGTGTCCTCAAGCAACGAAGCGCCGTTGCGCGAACTGCTGGCCAAGGCTTTGGCCCATGGCAAGGGCGTGGTCCATTTGCTGACCCCTTTGACGGGCCTGTCGGAAGCCTTGGCCGGTGGCCACTCCACCTTGCATATCGGCCGCGTCAAGGTGTTCTCGACCGAGCGCGCCTGCCCATCGTGCGGCACCAGCTACCCCGAGCTGGACCCACGCCTGTTCTCGTACAACAGCAAGCACGGCTGGTGCCCTGACTGCGTGGGCACCGGCCTGGAGCTGACCCGCGAGCAACGCACCGTGCTCGACGACTCGCCGCAAGACGAGAACAAGGGCCGCGAGCAGACCTTCGCCGAACCCGACATCGAAGACGTGGAAGACGCCGCCTGCAGCACCTGCCATGGCGCACGCCTGAACCCCATCGCGCGGGCCGTGCAGCTTCGTGGCCAATCCATCGCCGAGCTGTCGGCCCTGTCGGTCAAAGATGCGCGCGGCTGGGGCGAACAACTCAAGCTCGATGGCCGCGAAGCCACCATCGCCCGCGACATCGTCAGCGAGATCAAATCGCGCCTCAGCTTCATGGAACAAGTCGGCCTGGGCTACCTCAGCCTCGACCGCGCCGCACCCACGCTGTCCGGCGGCGAAGCCCAGCGCATCCGCCTGGCCGCACAGTTGGGCTCCAACCTGCAAGGCGTCTGCTACGTGTTGGACGAGCCCACCATCGGCCTGCACCCGCGTGACAACCAATTGCTGCTTGACGCCCTGCACACGCTGGGCCAGGAGGGCAACACCCTGGTCGTGGTCGAGCATGACGAAGACACCATCCGACGCGCCGACCACATCATCGACATCGGCCCCGGTGCGGGCCAGCGTGGCGGCACCGTCGTGGCCCAAGGCACAGTCCAGCAACTCATGGACACGCCCGACTCGGTCACCGGCCGCTGCCTGCGCGAACCCATGCAGCACCCACTGGGCACACGCCGCGATGTCGACAAGGACACACCGCAGCTCACCGTCAAGCGCGCGCGCCTGCACAACCTGCAAGACCTGACCGCCTCCGTGCCCTTGACCCGCCTGGTGGCCATCACCGGCGTCAGCGGCTCGGGCAAGTCCACCTTCGCGCGCGACGTGCTGCTGGCCAATGTGCAAGCCGCCGTCGCCATCAACCCGCGTGACCGCGCCACCGTCGCCCCCCTGTGGACGGGCTGCTCGGGCGTCGACGGCTGGGGCGCGGTCGACCGCGTGCTGGAAGTGGACCAAACCCCCATCGGCAAAACACCCCGCTCCTGCCCCGCCACCTACATCGGCTTCTGGGACACCATCCGCAAGCTCTTCGCCGACACACTGGAAGCGCGCGCCCGCGGCTGGCCCGCCGCCCGCTTCAGCTTCAACACCGGCGACGGCCGCTGCCCCGAGTGCGAAGGCCAAGGCGTGCGCACCATCGAGATGGCTTTCCTGCCCGACGTGAAAGTGCATTGCGACGCGTGCAACGGCATGCGCTTCAACGCCGAAACGCTCACCGCCACCTGGCGCGGCAAGCACATCGGCGACATCCTCAAGATGGAGGTCGACGAGGCCGTCGAGTTCTTCGGCACCATGCCCTCCATCGCCCACCCCCTGAAGCTCTTGCAGGACGTGGGCCTGGGCTACCTGACTTTGGGCCAGCCCTCACCCACCTTGTCTGGCGGCGAGGCCCAGCGCCTCAAGCTGGTGACCGAACTCACCAAGGTGCGCGACGACATCACCCGGCGCGGCCAGAAGGCACCGCACACCCTGTACGTGCTGGACGAACCCACCGTGGGCCTGCACCTGGCTGACGTGGCCAAGCTGATCCACGTGCTGCACCGCCTGGTGGAGGGCGGCCACAGCGTCATCGTGATTGAACATGACCTGGACGTGATCGCCGAAGCCGACTGGGTGCTGGACCTGGGGCCGGAAGGCGGCACGGGTGGCGGCCGCGTGGTGGCCGAAGGCCCGCCAGAAGCCCTCGTGAAAGCACGCACCCACACTGGTGTGGCCTTGAAGGGCGTGTTGACGCGGCGCAGCAGCAAAGCGGCCTGATTAAAGTTTGGGCCGGAAGGGGTCGATATCCGAGGACGATGTCGATCCCTCCTTCTGTCACCACGCCGGTCAAATCAGGATCCCGCGACACGTCGCGCTCCTTTTGGAAGCTGATGTACCAGGTCTGCCTGGTGTCCGGCCTCACGCACCTGCTGTTCGCCGCGGTGTTCTATTGGCTGGGTGCCCACACCATGGCCTGGATCAACCTGGGCAGCGTGACCCTGTTCACGGCCAGCTATGGCTGTCTGAAGTTGCACCGCAACATCCTGGCTGCGGTCCTCATCGTTTCCGAGGTCCTGATCCACGCTGCACTGGCCGTGTGGTCCATCGGCTGGGACAGCGGTTTCCACTACTACCTGTTGGTGATGGTGCCCGTCGTGGTCATCAGCAGCATGCGGCGGCGCTCCTCCAAATACCTGTTGTCAGGCTTGGTCTTCGTGCTGTACGTGGCCCTTGACTTCACCATGCATCAGGTGCGGCCCCTGCACGAACTCAGTGCCGAGGTGCTGTCCACCTTGCGCGCCTTCAACCTCGCGGCCACCTTCGCACTGTTGTTTTACCTGTCCAACCTGTACATGAGGCTGGTCAGCAAGGCAGAAAAGCAATTGCGCATCCTGGCCACCACCGACCCGCTCACGCAATTGCTCAACCGCCGCAGCTTCCTGGAGTTGGCCGACTACGAGCTGACGCAACGCAAGCGGCACCTGGCCCCACTGGCCTTCGTGCTGGCGGACATCGACCATTTCAAGTCCATCAACGACCAGCATGGCCATGCCGTGGGTGATGCGGTGCTCAAGGCCGTCAGCCAGGTGCTGAGCCAGGCCGTGCGCGAGCAAGACAGCGTGGCCCGCTGGGGGGGCGAAGAGTTCCTGATCCTGATGCCCAATGCCACGCTGGAGGCGGCCAGCATGGTGGCCGAGCGTTTGCGCGAGAAGGTGTCCGCCGTTGAAGTCACCGTGGGCGCACAGACCATCAAGGTCAGCATGACCTTTGGGGTGAGCAGCCATCGGCTGGAAGAGCCGGTGGATGGGCCGGTGAACCGGGCGGACAGCGCGCTGTACCAGGGCAAGGCGCGGGGGCGCAATCAGGTGGTGGCCGAGGCGGTTTAACGCCTCAAAGCGCGGAGCGTGGCCGGATCATGCGCCGACCACAACAGCACCACATCACGGTTGGGCGTGCCCTCGCCGCTCATGGCCACGATGCCCGCTTTCACCACCCAGACCCTCAAGGGCTTGCCGTAGTTGTCGGGGTTGATCCGGTGATTAGGCATTTGATCGAGTCGGGGATAGTTCGCCAGTTTGCGACTCAGAAAATCATTGATCTTGTTGAACGAGGTGTCGGGGAACTCCACGCGAACATGCGTCAGCTTCCTTTTGGCAAAGAAGAAGCTCACCAAGCTGGCAGGGATGTTGTCATAGGCGGAGTTGATGAACGAATGGCACTCGTGGTCATCAAGCTCTGATATTTTTTCTTCGCGGTGCAGCCCGCCGGTGCACACCAGCTCGAATTTCCTCGCGGTCAGAGAACGGATCAGCTCATCCTGATTCTCCGCCTCCAGCAGGTCGGGGGCATCGATGAATGGGGGTGCGCCAATGCGGGCATACCAATCAGAGATCTGGTACTTGTACTTCTTGGGCATTGAGACGTAGGCGCCAAACGCCACGGAAAAGACAACAACGCTCAAGACGAGCAGCTTCAAGATTCTCATATCAATCCCTGGTCATTTTTGATCAAGTACCAAGGTCACCAGACAGGCTTGGAAGCTCTGGATCTTTGTAGCTTTCGTCAATGGGCACACCTTTGGCTCTCAACTCAGTTTCCTTTTGCTGGCGAGCCAAAGTCAGTTGGGGCAAAAGCTTTGGCAGCAGCACTTTCCATCGAGGCCGATCATCCGACTCCACATAGCCTCGTGAATGCTCTGCTTCCGTCTTGACATTGAACGTCAGCATGTAAGAACCTGGCTTGGCAGGATCGGTCAAAGTGCGTTCCCGCGTAAAACTCAGCTCCAGGTAAGCACCTGGCGCATGGAAACTCCATGGAGTCCGGCTCTCAATGCGCATCCATTCGTCCAGCGTTGGCAAATAGCTTGGGTCAAGGCCGTTAACGCTGACGGTTTTCAAGGTGTAGTCATACCGCACCTGTCCGCTTAAACGCGGCTCGCTTCGCTCAATGAACGGCTTCCAGCCAGCCTGCAAAATGGCAGAAAGAATCTTGTAGGTTTGCAATCTGGCTTCATCATGGGCGATCAACTCAGGCTCGGTGATGCCCGTGTTGATGGAGAACTCGTACAAGCCCTCTGGCGCAAGTTGGCCAGGCTCCTGAGCGGCCTGCAAGCTGAGGACATGCGGCAAAGTCAAAGAGTAGCTGCCCAAATCAAGTTTGACGACCCCATGGGGCCGCGCGCCCCACCGAGCGCTGTAGAAGTCCAACCCCGCAGGCTGATGCACCACATTGACCATTGAGGGATAGCGTTTCGCAAAATCGGGGCCAGACTCGCCAAGCTTGATGGTCACTGGGTTGGACATTGAAATTGTCTCGCTATTGGCCGACGCATTCGTTGCACGGCTTTGGTGATCGGAACAGCCTGCTAACAGCAATGCGCTGAGAAGGTAAACAAGGATGAGGCCGCGCATGCTATTGGACTTTCAGCAGTGGGCGTGACTCACCCACCACAGCCATGACGCTCAACTTACTCTTCATCCCGATGTCGCGGAGCACGTACTCTTACGATCATGAGGGCAACCGCGACATAGCCTGCGGTCCAGGCGCCAACAATCATTACCTTGCCCAGTGAAGTAATCGGCGCCATGAACATGCCTTCATGAAATGAACCGATGACTGGTAGTCCCATTCCATGGAGCACTTGGGCCATCGTGTAGTACGAGTGATATGGCAACCAACCAGTCGCGGGTGTTTCCGCAACCAGCCATGGAACGATTGCCAACAGCACATGGGTAAGTGCAACGATGCAAGCAAGCTTGATGATTTCCATTGTTTACAAGAAATGGACCAGCACCTCGATTCCGATGCGGGGTATGAAAACCATCCCAGCATGCATCGCCTCAAGGAATGCTGATGGACTTCAATCGCTGATCCACGATCACCCCGCCGTCACCCGTCTTCACTTCAAAGTACCAAGTCTGATCTTTCTCGAAGCCAGTTTTGTATTTGAGGGCCAGATAGATTTGCGGGCTGGAGTTCATGTACAGGGGCTGCAGGCCCAAGCGCTTGCGTCTTGCCTGAATTTCCTTAAGCGACATGTTTGGTCCGATCGGCATGCCGTCCACTTCGAGATAGCCGGAGAAAGCGTGTTCTGGGGTTTTACCTGCCATGGAACACTCACGATTCAGCACCCTCTGCCTTGCCGCCTCGTCGCGGGGGAAACCGTTTTCTTTTTCAAACTTGTCCAGTGACGCAAGACTCATCTCGACGGACTCGCGGTGCCTTGCAAATCCTGCTTCATCGCAATCTTGATGTTTTCCATAGTCGATCCCAGGCCGCACCCACACTTCAAAACCGCGAATAAATTCTGGTGCTCCGGTGGGGGCACCGTCATCCGGAGTTGCGTGTATCTGCAGCCCCGTCGCATTCCAGTACACATCGGATGACTCTTGGCTAGAAATATCCGTACCGATGAGCGGAATTAAATCTGTCGCTTTTGTCTGATATTGCCTAATCGGAACCCCATTCAGGCGCACACCTTCGCCTCGAATAATCACCTGAGGTTTGCCATTGCGATTGACCCCTTGCGGATCACCAACATACTCAGGCTCACGAGCTTCACAACCAACCACCAACAATGACAAGAGGCATGCAAGCAGCCTCTGGCGAATCATGAAAACCATGGGTGTCATGCAACCTCTCCCGGAGGGACCGATGCCAGCACATCTTGCCGACCTGTCAATGCCGCGTAGTGCTCTGTCCAGAACGTCCAAGACGCGTGGAACTGCTTGGGCAACGATGGCTTGTGATCATGCCCATCGCCATCATGCTTGTGCTCACGCGCTCTTTTCAGGGCAGAAGTTTGATCTGATGCTTTGACAATTGCATCCTTGTTATTGTCGGCCCAGCGAAGCACATCCTGATCAAAATCGGTGGTGTAGCTCGGATGCTTGAAATACTTGCTCGCGCAGGCCACAGCTTCCTCCGTGGAGGCTTTCCCTTCCCACACATCCGCCACGCAACGCCCCACGTCCAAGACTGCCTTCTGTGCGAGTGAACCCGCCAAATCATGCAAGGGGTGATCGTTTGCATCCTTGGCCAGCATGGTGTGGGTCGGGTCGATTGAACGCGCAAAGTCATAGCCATCAATCTGCGGTTGTCGGATGCGCCCGCCCGCCTGGTCCTTGATCGCAGCGGCCAGCACGCCATACACCCACACCCTGGCATCTTTGTAGCCATTTTTGACCACTTCTGGCACATAGCCGCCAGCCACGGCTTCCGCCTTGTACATGACTTGACAGTAGCCCTTGTACGCAGATGCCGTGGCGGTGCGCCCGCTGTCATTCAAAACAGCCCAGAACACCCAGTCGCTCAACTCCAACCCCTCGTAATAGATCTTGTTGAGCTTTGCGCCGGTTTGGCTGGTCGGTAGCAGCAGATCAGCCATTTTGTACATGAGCGAGAACGCCGCATCCTGATCGGTGAACTGTCCCGTCGTGATGGGCATGTCGCGCAAATTGGCCTTGGCGGGCACCCACGCCACCACACCCCTTTTATCCGCTTTGTGAAGCGCTAACTCAACGAAGTTGGTGTGCGCAAAGAAATCCTCCAGCACATGCAAAGCAAACCCCAGGCGAATCAGCCCTTCGGGCGTCTTACCCAATTGGCAAGCCTGCCTCAGCTGCTTCTGCATGTACACCAGTGACGATGGATGGCCTCCAATGAGCCCCTGATCGGCAATGTAGCGGCGCACGCTGGTCGCAGGATCGACTTGCAGGATGCGCTTGTCGATGGGCAGGTCCACCAACCAGCCTTTGGGGTATTGATGAGGCCGCTGATCGGGCAACCCTGCGGGATTGTCGATGTGCTCTTCTGGGCGATAGCATCCCAACAATTCCATGCACTTGGGCAGGCGAGACTTGTGGAACTCAATGTCCGGGCGAGCTTTTCCCCAATCAGCCTTGTTTTCCAGATATGAGGCTGCCACCATCTGGCCCATGAGCATGACCGCCGTGGTGATGCTCTCGCGGGACAGGCCCAAGCCCTTCTTGCCGGGCGGCAACATGATGGCGTCGCACATCTGAGACCAGTCGCGCAGCCAATTGCCGTAGTAAATTAACCCTCGCTCGTAGTCGCCCCGGAATCGTTCGTCAGTTCTAAGCGCTCGTTCAATGCTGTGATGGTTGTGAACTCCCTTGCGCGGTTCATCCTTCATCATCTTGGCATCGAACACGGGAACAGCTTTCACAGGCCCATCTCGGTCAGGCCTGTAAACCCCGTCGTGCAGGTATGGCACACCTTGAGCGCCTTGAGCGTCCACCGCCTGCATATAGGCTCGTTCGGCCCTCTGAATGGCCTTTTGCGGCTTTTGGTGCTTCACTCTCACATCGCCACTGGCATCCGGGCTCTGCAAGGTGCCATAAATCGTCTCGCCCTGATCCAGCAGCGGGAGCAATGCCAGTGAATAGGCCTCGCCTTTGCCGCCACCGACACCAGACCAAACGTGACGCAACTGGTAGTCAATGTATTGCCCCCAGGCACCCACCAAGGCCAGCAAGAGATCCCACTGGGCTGCTTCGTCGTTCTGAGCAGCCTTGGCCGCCAGCCCTCGATCCACCCAAATGCACCGAGCCCCTGGGTCATATTCAGCACCTCCGCCGTACGCCAATTGATGCGGAACTTCTGGCAATCCAGCCTTGGCTTTTTCATAGAACGTCCGATACGCGGATAACGGGACATCCGTACCAAAGGTCATCGCCATGTCGCTCACAAACGCAGCTTCTTCAGCCTCTAAAGCAAATGCTTTGAGCTGATCTCGCGCGAAGGTGGACTTGAACGTGCCTTTGGCTTCACCTAACGCAGCAACACGCAGGCTTGGCATGGCCAACATCTGTGCAGGCTGCCCCCCACCACCACTCCACTCATGCCCCGCCCCCTTCACCGTGAACTTCCCCGGCATCGTGAAGGTGATGTCCCCACCCTTGATCACGATCTGGCTTTGCCCCGCCATCAAGGTGATGCTGTCCTTGGCCTGGATGCGCACTTCATCACTCGTGCTTTGCACGGTGATGTCCTGATCAGCCCACACCTGCTGGCTGTCGGTGTGCGCCCGCAAGCTCAACGCCCCATTGGCCGCGATGCCTTTGATGCCACCACTGTGCGTGTACAGGCTGCTGGTCTGCCCGCTCACGCTGCTCACGGTGTGGGCGCTGGTGAGTTGCAGGTCGCCTTGCAATGACAAGCTGGTGTCTTGCCCGCTGAACAGGCTGATGCTGGCGGGCGTCACGAAGCTGGCCGTCACCGGTGTGTCCAGGTGAATGATGGGTGTGTTGAAGCGCTCCACCGCATCACCCAGGGCGCGGCCATTGGCCTTTTGCGCAGCCTGCCCACCCACCGCCTGGGTGTACTTGCCCTTGGCCTGCGGGTCCATGGTGTCCGTGTGGCCTTGCACGGCTTGGCCGGCATCGTGGCTGCTCAAGCCCTGGGCACCTTGCTGGCGGGCGCTCTGGCTCAAGGTGTTGCCCAATTGCCGCGCGGCCTTGAGCTGTCCCACGGCCTCGGCCGCATCCATCTGCGTGCTGTTGACGCTGGCGCCGCGTTGCGCCCTGGCCGTGGTGCTCATCAACAGGCCACCACCTGCACGTACCACGCCCCAGCCTTCGGTGTGGCCGTAAAAGCCTTCACCCAGCCAGTTGCCGCGCTGCGCATGGCCCGCGCCGCCCTGCCCGCTTTGGCGGATGATCCTGCCCAGCGTCAACTCGCTCCAGCCGGTGGTGCTGCTGTGGCTGGCCAGGCGCATGCGCAATTGGCCAGTGGCGTCGTCCACCAGCCACTGGTTGGCGCCTTGCTGGTCCAGGTGCTGGTGGTGCCAGCCCGAGACCGTGCCGGGGTGGTTGCTGCCCGCGTCCACACCGGCGGGCCAGGGCAGGTCGTGCTGGCCGTTGTGCAACTGGCCGACCACGACGGGCCGGTCGATGTCGCCATCGATGAAATCCACCAGCACCTCGGTGCCCACACGAGGCGTGAACACCGCACCCCAGTTGGCCCCTGCGCTGCTTTTGGCCACGCGCACCCAGGTGCCGCTGCCATCGTGGCCAGGCGCATGGCCGGTTTCAATCCCATGAACCGACAACGGACCTGCCAGGCCACCAGCCAACGCTGAAACCCCGCGCTGCCATCCAAACTGCACCCGCACACGCCCATCCCGGTCGGTGGTCAGAGGTTCATTGGGCGCGGCCATGACGATGGCCGTTTGCAGCCCAGGCGCCGTGGGTTTGTGCCAGGGCATCGGCACCAGCCGCGCCGCCGAAGGCGCCGCCGTGAATCGGTTGCGGTAGCTGCCTTGCGCTAGGTCGCTGGCCTTCAGGATCTGCGCGGCCTCGGCGCCCAGGTTGTTGGCCGCTTCGTGGGTGATGCTGAGCGCGCAAAAGGCGTTGTCAGCGCCGCCCAGGCCCCCGTACAAGCTGTGCTCGGTGATCTGGAAGGTGGCCGCAGGCTGCAAGGCGCGCACCGCGCTTTG
>NZ_JAUSAR010000070.1 GCF_030652515.1 Aquabacterium sp. | reverse complement strand
TGCGCGCGGGCTGATCCTTCCAGGCGCCCGGGAAGCGCGAAGGCTCCGGGTCCAAACCCACGCAGAGCATGGAGTCGTGGTGGCGCTGGGCGTGCTGGAGCTGGTCGGTGAAGTTCATGAACAAGCCGATCAAACGCGCTTGGCCAGCTCAACCGCCTTGCCGATGTAGTTGCCCGGCGTCATGTCCAGCAATCGCTGCTTGTCGGCCTCAGGAATCTCCAGGGTCTGCACAAACTGCTGAATGGCTTCGCGCGTGATGGTCTTGCCGCGCGTCAGCTCCTTCAGGCGTTCGTACGGATTGGGCAAGGCATAGCGGCGCATCACCGTCTGAATGGGCTCGGCCAGCACTTCCCAGGCGCTGTCCAGGTCATCGGCCAGGGCTTGCGGGTTCACTTCCAGCTTGCCCAGGCCACGGGCCAGGCTGTCGTAGGCCAGCACGGCATACCCCAGGGCCACGCCCATGTTGCGCAGCACGGTGCTGTCGGTCAAATCGCGCTGCCAGCGGCTGATGGGCAGCTTTTGGCTCAGGTGGGTCAGCATGGCATTGGCCAAGCCCAGGTTGCCTTCGGCGTTCTCAAAATCAATCGGGTTGACCTTGTGCGGCATGGTGCTGGAGCCGATCTCGCCTTCCTTGGTCTTCTGCTTGAAGTACCCCAAGCTGATGTAGCCCCACACATCGCGCGACCAGTCGATCAGGATGGTGTTGGTGCGCGTGACCGCGTCGAACAGCTCGGCCATGTAGTCGTGCGGCTCGATCTGGATGGTGTAGGGGTTGAAGCTCAAGCCCAGCGGGCCTTCGATCACCTTCTGGCTGAAGCCTTCCCAGTCGATCTCGGGGTAGGCCGACAGGTGGGCGTTGTAGTTGCCCACGGCGCCATTCATCTTGGCCAGCAGCTTGACACTGGCGATGCGCTCGCGGGCGTTCACCAGGCGGGCCACCACATTGGCCACTTCCTTGCCCACCGTGGTGGGCGACGCGGTCTGGCCGTGCGTGCGGCTCAGCATGGGCGTGTCGGCCAGGCTCACTGACAGCTTGCGCAGCGTGGTGATCAAGCCATCGATGGTGGGCAGCAGCACCTGCTCGCGCGCAGCCTTGAGCATCAGGCCATGGCTGGTGTTGTTGATGTCTTCACTGGTGCAGGCAAAGTGCACGAACTCGCTGGCGCTTTCCAGCTCAGGGTGGCCGCCAAAACGCGATTTGATCCAGTACTCCACCGCTTTCACATCGTGGTTGGTGGTCTTTTCGATGTCCTTGATGGCCTGGGCGTCGGATTCCGAAAATCGCACCGCCAGGCCACGCAGATAGCCCCGGGCCGCCTCGGTCATGGGCTTGAGCTCGGGCAGGCCGGCGTCTGACAGGGCGATGAACCATTCAATTTCAACCTGCACGCGGCGGTGCATCAGGCCGAATTCAGACAGCAGGGGGCGCAGGGCGGCCACTTTGGGGGCGTAGCGGCCATCCAGGGGCGACAGGGCTGTGAGGGCAGAAAGGTTCATGGAGTTTTTTGCAATTGGGCACCAGGAGAACCCGTGATTTTAGGCGCTCGCGCGGCGTTTGGGCGCTGCCCCGGCTTGGGCTCCGGCAAACGGCGGCCAATGCGCCTTCAGCACCTCGGTGTCCACCCGCGCCCACACCGTCAGGGCTTCGGTGCGCATGCGCCTTGACGCCACCACGGCCCAGGGCCAGTAAAGGCCCAAGGTCAGCACCATCAGCAAGGCATGCCGCAGCTGCAGCAGCACATAGCCCTGCACCGACAAACGGCTGCGAAACCGCAATGCGCGGTTGCCAGTTTTGCTCCACACCAGGTTCTGCAAACGGGCCTGCACATAAGGCATCACCGCCGCCAGCACCGCCGCCGCGAGCAAAGCCACCATGCCCAGCAACCAGGCGCCCTGCGCCGGTCCCCGCCACCACAGCAGTGCACCCAGCACCACCGCGCCCAGCCCCAGCACCAAACCGGAGACCAGCACCGACCAGGCCGCCGTGCGAGCCCACAGCATCACCATGGCCACAGGCGAGGCCTGCCACCACAGGCGCAAGGGCCCCAGCTCCAGGCGCCCCTGCCGGTAATGGAAGTAAGCCCACAAAAACAGCGGCACACCCAGCACCCACAGCGCAATGACGAAGCCCAGGGCCACCCACCACATCGGGTGATGAAAAGTGGCCCCCGCCAGCGTCAACCAGGCGGCCACCAACACGCCCATCAAGGGCATCAACAATGCGCCATAGACCGCGGTGAATTCCCCCTTGAAGCTCAAGCGGCGCCCCGCCCAACTGGTGTGGGCCATGCGATGCGTCAAGCTGGTGTGCACGGCCAAAGGGGTCACGGCCAGCGCCATGGAAAACGCCAGCAAGCCCGCCAATGGCGATCCCAGGCAAGCACCCACCACCCCCGCCGCCAAGGCAAGCGCCAGGCCATAACGCGGCAGGTGGCTGGCGGGCGGTGCGTGGTAATCCAGCACATGGCCCGCCACCAGGGTGCGCCTCAAAAAATACCGTTGCGATCTGACCCGCGCCCAGGGCAGGTACAGCCCCAGGGTCAGCAAAGTCAGCAGCAAGTTGACGATCCAGATGCGGGCATAGTCGGAAGCCCGGGCATTCAACACCACCGGCAGCTTGACCACCGTGCCCTTCGGCAAGCGCGGTATTTCGGCAGGCGGCACCGCAGCCTTGGGCGCGGAGGCCATGGCCGCCAGGTAGGCCGCCCGCATCTCGGACATCAGGTCTTCGGCCGCCTCAGACCCGATCGGCGGCGGCCAGGCCAGGCTGACAGGTGCACTGATCACCGGAGACGGCGCTGCCTGTGATCCTGGCGCCACATGCAGGGGCTCCATGTCGGCCAAACGGACCACATGCCCAGATGAACGTACAGCAGAGTTGTTCATTTCCGCCGCAAATGTAACAGTCTTATACAAACTCACCCCCTGGTGGTCTCCCTCTGATGGGGTGATGCCCCTAAAGCCGGAGCACATGGGTCGCCCAGTGGCCAAGCCTTCGTTAAAATCAACACGCATCCACACATCACGACACAGAATGAAACTGATCGGTTCACTGACTAGCCCGTTTGTCCGCAAGGTGCGCATCGTGCTGGCCGAGAAAAAGCTCGACTACAAATTCGATGTGGAGGATGTTTGGGCGGAAGGCACCAGCATTTCCGAGTCCAACCCCCTCGGCAAAGTACCTTGCCTGGTGATGGAAGGTGGCGAAGCGGTGTTCGACTCGCGCGTCATCGTGGAGTATGTGGACACCCTGTCGCCCGTGGGCAAGCTGATCCCCCTGAGCGGGCGCGAGCGCGTGGAAGTGCGCACCTGGGAGGCGTTGGCCGATGGCGTGATGGACGCCGCCATCCTCGCCAGGCTGGAACAAACCTGGCCTGGCCGCACCGAAGCCCAACGCTCACAAGCCTGGATCGACCGCCAGATGGCCAAGGTGCATGGTGGCCTCAAGGCCATGAGCCAAGGCTTGGGCGATCGCCCCTGGTGCAATGGCAACCACCACAGCCTGGCCGACATCTCGGCGGGCTGCGCGCTGGGCTATGTTGATTTCCGCTTCCCGCAGATCGACTGGCGCGACGACTACCCCAACCTGGGCAAGCTGTTCGACAAGCTCTCGCAGCGCCCCAGCTTCATCGACACGGCGCCGCCCAAAGCCTGATTTTTTGGCGCAGGCTCAGGCCACCGACTTGTTGAACGAATCGGCCCGGGCCTGGCGCCAGTAGTCTTCAAACACAGGCTGCGGCCAGGGCGCTTCGCCGCGCTCTGCCGCCAACAGTTCGCCAGGTTTGGCAAAAGCCAGCAGATTGGCCAGGCGGCGCACCTCCGAGCTCGACACGCGGCGCACGATGTGGTCGGCGGTGATGTCGTTGGGGTGCTGCAAGCCAGCGGCCTGCACCAGCTCCTTCAGCGCGTACAAGGTGTTCATGTGCAGGTAGTACACCCGCTCGGCCTTGTCGGCCACCACCAGCGCGCGCTGGCGCAAAGGGTCTTGCGTGGTCACGCCTGTGGGGCATTCGCCGGTGTGGCAGCTTTGCGCCTGGATGCACCCCAGCGCGAACATGAAGCCTCGCGCCGAATTGCACCAGTCCGCGCCCAGCGCCATCATGCGGGCAATGTCAAAAGCGCTGATGACCTTGCCCGCGCAACCAATTTTTACGCGGTGCCGCTCGCCCATGCCCACCAGCGTGTTGTGGACCAGCAAAAGGCCCTCTTGCAAAGGCGCGCCCACATGGTCGGTGAACTCCAAAGGCGCGGCCCCGGTGCCCCCTTCAGCGCCATCCACCACGATGAAATCAGGCCAGATGCCGGTTTCGCGCATGGCCTTGGCCAAAGCAAACCACTCCCAGGGATGCCCGATGCAGAACTTGAAGCCCACCGGCTTGCCGCCTGACAACTGCCGCATGCGCTCGATGAAATGCATCATCTCGATCGGTGTGGAGAACTCGCTGTGGCTGGCCGGAGACACGCAGTCCACGCCGATCGTCACGCCCCGCGCCGCCGCGATCTCACGCGTCACTTTGGGGCCGGGCAACACGCCACCGTGCCCTGGCTTGGCGCCCTGGCTCAGTTTCAATTCGATCAGCTTGACCTGGGGATCGCGCGCACTGGCAGCGAACTTGTCGGCGTCAAAGTGGCCGTCGTCCGTGCGGCAGCCAAAGTAACCTGATCCGATTTCCCAGATCAGGTCGCCGCCCGCCTGGCGGTGGTACTCGCTGATCGAGCCCTCGCCCGTGTCGTGCGCAAAATTGCCTTTGCGCGCCCCCGCGTTGAGCGCCAGGATGGCGTTGGCGCTGAGGGCACCAAAGCTCATCGCCGAAATGTTGAAGATGCTGGCGCTGTAGGGCTGCTTGCACGAAGAACCCCCTTGCCCGATCGTGATCCGGAAATCCTGCGAGGCGATGTGGCTGGGGGCGAGCGAGTGGCTCAACCACTCGTAGCCCGCCACGCCCACGTCTTTTTGCGTACCAAAGGGGCGCTTGTCAGGCTCGCCCTTGGCGCGCTGATACACCAGTGAACGCTGCTGGCGCGAAAACGGCGCGGCCTCGCTGTCGCTTTCGATGAAGTACTGCCGGATCTCGGGGCGGATGAACTCCAGCAGGTAGCGCAGGTGCCCCATGACCGGGTAGTTGCGCAGCACCGAGCGTTTGCTCTGCTGCACATCCTTGAAACCCAGCAGCACCAGCGCCAGCCCCAGCACCACCATCCAGGCGCCCTGCCCGCTCTCCAACCACCACAGGCCGCCAGCCAAGGCCAGCAAAGCCGACATCACCCAAACGCCGTAGCGGATGGGCACATGCTTGTTCAAACGGATCAACCACACGGGCATTGCGAACTCCTCGTCCAAGCGGACTTTTCACCATGGTAAAGAATGAGCAGGCTGCCAGTTGCATCATCAGCACCACGAACAACGGGCAGATCAGACCATTTGACGCCCCTGCCGACCCCTGCCGTTTGGCGCTACACTGTGCGCCAAAGCGCCGATTTGTCCGGCTTGCGGGCGCTCAAGAAATACCGCTAAAGAGGGCGCTGGAACCCGGCCCCTGCTTCAATGCGCGGCCGGTTTTTTATTGACTGATTCACGTAGCGCCATGTCTTCCATCGGGGTTGTGACCCCTGTCTCCCTGCACTTTGAAGCCCCCCTGCCCTTGCGCAGCGGTGCCGTTCTGCGCGACTACACCCTCATGGTCGAGACCTACGGGCAGCTCAACGCCGACCGCAGCAACGCCGTGCTGGTGTGCCATGCCCTCAACGCCTCGCACCACGTGGCGGGCCTGCACGCCGATGAGCACGGCAAACCCATCCCCAAAAGCCAGGGCTGGTGGGACAACCTGATCGGGCCCGGCAAGCCGCTGGACACCCACAAGTTCTTCGTCATCTGCGTCAACAACCCCGGCTCGTGTTTCGGCTCGACCGGGCCCACTCACCTCAACCCCGACACCGGCCGCGTCTATGGCGCCGACTTCCCCGTCGTGACGGTGGAAGACTGGGTTGATGCGCAAGCCCGTGTGCTGGACCGGCTGGGCATCACGCAATTGGCTGCTGTGTTGGGCGGCAGCCTGGGCGGCATGCAGGCCATCAGCTGGACGCTGCAATACCCGCAACGCGTGCGCCACTGCATCGCCGTGGCCACCGCGCCCAACCTCTCGGCGCAGAACATCGCGTTCAACGAAGTGGCCCGCCGCGCCATCATCACTGATCCTGATTTCCATGGCGGCCATTTTTACGAGCACGGCGTGGTGCCCCGGCGCGGCCTGCGCGTGGCCCGCATGATCGGCCACATCACCTACCTGTCCGACGACGTGATGGACGAGAAGTTTGGCCGCAGCTTGGTGGGCCGTGAACTTGGCGAAGAGCCCCGCTACAGCACGCAAGAGATCGAGTTCCAGGTTGAAAGCTACCTGCGCTACCAGGGCGACAAGTTCAGCGATTACTTCGACGCCAACACCTACCTGTTGATCACCCGCGCCCTGGATTACTTCGACCCCGCCCGCGCCTTTGGCGGGGACCTGGCCGCCGCCCTGGCCCAGGCCGTGGCCAAATTCCTGGTCATCAGCTTCACCACCGACTGGCGTTTTGCCCCGGCCCGATCACGCGAGATCGTCAAGGCCCTGGTCGACAACCGCCACGACGTGAGCTATGCCGAGATCGACGCCCCGCACGGCCATGACGCCTTCCTGCTGGACGATGCACGCTACCACAACGTGGTCTGGGCCTACTTTGACCGCATCCACCGCGAGATCAGCGGCCCAACCTTGAACATCGCGGTGCGAGGCCAGCCATGAGCGATCGAAGCATCCACGACGTCGTTGCCCAACTGGTGCCCCCGGGCTCGCGCGTGCTGGACCTGGGCTGTGGCAACGGCGCCCTGCTGGCCCACCTGCGGGACAGCCGCCAATGCACCGGCTACGGCATTGAACTGGACGACACCAAGGTGCACGAATGCGTGCAGCGCGGCGTCAACGTCATCCAGCGCAACCTGGAAGAAGGCCTGAGCCTGTTCGACGACAACAGCTTTGACGTGGTCCTGCAATTGGACACGTTGCAAAACCTGCGCAACACCGAAGCCATGCTGAGCGAGACCGCGCGGGTCGGGCGACAAGGCATCGTCGCATTTCCCAACTTCGCGCACTGGCCACACCGCCTGAGCGTTCTGCGCGGGCGCATGCCAGTGACCAAATCGCTGCCCTACCAGTGGTACGACACCCCAAACATCCGGGTGGCCACCTTTGCCGACTTCGAAGTGCTGGCCCGCAAAAGTGGCCTGCGCATCATCGAGTCTTTTGGCCTGACCGACGGCCAGGTGGTCAAAAGCTGGCCCAACCTTCGGGCCAGCACGGCGGTCTTCAAGTTCGACCGCGCTTGATAGCGCTAAACCTCAGAAGCGGTGGCGGATGCCCAGAACGCGCATTGGCGTGGCACATCTTTGGGTCAATTTCGGAGTACGCATGGCCTTTGCACAAAAGATCACCCCTGCGATCCTTTTGGCTTTGGGGGCCTGCATCAATGCTCAGGCGCAAGCCGCCAGTTCATTCCAGAGCTCTTACAACGGTAGGATCTCAGCAACGGCCTCAAGGCTTTGTTCACCCTCCTTGGGCCGCCTGGACGTGAATGGCGCCTTTGTAATCGGTGCAGGCTACCAGTCTATCAAGGCGGCCGAAGCGCCCAAGGCTGACCTGAGTTCCGGGCAAAAGCAGACTTTCGCCTTGCTGGGCGCCAGCTACGACTTCGGCGTGGTCAAGCTGTTTGGCCAATACGGCCAGTTCAAGAACGAGGGTTTCGCCCTCACCGACAGGATCGACACCAAGCTCTACCAGGTGGGTGCATCG
>NZ_JAUSAR010000107.1 GCF_030652515.1 Aquabacterium sp. | reverse complement strand
GCCTGTTGCAGCCAGAAGTGCGCCATCATCAGGTAGCCCGAGTACATCAGGAAGTCAACGCTGGCCGAGCTGACCAGGTCGCGGTCCTTGGCGGCGCGCAGCATGATGCGGGTCGTCAGCACGTTCCACTGGATGGCGCGGCAGGTCAGCTGGCGGGCCATCTTGCCCAGGGCGCCACCCGACAGCAGGTTGGGTTTGGCCAGGCTCAGCATGTCGCCGGTGAACTCGCGCACGCACTTGCCCTTGGTGGTCAGCAGCACCTTGCGGCCCAGCAGGTCGAGTGCCTGGATGCCGGTGGTGCCTTCGTACAGCGTGGCGATGCGCGCGTCGCGGGCGATCTGCTCCATGCCGTGTTCCTTGATGTAGCCGTGGCCACCGAACACCTGCATGCCCAGGTTCGCCGCTTCCAGGCCCATCTCGGTCAGGAAGCCCTTCAGGATGGGGGTGTAGAAGCCCAGCTTGTCGTCGAACGCTTCGTACTTGGCCTTGTTGCCTTCCAGCACGCCGTTGACCATGTTGTCGGCCAGCTTGGCAGCGTGGTAAATCATGGCGCGGCCGCCTTCGGCCACGCACTTCTGGATCAGCAGCATGCGGCGCACGTCGGCGTGCCACATCAACGAGTCAGCGGTGTGATCGGCATCCTTCTTGCCGGACAGTGCGCGCATGGAGCGGCGCTCCTTGGCGTAGGGCAGGGCGCCCTGGTACGACAGCTCGGCGTGGGCCACGCCTTGCACGGCGGTGCCGATGCGGGCGGTGTTCATGAAGGTGAACATGGCTTCCAGGCCCTTGTTGGGCTCGGCGATCATGTAGCCCACGGCGCCGTCGAAGTTCAGCACGGCGGTGGCCGAGGCGCGGATCCCCATCTTGTGCTCGATCGAGCCGCAGACCACGGGGTTGCGCTCACCCACCGAGCCATCGGCGTTCACCAGGAACTTGGGCACGATGAACAGCGAGATGCCACGGGTGCCGCGCGGTGCGTCGGGCAGGCGCGCCAGCACGATGTGGATGATGTTGTCCGCCAGGTCGTGTTCGCCGGCCGAGATGAAGATCTTGGTGCCGGTGAGTTTGTAGGTGCCGTCGCCCACGGGCTCGGCCTTGGTCTTCACCTGGCCCAGGTCGGTGCCGCACTGGGGTTCGGTCAGGCACATGGTGCCCGTCCATTCGCCGGAGACCAGCGGTGGCATGTACAGGTCTTTTTGCGGCTCGGTGCCGTACTGCATGATGGTGTTCATGCAGCCCAGGCTCAGGCCGGGGTACATGGTGAACGACCAGTTGGCCGTGCCCATCATTTCTGATTTGATCAGGTTCAGCGACATGGGCAGGCCTTGGCCGCCGTGCTTGGGGTCGTGCGACAGGCCTTGCCAGCCGCCAGCCACGTACTCTTTGTAGGCTTCCTTGAAGCCCTTGGGCGTGGTGACCACGCCGTTGTCGAAGTGGCAGCCTTCCTGGTCGCCTGACAGGTTCAGGGGGGCCAGTACCTCTTCACAGAAGGTGGCCGCACCTTCCAGAATGGCTTCGACCATGTCCGGGGTGGCTTCGCCGCCATTGGACAGGCTGGCGTAGTGGCTGGTGTAGTCGAACACGTCGTTCAACAGGAAGCGCATATCGCGCAAGGGCGCCTTGTACTGCGGCATAGGAAGTCACCTCTTTGAAAGCCGCGTGAACAGCGGCCGGGCCATGGGAGCGATCTGGATTTTCGAACGACCGTGCTTTTCAAACGATCGTTCGAATTAAGGTCGCATTTATACCGCAGAGTGAAGCGTTCGGGGGGATGTTCTGACGGCAAAGGGGCTAATTTGCCCATTTGGGCAGCCATTTCCGCCCCCTGGAAAGGGGGGTGACCCGGAGATACCCTGGTGGGCTTGAATGCCTTGCGTGCAACGATCGCCTCCATCACGCGGATCCGAATCGAGGAAGTGGCAGTCATGTTGGTGATCAAGAAACAGCGCTCAAGAACCGTTTGGGTGGTGGGTGGGGCCGTGGTGTTGGCCATGCTGGGTGGCGCGTACTACGCCAGCCGCACCTACTCGGTCGATGCCCCGCCCACGCCGCCGCACGAGGAGGCTTACGCGAAGATGCTGGACAGTGAACCACCGGCCGCGGCGCCTTCGTCCTCGGGCAGCCACGAGCCGGAGCGCCCGGCCGACATCGACCCCCAGGAATGGCAGCAACTGGTGGACGGCTTGAGCAACCACCCAAAGCGCGACCAGGAGCTCAACCGCCTGGTGGGCTACTTGCGTTTCAAGCGCGACATGGACAAGTGGACCGCCTTGAAAGACCAACCCAATGCGATCGAGCGCGCCCAAGTGGGCCAGCGCATCCTGGATGCCTTGCCGGTGCGTTTTGCCAACCAGGAGGTGACCGCGCCTGAAGCCTTGATGCTGCAGGCCGCGATCTACGCCGACATGATCCCCGACGAGGCGCAGCGCAAGCCCATGGAAGAGGCCGCGCGCCAGGCCCTGTTGCGCGCGTTGGAGCATGACGCGGCCATGGACGCCAAGCTCAGGTCGGAGGACGCTCAGACTGCCGAGTACAAGCAGCGGGAAAAGGCCATCATGAAACGCTTCCAGGATCAGCTCATCGACCAGGGGCAGATGGAGAAGGAGCTGGACGCGGCTAGAGTGGCGGCTTACAAGTGAGGCGCCCTTCGCTCAGCGGCCTGTACGGCGCGCGCGGCGGCTGAAAGCCAGAAGGGGCAACAGGCCGACGAGCATCAGCGCTTGGGTGGATGCTTCGGGCACCGAGGATGCGAATGTGCCTGAGGCGCTGGCACTGCCCCAGTTCACCGTCTTGCCGACGGTGTAGATGGTGCCTGGCGTTTCCTTGTCCAAAGGCACGCCCGACCAGGCATACAGGCCATTGAGCACGATGTCCGCGCCTTCGTCCGTCAACCTCAGGCCACCGATGGTGCTGCCGCTGGCGTGGCCATCGACGATCAGGCCTTGCGTGCCGTCGGTGATCGGCGCGATGCCTTTGAACACCGTGATCCGGCCGAAACTGTCCACCAGGTGGATGCCATCGGCTGTGCCGGTATAGCTTGTGATGTCGGCATGAATGGACGCGTCGCTCAGGTCGAAGGTGATGTTCCTAAGCGCGACCAGATTGATCAGCACGGGCAGATCGTAGTTGTAGTCCCCGTATTCATCTTCCTGCGGGCGCACTGCGTAGAGGGACAGCTGCGAATTTCCCGCGTTGAAAGATACCTTGCCAGTGGTGTCGGAAATGGTCGCGCTGTTGAAGCTCAGCGTGGCGGACTTGGTGGGGATGCTGTACTGGGCCGTGTTGAGCGGCAGGGGGTTTCCATCCGGGAGCAGGAAATTGGTTCTGATGCCCAGCAAGGACTGCATGCGGAAATCAGCACTTTGGAAATCCAGGGTGCCCGTACCTGACACGAAAGTCTCGGGAGGGGCCGCAGTTGCTGCGCCCATCCAGACGCAGGCGGTCAGCGCCAATGTGAATTTGAAGATGGTTTTCATGGGGCTCCCTTGGTCAGTCGAAAGTCTAGCGGTAACTTGCTCATGCGCCTTCCCCTTGCATGCAGGGTGGCGGTGCGATTCGCGCATATCCTTGTTCGGGTTCACATCACCTTGTTTGACTGAAAGGGAAGCAGCACCATGGCACACGGCATTGCCCGCATTGGGCGTGATCAGTACCGCACGCAGATCGAAGTTGGAGGCCATGCCTTGGTTTCCGATGAACCTCAGGCTTTGGGCGGCGCCAACGCGGGGCCCGCGCCTTACGACCTGTTGCTTGCCAGCCTGGGCGCCTGCACAGCCATCACGCTGCGCATGTACGCCGACCGCAAGGCTTGGCCTTTGGCGAGCGTGGAGGTGGGGCTGCATTTCTCGCGCGGCGACGATGGCGCGTCGAAGATCGACCGCACGCTCACCATCACCGGCCTGGACGATGAACAGCAGGCCCGGTTGCTCGACATTGCCGAGCGCACGCCGGTCACCCTGACACTCAAGGGCGGGGTGACCATCCACACGACCCTGGGGTGATTGGGTTGATGGACGAATGGGCATGAATCCTGTACGAAATGAACCCTTGGATTCATGAAGCTTCGGGACACTGAGGGCTCCATTCAACACCCAAGGAATCACCATGTCCCGCATCACTCTTCTCCAAACCCCGCAAGCACCCGCCGCCAGCCAGGCCCTCCTCGGCCAGATCCAGCAGGCCTTTGGCGCCACGCCCAACATGTTCAAGGCCGTGGCCAATTCGCCCGTCGCGCTGCAAAGCATGTGGTCGGCCTTTGGCGCCTTGAGCAAGGGCAGCCTGGGGGCCACTTTGGGCGAGCAGCTTGCCGTGGCCATCGCCAACCGCAACCACTGCGAATACTGCCTGGCGGCCCACACGGCGCTGGGCCAGAAAGCCGGTGCATCAGCGCAGCAGATGGCCGACGCGCAGATCGGCCAGTCTGCCGATCCCCGCACGGCCGCCGCTTTGCGCTTTGCGCTCAAGGTCGTCAGCGAACGTGGCCAAATCAC
This sequence comes from Aquabacterium sp., assembly GCF_030652515.1. Classification (GTDB taxonomy): domain Bacteria; phylum Pseudomonadota; class Gammaproteobacteria; order Burkholderiales; family Burkholderiaceae_C; genus Aquabacterium. Next base: position 65,796 of record NZ_JAUSAR010000107.1, on the reverse strand, counting down.
CGATGGCGATGTGGCCAGCTTGCACGAAGTGGGCTTTGGCGATGAGCAAGTGGTGGAGATCCTGGCCCATGTGGCCTTGAACCTGTTCACCAACTACGTCAACGTGGCCTTGAGCGTGCCCGTGGACTTCCCCAAGGTGGCCCTCAAGCATGGCGACTCAGCCCATTGATCGACTCTCCTCGCTGCTCGAACGCTTCAGCGTTCGGGCACACCTGTTCCACACCGGGCCTTTGTGCGGCGTGACCACTTACGCCGCCAAACCCGGGCGTGGCTTTCTGCACGTGCTGCGGCAGGGCGAGATGGTGGTCACGCACCGAGCCAGCACGGGCTTGCGCAAGCGCATCCACGTGTGCGAGCCCAGCCTGCTGTTCTACCCCAGGCCGCTGGCGCACCAGTTCCACAATGCCCCAGACGACGGTGCCGACTTCGCCTGTGCCACGCTTGATTTCGAGGGCGGCCACACGCACCCGTTGGTGCGGGCCTTGCCGCCGCTCGTGCTCTTGCCTTTGAGCCACGTGGAGGGGCTGGCGCCTGCGCTGGCATTGCTGTTCGCAGAAACCGACCGCGTTCAATGTGGCCAACGGCTGCTGGCCGATCGCCTGTTCGAAGTCGTTCTGCTGCAGATGCTGCGCTGGCTGCTGGACCACCCCGAGGATGGTGGCGTGCCGGTGGGCATGCTGACGGGGCTGGCCGATCCGCCCTTGTCACGAGCCTTGGTCGCCATGCACGATCATCCCGGCCAACCCTGGAGCCTGGACACGCTGGCGCAAGAGGCCGGCATGTCACGCACCGCTTTCGCGGCCCGGTTCAAAAGCGTGGTGGGCGCCACCCCGGGCGACTACCTGGCCAACTGGCGCATGAGTTTGACCCAGACCGGGTTGCGGCAAGGCAAGGCGGTCAAGTTGCTGGCTTCGGAGTTGGGGTATGCCAATGCGTCGGCCCTGTCGCGGGTGTTTGCTCAAAGGATGGGGGTGTCGCCACGGCAGTGGCTGGCGCAGTCTTGCGAAGAGCGCTGATTTTTTTGCAGGGGGGTGTAAGAACTGGCGGGTGGCCCCGACTACCTCCTTGTCCAGAACGTCAAACAGCGTTCGGGCCTTGTTCCACAAACCCATTTTTTTGACGCCATCGGAGAATCAACATGACCCAACGCACCACCTCTTCCGCCGCCCTGGCCGCCGCTGCCGCCCTGATCGCCATGTCGGGCGCCGCCTTCGCTGCTGAAGCACCTGCCGGCAGCATGGGCGCGGCCGTGGCTGCCAGCGACAAAGTGCATTGCTACGGCGTGCACTCCTGCAAGGGCAACAGCGATTGCAAGACCACTGAAAGCGCCTGCAAGGGCCAGAACGCTTGCAAGGGCCACGGCTTCAAGGCCATGGACGCCAAGGCCTGCCTGAGCAAGGGCGGCACCATTGGCGACCTGGGCGCCGCCAAGTAAGCCAACGCATGAGCACGAGGCCTGCCGTGCTGACGCGGCCCTCGCCCGGTTTCGGGCTGGGGCTGCGCACCGTGCACTACCCCGACTTCCTGGCCGAGCCGCAAAAAGTGGATTGGCTGGAGATCATTTCCGAGAACTACATGGTGCCCGGCGGCAAGCCGTTGCGCATGCTTGATGCCCTGCGCGAGCGCTACCCCATGGCCATGCACGGCGTCTCGCTGTCCATCGGCTCGGTCGCCGGCGCAGACCCGGCTTACTTGAAGAAGCTGGCCGCCTTGGTGCGACGTGTCGACCCCCTGTGGGTGTCAGACCACCTGTGCTGGACCGGTGTGCATGGCCGCCAGTTGCACGACCTCATGCCCTTGCCCTACACCGACGAAGCGCTCGCGCTGGTGGTGCGCAATGTGCGCCAGGTGCAAGACGTGCTGGGCCGACGCCTGGTGCTGGAGAACGTCTCCAGCTATGTTCAATTTCAAAGCTCGCACATGACGGAGTGGGACTTCATCGCCCGCCTGTGCGAAGAGGCCGATTGCCTGCTGCTGCTCGATGTGAACAACATCCATGTCAGCAGCGTGAACCATGGTTTTGATGCCCTGGACTTCATCCACCACATCCCCGTGGGCCGCGTGCAGCAGATCCATTTGGCGGGCCACACCGACCATGGCGACCACATCATCGACACGCACGACCACCCCGTGGCCGATGCGGTGTGGGCCCTGTACGCCCAGGCCTGCGAGCGCTATGGTGCCGTGGCCACGATGATCGAGCGCGATGACCACATCCCGCCTTTGCCCGAGCTGATCGCCGAGCTGGACCAGGCGCGCAGCGTGGCCGCCTCGGTGCTGGAAAGGCGGGCCGCGTGATGACGATGCCGTTTGACTCTAAGTCGTCTTCGCTGGAGGCCTTGCAATCACGCCTGCAAGGCCATGTGCTGGTGGGCGATGCGGCCGCCGTGGCCGATGTGGTCAGCGTGGTGCCGGGCAGCGCCGCGCAGCGTCTGGGCATTTACCACCACGCCTACCGGGCGCGCTTGCAAGAAACCTTGCGCGACAGCTTTGGCCACACCGTGCTGTACCTGGGGGATGAATGGTTCGATGCCTTGTCGGCCGAGTTCATTGAAACGCACCCGTCCGAGTCGGCCAACCTGCGTTGGTATGGCGGCGCCTACCCCGATTGGCTGGCGCAGCGATTGAGCGATGCGGGCAGCGCCTTGGGTGATCACCCGGAGGTGGCAGAGATCGCGCGCCTGGACTGGACCATGCGCGCAGCTTTTGATGGGCTGGATGCGCCGGTGTTGGCCCTGGCCGACGTGGCCGCATTGGCGCCCGAGGACTGGGCCACGGTCGTGTTCAAACCGCACCCCACGCTGGCCTTGATCAACCTGCGGTGCAACACGCTGAGCTTGTGGCACGCGCTGGACCAGGATCTTGACGTCCCGCCGGTTGAGGCTTTGCCATCGCCGATCGATGTGGTGGTGTGGCGCTTTGAAGAGCGGCCGCATTTCAGGAGCGTGTTGCCGAGCGAGGCGGCGGCTTTGCGGGCGTTGATGCAGGGGCAGTCGTTCGCAGAGACGTGTGCATGCTTGGCGGAATTGTTGCCCGCGCACGAGAACGCGGCAGCCGTGGCGGGTGGCCACCTGCGCCGCTGGATCGATGAGGGCTTGTTGGCAGGCTGGCAGGATTAGCCTGGCAATCGCTAGATGACGATCCAGCCCAATCCTCTGGCGAGAAGCAGCATCGCAACGGCCCCGCTGGTCACCGCAAATCCTTGTTGCAAACGGGCTCCGGCCAAACGGGAGGCCAGCTGCCGCCCGGCGAGCAGGGCGGCCATCGCCCCAAAGGTAAATGGCAGGGCGATGCGCCACGCGATGGCGCCTTGCCAGGCCGCGGCAGCCACCCCGCCGATGGACACGAGCGCGATGACGGCCAGAGAGGTGGCAAAGATGCTTCGCACAGGCAGGTCGGTATGGCGGCTCAGAGACGGCACGATGACGAAGCCGCCACCGACGCCCAGGAGGCCGCTCAGCAAGCCTGACACCACCCCGGTGCCCGCCAAGGCCCAGGCACATGGCGCGGTCCACAGGATGCGACCCATGCTGGGGTTCACCACGCAAGGTATCTTCGCTTCCCTGGCCTCAAGCGGTGCGCTGGTGCCGTTGCGCCATGCAACCCACCCCAGCACGACGGAGAACGCCACCATCAAGGGCTGATTGGGAATGAGCCGCGCAAGTTGCACGCCCACGGGCGCGAGCAACATGCCGGTGATGCCGATCAGCGCTGCAGCACGGTAGCGGACGATGCCTTCGCGCAGGCCCAATGCCGCCCCCAATCCAGAGGCCGCTCCGACAGCGATCAGGCCGACCGGTGCTGCCTGCATGATCGTCAGGTGCAAGCCAAAAACGAGCAATGGCACCGCGAGGATGCCGCCACCTGCGCCAGCGAGCGCGAGGATCAGCCCGACGACGGCACCCAGACCTAGCCCCATCAAACTCATCTCCATGCTGGGGTCCCGTCAGAGGGTGTTCAGCGGGATCTTGATGTAGCGCGTACCGTTCGCCTCAGGCTCTGGCAAATGCCCCGCACGCATGTTCACCTGCACGGAGGGCAGGATCAGCGTGGGCATGGCCAGGGTCGCATCGCGCGTGTTGCGCATCACGACGAACTCTTCTTCGCTGATGCCGTTTCGCACGTGGATGTTCTTCGCGCGCTCATCGCCCACCGTGCTGATGTACTGAACTTCGCGACCACCCGGCTGATAGTCATGGCACATGTACAACGTGGTTTCGGTTGGCAGGCTCAGAACCTTGTTGATGGAGCGGTACAGCGTGCGGGCATCGCCACCGGGGAAGTCGCATCGAGCGGTGCCGTAGTCCGGCATGAACAGCGTGTCGCCGACGAATGCGGCCATGGTCTGGTGGGCGCCTTCACCGTCACTCACCACGTAAGTCATGCAGGCCGGGGTGTGGCCGGGGGTGTGGATTGCCCGGACCGGCAGCTGGCCAATGCTGAAGCATTCCCCGTCGCTGAAGAGGTGGTCGAATTGCCGACCATCACGGGCGAATTCGCTGCCCACGTTGAACAATTGACCGAACACGTTCTGCACCGTCTTGACGTGCTCGCCGATGCCCAATTGGCCGCCCAGCTGCTGCTTCAAATAAGGCGCCGCTGAAAGGTGATCGGCATGAACGTGGGTCTCCAGTATCCACGCCACGGTGGCGCCCAGTTCGCGGACACGCGCGATCAGTTTGTCAGCACTTTCATGAGAGGTTCGACCCGACCCCGGGTCGTAGTCGAGGACGCTGTCGATCAGCGCGCATTGCTGGGTCGAGGTGTCGAGGGCGATGTAACTCACGGTCCAAGTGTTTGGATCGAAAAAGCCCTCGACCTGCAAGGCGGTGCGGCTCTTCATCGGCGGCCTCCGCTTCAGCGACGACTGATCGGGCAAGTGCGCAGGCCCAGTACCGAGTACAGCGGGCACACGCCGACCGCGCCAGTGAGCAGCGGGACGATGCCGATGTACCCCCAGAAGCCGATGACATCCGTCGCCGCCATTCCGATCAAGGCCAAGCCTGCGCCGATGCGCAACACACGGTCCAGAGTGCCTTCGTTCTTTTGCATGAGAGTCTCCTTGCTGGTTGGCAGCGTTGTGCTGCTGGTCCAGTCTTATCAAGACCCATGCCAACGCAACCGCTGAGCGGCTTGATTTCCTAACCCCATGATTAATAAGAAGAAATGCAGGCATTCGATGCGCGGCGACTGGGTTGATGACTGCCATCTCTGCGACGTTGGCAGGCGATCTGGCAGCCAGGGGCCAGGTTTGGCAGATGTGGCAGTGAGGGCGCACAATGGCTCAAACTTCCCGGCCACCCCATGTCCATGCCTGTCACCGATCCGGAGGGCCTGCGGTCAGCCCCGCAAGTTCAAGCCCTGATTTCCTTCCTTGAGCACGAGGCCCAGCCGATGATCGTGCTCGACCCGGACTACAACATCCTTGCCGCGAACACGGCCTACAGGCGGCAGTTCAGCACCGTCGACAAGCCCTATATCGGGCACAAGTGCTTTCGCATCTCGCACCACTACGACGTGCCATGCGATCAGGCCGGCGAGCACTGCCCGATGAAGAAGGCCTTCGAGCTCAAGGGGCCCGACCGCGTGCTGCACATCCACCACACCCCTCGGGGCCCCGAGCATGTGGATGTTGAACTGCGGCCCATCCTTGATGGCCGCCGGGAGGTGGTGGCCTACGTCGAGCGTCTGGTGACCGTCCGTCATGCCTCGGCGCGCCCGAGTGCCGAGGGCTTGGTTGGACGCTCCCCCGCCTTCAACGCGGCCCTGGCGGCGGTGCAGCGCGTTGGCCCATCCACGCTGGCGGTGCTGCTGCTTGGCGAGTCGGGCACCGGCAAAGAACTTTTCGCGCGCGCGGTGCATGAGGCGAGCCCGCGATCGGGCGGTCCCTTTGTCGTGGTCGATTGTTCAGGCCTGCCGGAGACCTTGTTCGAGAGCGAACTGTTCGGCCACGAAAAGGGGGCGTTCACCGGGGCCAACACGCGCAAGAAAGGTCTCGTTGAAACGGCCCAGGGCGGCACCTTGTTCCTGGATGAGATCGGTGATGTGCCGCTGTCCATGCAGGTCAAACTGCTGCGCTTGATTGAATCGGGCGCGTTCCGCCGCGTTGGCAGTGTCGAGACCCAGCAGGCCGATTTCCGGCTGGTGGCGGCCACCCACAAGCCCTTGGCCCAGATGGTGGCGGATGGGCGCTTTCGCCAGGATCTCTACTACCGGATCAGCGCGTTTCCGATCCACCTTCCGCCGCTGCGAGACCGGGTGGCCGACATCCCGATGTTGGTGGACTCCTTTCTGCAACGGGGCAGCGATGCAAAGCACCGGATCTCGGTGGAGCCCGCGGCCATGGCCCAACTGCAGCACCACGACTGGCCCGGCAACATCCGCGAGTTGCGCAACGTGCTCGACCGAGCCCGACTCTTTGCCGACGACGGCATCCTCCGATCGGAGCACCTGCCCGAGCAGTTCGGCCAGTCCTTGGCGCCATTGGGTGGGCCAGCGACGACGCACCCAGCCCAGGCGCTGACATCGACCCGCCAGCGTGGCGGCGCCCAAGAGCTTGCACAGCGCCTGGCGGCATTCCAGGGAACCCGGCGCGAACTGGCTGCCCAGCTCGGCTTGAGTGAACGCACCTTGTACCGCCGACTGAAAGCCCTCGGCCTGGCTTGAGCCTCCCGGGCCTGCCAGCTTGGCAGGCGCTGCCATCTGGCACTTGTTGGCTGCCACATTGGCAGTTCTGGCGCAGCGGGTAAAGCCGTCGGTGCGCCCGCTTTACCCGCGGTTTACCTGTGAAAACGCCAAAGCGTTCAAGGCCAGCTTGGCCTGACTTGGCCATGGCACGCTTCTTGGAATGGAGAAGGCATGCCCGCTGCCGAACGCCGCCTGATGCCTCACCTTGTCATTGCCGTGGCCGTGAAGCTGGTGGTATTGGCGGGGCTGTGGTGGGGCTTCGTCCGGGACCGCCATGTCGCTGTCGATCCTGAGCAGGCAGCGGCCCACATCGCCGGCGAACCGTCCAGACCAGGAGCCCGACCTTGATTTCAGAACAACTCGTCGACCTGTCGCGGCTGCAGTTCGCCGCCACCGCGATGTACCACTTCCTCTTCGTGCCTCTGACCCTTGGCATGGTGTGGCTGCTCGTGATCATGGAGAGCGTCTACGTGATGACCGGCAACGTCATCTGGAAAGACATGACGCGCTTCTGGGGCAAGCTCTTCGGCATCAACTTCGCGCTTGGCGTGACCACCGGCATCACCCTTGAGTTTCAGTTCGGAACGAACTGGGCCTATTACTCGCACTACGTGGGCGACATCTTCGGTGCGCCCTTGGCCATCGAGGGCTTGATGGCCTTCTTCCTTGAATCGACGTTCATTGGCCTGTTTTTCTTTGGATGGGACCGCCTGCCGAAGACGCGGCACCTCATGGTCACGCTGCTCATGGCGATCGGCACCAACCTGAGCGCGCTGTGGATCCTGATTGCCAATGGCTGGATGCAGAACCCGGTCGGTGCCGAGTTCAACTACCAGACCATGCGCATGGAGATGACCGACTTCTGGGCCATCGTGTTCAACCCCGATGCACAGGCCAAGTTCGTGCACACGGTCTCCGCCGGCTATGTGACCGGGGCCATGTTCATGCTGTCCATCTCCAGTTGGTACCTGCTCAAGAACCGCGATGTCGAGTTCGCCAAGCGAAGCTTCCGTGTGGCCTCGGCGTTTGGTCTGGCCTCCGTGCTGAGCGTCATCGTGCTGGGCGACGAGTCCGGCTACACGGTCGGCGAGGCGCAGCAGACCAAGATGGCGGCCATCGAAGCCATGTGGGAAACCGAGCCAGCCCCCGCATCGTTCACGGTGGTGGCCTGGCCCAACCAGGCCGAGTTGAAGAACGATTGGGCCGTCCAGGTGCCCTGGGTCATGGGCCTGATCGGAACCCGCTCATTGAGCAAGCAGATCCCGGGCATCAAGGACATCAAGGAGAAAAACCGGGAGCGCATCGTCAACGGCATCGTGGCGGTCACGGCCCTCGAAACCCTGCGCAAGCACCGCGATGATGCCGTTGCCAAGCAGGTGTTCGACATGCACAAGGCCGACCTCGGCTTTGGCTTGCTGTTGAAGAAGTACGTGAACGATGTCCGCCAGGCAACCCCCGAGATGATCGACCAGGCCGTCAATGACACGGTGCCGCGCGTGACGCCCATGTTCTGGTCGTTCCGAATCATGGTTGGGCTTGGCTTCGCGATGCTGGCCTTGTTCGGGCTCTCGTTCTGGAGCACGCTGAAATCCGAGTTCACCCAAAGGCCGTGGCTGCTCAAGTGGGCCTTGTGGATGCTGCCCGCGCCCTGGATCTCATGCGAGCTTGGATGGTTCGTCGCGGAATACGGCAGGCAGCCGTGGACCATTTACGGCGTGCTCCCCACGCACCTCTCGGTCTCGACACTCAGCGTTGGCAGCCTGTACGGATCGCTCGCAGGTTTCGTCGCCTTCTACACCGTGTTGCTGGTGGTCGAGGTCTATCTGATGGTCAAGTTTGCGCGCCAGGGCCCCGGTAGCCTCGGGACGGGGCGCTACCAGACCGAACCGGCCCACACCGCCGCCCATGGGCTGGCTTGAGAGAACAACATGCTCGACTATTCAACCCTCAAACTCATCTGGTGGCTGCTCGTGGGCGTCTTGCTGGTGGGCTTTGCCATCATGGATGGCCACGACATGGGCGTGGGCACCTTGCTTCCCTTCGTTGGCAAGGGCGACGAAGAGAGGCGCGTCGTCATCAACACCGTGGGGCCGCACTGGGACGGCAACCAGGTCTGGTTCATCACGGGTGGCGGCGCCATCTTCGCTGCATGGCCCCTGGTCTACGCCACCGCATTCAGCGGCTTCTACTGGGCCATGCTGGCCGTGCTGTGGGCCTTGTTCTTCCGCCCGGTGGGTTTTGATTACCGCAGCAAGATCCATGATGCGCGCTGGCGCAGCACGTGGGACTGGGGGCTCTTCATCGGTGGCGCCGTGCCGCCCTTGATCTTCGGTGTGGCTTTCGGCAACTTGCTGCAAGGCGTGCCGTTCAGCTTCGACGATTACCTGGTGTCCACGTACACCGGCAGCTTCTGGCAACTGTTGAACCCATTCGCGCTGCTCGCTGGCGTGGTCAGCAGTGCCATGATCACCATGCATGGTGGGATGTACCTGGCGCACCGCACTGAAGGTGACATTCAGCGGCGTGCGGCCAGGGCGGCCGTGGGCGCAGCGCTCGTGATGGTCGTGGCGTTTGTCGCTGCCGGGCTGTGGCTGCGTTTCGGCGGCATCGAAGGCTTCGTCATCACCTCCGCCATCGATCCGGGCGGCTTGGCGGACCCCTTGGCCAAGACCGTGGTCCGCAGTGCGAACGGGTGGTGGGCCAACTATGACCAGCAACCCTTGCTGTGGATCCTGCCCGCGCTGGGCGTGGGCGGGGCACTGCTCGCTGGCATCCTGGTGACCTGGCGCTGGACCCTCACCGCATTTGTGGTTTCCGCATTGGCGATCACTGGCGTCATCGGGACCGCAGGCGCGGCCATGTTTCCCTTCATCATGCCATCGTCGACGATGCCGAACGCCAGCCTCACGGTGTGGGACAGCGTGTCAAGTCCCATGACGCTCGGCCTGATGCTGGGCGCCACCATCGTCTTCATGCCGCTGATCGTGCTGTACACGTCCTGGGCCTACCGCGTGATGCGTGGCAAGGTCACCCTCGCGCATATCCGCGCCAACGAACACAACGCGTACTGAGAAAGCAAAGCCATGTGGTATTTCGCCTGGGTCCTTGGAGTTGGCTTTGCCGTCTTGCTGGCCATCATGAACGCCATGTGGGGCGAGACCGAGGAAGCTCGGGCTCTGTCTGGCGACCACCCCTTGGGCGGGGATTCGCAGCCATGATCGCCGTGGAGCGAACCAGGCGGGCCGCGCCGGGCATCCAGCTGCCCAGTTTGGTGGTGGCCCTGGTGATCATGCTGGGTGGCACAGCCTACCCATTGGTGATGGCCAACTCGTCGGGGAAGGCCGACCACGCCTTGGCCACCTTGCTGTTCTGGTCGATGAGTGCGGGCTTCGTTCGCGGCATGGGCTTCGTGCCCCATTCGATCCCGCTGCGGTGGCTGCTCTCGGGTTGGGCCTGCCTGCTTTCCTTTGGGCTGGCGGTGGTGGTGAAATTGACTCACTGAGCGTCATTGGCCCCAGGGCGCCGGATCCATCATCGGCTTGGCAGGATCGTCGCGACGATAATGCAGGCATGCCACTGCCTTGCTCGATCTGACACCACGGCCATGCTTTCGAACCCCACTTCTGACGACGCCTCCGTGGGAAAGCGCGGAAAAGGCCGCCCCCCTCGCAATGCGGCTGAAACCGAGCGCATCCGCGGTCACATCAAGGATGCGGCAGCCAGGGTCTTCGCCGACCATGGCTCGCACGGCGTGTCGGTTGAGCTGATCACGCAAGCGTGCGACATCTCCCGGCCCACGTTCTACCGCTACTTCAAGAACACCGACGAGGTCCTCGAACTGATCCTTCGGGAAGCCAATGACCGCCTGATCGACATGGTGGTCTCGGCCATTCGTCAAGCCAACGGGCCCATGCAGAAGGTGGAGGCTGGCCTTCTGGCGTGGAGAGCCTGGGGTGAACAGGCCGGCCCTTTGCTGCGCGCCATCTATGCAGAAATGCATGACGCACGGTCTCCTGCCTCGGCTCATCGCCAGCGCGTGCTGGAGGCCATCGGGGTCGAGCTCAATCAGATGGCGATCAGCCTGGAGCGGGCACCGTTCGATCCTCTGCAAGTGGAGTCGTTCGTGATTGGTGTCGAGTACCTGGGCTATCGTTTCCACTTTGGCCCTGAAGCGCCGTCCGATGCGCTGTGGCAGCGGACAAGGCAAGCCATGATCAGGTTGGCAATAGGACTGCTCGGCGGCCCGCTCGAATGGGCGCACGCCATTCAGCTGGCTGAGATTCTTGAGGTGAAGCTGAGCTGAAGTTTGGCGTTGCCCTGGCCAGATCAGACCTTGCCAGGCTTGAGCACGAACGGGAAGACCATGTGCCTGATCAGGGGCCGATCGACAAACGTCATGCCCAGGATGCTGCCATCGCTGGCCCACCGCAGCTCATCGGTGACCCAGCACCACGGAGCCCGTGCCGTGCTCGGATAAAGAAGCACCAGCGTGTCTTGACCATCCACCCGGGAGGGCATTCGCGCCAGCGTCATGGGGAAGAGTTGCTGCCTGCCGCCGCTGCAATCGAACAGGTTGACGGCCCGGTTTTCTCCAAGAAACTGCTTGCCCAGCCATCCACCGAACCCCGTGAAGTCCAAAGTGGGGCCGCTGCTGAGCCGAAACCACCAAGGGCCCGCTGGTTCTCCAGCATAAAAGCCCGCCAATTCATGGGCATCGACCGAACGGCCTGCGCGGAAGACCTCTTTGAGTTGCCCGATGGAGCGGGTTGACAGCGGCGGCGTGTTGCGCATGGTGTGGACCACATTATTTATCGTTACAATATTGTAATCTTAAATAGACTCAAGAGGGCACGTTTTGACTCAGCTTGCTGGTGCGGTGGTCGTGGTCACAGGAGCCTCAGAAGGCATCGGCAGGGCCATTGCCTTGGAAATCGCGCGGCAAGGCGCCATCGTGGTGGTGATGGCGCGCTCCCAGGACAAGCTGGCCATGCTGGTCGATGAGATCAAACGCATGGGCGGCCAGGCCGATTTCGTGGCGGCCGACTTGGGCACACCGCCAGCGGTTCGGGCGGCCATGGCGGAGGCCGTGCGTCGGCATGGCCCGGTCGATGTGCTGGTCAACAACGTGGGGGCGGGCACCTTCAAGCCCTTGCACCTGACCTCTGACGCGGAGTGCGACCTGGCCCTGGCCTTGCCCATGGTGCCTGCCGTGGTGGCCTGCCAGGCCGTCCTGCCGGGCATGCTCCACAAGAAGCGGGGGCACATCGTCAACCTCACCAGCCCGGCTGGGTTGATGCCCATGCCCTACATGGCGCCTTACACCGCTGCTCGCCATGCCATGGTCGCATTGAGCCGGGGCTTGACCGGTGAGTTGGAGGGCACGGGCATTCAGGTGTCGCTGGTGTGCCCGTCACAGGTGGACACCACCTACTTCTTGAACAATGGCGCGGACATGCGTTGGTATCCTCCGATCTCCAAAGTGTTCCCGGTGTTGACGCCCGAGCGGGTGGCCAAGGAAGTGGTCGCCGCCATCCGACATGACAAGCGCGAGGTCGTGTTTCCTTGGCAATTGCGATGGGCCATGCGCCTGTACAGCGTGGCCCCCGCCTCAAGCCAGGTGTTCATGAAAGCCTGCGGCTTGTGGCATCGTGGCCTGGGCCATCCCTCCGGCATGAGCTGATCCATGGAGAAGAACATGAACGTGACTGTGATCGGAGGCGGGCTCATCGGCACGTCCTGGGCGGCGCTGTTTCTGGCGCATGGGCACCGCGTGTGCATCCATGATGTGGCGCCAGACGTGGCCTCGCGCGTGCGCACCGAACTGCGGCGCATCCAGCCCTTCATGCTGCAACTGGGGCATTCACTGGATCCTGAGGGCCCAGGCTTGTCGTTCGAGGCTGATCTGCCTCGGGCGGTGGGCCAGGCGGACGTGGTGCAGGAGTGCGGCCCGGAGCGCCTGACGTTCAAGCAAGCGCTGTGGGCCAATGTGGAGGCGCATTGCAAGCCTGAGGCCTTGCTGCTGTCGTCGAGTTCGGGCATCACGGCGTCCATGCAATCCCGCAAAATGAAATCGCCGCAGCGCATGCTCGTGGGGCACCCCTTCAACCCACCGCACCTGGTCCCGCTGGTGGAGGTGGTGCCAGGCAAGCGCACCAGTGAAGACGCCGTGCGCCGCGCCCGTGAGTTTTATGCCGGGCTGGGCAAGCGGCCCATTGTGCTGCGCAAAGAGATCCCCGGCTTCGTGGCCAACCGCATTCAGGCCGCGATGATTCGGGAAAGCGTGGCCTTGGTCAGGCAGGGGGTGGTGTCCGTGGAGGATCTGGACATCGCGGTGCAGTCTTCACTGGGCTTGAGGTGGGCCACTGGTGGGCCGTTCAAGTCTGCCCACCTGGGGGGCGGGGCGGGCGGCATCCAGGCCTTCTTCCAGCAATTTGCCACCGGCTTGCAGTTGCTGTGGCTCCACATGCGCCTGCGCCCGGTTTTGCTGACGGGGCGCACGAAGCAAGCGCTGATCGCCCAGGTCAAGCAAAGCTACGGTGGCTTGTCCATCGACGAGTTGGCCTCCATCCGGGATCAACAACAGATCGCGCTGCTGCACGCCTTGCAAGCACCCACAGACAAGGAGTGAATCCATGACACCTCAAGCCAATGAAGTGGTGCTGATCACCGGTTGCGGATCGGGCATCGGCAAGGCGCTTGCGCTGGCCTTCCATCGACAAGGGTTCAGCGTCTGTGCGACCGCGCGGCGCATGGACACCATGAAGGACCTGGCACAAGAAGGCATCCTGACCTTGGCCATGGATGTCACGCGCGGCGAAGACATTCAGCGCGTACTGGCCACGTTGAGATCGGCCGGGGCCCACGTTGGCGTCTTGGTGAACAACGCGGGCTATGGCGCCATGGGGCCGTTGCTGGACGTGCCCTCGGAAGAATGGCAACGGCAGTTCGATGTCAATCTGTTTGCACCGATGGCCCTGACCCGCGCTGTGTTGCCCGGCATGATCCAGCACCAACGTGGCGCGGTGGTGAACATCAGCAGCGTGTCGGGCGTGATGACCACGCCTTTCGCGGGCGCCTATTGCGCCAGCAAGGCGGCCCTGAATGCGGCCTCGGATGCACTGCGCATGGAGTTGCGGCCACTGGGCATCGACGTGGTCACGGTTCAACCCGGTGGCATTCGTTCCTCGTTTGGCGACCGCGCGGCCAACCAGGTCAATCTGGCCTTGGAGTCACCCTACCAGGCCGTCCGATCCGGGGTGCTGGCACGGGCGAATGAAAGCCAGGAAGATGCGACATCGGCCGATGTGTTTGCCGATGAACTCGTTCACCAGTTGAAGCGTGAGCGCCCGCCTGCTGTCATCCGGATTGGGAAGAAGAGCACCTTGCTGCCCTTGCTCAAGCAGGTGCTGCCGACCGCGCTGCTGGACCGAATCCTGAGCAAGCGATTTGAGCTGACTCGCCTGGCGCCCGGAAAGGCGCGATGACAAGGCGTGATCGCGACGGCCATCATGGCGTGGTTGGCTTGATGGTCGCTCAAGCGGAAGGGGGAACGGTGCGATGCAGAAATTCGATCTGATCAGCCACAACCCGTTCGAAAGCTTGCCCCACATAGATGTCGAAGTGGCCTTCAGGATAGGTTTTGACGATGCCGCGTGGGGCCTTGCGCACATGCTTCAGCGTTCGGCCTGAGGGCGCAACGGAGTCCTTGTCACACACGCAGAACAGGCTCGGGCAGTTCAGTGCAGCGGCACGTCGGCCCGGGTAGTGCGTCAGGATCTGCAGGCCGAAGCGGGCCGCCACCTCGTTGGGGATGGGCTGGCCTGACGGCATGATGCCCTTGTACCCGGGCTCGGCGTCGGGCGCCGTCATCAACGCGGCCGAGTAAGGCTTGCCGCTGGTCGCCACCATCACCGGAGCGGCGCCGAAGACCGAGCCAAGCACATCAAGGATGGCCAGCACGGACACTTTCGCGCCACTGATGGGGCCGAGCGCCAACGTGGACGCCAAGCCGTCGGTGAAGGGGCATTGCGCCACCACCGCGGCGACCTTGCCATCTTCAGCGCCCGCCGCGATCACGTGGCCGCCGCTGAAGGAGGTGCCCCAAAGGATCACTTTCTGCCCATCCACATCTAGCCGACGCCGCGCGCAGGCGATGGCGGCATGCCAGTCCTGCAATTGTTTCTTGACGTCAAGCAACTGGCGCGGGGTTCCTTCGCTGTCGCCGAAATGCCGGTAGTCAAAGACCAGGCAGGCATAGCCGGCCTGCCTGAACCGTTCGGCGAAGGCGTCCAGCCGCATGGTGCGAACAGCGCCAAGGCCGTGGGCCATCACGATCACCGGCGCTTTGGGCGCATCGGGCAGGTAGAGCCATGCACTGCACTGGCTGTTTCCAGAAGGGAACTGAACGTCGAGTCGGCTCGATGAGTCGGAACGGGTTGATGGCTGCGGTGTGTTGTGCATGGTGTTGTCCAACGCCTAATTATCGTTACAATAGTGTAATCTTAAATAAGGATCAAAGGTGACGTCTTGACTCAGCGTGCCGACCTTGGAAATCGCCGCTCAGGTGGTGGCATGAACCGACGATCATGGCTGCGTGGGGCGCTGGGCACCTCCGGCGTGGTGCTGGCCGGTGGGCTGGGATCGCTGGCCCACATCTGGGTGGTGCGCGGGGTGGATGAAGGTGTGTTGACGGCCCGGGGCCAACAGATCCTTGGGCACATGTCACGCGGGGTGCTGGCGGGTTTTCTGGCCGCGAACGCCTCGCAGCGAGAACATCTTCTGTATGCCGTCAGGCAACGCGTCGAAGCTGGCGCGGCCAAACTCCCGCACTTGGTGAAGCTGCAGTTGGGGGGGTTGCTGGGCGCCGTGGAAAGCCCTCCGTCCAGGTACCTGTTGACAGGGGTGAACCAACCCTGGTCCCGCTTGTCCGACCTGCAAGTCGCTCAAGCGCTTGACCGCATGCGCTTGTCATCTGACCTGCCCACGCTGGTGGCCTACAAGTCCTTGCGCAATCTGGTGTGCCTGCAGGTGTTTTCCGACCCACGCTTGCAGGCCATGACCGCCTACCCTGGCCCGATGGACATCTGACCCCGCATGAGCAAACTACCCGATCCCTTTGCGCAAGGCATGGCCAGTGGCTGGAAAGTCCACGATGCCCGCGCTCTGAACTCAAGCAAGCTCTCATGCGACGTGGCCATCATCGGCTCGGGTGCGGGCGGCGGTGTCACGGCAGAACTGCTGACGCAGGCCGGCTTGAAGGTCCTCATCATCGAGGAAGGCCCACTCAAGACCAGCCAGGATTTTCGTCAGAACGAAGCCGAGGCCTACGCCACCTTGTACCAGGAGGGTGGGGCGCGCCAAACGCTGGATCGCACCATCTCCATCTTGCAGGGGCGCTGCGTGGGAGGCTCCACGGTCGTCAACTACACGACCAGCTTTCGCACACCCGACGACACCCTGGCCCATTGGCGAGATGAGCTGGGGTTGAAGAAGATCACCTCCACCGCTTTGCAGGACAGCTTTGCGGCGATGGAGCAGCGCCTCCAGATCGCGCCCTGGGAGGTGCCGCTCAACCGCAACAACAGCTTGCTGGAAGAGGGGCTCAAGGCGTTGGGTCTGCAGTCCCAACGCATCCAGCGGAACGTCAAAGGCTGCTGGAATCTGGGGTCCTGCGGCATGGGTTGCCCCACCAACGCCAAGCAATCCATGCTGGTGACGACCATCCCGGCTGCTTTGCAAGGCGGCGCGACCCTGCTGCACCATTTGCGCGCAGAGCGTTTCGAGTTGGGCCATGGCCGCGTGCAACAGCTGGTGGCCAGGCCTGTGGCCCCGTCAGGTGACCCGGTTGGATCGCCCATCACCATCCAGGCGCGCCACTATGTGTTGGCGGCGGGCGGCATCAATTCGCCTGCGCTGCTGCTGCGTTCAGACGCCCCTGACGCTGCGGGCCTGATCGGGCGCAGAACCTTCCTTCATCCGGTGGCGTTCTCCGCCGCACGTTTCGACGAGAAGGTGGCGGCGTGGGCCGGCGCCCCTCAAACGGTGTATTGCGATGACTTCATTCGCCGCTCCAGATTGAACCCGGGCATCGGCTTCAAGATTGAGGCCATACCGATTCACCCTGGTCTGGCATCGATCCTGTTCGGTGGTGTGGGGCATGAGTTGATGCAACGCTTTGAGGGCTATGCTGGAACGCAAATGCTCCATGCCTTGCTGCGCGATGGTTTCGAGCCCGCGTCACAGGGCGGCCGCGTTCACCTCAACCTGGATGGCTCGGCATTGCTGCACTATCCGCTCGATGAGCATGTGACATCGGGCTTCAAGCGTGCCTGGAAGGCCATGGCCGAGGTTCAGTTTGCATCGGGTGCGCGTGAGGTGCTGCCCCTGCATGAACAGGCCAAGCCTTACCGGAACCCGGCTGAAGCGGCGCAAGCCATCCAGCAGTTCAGCAAAGTGCCCCACCACCAGGGTGCTGGCTCAGCCCACGTCATGGGTGGCTGCCCGATGGGTTCATCGCCAGACCAAGGTGTGGTTGACCAAGGTGGGCGCCATTGGGCGCTGGACAACCTCTCCATCCACGACGGATCGGTCCTGCCCACCAGCATTGGCGCCAATCCTCAATTGAGCATCTATGCCCTGGCGCATCGGTTTTCCTTGGAACTGGCCCAGCATCTGACGCACATCAAGGCACCACCAACCCGCTCCGAAACTCCTGCTTGAACCTGGGCAGCGCCTCGCATGTTCCCCTCGCTTCTGGGCTTGGCGGCGCGTTATGCTGACCGGCAAGCCCGGCCACGTCGGGCAGGAGCGATGCCCCACCTGCACTGGCGGGCATTGATGGTGCCAGCATTGAAAGATCGCCCATGAAGACCGTGTACAACGCCGCCAATGTGCTGGAGGCTCAGATGCTGCTGGACGTGCTCCGGCAAGAGGGCATCACGGCCCACCTCCGTGGCGCGTACCTCCAAGGTGCCATGGGCGAGTTGCCAGCCGCCGGCCTTGTGCGGCTGGAGGTGGCGGAAGAAGATCACCTGCGCGCCCGGGAGGCGATTGACCGCTGGGAAGCCGCCAGCCCCGTGCCCGACACGCCGGTTGGCGCCACGGCGGATGGCCGCGGCGGCCGCTCGCGTTGGGCGCTGCCTGCCTTGGGCGGCTTGGCCCTGGGCGTGGCGCTGTCCTTGGCCTTCATGCGCGCGCCCGCCTCCACTGAAGGCCGGGACAACAACGGCGACGGCGTGCTGGATGAACGCTGGCGTTTCTCGGCTTCGGGCCGACACCTGTCGACCGAGGTGGATCACAACTTCGACCAGCGGATCGATTCGATCAGCACCTTCGATGGCCATGGTCAGCTTGTTCGCTCAGATTTGGACGAGGACTTTGATGGGGTCAAGGAGACGCGCATCCACTACAAGCGCAACAACCCCGAGTTGGCCGAGGTGGATCTGGATGGCGATGGCGTGACCGATGTGCGAACGCTGTACCGCGATGGCGTGGCGCACACGGTGGAGTACGTTGACCCTATCACGCAGAAAGTGGCTCGGCTTGAGCATTTGCGCTTGGGCTCGGTCGTCAGCGCCGACATGGACACCGATGGGGATGGCCGGTTGGACACGACTGAGGGTTACTCGCGTGTTGGTGCGGTGACATCGCGCGTGCCGATGGCGGGGGCCAAGTGATTGGTGGTTTGCCATATCGGGTCGAGCTGGTGCGCGTGCTCTCAAGGCCGCCATCATGATGGGCAAGTTTGCATGGTGTGCAGCTTCACCACTGGGGCTGAGCCTGGCAATTCGCAACTTCGGGAGGAATCCATGGGCTACGTCAACACACAGTCGTTCCAGCAATCGCAGATCACGCCGAAAGGCGCATGCCTGCGCCTGGCCGTCAAGTGGGCCGCTACCTCGCTGTGTGGAGGCACAGTGAACTTCTTCCAGTCGAGGGAAGAGTGGTTGGGACACAAAAGCACCGACAAGCCGGAGGGGCGATGGCGTGAACGATTGGCCACGGTGCGCCATGAGATGTTCGGCGGCGACGAAGGGCTTCAGCAGATGGTGCTGGCAAGCAGCCCTGCGGTCGGTGCCGACAAATCGCGCTGGACAAGCACCCTGGAAAAACACCGCATCTACGCCGCAGAAAGCGAGCAAGCACCGAACCCCGAAGCCAACCAATCCATCGCCTTCGCCGCCATCAAGCAATGGAGTGCCAACATCGCGCGCCGCTACGGGAAGGCGATCGATGTGCAGGAGTTCAATCTGCAGAACAAGGGCCACAACGTGTGCGTGGCTTACCAGCTGGGCCCCTTGCCAAGCCGGCCAACACTGGTGCTGACCTATGTCTACAACAATGCCGACCTCGGCGTTGTTGGCGGGCATGCGATTGCCTACTCGAATTCGATGATCTTTGATCCCAGCGGGGGGCTCTTCCAGACCGGTTCATGGGAAGACGGGCTGCCCCTGCTGGATGTGGACCAGTACGCATGGGATCACTACGGCAGGCCCATCAGTCTCTTCTGCTATGCGCTGAGCCTGAGAAGCTAGGCTTGCGGATTGGCATAGACGCTTGTATCATCCGCCCCCATTGCCGAAGGCGCCCACGACAGCGCCCGCAAAACCTCCTGCATGACGGAGATCCCTCTTATGTCCTCATTGTTCATCCCCACCATCGACTGAACACGGTTCCCGAGCCCCGGCTGAACCGTGTCTGTTCACAGATACGGCTTTCAGACCGCGCCGGCTAAGCAAGCCCCGCAGCCATTGAGCCGGGGCTTTTGCTTTCAAAAACCGAATGAGTGCACAACTCCGCTCCCGCGCCCTCCAAGAGGGCCGGATCAAAGCCCTGCGCCGCCTGAAACAAGCCATGACGCTGGTGCTCGAAAAAACGAGCCCCGGTGCGCGCGACCCTGTGGCGCGCGCACTCAGCCAGCGTGGCTTGCGTGGCGCAGGTCAACACATCCAAAGCCGTGGCGCACAGCGCCGCGCAGACCGCATGGCGCTGCAAGCGCTGGTGCGACGAAAGGACTGGGATGAATGACATCCAGACATTGCGCGGGCAGCTCGCGCAGAGAAACCAACAGCTGCAGGACATCGCCGTTCAACTCAAGACCGAGCTGTTCGGCATCGACCGCGTCATCGATTCAGTGCGGGCCTGGTACGTGCTGCCCGAGCTCGTCACGCGGCCAGTGATCGTCTGCCTCTGGGGC
Organism: Aquabacterium sp.; assembly: GCF_030652515.1. Classification (GTDB taxonomy): domain Bacteria; phylum Pseudomonadota; class Gammaproteobacteria; order Burkholderiales; family Burkholderiaceae_C; genus Aquabacterium. Next base: position 45,914 of record NZ_JAUSAR010000107.1, on the reverse strand, counting down.
CTCACGGGCACCGGCAAAACCCAGCCGGTGCGGCGCCGGGCGCGAGAGGGTGAGCCCGGCATCCTGGCGCTCGACGGGTTCCAGCGCTTCTGCACCATCGACAACAAGCGCGCCGAGGTGCGTGTAGAGCGCTACCAGGACGTCTGGGCCCTGCTGTCCGACGGCCGCATGCCGCCCGCGCTTTCGCTGCTGGGCGACATCGAATCGTCCATCGCGGAGGCCGCCTACGATGCCGAACGCGCCGAGGCAATGGGAGACCGACTACAGCCAACGCCGACACCTTCCATGCCCTGACCAGCAAGCTGAGCGTCATCGACGTCAAGCAGGCGCTCAACAAGCGCTTCAAGCCCGAGCAGGTGGCGCGCCTGGGCAATGAGCATGTGGTCTACCCGTCGCTCAGTCGGCGCGCTTACGAGCAGTTGATCGACCAAGGCTGCGCCCGCTATGCCCGTGAAACGGCCGCGCGATGCGGCCTGCGCTTTGAGGTGGACGCCAGCGTGCACGAGCAGATCTACGCCAACGCCGTCTTCCCCGCCCAGGGGACTCGGCCGCTGTTTTCGTCGCTGCACGCCATCCTGGGCGCCGGCCTGGCGAAGGCTGCGCTGTGGGCGCTGGGATGCGGCGCCACGGCGGACGACACGGTGGCCCTCACGGCCGATGGCCGCAGCCTGATCGCGCATTGGCGCGGCCAGACGCAGGCCATTGCGGCACCGTTTGAGATCAGCCGCCTGCGCCAGCGCAGCAACCCGGACTTTCGCACTCCGCTGGCCGTGCACGAGGCCGGCCACGGGCTGGTTCATGCCTTGCTGTTTGGCCGCGCACCGCAAGAGGTCAAGATCCATGTGGCCAGCCTGGCTGGCCGGGCCGCCGAGCTGCTGGTGTTTGGGCCTGAGTTGAGCTTCAGGGGTGCTGAGAGCGATCTGCGCAAGGCCACGGAAACGGCGGCGCGCATGCTGCGCTGCGCACCACGCTTGGCCGGATATTTGGGCAACCCGTACCTGACGTCAGGCCACCCGCCGTCGTGCGGCGATGGCCAGCGCACCAAGCCCGGCGGCGACAAGCCACACGGTGGCCGGCTCCGGCACATGGGCAACCTCGGCGAAACCGGACTGTGTGAGGTGGATCGAAAATTGGTCAGTCGCACCCGGGGCAAGAGTGATCTCGTACCTCTTTTCCCCGATCCTGGGGTCCGGATTCGGCCGCACCGGGACCATGGACACCGGCGGATCACGGGGAGGATCTCCTGCGACATTGAAGGCGAAGGCATCTTTTGGATCGCAGCAAGGAAGACCCGCTCCGATTCCAGCAAAAAGCTTGGTCTCCACTACGGCACTGTCGCTGGGTGGATGATCGGCATGCGCCTTGGCTGTCAAGTTGTAGGCCACGGTCCAGACCACGGTTAGCGGATCTGCTGTCAGATTTTTGAAGAACGTGTTCGCCAGCCAGTCCACGCTGGCCGTCGCGTAGCCTTTCGGTTCAAACGCCTCGCCAGTGATGTTGGAATTCATCGTGAATGAAAACCCTGACCCGGACGGCGTCGCGATCGCACTTGCTGTCCCCATCGACGAACTGGCGGCTGCGTAGGGATAGTCCAGGGAGCCGTTTTCGTCTTTGAAGATCAGCGGGGCGATTCCGCCGTTCAGGTTGACCTCATCGTAGGGTATCGGCGGTGCGTAGTCGCCGCGATTGACCGATTGGTTGACGTGCGAGATCTGGTAGGCCGCATCCCCCGGTGTCGCCACCTGGGCCGAGGCATCAAGAAAGTTCGAACCCGCAGCGAAGCCGAGGCCGGACCATGACGCGCCTTGGCCAAGGCTAACCGTGGCGGTCACGTCGGCGAATGAGCTGAAAAAAGTCGCGGCGGCCGCCTGGCCCGGGCAGGCTCCGGCAGCACCGGCAAGGACAATGGCGGTGAGTGCGACGCGATGTGACAGGCCGGGCGAAATGCTCATGACGGAGTCCCCTGCAGTGGTAGAGCGCCTGGGCGCGTTCGTTGGAAGCATAGTGTTAAAGAGTCGTTGAAGCTTGAGGCAAGTCAACAGATGTCGTCGTCTTGGAGCGCTCCACTGTCATTGACGCTTCAGGCCGCTGTCCAACATAAGTGACTGTGAACTGTTCAAACCCTCGTAGCGATGTCAAGGCGATTCTGTTTTTACCTCCATTGGGCTCACGGGGTAAAGCCAGTCCCGTGGCCACCGAATTTTCCAGGAGTAATTACCTGGTCTAAGCTACTGTGCTCCGTGCCGCAAAGCTGACCGTGGCGAGCGGCAGGTCATGGCCGCGAGTGCCAGTTCGTGGGCAGCGCCGACAGCTGACTTTGATTGGCGAAAGCTCAGACAGCGAAGGTCAGCTTCCTGGCACTGCCGCGTGCTCACGCTTGCGGCCACAAGCGGGTGCTCATGACCGGCGGCCTGCCACTGCTCCATCAGACCAGCAGCGGCCAGGCCATCCTCGCGCCAGTCAGTCCATCGAAAGCACCTGCGAAAGGTGTCCATACACCGTCGACACCCGGCGCAGATGCCGTGACTCGGGATGAGTCAGCAGCCACAGCTCCGTTTGGCACTCGTCGAGCACTTCGGTCAACGACACAAGGTTCGGGTGGGACTTCGCCAGGAACAGGGGCACAACACCCACGCCGAGACCCAGGCTGACCAGTTCCATCACCGTCAGGATGCTGTTGACACGGTAGGTCGGCACGACCTTCGGGAAGTGCCGTTTGCGCCACACGACCGAAGGATGCTCGGGCAGTGCATCGTCTGGTGCCACCCAAGCCGCCTTGCCGGCTTCGACATCGCTGTAACGCTTGATGGCCCCCCTCTTCGCGGCGAACAACGCCACCCGAATGGGACCCACGTGCTTGCCCACCAAGTGCTGCGGCGGCCGCTTGGTGGCGCGGATAGCGATGTCGGCGTCCCGTCGGGTCAGGCTGGCCAGTTCATTGCCGGTGTGCAACTCGAAACTCAGCAAGGGATGCCGCTCCCTGAGGACCTTCAGGGCCGGCGCTACCAGGCCGTGCAGGATAGTGTCGGTCGTGGTAATGCGCACGGTGCCCGACACCTCGTCGGGCTGCAACTGGGCCGCTGACCGCGCTGACTCCAGCGCCGCCTCAAGGCGCTCGCCGTGCTCGGCCAGCGACTGCGCTAGTTCCAAAGCTTGGTAACCCGCGCGCGAACGCTCGAAGAGTGCCTGCCCCAGGCCGCGCTCGATGCGCTGCAACGAACGGAACACCGTGGAGGCGTCCACGCCCAGCCGCTCGCCGGCATCGGCCAGGGTGCCTGAGCGAACCAGAGACAACACCGTCTCCAGATCGGCCGCGCTGAGCTTGTATTGCGTGGGTGCATTCATGGTTTGCGGAGGTGCCTATTTTCATTGCTAATTCGCAATCGTACAGTCTCGCCATCGTTACTCAATGAGGAAATGCAAATGAACCCAACCGATGTCCATGGAACCGTGCCCTATGGCGTGGCACTGCTTCGCATCAGCCTGGGCGTGATGTGGATCGCCCATGCGCTGTTGAAGCTGTTCGTTTTCACGTTGCCAGGTACCGCCCAGTTCTTTGCAAGCGTCGGCCTCCCCGGCTTCCTTGCTTATCCGGTGTTCGCTGCCGAACTGCTGGGCGGCCTGGCGCTCGTCTTCGGTGTCTACGCGCGCCAGATGTCGTTGGCACTGGTTCCAGTCATGACGACGGCCGCGTGGGTGCATCTGCCCAACGGCTGGATGCACACCAGCCCCAACGGAGGCTGGGAGTATCCGGTGTTTCTGGTCATCGCGTCGCTCGCGCTGTGGCTACTCGGTGACGGCGCATTCGCGCTGCGCCGAGGGGCGTGGCTCGTTCCCCGTTTGGCGCGAGCCTGAGCCAAGGAGAAATGCAATGAGAAGCGTATTGTGCAAATTCGTCGACCTTCCTACGGAAGGCGCGAAGCCTGTGCACCTGTTCGGCCGTCCGGCACTGACCTTGATCAGCCACCGCCTGTGCCCTTATGTGCAGCGCGCTGCGATCGTCTTGTCAGAAAAGTGCATTGCGTTCGAGCGCGTTGACATCGATCTGACCCACAAGCCAGACTGGTTTCTCAAAGTGTCGCCCCTTGGCAAGACGCCGGTGCTTCTGGTTGACGGGCAGCCGATCTTTGAATCGGCGGTGATATGCGAATATCTCGACGAGACTGCGTCACCTAGACTGCATCCGCAAGACGCCTTGGAGCGCGCCCGACATCGTGGCTGGATGGAGTTCGGCTCGGCGGTGCTCAACGCCATCGGCGCGTTCTACAACGCGCCCGACGAAGAAACGCTTTTGGCCAAGGTCGCGGACATCCGCAGCAGGTTCGAGCAGATTGAGACCGAACTGACCACGGGGCCGTACTTCGCCGGCGAGCGCTTCACGATGGTGGATGCGGTGTTCGGACCGGTGTTCCGCTACTTCGATGTTTTCGAGCAGTTCGAGGATTTCGGGTTCTTCGCCCAGACGCCCCGCGTCCGTGCTTGGCGCGTCGCTCTGGCCGCAACAGACTCGGTCAAGGGAGCTGCCAGCGCGAACTACCCGGCATCGTTGCGCGCGTTCCTGCTTGCTCGCAAGAGCGCGCTGTCCAGTCGCATTCAGCCGTTCGTCGCCGCATGAAGATGAAAAACTGGTGTCTGTCTGAAGCGCTTGAACCGACCGCTTTGCGGCAATGAGATCTGCTTCATGAGCGACGGCTCGGGGTCGGGACCCGTTCCCGGCCAGTTCCTGCCGTTTGATGCACCGAAATGGGCGACAGGAAACGGCTGGTGGAGCCCTTCATAATCAAGACCTGTCCCCCGCTTGTTCGAGATGCCCACCTTTCATCATGGATAAATTCTTGCTGCAGCAGCAGGTGCTGGAACGGCTCGCCGAAGACCTGCTGCAAGCTGAGCAGGCAGCGCGGGCGGCCCATGAAACGGCGACTCACGAAGAAAACATCGCCGAAAACAAATACGACACCTTGGGACTCGAAGCCGCCTACCTGGCCACCGGCCAAGCTCGTCGCGCCGAAGCCATCCGCCAGGCGATGGCCCATTGGCGCCAATTCCGCCCGCTCCCCTACGATGCCAGCAAAGGTATACAGCTCGGCGCGCTGGTCTGCCTGGTCGATGCCGACGACAAGCAGCAACAGCTCTTTCTCGGCCCCGATGGAGGCAGCATGAAGTTGGTCAGCGGCGCGCAGCTCATTCAGGTCATCAGCATCGAAGCTCCTTTGGGCAGGGCCATGCTGGGTAAATGCGAGGGTGATGAGGTGTCGATACAGGTCGCTCCAATCCGACAGCAGTTTGAGGTGCTGCGGGTTCATTAAGCCGCCCCTCAGCCCGGGCCCCAACTCCGAAAGCCTTGCCAGCCACGAGGCAGCACCTTGCACACCAGGCCACGATGCTTGCGCTGCCCATCGTCACTCAACACCTGGAACCCCTGTGTGCCGGGCACCGCGAACACCGCCTCCGGGTGCAAGCCCTTCAAGTCAACACCCTTCACCAGCACGGGCGCCTGGCCAGGGTCGCCTGACCAGCGGTACAGCGCAAACGCCCCCGTGTCCTCCGGGGGCCCCGCCACGATCAGGTAAGCCGACCCCACCCAGTCAATGCTGCGAATCCCCCGCCGCCCCAGGTCCAGCTGAATGGCCTGACCCCAGCGAGCGCGTGCACCGTGGTCGATCACCTCGTTGGGGTTCTCCAGCGGCACCAGCAAGGCGCGCTGCTGGGGCACCGGGTTTCTGAACCCGATGAGCAGGCGCCCGTCAGGCGTGGCAGCCAGGCCTTCGATGTTCAGCCCGCCCTCCGCCTCGGGTGCTTTGGCGGCCGCACCGGCCAGCTTGAACGCCGCCAATGAGGGGGCCGCCAACAGGTCGTCCAACAAGCCCGAGTACGCCTTGCCCACGGTCACCAGCTTGAAAGGGGGCTGCTTTGGCGGCGCAGCGCGGCTGATCACCTCGGTCGCAAAGAAGCGCAAACGCCGATCCTGCCGCTTGCCCTCGCTGTTGCGCCCATGCGAAGACACCCAGTAGGTGCGTTGGCCGATGGACGCCGCGCCTTCGATGTCCGACTCCTTGTCGGGCTTGGTGCCCAGAAAGCTTGAGACGTCCAGCTTGTCCACCGCCGCCGCTTGCCCGCGCCGATACACCACCAGGGTGTTGCGCTCATCGTCGGCCACCACGAAGTGATCTGCATCCAGCGCCACGGCGGCCGATGCATCGCACAGGCCCTGGTAGTTGAAGGTGTCCTGGGCGAAGGCGCTGCTTGATGCGCTGATGGCAGCCGCCCAGAGCGCGGTCCTGACCAGCGTGCGTTTGAGGTCCATGGTTTCTCCTGGGCACCGGGCCGTTACAGTGGGGGCATGAACATTCTGAGTGATTGGTTGAGCCGCCACGTGGGCATCGAGCCTTGGGTGGCGTCCTTGATCGCCATTGCGATCGTCACCATTGTGCTGAACCAGCTCGCGCAAGTGTTGTTGCGCCAGGCCGCGAAGTGGACGGCGAACACGGCCACGGCCTGGGATGAAGCCGTGGTCAGCACCGCCCGCCGGCCCATCCTGGTGGCCATGTGGGTGGTGGGCTTCAGCTACATGGCGCGTGTGCTGCAACGGCATGTGGAAGAGCCCTTCCTGGCCGAGGTGCAGTCCTTGCGCGATGTGGCGCTGATCACCTGCGTGGTCTGGTTTCTGCTGCGCTTCATTGGCAAGGCCAGCCGCCACATCATCGCCGCCCGCCTGGCGCGTGGCGAAGAGGTGGACGACACCACCATCGATGCCCTGGGCAAGCTGGCGCGCCTGGTCACCTTCGTGGTGGCGGTGCTCATGGTGGCGCAGACGCTGGGCTTTCACATCACCGGGCTGTTGGCCCTGGGCGGCGTGGGCGGCATCGCGGTGGGCTTTGCCGCCAAGGACATCCTGGCCAACTTCTTTGGCGGCCTGACCATTTACCTGGACCGCCCCTTCAGCGTGGGCGATTGGATCCGCTCGCCCGACAAGAGCATCGAAGGCACGGTGGAATACATCAGCTGGCGCCACACGCGCGTGCGCGCCTTCAACAAGAACCCGATCTACGTGCCCAACGCGGTGTTCACCACCATCGTGGTGGAGAACCCCTCGCGCATGAGCCACCGGCGCATCAAGGAGACCATCGGCCTGCGCTACGAGGACATCGACCGCATTGAGCCCATCGTGGCCGACATCCGCGCGATGCTGGTGGCGCACCCCGACATCGACGCCACGCAGACGCTGATCGTCAACTTCAACCAGTTCGGGGCCTCATCGCTGGACCTGATGGTCTACGCCTTCACCAAAACCGTGGTGTGGGTGGCCTACCAGGAGGTCAAGCAAGACGTGCTGCTGAAGATCGGCCGGATCGTGGCGCAGCACGGTGCCCAGGTCGCGTTTCCGACGCAGACGCTGCATTTTCCCCAGCCCTGACCAAGACACCGCCCGGGGGATTACCCTGAAGCGGTCGAACCGGCCTGGCTTGATTGGGCTGGTCAAGGTTGAGCTTTGGCTTTCTTGGCCTTGACTGGATCCTTGATGGCAAGTCTGGTAGCGCCGGCTGCGGTCGGGCCGTTCTCATGATTGGCCGGTGTTGACAATGCGCTCATCAGGTCCAGCACGCAGGTTTGAAGCTCACTCCTGCTTGAACTGACAATGGACCCATACGAGTTCGAGCCCCGCTCAGCCGCAGGGGAAGATAAGCCACTGTTGATCTGGGTGCAGGTTTGTAAGGCCAGCACTGGCAGGATGTTTTTGATGTCCATCGTGCTTTCTTGGGCGATCAGACGTTTGAGCAAATTGGCATTCACCTGCTGATTCACGGCGCTGATGATCTGAGTCATGCCTTCTCGATTGCACCAAGTGGCCAGCAAGGTGTTGGCCACGGGCTGTGATCCAGTCTCCAGATCTTGCTTGATGCCAGCGGCCTCTTCGATCAACTTCTTCTCCCGCGACAAGGCCTGGCTGAATTTGATGCGCCCGTCGCTGCGCATTTGTGAAGCGTGGAACTTTGACCGGTCGACTTGCGTGGGATTTGGATTGGTTGCCATGAACTCTGCTTCGCTGGCTTCAATTTGGCTGCTCAGAAAAGATATTTCTGACTGCAAGGTGTTCAGCTCTTTGTTGATATCGTTCAGGCGATTTTGTCGTTGGGTGGCACCTTGGTCGCTCACCGGCTCCCTGGACGAGTCTTCCATGGTGGTGAAGCAGGCGTCCAGCAATACGCCAACATCCACGTCGTCCATGTAGTTGCGGTGAATCTTCAGCAGATCGACGGGCGAGCCGTTGTGTGGCTGAGGGTCACCATCTTTGCCACCGTTCAGCAAGGTGGCCACGGCCAGAGCCTGTCCGTTGCTCTTCACGCCGCCACTGGAGGCGATTTCCAGTGCGCCTTTGGCCGCGATGAGATCCGCAAGCTCTTGCTGGCGCGATTCGATCTTCTTCTGTGCCGCTGCTTGCTTGGAGCCTAGCTCATTGGCCTCGTCTTGCAGGGATGCGGTCTCTGCTTGATTTGCTTTGGCCTGATCAATCGCGCTTTTTTTGTCTTTCACTTGCGCGTCCAGGGTTCTCAGGGCCTTGGTCTCGTCCGCGAGTTGCTCTGCGCTGGCTTTGATCCGTTCGTCCGCTCGCTTCAGAGTTTCTGGACTGACAGCACCCCCCTCCACCTGGGCCGATCCGGTCAGGGCGATCAGTCCTCGAGTGAGCGCGCCAGCGCCTGCTTCGCTGATCAGAAGGGTGATCATCTTGCGGTCCAGGCGGCTGAGCCGAAGGGTGTAAGTGATGTTGGTGACCGCCCCGTTGGAGTACGCGCGGCAAAGATCCGCCAACTCATCACGCAACAATTGAATCGTTGCGATGCGCTGCCCGAGTTGGGCAATGCTTTCCGTGACCGACCTGCTGACACCTGCGCCCACTTCGTTTTTCCCATCGGTGGCCTTGAGCTGCAGTTGCAAGGCTTCACTGATGGCTTTGGCCACGTCCGGACTGGGTTCTGCGCAGATCACACGGCGACGTGCACCTGCGGTCACCTGGCTGGCATCCCCAGCCTTGCCTGTGTTTGCAAATGCACGAAAGTCCTTGACTGGCTGGGTTGTCACGAACACCGCTCGTTTGTCCGCCGAGTTGAAGATCACCTGGTCGTCACCATCCACCTTGCCAAGGGTTTGAACAGATTGGCAGCCAAGCAAAAGCGCAGGGGTGATCCAAACGCACAGGTTTCCCAGGATTTTCTTCATGCACCCTCCCATTGGTTTAACTGCGATCCTTTCATTGATTGAAGGCCCATGTCCACCCCTAGTGGTAGGGGTTTGCAGGAGCCTCAGGTCCGGACCGCATTTGCCTGTATTGGCATGGATGTTGCTGGTATACAAGCTGGTACATCAACGGTGCATCAAGCCGGTGCAAGGAGAAAACGCATGTCGCTGGATCAATGGAATCGTCGTTCTTGGCTCAAAACGGTGGGCGCCACGGGGGCGGGTGTCGCCATGGCGGGCTGGTCCGACCTGGTGTTGGCGCAAAAGCCCATCACCATCGGCATGATCTACGTGGGCCCCAAGGACGACTTTGGCTACAACCAGTCGCACTATGAAGCGGCGTCCGAGATCAAGAAGATGCCCGGCATCAAGATCGTGGGTGAAGAGAACGTGCCCGAGACCCAATCGGTGCAAAAGACCATGCAGGGCATGATCTCGCAAGACGGCGCCACGCTGCTCTTTCCCACCTCCTTCGGTTACTTCAACCCCCACATCCTGGACGTGGCCAAGAAGAACCCCGACGTGCGCTTCGCCCATTGCGGCGGCATGTGGGACGCGGCCAAGCACCCCAAGAACGTGGGCAGCTTCTTTGGCTACATCGACGAAGCACAATACCTCAACGGCGTGATCGCCGGCCACGCCACCAAGTCCAAGAAGATCGGCTTCGTGGCGGCCAAGCCCATCCCCCAGGTGCTGCGCAACATCAACGCCTTCACGATGGGCGCGCGCTCGGTGCACCCGGACATCACCTGCTCGGTCATCTTCACGGGTGACTGGTCCATGCCGGTGAAAGAGGCCGAAGCCACCAACAGCCTGGCCGACCAGGGCGTGGACGTGTTCACCATGCACGTGGACGGCCCCAAGGTCATCGTCGAAACAGCGGCCAAGCGCGGCAAGTTCGTCTGCGGTTACCACGCCTCGCAAGCCAAGCTGGCGCCCAATGCTTACCTCACGGGTGCCGAGTGGAACTGGGTCACCCCCTACAAGCAGATCGTGGATGCCGCGCGCACCGGCAAGCCGCACCCCAACTTCCTGCGTGGTGGCTTGAAGGAAGGCTTCGTCAAAACCTCGCCTTACGGCCCCGCCGTGTCTGAGGGTGCGCGCAAGAACGCCGACGCCATCAAGGCCTTGATGCTGAAAGACGAGTTCGAGATCTTCAAGGGTGAGATCAAGGACAACACCGGCAAGGTGGTGGTGCCCAAGGGCACAACGATCAAGCAGATTGACCCCGTGCTGGAAGGCATGAACTACCTGGTCGAAGGCGTCATCGGCAAGGTCTGAGTTCCGGTTGTAGCTTGAAAAGGCGGTTCACATGAGCGGTTCTTCATCGATGGCGTCGGCGGTGGAAAGCATCGCCTTGCCCATCCTGGCGCTGGCCGGGGCGGTGCTGCTGTTTGGCGGCTTCGTGTGGCTGGGTGGCACCTCGCCCACCGAGACCTGGATCCTGCTGTTCAAGGGCGCGTTTGGCGATGCGTTCTCGTGGCAGAACACCTTGCAGCGCTCGGCGCCTTTGATGTTGACCGCCTTGTGCGTGGCGATTCCGCAGCGGGCGGGGCTGATGGTGATTGGCGGTGAGGGGGCCTTGGTGTTGGGCGGCCTGGCCTGTGCGGGGCTGCCTTACCTGTTTGCACCACCGGCCTCGGCCGCGGGCACCGTGATGGTGTTGCTGGCCGGTGCGGCGGCGGGTGCCGCGTGGATCGGCATCGTGGGGGCGCTGCGGCAGTACCGGGGTGTGAACGAGACCATCAGTTCCCTGCTGATGGGCTACCTGGCGGTGGCACTGTTCAAGCACTTTGTGGAAGGGCCCATGCGCGACCCATCCAGCTTGAACAAGCCTTCGACCTTGCCGCTGGACCCAGCGATTCTGATGGGCTTGATCCCGGGTTATGAGGTGCACTGGGGGCTGGTCTGGGGCGTGGCGTGCTGCCTGATCGCGGGCTTCTGGTTGTACGGTTCCACGCACGGTTTTGCCACACGGGTGGTGGGCGGCAATGCCCGGGCCGCGCGCCTGGTGGGCTTGCCCAGCCACCGCCTGGTGATCACGGCCTGCGCCTTGGGTGGGGCGTGTGCGGGCCTGGCAGGCGCCATCGAGGTGTCTGCGGTGCACACCAATGCCAATGCCTCTTTGATTGCGGGCCTGGGCTACACGGGCATCCTGGTGTCCTTCGTGGCGCGCCACAACCCTTGGGCCGTGATCCCGGTGGCCATCCTGTTCGGCGGCTTTGGTTCGGCGGGCAGCTTGCTGCAACGTCGCCTGGATCTGCCCGATGCCTCGGTGCTGGTGCTGCAAGGTTTTGCTTTCGTCATGATTCTGGCCAGCGAGGCCCTGCGCGGTCGCCTGGGTGAGTTGCTGGCCCGCCGTCCTGGCATCCCTGCCAACAGCCTGTCACAGGTGCCCGCATGAGTGAGTCCTCCATCTGGTTCGACGTGATCATCGCGGTGCTGGGCGGCGCGATCCGGGTCGGCACGCCGTTTCTGTTCGTCAGCCTGGGCGAGTGCCTGACGGAAAAATCCGGCCGCATCAACCTGGGCCTGGAGGGCGTGCTGGTGCTGTCGGCCATGGCCGGTTTTGGTGGCAGTTACCTGACGGGCTCACCGTGGTTGGGCGTGTTGCTGGCGGGTTGTGCGGGCGCCTTGCTGGCGCTGCTTCACGGGCTGCTGTGCTCCCTGAAGGGTGTCAACGACATCGCCACCGGCATCGCCTTGATGCTGTTGGGTGCGGGCCTGGCCTTCTACCTGGGCAAGGGCTTGATCCAGCCGCAAGCCGCGCAGATCCCTTCGATTGACCTGGGCGGCTGGAGTGATTCACAACAAGTCCAAGCGGCCTTGCGCATCAATGCCTTGTTCCCCATTGGCGTGGCGCTGGCGGCCTTGATGGCCTGGGCCATGGCCAACACGCGCTGGGGCTTGATCGTGCGCATGGCGGGTGACAGCAGCGATGCGTCGCGCGCCTTGGGCTACTCGGTCAACACGGTGCGCGTGCTGGCCACGATGGCGGGCGGCTTCATCGCAGGCTTGGGTGGTGCTTCGCTGTCCTTGTATTACCCGGGCAGCTGGAACGAGGGCTTGTCCAGCGGGCAAGGCCTGATCGCGGTGGCTCTGGTGATCTACGCGGGCTGGCAACCCATCAAGTGCTTGTGGGCGGCCTTGCTGTTCGGTGGCGCGGGCGCCTTGGGACCGGCCTTGCAATCGGTGGGCATCAGCGCGGGCTATCACCTGTTCAACGCCATGCCCTACGCGCTGACCTTGCTGATCCTGATCTGGACCTGCTCGCCCAAGCGGTCTCTGCAAGGCGCCCCGATGGAATTGAACGTGTCACGTTGACGAGAAGGAGCACAGCATGAGCGGACTCAGTGGACTCAACAAATCGCCCAACGGCGTGGTCGTGGGCCTGGTGCAATTGCAGTTGCCGGTGGTCGAGACCCCGGCGCAACTGGCCTCGCAAACACAGCGCGTGGTTGACATGGTGGGCAAGGCGCGGCGCAGCTACCCGGGCATGGACCTGGTGGTGTTCCCGGAGTACTCGCTGCATGGCCTGTCGATGAGCACCGCGCCCGAGTTGATGGTGACGCTGGATGGCCCCGAAGTGGCGGCCCTGCGCGCGGCCTGCATCGCGAACAAAATCTGGGGTTGCTTCTCAATCATGGAGCAGAACCCGCTAGGCAACCCGTACAACACGGGCCTGATCTTCGACGACCAGGGCGCGCTCAAGCTGTACTACCGCAAGTTCCATCCCTGGGTGCCGGTGGAGCCTTGGGAGCCCGGCAACATGGGCATCCCGGTGATCGATGGCCCCAAGGGCGTCAAGCTGTCGCTGATCATTTGCCACGATGGCATGTTCCCCGAGATGGCGCGCGAGTGCGCTTACCAGGGCGCCGAGCTGATGATCCGCACGGCGGGCTACACCGCGCCGGTGCGCCACGCTTGGAGCATCACCAACCAGGCCAATGCTTTTCACAACCTCATGGCCACGGCCAGCGTGTGTCTGTGCGGCAGCGATGGCACGTTTGATTCGATGGGCGAGGCCATGGTGTGCAACTTTGACGGCACGGTGGCCGTGCAAGGCGGCGGTCGGCCCGATGAAATCATCTGCGCCGAGATCCGCCCCGACCTGATCCGCGAGGCGCGCCTGAACTGGGGCGTCGAGAACAACATCTACCAGCTTTACCGCCGTGGTTACGCCGCTGTGAAGGGTGGGGCGCAGGACTGCCCCTACACCTACATGCAGGACATGGTGTCGGGCCAGTACGAGCTGCCCTGGGATGAGCAGGTGGTGGTGACGGACGGCACTTCGTGCGGCATCCCCGCGCCCACCCGCGAGTTCCAGGGCAACGAGCCCAATCTGTTGGGCGCTAAGGCCCAGAGTCCCTTGTTCAAGGATGCGGCATGACCATCACCATCGACTCCAAACCCTACGCCTGGCCGTATGACGGCGACCTGCAAGCCTCGAACACGGCGCTGATCATCATCGACATGCAGACCGACTTCTGCGGCGTGGGTGGCTACGTCGACAAGATGGGCTACGACCTGTCGATGACGCGCGCGCCGATCGAGCCGATCAAGAAGCTGCTCGACGCCTCGCGCAAGGCCGGCATCCTGGTGATCCACACCCGCGAAGGCCACCGCCCGGATCTGACCGACCTGCCCGCCAACAAGCGCTGGCGCTCTCGCCAGATCGGCACCAATGGCGTGGGCATTGGCGACGTGGGCCCATGCGGCCGCATCCTGGTGCGTGGTGAGCCCGGCTGGGACATCATCCCCGAGCTGTACCCGATTGCAGGCGAGCCCATCATCGACAAGCCGGGCAAGGGCTGCTTCTGCGCCACCGACCTGGAGATGCTGCTGCACACCCAGGGCATCAAGAACATCATCCTCACCGGCATCACCACCGACGTGTGCGTGCACACCACCATGCGCGAGGCCAATGACCGCGGCTTCGAGTGCGTGATCCTGACCGACTGCACCGGCGCCACCGATCCCGCCAACCACGCGGCCGCCTTCAACATGGTGTTGATGCAGGGCGGCGTGTTCGGCACCGTGTCTGATTCCCCATCCGTCATCAAAGCACTGGAGACCTTGTGAACTCATCCTCTTCGAACAAACCCGGGCGCCGCCAGTTTCTCCAGGCTGGCGCCGCGTCGGTGGCCCTGGGCGCCGGGCTCATGTCGGCGCGCACCGCGCAGGCCAACGACGACAAGATCCTCATCGGCTACTGGCCCATCGCCTCGGGCTTGCCGCTGTACACCGCGCTGGAGCGGGGCTACTTCAAGGAGGCCGGCCTGAATGTGGAAGGGGTGAAGTTCGCCAGCGCCCAGCAGGTGGCCGAGGCCATGATCGCGGGCCGCACGCATGGCTCGGCCAATGGCACGGCCTCGGCCGCGCTGGGCCTGGCCGAGATCGTCTCGCCGGGCTTGTACAAGATCATCTGCTCCAACCCCTCCAACCACAAGCTGGTGCTCGACCAGTTCGTGGTGCCCAAGGACAGCCCCATCAAGTCCATCGCCGAGCTCAAGGGCAAGCGCGTGGCCTCTGGGCCCGGCATCCAGAACGTCACCCTGGCCAAGATCATTCTTGAGAAGAACGGCATCGTGGACCCCAAGGTGATCGAGTTGCCGATTGGCCAGCACGTGCCCGCGCTGGCGGCCGATCAGCTCGATGCCGTCTACACGCTGGAGCCCACCGGCACCGCAGGCCGCCTCAAGGGCCTGACCCGCGTGCTGGAAAACGGTGTGATCTCCAAGTACGTGCTGGGCGCGGCCGATGCCCCGTGGTTTGGCGGCTCGGCCAGCGTCACCACCAGCTTTTTGAAAGACCGCCCGGACGCCGCCAAGAAGTACATCGCGGCCTATGCGCGCGCGGTTGATTTCGTGCGCAAGAACCCGGCTGAAGTGCGCAAGCACCTGGATGGCTTCACCTCCATCGATCCCTCGCTGGTCAACGAGGTGCCGCTGTCGGGCTTCACGCTTTACAACGAGTTCACGGCGTCGGACCTGGGCTACTTCCAGAAGTTCTTCGACGTGTTCACCGAGCGCAAGATCTTCTCGCGCGCCGTGCCGGTCAAGCCCCTCATCTACACAGGTTGAACGCGATGATCCCCAAACAGCTCGACCGCTTGTTCGATGCGCGCTTGCTGCCCTTGATTGGGCCGCTGCTGCTGTTCGCGCTGTGGCAATTGGTCATTGCCGCGCAATGGGTCAAGCCGGTGCTGCTGCCGCCGCCGGGCGAGACCTTGCTTCACCTTTGGGACAGCGTGTGGAGTGGTGCCATCAAGGCCGATTTTCTGGCCACCTTGTGGCGCACTTTGGCAGCCTTCGGCATCGCCGTGGCCATTGGGGTGCCGCTGGGGGTGATGCTGGGCAGTTCGGTGAACGCTTATCGCAGCGTCGAGTTCCTGATCGACTTTTTCCGCTCCACGCCTTCGTCGGCGCTGATCCCTTTGTTCCTGCTGATCTTCGGCATCACCGATGCGAACAAGATCGCCATCGCGGCTTTTGCGGCGGTGCTGCTGGTGTTGTTCAACAGTGCTTACGGTGTGATGAACGCGAAGAAGACGCGGGTGATGGCGGCGCAGATCATGGGGGTGTCGCGCTGGCACGTGTTCAAGGATGTGATGCTGATGGAGAGCCTGGCTCAGACCTTTGTGGGTTTGCGCACGGGGGTGTCGATGTCGCTGGTCATCGTGATCGTGGCGGAGATGTTCATTGGCTCGGAGACCGGGTTGGGGCACCGGATCATTGATGCGCAGCAGGTGTTCAATGTGAAAGACATGTACACCTCCATCCTCATCACGGGGGCGCTGGGCTATCTGCTGAACTTGATGTTTTTGTTGATTGAGACCAAGGTGGTTCACTGGAGTGGCAAGGCATGAGAGGCCTGGTGTTGCCGTCGCTTGGGGTTGGGACAGAGCGAGGCGGGTGGACAGCTACGCTCATGTCCCCCGCCCAGGCTGCGCCTGGTCTCCTCCTTTACTTCGCTCCGCTGTCCACCCGCCTCGCTCTGTCTGGCGGCGCTCTGGCAAAGCCCTCGCTTCGCGAGGGCCAGGACATTGGCATCGGCGTGAGCCGCTGCCAATGTCCTTCCCACCACCACCGCGCTGTGAGGGGCGGACGGGCGGGGCGCATGGCGGAGCGAAGTAAAGGAGGAGGCATGGGCGAAGCCCATGACGGGGGACATGAGCGCAGTCATGCGCCCCGCTTGTCTGCCCCGTTCAACGCGCCCACCCACCATCTCCATCAGCATCAACAGCTCAAGGAGCACCTGACATGAACGCCGTTCTCCAACCCGATGAACCTGTGGCCATGCCCACCACCTCTCGTCCTCATGTCACCGTGCGCGGCCTGAGCAAGTCCTTCGCGGGCAAGCCGCTGTACACCGACTTCAACCTCGACCTGCCCCGCAACAAGATCGTCTCGATCTTTGGCCCCAATGGCTGCGGCAAGTCCACCTTGATGAACATGATCGCCGGCCTGATCCCCCTGGACAAAGGCGAGATCCTGTTCGATGGCAAGACACTCAAGGAAACCAAGATCGGCTACGTGTTCCAGAACTACCGCGATGCGCTGTTCCCCTGGATCACCGCGCGCGACAACATCGCCTACCCCCTGCGCCGCCACGGCATGAAAGAGGCCGAAGTGCAGGCGCGCGTGGACGAGCTGGTCAAGCTGTTCGAGATCCGCTTCGACCTGGCACGCTACCCTTATGAGTTGTCCGGCGGCCAGATGCAGACGGTCTGCATCATGCGGGCCCTGGCCCCCAACCCCGAGGTCATGTTCCTGGACGAACCCTTCTCGGCCCTCGACTTCGAGATGACCCTGTTCATCCGCGAAAAACTGCAAGAGGCCCACCTGGCCACTGGCGTCAGCATGATCATCGTCTCGCACGATCTGGAAGATGCCGTCTTCCTGGCCGATGAGATCCTGCTGCTCACGCGAAGGCCCACCAGCATCGCCGAGATCGTGCCGTTCAGGCTGCCGCGGCCGCGTCAACCCGAGTCGGTCGCCGACCCCGAGTTCGTGCGCGTCAAGGCGCACACGCTGGAAGTCTTCCGGCGCGAGATGAAAGCCTGACCGGAGCACCATCACCATGACAGCCCCCCTCGATCCCGTCCCCCCCAAGACCGGCGCGCTGGCGCTGTCCACCTACAAGCTGACCAAGCGCTTTGGCAGCTTCACCGCGATGGACGGGGTCTCCATCGACGTGCGGCCCGGCACCGTGCATGCGCTGCTGGGCGAGAACGGCGCGGGCAAGAGCACCCTGGTCAAGGCCGTGGTCGGCTACCACCAGCCGGAAGAAGGTTCGGTGCTGATCGATGGCCGCGAGCACGCCATCACCTCGCCGGTGGTGGCCCGCGACCTGGGCATCGGCATGGTCTACCAGCACTTCACCGTGGTACCCGGCATGACGGTGGCTGAGAACCTGCTGCTGGCGCGGGGAACGCTGCCCACCATCATCCCCTGGAACAAGGTGCGCCAGGAGCTGAAGGAGTTCCTGGCCACCACACCCTTCAAGCTCGATCTGGACGCGCGGCCCATGGACCTGTCGGCGGGCGAGAAGCAGAAGCTGGAGATCCTCAAGCAGCTCTACCTCAAGCCGCGCCTTCTGATCCTGGACGAACCCACCTCGGTGCTGACGCCGCAAGAGGCCGACGAGGTGCTGGGCCTGCTGCGCGACCGGGCGCACGCGGGCGAGGTCTCCATCATCATGATCACGCACAAGTTCCGCGAGGTGATGGACATCGCCGATGACGTGAGCGTGCTGCACCGAGGCCGCCTGGTGGGCAGCCACCGCGTTGCCGACACCAACCCCACCTTGCTGGGTGCCGAGATGGTGGGTGAGAGCCATGCGCGCAAGGCCCCCAGCAAGGCGGCCGATGATGTGATCGAGTTGGTGCCCGAAGCCGTGCTGGAAGAGGTGGTCTCGACCGCGCCCTTGCACCGCGTGCTGCTCAACCCCGCCGCGCCCCTGCGCCTGGAAGTTGACCAGCTCGACGTGCAAGGTGACCGGGGCGAGCGCGCCGTGCACCAACTCAGCTTGAACGTGCGCGCTGGCGAGATCCTGGGCATCGCCGGTGTCTCCGGCAATGGCCAGCGTGAGTTGATGGAATCCCTGGTGGGCCAGCGCGACCGCGAATCTGGCCAGGTGAAGATCGCCAATGAATCGTACCAAGCGCGTCGCGAGCAGAACCAGCGCCTCAATGTGCGCAGCCTGCCCGAAGAGCCTTTGCGCAATGCCTGCGTGGGCGACCTGAGCGTGGCCCTGAACATCGGCCTGCGCCGATTCGACCAAGCCCCGGCCGCGCGCAGTGGCTGGATTCGTGGCGGCGTGTTGCGCGACCAGGCCCGACAGTTGATCGCCGAGTACCGCGTCAAGACGCAAGGCGAGAACGCGCCCATCAAATCCCTGTCGGGCGGCAATGTGCAGCGCGCCGTGCTGGCCCGCGAGCTGGATGGGCAAGTCGATGTGCTGCTGGTGTCCAACCCCGTGTTCGGTCTGGACTTCGCCGCCGTGGCCGAGATCCACTCGCGCATCATGGGCGTGCGCAACAAAGGCGGAGCCGTGCTGTTGGTCAGCGAAGACCTGGACGAGCTGTTGAAACTGGCCGACCGCATCGTGGTGATGAGCGAAGGCCGCATCGTCCACGAATGCCAGGCAGCCGACGCTGACCGCCGCGTGCTCGGTGCCTTCATGGGCGGCGGCCACCACGAAGTCACCGCCCCTTTGGAGCAAGCCGCATGACCGCTGACACCACCCTCCTGAAAGTGCCCGCTCAGCCCTTTGAATACAGCTTCAGCATGGCGCACACGGCCCTGCTCATCATCGACATGCAGCGCGACTTCATCGAGCCGGGCGGCTTTGGTGAAACGCTGGGCAATGACGTGTCACTGCTGGCCGCCATCGTGCCCACCGTCAAGCGCGTGCTCCAGGCCTGGCGCGCCAGCGGCGGCTACGTCATCCACACCCGCGAGGGCCACGCGCCCGACCTGTCCGACTGCCCGCCCGCCAAACGCCTGCGCGGCGAACCCAAGCTGCGCATCGGCGACGAGGGCCCCATGGGCCGCATCCTGATCCACGGCGAGCCTGGCCACGCCATCATCCCCGAGCTGGCCCCCATCGCGGGTGAGCTGGTCATCGACAAGCCCGGCAAAGGCGCCTTCTACGACACCGCCCTGGGCGAGGTGCTGAAGACACGCGGCATCACCCACCTCATCGTCATGGGCGTGACCACCGAAGTCTGCGTGCAGACCACCATGCGCGAAGCCAATGACCGTGGCTATGACTGCCTGCTGGTCGAAGACGGCACCGAAAGTTATTTCCCCGCGTTCAAGGAAGCCGCCCTGGCCATGATCCGCGCGCAAGGCGCCATCGTGGGCTGGACGGCGCCCAGCGCATCCCTGTTGGCGGTCCTGCCCTCCTGATCGATCTTGTTGACCACCATGTCCATTCCCCACACCATCTCGGGCCTGTTGACCGCCTACCGCGAAGGCACCTTGACGCCTGCGCAGGTGTTCGCCAGCTTCCTCACCCTGCCACCCGCCACGCCGGAGGATCCCGCGTGGATTCACCGCGCGCCCGCCGCTTTCATCCAGGCGCAGCTGGACGCCCTGGCCGGCCAAAGCCCCGCGACCTTGCCCCTGTTCGGCATCCCCTTTGGCGTGAAGGACAACATTGACGTGGCGGGCCTGCCCACCACCGCGGCCTGCCCGGCCTTTGCCTACACGCCCGATCAGTCGGCCACCGTGGTCCAGCGCCTGATGAAGGCCGGGGCCATCGTGGTGGGCAAGACCAACCTCGACCAGTTCGCCACCGGCCTGGTGGGTGCCCGCTCGCCCTATGGGATCCCCGCGTCCACCTTCAGCGATGAACACGTCAGCGGTGGTTCCAGCTCCGGCTCGGCGGTGGTGGTGGCGCGTGGTGAGGTGGCCTTTGCCTTGGGCACCGACACGGCCGGTTCAGGCCGCGTGCCCGCAGGTTTCAACAACCTGGTCGGCGTCAAACCCACGCCGGGCCTGGTGCCCACGGGTGGTGTCGTGCCCGCTTGCAAGTCGCTGGATTGCGTCTCCATCTTCGCGCTCACCGCCTCCGATGCCGCGCGCGTGCTGTCCGTCATGGAGGGCCCGCAAGCGGGCGAACCGGTCTTCAACCAGGTGAGCTTGCAGGCCCCACGCCTGCCCGCCAAATTGCGCGTGGGCGTGCCCATCGCACCCGAGTTCTTTGGCGACGCCGAATACGCGGGAGCTTTTGACCGGGCTCAGGCGCAATGGGCTGGTTTGCGCGATGTCGATGGCCAGCCCTGGCCGGTCGAACTCGTGCCCGTGGACCTGAGCCCCTTCATGGCCGTGGCCCGCCTGCTGTACGAAGGCCCCTGGGTGGCCGAGCGCTACGCCGCCATCAGCGACTTCATCGAATCGAACGCCGATGACATCAACCCGGTCGTGCGCGGCATCATTGAGGGGGCCAAGAATCACAACGCGGTTTCGGCCTTCAAGGGCCAGTACCGCCTGCGTGAATTGGCCCAGGCCACCTTGCCCACCTGGCAACACATCGACGTGATGATGGTGCCCACGGCGCCCACCATGCCCACCCTGGCCAGCGTGCAGGCCGACCCCGTGGGCCGCAACAGCCAGCTGGGCACCTACACCAACTTCGTCAACCTGCTGGGCCTGGCGGCACTGGCCTTGCCCAGTGGCTTCACGGCCACCGGCCTGCCTTTCGGCATCACCCTGATCGCCCCGGGTGGCAGCGATGCGGCCTTGCTGGACGTGGGTGCCCTGTGGCAAAAAGCCTTGGCCCGCAGCACCACCACGCCTTTGGGCCACGGCCTGAACACGCCCACCGATGCCGAGCTGACCTGGCCTTGTGGCGTGCAGGCCTCGGCCGCACCCAGCTTGATGGTGTCGGTGGTGGGTGCGCACCTGAGCGGCATGCCCCTGCACAAGCAACTCACCGAGCGCCAGGCCCGATTGGTGTCCAGCACCCGCACCGCCCCGCGCTACCGCCTGTTTGCCCTGCCGGGCACCGTGCCGCCCAAGCCCGGCCTGGTCCGCGTCTCGGCCGATGCGCCACCCACCGAGGGCCACGCCATCGCGGTCGAGGTCTACGCCATGCCCCAAGCCAGCATCGGCTCCTTCCTGGCCCTGATCCCGCCACCCCTGGGCCTGGGCTCGGTCGAGCTGGAGGACGGCAGCTGGGTCAAGGGCTTCATCTGCGAACCTTGTGGCCTGGTCGGTGCCGACGACATCAGTTCATACGGCGGCTGGCGTGCCTACATGACGAGGAAATCCTCATGACCTTGTCGACCAGCCAGCTCAACCACCCCGAGGTGCTGCAGGAAGTCACCGCCGTCTTCCTGCGGTATGAAGATGCCCTGGTGGCCAACGATGTGGACGCGCTCAACGCCTACTTCTGGGCCAATCCCTGCACCACCCGCTATGGCATTGGCGACAAGCAGTTGGGCCACGAGGCCCTGGTGGCCTACCGCCAGACCGTGCCGCCGCCCAATTACACTCGCCAGCTTCACGAAGTCCGCATCACCGCCTTCGGGCCCGACATGGCCGTGGCCATGACCGAGTTCACCCGCAGCGATACCACCTTGCGTGGCTTCCAGACCCAGACCTGGGTGCGGTTCTCTGATGGTTGGAAAATCGTCTCGGCCCACGTCAGCATGATCCCCTTCACCCCTGGATGACACCGTGAGCCTGATCGCGCCGCCCTTCAACACCTCGTCGCCCGCGACACTGGCTGAACGGGCGTACGCGCAGATCAAGCAACTCATCTTCGACTTCGTGCTGCTGCCGGGTGATCGTTTTTCGGAAAGCGACATGGCGGGCCGTGTGCAGGTCAGCCGCACGCCCTTGCGCCAGGCTTTGCAGCGCTTGCAAAGTGAAGGCTTTTTGCAGGTGTTCCCCAAAAGCGGCTGGCAGGTCGAGCCGCTCAACTTCGAAGTTTTTGACCAGTTGTACGATTTCCGCGTGCTGATGGAAACCCACGCGGTGGTCAAGCTGTGCGAGGCCGAAGACCGGCCCATCCTCAAAACCTTGGCCGACACCTGGCTGGTCAAGGCCGATGAGCGCCACCCGGTGACCAGCATGGTCGACATGCTGGATGAGGCCTTTCACTCATCGCTGGTGCACGCCACCGGCAATGCCGAGATGGCGCGCGTGCACGACGACATCACCGAGCGCATCCGTATCATCCGCCGCCTGGACTTCACCAAGCCCGCCCGTGTGGAAGCCACCTACCAGGAGCACGCGCGCATCATCCGCGCCATCACGCAACGCCGCAGCGACGAAGCCCAGCGCCTGATGCGCGCGCACATCGAGCAGAGCAAGCTGGAGGTGCGGCACATCACGCTGGACATGCTCTACCAAGCTCGCCGCAGCTGAGGTCAAAGGCGGGGCAGGTCGCTCAAGGCGATGTTCAAGGCGCTGGACTTGACCACGCCGCGCAGCTCGCCACAGCGCGCCAGCATCGGGATCGCCTTGCCCGGGTTGAGCAGGCCCTTGGGATCAAACGCGGCCTTTAAGGCCAGCATCTGCCCCCGTTCGGCGTCGCTGAACTGCGTGCACATGGCATCCAGCTTTTCAACGCCGACGCCGTGTTCGCCCGTGATGGTGCCGCCCAGCCTCACCGCCGTGCACAGGATGTCGTTGCCAAACGCCTCAGCGCGTTTCAGCTGATCGGGGTTGTTGGCATCGAACAGGATCAAGGGGTGCAGGTTGCCATCGCCCGCGTGGAAGACGTTGACGCAGCGCAAGCCATGGGTGATGGCCATGGCGCCGATGGCGTGCAGCATCTCGGCCAGGCAACGGCGCGGGATCGACGCGTCCATGCACAGGTAGTCGGGGCTGATGCGGCCCGTGGCAGGGAAGGCGTTTTTGCGGCCGCTCCAGAAGCGCAGGCGTTGCGCTTCATCCTGGCTGCAGTCGATGCGGGTGGCGCCCGCGTACTGCAGCACGGCGGTCAGGCGCGCGATCTCTTCGTCCACTTCTTCCTGGGTGCCATCGCTTTCGACCAGCAGGATGGCCGCGGCGCTCAGATCGTAGCCCGCGCGCACGAAGTCTTCCACGGCCACCGTCATGGGGCCGTCCATCATCTCCAGTCCAGCGGGGATCAGGCCGGCGCCGATGATGGCGGCCACGGCGTCACCGGCCTTGCCGACCTCGTCGAAGCTGGCCAGCAGGCAACAGGCCACCTGGGGTTTGGGCAGCAGGCGCACGGTCACTTCGGTGGCCACGCCCAGCAGGCCTTCGCTGCCGATGAAGGCGGCCAACAGGTCCAGCCCGGCGCAATCCAGCGCCTCGCTGCCCAATTCCAATAACTCGCCTTCCACGGTGAAGCCGCGCACGCGCAGCACGTTGTGCACCGTCAGGCCGTATTTCAGGCAATGCACGCCGCCTGCGTTCTCGGCCACGTTGCCGCCAATGGTGCAGGCGATCTGGCTGCTGGGGTCGGGGGCGTAGTACAGGCCGTGGGGCGCGGCCGCTTCGCTGATCGCCAGGTTGCGCACGCCGCACTGGACGATGGCGGTGCGCGCCAGCGGGTCGATCTGAACGATGCTGGTCAGTCGGGCCAGCGACAGCGTCACGCCCAGGGCGTCAGGCAAAGCCCCACCCGACAGGCCGGTGCCCGCGCCGCGTGCCACCACGGGCACCTGCAAGGCATGGCAGGCTTTCAGCACGGCGCCCACTTCTTCGTGGGTTTCGGGCATGGCCACGGCCAGTGGGCGTTGGCGGTAGGCGCTCAGGCCATCACATTCAAAAGGGGCGACGGCTTCGTCGTGCCAGAGCACGCTGCGCGCGGGCAGCACGCGGTGCAGGGCGGCGACCACGTCGCGCTGGCGTTGGGTGCGTTGGGTGTCCATCGCCCCACTGTAAGGCACTCAGGCGATCAGCAGCTCCGCGATGCGGCCCAGCATGAGCTGGTCGCGGCTGTCGATGGCCAAGGTGGCGCCGTGGCCTTCAAAGCGGTAGTGCCGGCCGGTGACCGACGAGCGCACGCTCAGGTTGCCGCCACCCAGGTATTTGGCGCTCAGCTGCGTGGTGCGGCGTGGCGTGGGGGCGGGTGCATTGTGGGTGATGGATGAGTGTGCAGTCGTGGGGCGCGCTGCAGGTTCGGCCGCGTGGCTGCTGCTCAAGGCCGTGCGACGCACGGTGGTGGTGATCTTGTGCGTGCCCAGCGCCGGGCGGGCCCACGACACGGTGGCCAACGGCACGGCCGTGCGCTGTTCGGGCTGGGCGTCGTCCGACAGGGACTTGGTGTTGAAGGGGATGGGTTGGGTCTTGGTGTAAACGCGAGCAATCATGGCGACATCCTGTGGATTGACTGGCCCAGCGCGGCCGACAGGAAGAAGTGTGCTCGGGGGGCCTCTCGGTGCCTATCCCCTTGGGTGGGGAACCCAAAAGGGGGCCACCTGATGGGGGAGTCGGGGCTCAGGCCCAGACGGTCAGGACACCGGTGTAACCGTACAGGTGATGGCGGGCGATCTCGCCGCCCGCGAACATGCCCACCAGGGGGATGTCGCCCAGCGCGTGCCGGATGATCTGCATCTCGGCGTCGGGGCCGCCAAAATGCGGCCCACCCCGGCCCGCGCAGCTGATGTAGATGGCGCCAGCCGGCGTGCGGCTGGGGCCGTCTTGCGGGTCGAACTCTTCGCGGATCTCGGCGCAGGCGCGCACCAGGTCGCGCCGCGCGGCAGTCACGTTGCGCTGGCAAAACGCCAGTTGCATGCCCACTTCGACCAGGTCGCTCACGGCCACGCCTTGGCGCTGCGGGTCCAGGCCCACCAGGTGGCGCACGCGGGTGTCGGCGCCAAAGCTGTTGCGGTGTTCCAGCAGGTCGCTGGCCGCGTCGGTCAGGCCCACCAGCGTGGCCCGCACCTTGGGCAGGGCTTCGCGCGGCAGGCCATTGGCCGTCACCGAAGCGGTCAGGTTCAGGTCGCGCAGCAGGCAACTCAAGGCGGGTTCGCCGTCCAGTTCGTAGACCACATTGCGCTCGGCGGCGGTGATCTGGCGTGCTTGACCAATGGGTTGGCAGCCCTGGGTCACGCGCGACACCAGGTGCACACGGTCTGAAAACGCCACGCCCGAGACCCCGCCCGACCACACGCCCTGCGCTTGCTCGCCATGCTCGGCCAGAGGGTCCAGTGCCAGGTGAACGCTGCGCGTGCGCCCGGTGCTCAAGCCGCCGAACAGGTAGCCAGTTCGGGTTCGGCCTGCCAGCTCCGTGATCAGCTCTTGCAGGTCTGGCGTGTGAGCGTCGGCGTGCACCTGCGCCACGTGCGGCACGAAGCCCACGCCGGACGACATCGACAGCGCCGTCAAACCAACGCGGGGCAGGGCGGGCAAGGGTTGTTGGCCCGAGTACACCCGAAAGTCCTCGCTGGGCAAGGTGGACACCATCACCGCCAGGGCCGGTTCGTCGATGTATTCGACCCCGCTGGCCAACACCCCCATGCCCACGCCGCCCACCCAGGCCACACCGGGCAGCCGCTCACGCAGGCCGTGCAGGATGGCCTCGGCCTGCGGTGCCAGCGCGTCGGTCAGGTAACACCAACCCAGCGTGGCCCCCATGGTGGCGGCCCCTTGCGACTCCAACTGTGCCCACACCAGCGACAAGGCCAGGTCCGCCTGCGGATGCGTGGCGTGCGCGTGCAAAAAGCGCGGCGCCATGGTCAGGGTGGAGGTGTGAGGCATGGCGGGTGATCAGTCAGATGAGCCACTGTCTGTCGATCGCTGGCGAACGCTGGCGGCGGAGGTCTTGCGGGTGGGCCGTGCTGCGGTTTTGGCCGCCACTTTTCCGGTGCCCGTGGCCTTGCGGGCCTTGGGTGGTGAGGCAGGTTCTGGGGGGGCCGCTGACGGCGCACTGGCCGCGGCCTCCATGCCTTGCGCGCTGGCCTGGGCCACCTGCACGGCCTGGTTGGCCAGGTTGCTGAACTGCTGCGTCAGGGTGTCCCACCAGCGCAGCGGGTTCACGGCGGGCTGGTCGGCCGACTCGTCATCGGCGCTGGCCGTGGTGGGCGGTGCGGTCGGTCCGGGCTCGGGTTCTGCCGCAGGGGCTTCAGGGGCGGGCGAGGCGGTGCGCGCCTTCAGCGATTCGCGCACGGCGTCCATCGACACGTTCATGCCACGCAGCGTGGTCAAGGTCATGCGCTGCACTTCCAGGCCCTGGATCGTCATGCCGATCAGGCGCGAGTTCTGCTCCAGCCAGAACT
This sequence comes from Aquabacterium sp., assembly GCF_030652515.1. Classification (GTDB taxonomy): domain Bacteria; phylum Pseudomonadota; class Gammaproteobacteria; order Burkholderiales; family Burkholderiaceae_C; genus Aquabacterium. The sequence continues at coordinate 19,471 of NZ_JAUSAR010000107.1, read as the reverse complement.
GCACGGTTTTCAGGTCCTGGATGCGCTTGTCCAGCTCTTCCGGATCGAGCGTGGGCAGGCTCCAGGGTGTGGCGCTTTTGCCACCCACGCCTTGGGCTGCCTGCAGGTTGGGCAGCGCGCTGCCCGCGGCTTTCATCCAATCCTGGAAGAAGGCCATGCCGGCCCCCAGCCCGCCAAAAGCCGAGGCGGCATCGCCGCCGGATGCATTGCTGGGATCGGGACTGGTCGGGCGTGTGGGCATGGACAAAACTCCTGAGGCAATCGACGGCTCATTGTGCCCCCAAGCCACCGCATAATCACGAGCTTCATGCAACGTCGAGAACTCCTACGCCACCTCAGTCGAACCGCCGCAGCACTGGCCTGGCAGCAGATGTTCTCGCCGCTGGCGCGGGCGCAGGCCCCCACGCTGGACAACTGGCGCGAAAGTGCCGAGGTTTTCACCTTGGGCGTGGCCAGTGGCGAGCCCCGGCCCACCTCGGTGGTGCTGTGGACCCGCCTGGCCCCCAAGCCTGACCAAGCCGATGGCGGCATGCCCCCGCAGTCCGTGGCCGTGCACTGGGAAGTGGCCAGCGATTCCCGCTTTGACCACATCGTCCGCCAAGGCTCGGAGCTGGCCGAGCCAGCGCGCGCGCACAGCGTCCATGTCGAAGTGTCGGGTTTGCTGCCAGGGCGCGAATACTTTTACCGCTTCCAGGTGGCAGGCCAGGTCAGCACGATTGGCCGCACCCGCACCGCCCCTGATTCACGTGACGCCACCCCGCGTTTGCGCATCGCGCTGGCTTCGTGTCAGCACTTCGAGGCCGGGTACTTCAGCGTGCACCGCGACATCGCCGCCAGCGATGTGGACCTGGTGCTGTTCGTGGGCGACTACTTCTATGAGAACCAGTTGCCGGGCTACCTGCGCGTGCGCCAGCATTCGCACCAGTTTCCGCGCAGCAAGGCCAAGTTCACTGTGGGGCACTACCGCCTGCACCATGCCGCTTACCGCCAGGAGGCGGACCTGCGCGCCTGCCATGCCGCGCACCCATGGTTGATGGTGTGGGATGACCACGATGTGCTCAATGATTACGCGGGCCTGACCGAACCGGACGACGCCCTGAAGCAGGCCCAGTTCGTCAAGCTGCGAACGGCCGCTTACCAGGCCTACTTCGAGCACCTGCCGATCTCGCCCAAACGTGCACCCGTGGCCGCCAGCATGCGCATGCACGACCGCTACGAGTGGGGCCAGTTGGCCGAGTTGTGGACCCTGGACACGCGCCAGTTCCGCAGCGAACATGTGTGCAGCACCTGGCGTGGCCCGCGCAATGGGCGCATGCTGTGGCGCTGCCCCGATGCCCTCAAGCCCGAGCGCAGCATGCTGGGCCAGGACCAGGAGTTCTGGCTGGCCGAGGGCCTGGCCTCCAGCACGCGGGCCTGGAAGTTCATCGTCCAAAGCACGCAGATCAGTCCTTCCGGGTTGACCGGCCGCTTTGGCAAACTCTTGTATGGCGATGGCTGGGACGCCTTCCCCGCCGCGCGCGAGCGCCTGATGGCCGCCATCGCCCAGCCGCGCGTGCCCGATGTGGTCTGCCTGGGGGGCGATGTGCACCGCCACGTGGCGGCCAACCTGCGATTGCAACCTTCCGACCTGCAATCGCCCGTCGTGGCCAGCGAAATCGTCACCTCGTCCATCAGCAGCCCGGGCCTGAGCGAACTCATCTCGCAGTGGATGAAAGCGGTCAACCCGGACCTGCTGCACCTGCGCAGTGATGAACGTGGTTTCGTGCTGCTGGACGTGACGCCGCAGCAGGTGGCGTGCGAGTTTCGAGCCACGCCCCACCCGGTGCGCGCCGACTCGCGCCTGCACACGCAAGCCCGCTACGTCATCGACCGGGGCGTGCCCGGGCCGCGCAAAGTCTGAGCCTGCCTACAATCAGCGGCATGGCCAATCCCAAAGTCTCGTTCAAGCAGCAGGTGCTCAAGGCGCGCGAAGAGGCCATCGTGGCCTCGGTCAACCGCTTGCTGGCCGACAAGGGCTTCGATCTGATGACCATGGACGAGGTGGCCGCGGATGTGGGCATCGCCAAGGCCAGCCTGTACAAGCACTTCACCTCGAAAGAAGCGCTGGCCGCCGCCGCCATGAACCGCATCCTGCGTCGTTCGATGGATTACCTGACCGAGCTGGAACAACCGCCCGGCCCCACCGACCCGGTCGAGCGCCTGAAGGCCGTGGCGCGCTGGACCATGGAAGTGCAACTGGCGGGTGAGATGCCCTCTTTGCCCGCGCAAAACTCCAGCCTGCGCGCCGAGCTGATGGCCGATGCCGACTACATGAACCTGCTGATGGCCGTGAGCGAAAAGCTGGGTGAATGGATCGTGCAGGCCCAGGCCGACGGCCAGCTCAGCCAGAACCTGCCCCCCGAGGTGATCCTGTACACGCTGTTCGCCCGCGCCTGCGACCCGGTGCTGGGCGTGCTCAAGGCCGGTGGCCATGCGCATGAACAGATCATCGCGTGGTTGATCGAGAGCTGCTTTTCGGGCCTGGCCAGGCGCCCATGAAAAAAGCCGGGGCAGGCCCCGGCTTGTGCTTGATGGCGTGACTTGCTTATTCGTCGCGGCCACCAAAGATGCCCAACAGTGCCAGCAGCGACTGGAACACGTTGTAGATGCTCAGGTAGACACCCAGCGTGGCCGTGATGTAGTTGGTTTCATAGCCGTCTTGCACGCGCTTGAGGTCGTGCAGGATGAAGGCCGAGAAGATGCCGATCGAGATCACCGACAGCGTGATCATCAAGGCGCTGGACTGGATGAAGATGTTGGCGATGCCAGCCACCAGCAGCATGATCATGCCGATGAACAGGAACTTGCCCATCGAGGTCAGGTCACGCTTGATGATCGTGGACAAGGAGGCCATGCCCAGGAAGATTGCGCCGGTGCCGGCAAACGCCGTCATCACCAGGCTGGCGCCGTTGGCCAGGCCCAGCACGGTGCCGATCAGGCGCGCCAGCATCAGGCCCATGAAGAAGGTGAAGGCCAGCAGCACGGGCACACCGGCCGACGAGTTCTTTGTCTTCTCGATGGCGAACATGAAGCCGAAAGCACCGGCCAGGAACACGATCGCGCCCACGCCGGGCGTCATCATGCTGGCGATGCCCGAGGCCACGCCCAGCCAGGCACCCAGCACCGTCGGGATCATCGACAGCGCCAGCAGGGCATAGGTGTTGCGCAACACGCGGTTGCGTTGGGCGACCGAGGTGCCATAGACCTGGTCGATGGTTTGAAGCGATTGATTCATGGTGAACCTCCAGTCAAAAACAAAAGAAGTGGTGGGACAGATCAGGCGGCCGACTTGGCCAGCATGCGTTTGTTGCGGGCACGGATGTTCAGGGCTTCAACCCCCAGCGAGAAGGCCATGGCAGCATACAGGTAACCCTTGGGCACGTGCGCATCGAAAGCTTCGGCGGTCAGCGCCATGCCCACCATCACCAGGAAAGCCAGGGCCAGCACCTTGACCGAAGGATGGCGGTCAACGAAATCGCCGATGGGCTTGGCTGCGATCATCATCACGCCAACGGCGCAGACCACAGCCGCCACCATCACACCGATCTCGTCGACCATACCGACTGCCGTGATGACCGAGTCCAGCGAGAACACGATGTCGATCACAGCGATTTGTCCGATGATGCCCCACATCAATTTCTTGCCGGCCTTGGCCAGTGCGACGGTGTCGGTTGGTGGGGGACCATCTTGTTCACGGGCTTCCACCTCGACAAAAATCTCGTGCGAGGCCTTGTAGAGCAGGAACAAGCCACCGAACAGCAACACCAGGTCGCGCCCGCTGATGCTGTTGCCTGCCACATTGAACAGTTCGGCCGTCAGGCCCATGACCCAGCTCAGCGAGAACAGCAAGGCCAGGCGGGAGAACATCGCGAAGCCCAGGCCAAGGCGCCGTGCCTTGTCACGCTGCTCGGGCGGCAAACGCCCCACCAGGATGGAGATGAAGATGATGTTGTCCACGCCCAGGACGATTTCGAGGGCGGTGAGCATCGCAAAAGCGATCCAGATGTTGGGGTCGAGCAGGAAGTCCACGATTTGGTCAAAGTTGAGCGAGCCTTGAATCTAACGGAGCCAACACTTCGCGTAAAGTCGAATTTTCTGAAGCTTCACTTCGAGAAAGCCGCAGTCAATGAATTTCAAGCACCTTTATTACTTCTGGGCGACCGCCAAATCCGGCGGGGTCATGAAGGCGGGCGAGCAACTGCACACCACGCCGCAAACCCTGTCCGGGCAGATCAAGTTGCTGGAAGCCCAGCTAGGTTGCGCCTTGTTCCAGAAGGTGGGGCGGCGGCTTGAATTAACCAAGGAAGGCCGGGTGGCATTGGGCTATGCCGACCAGATCTTTGCCCTGGGTACCCAGCTGGAAGCGGCGGTGGGCAAGGTGCGCAGCGGGCAAACCGTGCTGGATTTTCGCGTGGGCATTTCCGATTCGGTGCCCAAGGCCATTGCCTACCGCTTGCTGGAACCCGCCCTGGGGCTGGCCGAACCTGTGCGGCTGATCTGCCATGAAGGCGATTTTCACAACCTGTTGGGCCAGATCGCGGTGCACCGGCTGGACCTGGTGATCGCCGATGAGCCCATGGGCAAGCAGGTCAGCGTCAAGGCCTTCAGCCATGCGCTGGGCACGACGGCCATGAGTTTCTTCGCCACGCCAGTGTTGAAATCAAAGCTGGAACTGGGTGGGCGCGCTTTTCCGCAGTGCCTGGATGGCGCGCCGATGCTGCTGCAAGGGGCGGCGTCCGCGATGCGACAACGGCTGGATGTCTGGCTGGCGGAGCACCAGTTGCACCCGCGTCCCATCGGCGAGTTTGACGACGCCGCGCTGATGAAGGCATTTGGCGGCGAAGGGCGTGGCGTGTTCATGGCGCCGACGGTGCTGGAAGATGAAACCTGCGCCCAGCATGGGGTGGAGGTGCTGGGGCGCACCTCTGAGCTGGTGGAGGAGTTCTACGCCATTTCGGTGGAGCGGCGGATCACGCACCCCTGCGTGGTGGCGATCACGCAGTCGGCCAGGGAGGCCCTGTTCGGGGTGTGATGGCCGGGCAGGTCAATCAAAGAAGGCAAATCCGGACTTGCTTTCCTTGGCCCGGTACATGGCGTCTTCCGCCCGCTCCAGCAGAACTTGGGTGGTGGCGCCATGGGCCGGGCTGATGGCAATGCCGATGCTGGGGCGCACGGTGATCTCCAGTGTGCCGATCCTGAACGGCACCGACACGGCGTCGAACAGCTTGCGCGCCAGGCGGCTCAGTTGGGCCGCGTCCATCGGGTCGGCGGGCAGGCAGGCGAAGTCGTCATCGCCCAGGCGGCTCACCATGTCACCGGCGCGCACGGCCCGGCTGATCCGCGCGCCCACCAGCTTGAGCAGCTCATCGCCGATGGCCTGGCCATGGGCCTGGTTGATCGCCCTGAAGCCATCCAGGTCCAGGTACAGCACGGCCAGTGCACTGCGTTCGGCCTGAATGTGGGCCAGGGCGTGGTCCAGCAGGGTGCGGAAGAAGCCGCGATTGGGCAGCGAGGTGAGGCTGTCGTGCAAGGCGGCGTGGCGCTCCAGGCTGGTGCTGCCGGGTGTTGGCGCAGGCCGGTGCCATTCGCGCAGGGCCGTGGCACGCAGTTGCTCAAAGGCATCCAGGCATTCCACCAGGCAATCCTGGATGGGCAGGCGGTCGGCCATGCTGTCGGCGGCCTGCCTCAGCCTGGTCTGAACGGCGCGAAACAGGAGGTCCCAATCGCCTGCCTCGACGCGGTCGCCGTGGGCATGCAATGCGGACTCGATCGAAATTGGGGTCATCTGGGCCCGCTCCGTGGGCGGTTCATTGAAACATTCGTGACAATGTAGGCACAGTGTCCATTGATCGTTGTGTCATTTGACATGTTCAACCGGATGAACTCACATGCCTGACGTGCCGTGCGCCACTTGCCCTCTGAGGCCCTTGCCGCTCTTCATTGAGCAGACCTCCGAGGAGCATGCGTTGGTCCAGTCCTTGAAAAAGCGCGAGGTCAGCCTGAAGGCCGATGAGACGCTGATCCACGAAGGGCAGACCGATGCGCCGCTTTACACCCTGCTGGATGGGTGGGCCTTTCGCTACAAGACCTTGAGCGACGGTCGCCGCCAGATCCTCACATTTTTACTGCCGGGTGATTTCATCGGGGTGCAGCAGAAGATGGGTGACGCGGCGGCCCATGGGGTCGACACCCTGACCGATGCCATCTTCTGTGTTTTTCAGCGCGACGCGCTGTGGGAGTTGCACAGGCGCTCGCCCTCGATGGGCTTCAACATCACCTGGCTGACCGCCCACGAAGAGTCTTTGGTCGATGACACTTTGCTGTCGGTGGGTCGCCGCAGCGCCGAGGAGCGCATCGCCATGTTGCTGATCCTGCTCTTCAAACGCGCCGCAGCGCTTCAATCCGATGGGGGGGCCGATGGCGTGCGCTTTCCGTTGACGCAGCAGCACATCGCCGACGGCCTGGGCCTGTCGCTGGTGCACACCAACAAGACCCTGCGCAAACTGGAGCGGCGCGGCCTGCACCGCATTGCCGATGGGCGGCTGTACATGCGCGATGTGAAGGCCCTGGCACGCCTGGCCGATTTGTATGGCGACGGGCGGCCACCGCAGCGGCCCTTGGTTTAGGGTCAGGCCCGCAATCGGCTGTGCGCTGGCACGCTGGCCAGCAAAAATTCCATCTGGTCGGCCAGGATGCGGCGCCCGCGCAGGATCATGTCTTCGTGCAGGCTGGGCACGTACGGCAGGTAATAGAGTTGCCAGCCCAGCTCGTTCAAGGTGCGGTTGCCCTTGCGGCCATTGCAGTTGCGGCAGGCGGTGATGCAGTTCTTCCAGGAGTCGATGCCGCCGCGCGAGGTGGGCACGATGTGCTCGCGGGTCAGGTCATCCAGTTGAAAGCGGTGGCCGCAATAAGCGCAGACCTGGCGGTCGCGGGTGAACAACTTGGGGTTGGACAAGGCCGGCTCCTGGCGCCAGGCCCGGCTGGGGACGCTGCCGTGCACCGCGATGATCGGGTGCAGCTCCAGCCGCGACTGCAAGCCGGTGCGCCGCTGCACGCCGCCGCGCAAGACCATGCAAGGCTCGCCCAGTGTCCACGCGACACCGTCACTGGCATATAAAACCGCCGCTTCCTTGGCCGACAGCCAAGCCTGCGGACGGCCTGACACGTCAAGTTGCAGCACGTCCATACAGCCTCTCCACAAAGTCTCCAAAGGGGGGATTGCCGCCTACAGGATAGATCACCTTGTATGACATTCTCAACACTCTGCGCAAAGATCACGACACTTTGGCGACAGAACCGTGTCTAAACGACCTTAAAACCAAGGGTGGACCCGGCCTGCATGTGATCTGAACGGATCGATTGTCTAAAAATCCGCAAAAAAAGTTGAATGGAACGCACACATACCGCTCGGTTTTCTGCAAAATAGCACGATCGTTCGTTTTATTCCCCGGGAGCCGCCTTGTCTGAATCCCTGCCCCTTGACGCCAAACAGACCGCCGAAGCGGCGCGTGAGCGTGGGCGGGTCAGCCAGGGCGTGGCCAAGGGCCAGCAAACCCGTGCCACCATCCTGGAAGCCGCGCTGAACCTGGCCTCGCAAATGGGCATCGAGGGCTTGTCGATTGGCGCCTTGGCCGAAGTCACCGGCATGAGCAAGTCGGGCGTGTTCGCCCACTTTGGCTCGCGCGAAGAACTTCAGATCTCCGTCATCCGTGAATACCACGAGCGCTTTTCCGCCGAGGTCTTCCTGCCCGCCATCCGCGAGCCACGCGGCCTGCCTCGCCTGCGCGCCATGTTCGAGCGCTGGGTGGCCATGGTCGCCACCGAGATCGATTCGGGTTGCATCTACATCAGTGGCGCGGTCGAATTCGACGACCGCCCCGGCCCGGTGCGCGATGCCCTGGCTGGCATGGTGCTGACCTGGCACGGTGCCCTGGGGCGCGCCATCCGCATGGCCATGGACATGGGCCATCTGCGCGAAGACACCGACCCGATGCAAATGTTGTTCGAGATCCATGGTCTGATCCTGTCGCTCCACCACGATGCGCGTTTTCTGCGCTCGCAAGGGGCAGAGGATCGGGCCCGCGCGGCGTTCGAGCGCGTTGTCCAGTTCTATGCACTGGGCGCGCCATCGACACCGTCTGGAATGGTGGCGTCTGACGCTGCCAAAGCCGGGTTGGCTTCGGCACCCCTGGCAGCCGTTTGACCCGTCCCACCCTGTAATCACCGACACCACAAGTGTGATCAGGTCTTTCTCATTAACCGTGTTTTTGTGACCGAGGAGCTCCACGATGCCTACTTACAACCCCCCACTGCGCGACATGCAGTTCGTGATTCATGAGCTGCTGGGCGCGGTTGATGAATTGAAGAAGATCCCCGCTTACGCCGATCTGGATGCCGACACGGTCAATGCCGTGCTGGAAGAAGGCGGCAAGTTCGCTTCCAAGGTGCTGGCCCCGCTGAACCTGGTGGGCGACGTGCAAGGCTGCGTGCTGGACAAGACCACGCACGAAGTCAAGACCGCCGACGGCTTCAAGGAAGCCTACAAGACCTACACCGAAAACGGCTGGTCCGGCCTGAGCGCCGATCCGGAGTGGGGCGGCCAAGGCATGCCTCAGCTGGTGAACCAGGCTGTCTACGAAATGATGAACTCGGCCAACCAGGCCTGGACCATGTACCCCGGCCTGAGCCATGGCGCGCACGCTGCCCTGGAAGCCCACGGCACGCCTGAGCAAAAGGCCCTGTACCTGCCCAAGCTGACCAGTGGCCAGTGGACCGGCACCATGTGCCTGACCGAACCTCATTGCGGGACCGACCTGGGCCTGCTGCGCACCAAGGCCGAACCCCAAGCCGACGGCAGCTACAAGATCACGGGCGCCAAGATCTTCATCTCGGCTGGTGAACACGACATGGCCGAGAACATCGTCCACCTGGTGCTGGCCCGCTTGCCCGACGCCCCTGAAGGCTCGAAGGGCATCTCGCTGTTCGTGGTGCCCAAGTTCAACGTGAACGCTGATGGCTCGATCGGTTCGCGCAACGGCATCTACTGCGGTGGCCTGGAACACAAGATGGGCATCCATGGCAACGCCACGGCCCAGATCGTTCTGGAAAACGCCAACGGCACCTTGGTGGGCAAGCCCCACCGCGGTCTGCCTGCCATGTTCGTGATGATGAACGGCGCCCGCCTGGGCGTGGGCAACCAGTCCCTGGGCCTGACGCAAGTCGCCTATGAAAACGCCGTGGTGTACGCCAAGGACCGCGTGCAAATGCGTGCCCTGTCGGGCCCCAAGCGCCCTGACCTGGCCGCCGACCCCATCATCGTGCACCCCGATGTGCGCAAGATGCTGCTGACCGCCCGTGCGTACGCCGAAGGCGCCCGTGCCCTGGTGTACTACACCGCCATCGAGCTGGACAAGTCGCACAACCACCCCGATGAAGCCGTCCGCAAGGAATCGGACGACATCGTGGCCCTGCTGACCCCGATCGTGAAGTCTTTCATCACCGACAACGCCTTCGCCGCGACGGTGCACTGCCAGCAGGTGTATGGCGGCCACGGCTTTATCCACGAGTGGGGCATGGAGCAGTTCGTGCGCGACGCCCGCATCAACATGATCTACGAAGGCACCAACACCATCCAGTCGCTGGACTTGTTGGGCCGCAAGGTGCTGGGCGACGGTGGCGCCAAGCTGACCAAGTTCGGCAAGATCGTGGGCCGTTTCGTCAAGGAAAACGCCGACAACGAAGCCATGCAAGAGTTCACCAAGCCCCTGGCGGCTCTGGGCGAAAAGGTGCAGGGCTTCACGATGGAAATCGGCATGAAGGCCATGCAGAACCCCGACGAAGTCGGCGCCGCTGCGGTCGACTACCTGCGCGTGGTCGGTCACCTGGTGTACTCGTACTTCTTCGCCCGCATGGCCAAGATCGCGTTGGAAAAGCAAAGCTCTGGCGACAAGTTCTACATCGCCAAGCTGGCCACGGCCCGCTTCTACTTCGCCAAGCTGCTGCCTGAAGTCGAAACCCTGATGATCACCGCCAAGGCCGGTCTGAAGCCCCTGACGGAAATGGACGAAGCCCTGTTCTAATCAACGGGCTTTGCGGGGAGGCGGGGTTTTCACGCCGCTTCCTCATCACCATCTCCACATCCACAGAGTGTTCCGCTAGGAGAGAACAATGAGTCGATTCAATGTCCGCAAGGTCGCCGTGCTCGGCGCCGGCGTGATGGGTGCGCAGATCGCCGCCCATCTGGTCAATTGCAAGGTGCCGGTCGTGCTGTTCGACCTGCCCGCCAAGGAAGGCCCCAAGAACGGGATCGTCACCAAGGCCGTCGAAGGCCTGAAGAAGCTGAAGCCCTCGCCCCTGGGCGTGACCGACGATGCCGTCCTGATCCAGCAAGCCAACTACGAAGAGCACCTCGAAGAGCTGCGCGGTTGCGACCTGATCATCGAAGCCATCGCCGAGCGCCTGGACTGGAAGGAAGATCTGTACAAGAAGATCGCACCTTTCGTCAATGACCACGCGATCCTGGCCACCAACACGTCGGGCCTGTCGATCACGGCCATGGCCAATGTGTTGCCCGAACAGCTGCGTTCGCGCTTCCTGGGCATCCACTTCTTCAACCCCCCGCGCTACATGTACCTGGTCGAGCTGATCCCGACCTCGTACACCAATGCCGTGGTGGTCGACCAGCTCGAAGCTTTTGTCACCACCGCCGTGGGCAAGGGCGTCGTGCGCTGCGAAGACAGCCCCAACTTCATCGCCAACCGCGTGGGCGTGGCCGGCCTGTTGTTCACCATGATCGAAGTGAAGAACTTCGGCCTGGGCTACGACATCGTCGACGACCTGACCGGCAAGCGCATGGGCCGTGCCTCTTCGGGCACCTACCGCACCTGCGACGTGGTTGGCATCGACACGATGGCCCACGTGATCAAGACCCTGCAAGTGGGTTGCGCGGCTGATCCTTTCGCGGCCGCCTTCGCCACGCCTGCCGATGTGCAAGCGCTGCTGGACAAGGGCAACTTTGGCCAGAAGACCAAGGCCGGCTTCTTCAAGAAGGACGGCAAGGTCATCACGCAATTCGACGTGAAGACCGGCGAGTACGTGCCCGCTGGCAACAAGGCCGACAAGGAAGTCACCGACATCCTGCGCAAGCCCGCCGCCGAGCGCCTGAAGGCCCTGCGCGAGTCGAGTAACCCGCAAGCCCAGTTCCTGTGGGCCATGCTGCGCAACGGCTTCCACTACGCTGCCGTGTCCGGTGAAAGCATCGCCGACACCTGCCGCGACGTGGACCTGGCCCTGCGCTGGGGCTATGGCATGAAGCAAGGCCCCTTCGAGATCTGGCAAGAAGCCGGCTGGAAGCAAGTGGCCGAATGGATCAATGCCGACATCGAAGCCGGCAAGGCCATCACCAAGACGCCGCTGCCCGCCTGGGTGTTCGACGGCCGTGACGGCGTGCACACGCCCGAAGGTTCGTGGAGCCCCGCCAAGAAGACCTACGTGGCCCAGCGCAAGCTGCCCGTGTACGACCGCCAGTTCTTCCGCGAAGACGTGCTGGGTTCGGGCGTGGTCTCGGCCGACACCGCTGGCAAGACGCTGCATGAAGACGCCGCGATCCGCCTGTGGACGCTGGACGACGAAGTGGTCATCGCCTCGATCAAGTCCAAGATGCACACCATCTCGGCCGAAGTCACCGCTGGCCTGGCCAAGGGTTTGAAGCTGGCTGAAGACAGCTACAAGGGCCTGGTGATCTGGTCGCAAGACGGCCCGTTCTCGGCCGGTGCTGACCTGCAATCCATGATGCCTGCCTTCATGTCCGGCGGCGGCAAGGCCATTGCCCCGTTCGAGAAGGAGCTGCAAGACTTCATGCTGAGCCTGCGCTACAGCAACGTGCCTTCCGTGGCGGCCATGCATGGCCTGGCCCTGGGCGGTGGTTGCGAGCTGGCCGTGCACGCCTCCAAGCGCGTCGCTGCCATGGAAAGCTATGTGGGTCTGGTTGAAGTCGGCGTGGGTCTGATCCCTGGCGGCGGTGGCCTGGCTTACCTGGCCCGCCGCGCGGCCGAACTGCTGGAGCCGTCCAAGGGCGTGTCCGGCCAGATCGGTGGCGACCTGATCGGTTTCATCAAGGAAGCCTTCCAGGCTGCCGCGATGGCCAAGGTGGCCACCTCGGCGGTCGAAGCCAAGAAGTTCGGTTACCTGATCGACGGCGACGTGATCGTCCCCAACAAGGACGAACTGCTGTACGTGGCGATCGCCCAGGTCAAGGCCATGTTCGAGTCGGGCTACCGTGCCCCGGCCAAGCGCACCTTCCCGGTCGCTGGCCGCAACGTCAAGGCCACGCTGCAATCCTCGCTGATCAACATGCGTGACGGTGGCTTCATCAGCGCCCACGACTACCTGATCAGCTCGGCCATCGCCGATGTCCTGACCGGCGGCGACGTCGATTACGGCACCCTGGTGACCGAGGAATACCTGCACGCCCTGGAGCGCAAGCACTTCTGCTCGCTGCTGGACAACCCCAAGACGCAAGAGCGCATCATGGGCATGCTGTCCACCGGCAAGCCCGTCCGCAACTGATCGATCGGAGCATCCAAATGACTCAACTTCGTGACGCCTACATCGTCGCCGCCACCCGCACCCCGATCGGCAAGTCTGGTCGTGGCGTGTTCAAGAACACCCGTCCGGACGACCTGCTGGTGGCCGTGATCAAGAGCGCGCTGTCGCAAGTGCCCACGCTCGACCCTGCTGCCATCGAAGACGCCATCATTGGCTGCGCGATGCCCGAGGCCGAGCAAGGCATGAACGTGGCCAAGATCGCCGTGCTGCTGTCGGGCTTGCCCAAGACCGTGGCCGGTGCCACCGTCAACCGTTTCTGCGCCGCTGGCATCACCGCCGTGTCCATGGCCGCCGACCGCATCCGCGTGGGTGAGGCCGAGGTCATGATCGCTGGTGGTGTCGAGTCGATGTCGATGGTGCCGATGGGCGGCAACAAGCCGTCCTTCAACCCCGAGATCGTCAACAACGACGAGAACGTGGGCATCGCCTACGGCATGGGCATGACCGCTGAAAAGGTCGCCGAGCAGTGGAAGGTGACCCGCGAGGAGCAAGACGCTTTCGCGGTCGAATCCCACCGCCGCGCCGTGGCCGCTCAACAAGCTGGCTTCTTCAAGGCCGAGACCACGCCTATCGAAATCGAAGTGCGCACACCCAACCTGGAAACAGGCGAAGTGACGATCACCAAGAAGACGATCACGCAAGACGAAGGTGCTCGCCCTGACACCAGCCTGGAAGGCCTGGCCAAGCTGCGCCCCGTGTTCGCCGCCAAAGGCAGCGTCACGGCTGGCAACAGCTCGCAAACGTCTGACGGCGCTGGCTGCCTGATCCTGGCTTCGAAGGAAGCCTGTGAGAAGTACGGCTTGAAGCCTTTGGCCCGTTTCGTGAGCTTCGCCGTCAAGGGTGTGCCGCCTGAGATCATGGGCATTGGCCCGATCGAAGCCATCCCCCTGGCACTGAAGTACGCCGGTTTGAAGGCTTCTGATCTGGACTGGATCGAGCTGAACGAAGCCTTTGCTGCGCAATCGCTGGCCGTGCTGAAGGACCTGGACGCCAAGGGCCACGTGCTCGACCGCGCCAAGGTCAACCCCATGGGCGGCGCGATCGCCCTGGGCCACCCGCTGGGCGCCACCGGTGCCATCCGCGCAGCCACGGTGGTTCATGGCCTGCAACGCACCGGCGGCAAGTACGGCATGGTGACGATGTGCATCGGCACCGGCCAAGGTGCTGCGGGCATCATCGAACGCCTGTGATCCGTTCCTGGTTCACCGTCGGTTGACGCCTGTTGAAAAAGCCCGCCACCGTGCGGGCTTTTTCTTGGAGATCGCTTTGGAAGAAACACTTCGCCTGACCACCCTCGATGGCCGCACCGTGGTGGCGCGGGCCTATCAGCCGGACGGCGAAGTGCGGCGCGCCGTGCTGCTGTCATCGGCCATGGGCGTGCCCCAAGTTTTCTACCGCCCGTTTGCCACCTGGCTGGCCCAGCAAGGCATCGCGGTCCTGACCTTTGATTGCAGGGGCATGGGCGAGTCCGCGCCCGCGTCCTTGCGAGGCTATGTGGCCAGCATCACTGATTGGGTCAAGCAGGATCACCCGGCCGCCTTGGCCGAGCTGTTGCGGCGCTGGCCTGGCGTGCCGCGCACCTACCTGGGCCACAGTCTGGGCGGCCAGATCTTTGGCTGGCTGGATGGCCGCGAGCATTTTGACCGCATGGTGACGGTGGCCAGTGGCAGTGGCTACTGGCGCTACAACGCGCCGCAGTTGCGCTTTTCGGTGCACGTGTTGTGGTGGTTCATCGCGCCTGTGGCCGTGACCTTGTTCGGGCACTTCCCGGGTGAGCGCCTGGGCGTGCTGGGCACCATCCCCAAACAAGCCATGTGGCAATGGCGCCGCTGGTGCCTGAACCCCGACTACATCGGGGCCGAGGGCAACGAGTTGCGTGCCCGCTATGCGCAGGTGCGCACGCCCATCACCGCGACCTTGATCGAAGACGACGAGCTGATCAGCCCCGAGGGCATCCGCCGTCTGTACCGCCTTTACCCCAATGCGCCAACGCGCTTTGAAGCCCTGCGTCCCCAATCGCATGGCCTCCAGCGCGTGGGGCATTTCGGTTTGTTCAAACCTCAATCGGCGACTGCGCTGTGGCCCTTGGCCCTGACGTGGATCGCCGACTGACCCCTTGCCCCTCTCTCACACTAGGAGACACCCCATGACCGAAGCCCAAGCCATCCTGGTCCACGTCGAAGCCGGCGTGCTGACGCTGACCTTCAACCGCCTGGACAAGAAGAACGCCATCACCACGGCGATGTACACCTCATTGGCCGATGCCTTGACCGAGGCCGCCACCGACAGCGCTGTGCGCGCCGTGGTGATCCAGGGCCACGAGCAGATCTTCACGGCGGGCAACGACCTGGCCGATTTCAAGAAAAACCCACCCTCCGCCGACCAGATGGAGTCGATGCCGGTGTTCCGTTTCCTGGAAGCCCTGCGCACCTTTCCCAAGCCCTTGGTGGCGGCCGTCAGCGGCCCGGCCGTGGGCATTGGCACGACCTTGCTGCTGCACTGCGACCTGGTCTACGCGGGTGACAACGCGGCCTTCAGCCTGCCCTTCGTGAACCTGGGCCTGTGCCCCGAAGCCGGTGCCAGCCTGCTGCTGCCCGCACAGGTGGGCTACCTGCGCGCGGCTGAAAAGCTGATGCTCGGCGAGGCCTTCTATGCCGAAGAGGCCGTGGACATGGGCCTGGTCAACCGCATCCTGCCGCCGCATGAGGTGGCTGGCTACGCCCAGGCCCAAGCCTTGAAACTGGCGGCCAAACCGGCTGAATCACTGCGCATCACCAAGGCGCTGATGAAGCAGGCGCACCCCAGCTTGTCGGCCGTGATGAAGCAGGAGTTCAGCCACTTTGGCGAGCTGCTGCGCGGACCGGCCGCCAAGGAAGCCATCAGCGCGGTGATGGAAAAGCGTCGGCCCGATTTCTCGAAGCTGTGAGTTGATGGGCGGCAGCGTGGTCAGCGCTTGACCACGCCGATGGTGTACTTGCCCGTGCCCGCTGTGCGGTCGTAGTGCCGCACCTGCACGAAGTAGTCGCCCGCCAGCAAGGGCGTGGAGATGCGGGGGTTCAGGCCGTAGCCGCTGTCGTCGTCCTCGTCGATCAGGGCGGTGGCGCTGTGGGGGCCGAAGAGCTTGAGGTAGACGTCGGTCTGGCCGCGGGTGTCGATCACGTAGACGCCTTCGGTGTCGGCCCGGAAGCGGAACAGGTCTTCTTCGCCAGCCTGGCCGATGTTGGCCTGCAGGCGAGGCGCGCCCACGGTCAAGGCCGTGGCACCTGGCAGCCCCGGGTTGGACTTGGGGTACATCTTGGCCCCGGCCACGAACTCCTTGTCCATGGATGACAGCACGTCGTTGGCGTGCGTGGCCACACCGTTGGTCGTCCACTCGGCCGGGAAGGCGTAGAGCATGATCGATTCGGCATCAAAAGCCGTGCCGTTGATCTGATCGGCCGAGTACTTGAAGAACACGTTGTGGCGCGTGGTCTCGGCGTCCCAGAAGTTGGGCGGGCCGGCCAGGGCCTTCAGCACGGCCGCTTCGTTCCACTGGATGCCACCGGCCGGGCTGGAGTGCTCGTGTGCCAGGCCGATGGCGTGGCCGAACTCGTGCGCGACGGTGCCGCCGTCCAGGAAGCCCAGGTTCATGGTGGCCTGGTTGAAGGGCACGCTGCGCGCATCGGTGCCCACGGTGGACCAGGCGCCGTCGTTGTCGTCGAAGGTGATGCGGATGTCGGCCTGTGGTGCGTTGTTGAAATCAAACTTCAGGTTGCACACGTCGGACCACCACGCGGCCTGCTCGCGCGCCTTGGCCTGTTGCGAGGCGGTGCCGCCCATGAAGCGCACCTGCAGTGTCGAGCCGTTCATCCAGCTCTTGCCCTTGGGGTTGATGGCACGCATGCGCCCGCCAGGGCCAGCCATCATCGTGCGGGGGCGCAGCAGGTCACGGGGAAGGATGCGGTCGAAGCAGCATTTGGGTGCGGGCATGGTGGGCTCCTGAGTGAGGCTGAAAGTGGGCGAAACGATCGGCCTCAGCATAGGAGCCTGGGTAGGGACTGCCATCCCTAGTTTGTCAGCTCACCAGTGAGCCACTCCGTAGACGCCCATGGCGCACACGCTCATGAGCACCAGGGCGGCGGTGCGCACCGGGGCGCTGTCATTGGCGGGCAGGGCGTCGCCTTCCACCACCTGGTCGCCCGTGATCATGGGCGTGACCAGGTCGCGCTTCTTGAGCACGCGGTGAAGGACGATGGCCAGCAGATGCAGCCCGATCAAGCCATAGATGAGCTTGCTGGTGACCTGGGCGTGCAGCCAGCTCACCTGGTCCGACAGGTCCTTGTCGATGAGGTGGGCCAGCGGGCCTTCGCTGGCGATGTCATCGTTGGTGAACAGGCCTGAACCGGCCTGCAGCAGGATCACCGCGAGCATGGCCAGCACCGACAGGCCGCCCAGCGGGTTGTGGCCCGAGTGCTGCCCTCCCGCACGACCACGCAGGTAGGCCACGATGGTGGCGGGCGAGCGCAGGAAGCTGGCAAAGCGCGCATACCGGGGGCCGATCAGGCCCCACGCCACGCGGAACAGCACCAGTGCCAAGGCCGCGTAGCCAAATCGGAAATGCCAGTCCATGGCCGTGCCGCCCAGGTACTGGGTGATGAACGCGCCCGCGATGATCACCACCAGTGCCCAATGGAAGACTCGCGTGGGCAGGTCCCACACCCTGATCGTTTTCATGATGGGCTCCTCAGCGGTTGCGGTAGCTGTCGTGGCAGGACTTGCAGGTCTGGGCCAGGGCATTGAAGGCCGTCTTGAACGCGTTCGCATCGCCGGACCGGGCGGCGCCAGACAGCTTGGCCGCCGCGCTTTGCCATTGGTCGCTATGGGTCTTGAACTGGGCGACCTCTTGCCAGACCTCGGGCTTGGCCTTGGAGGGCGCCATGTCCGACCCCGGCGGGAACGCCGTGGCCAGTTGCCGGGACAGCATTTCGATGAGGGCGGCGTTGGTTTCGGCGGCGGGCTTGTCAAAAGGGACTTCGCCCTTGGCCATGGCCCCCGCGCGTTGCACATGCGTGCTCAGCACCTGGAAGGCCGCCTTGCGGTACTTCACCGCGTCGTTCAGGCGCACGAATTGGGCTTGTGCCGACCAGGGCAGGGCCAGCAACACGGCCATCAGCAAAGAAGCGCAGCGCATCTTCAGAGCCCTCGGTTACTTGATGGGGCGGGGCGCTTGCGTGCGCTCCCATTCGATGGCGGCATCGACGAACTTCTCGAAGGCGCCGCCTTTTTCCAGCAGTGTTTTTTCCATGGCCGGGTCGAGCGTTTTCTCGATGCCTTGCTCGTCCAGCGGCATCTTGCGTTCGCGCACCGATTTCAATACCCGGTGGATCTCGCCCGAGGCGTGGGCGGGCGATTGCAGCAGCACCAGGCGCTTCATCTTTTCCGGGTTGTTGGGCACGTGGCAGTTCAGGCACTGCGAATCGCGCAGTGAGGTGGCGAACTCGCGGTAAGACTTGTCCAATTGCGCCTTGTAGGGGTTGTCTTCGCGGTACAGGCCATCGAACAGGGTGACGGCGGGTTGCGTTTTGCCTTGTGCATCGGTCCAGAGCCATTTCCCATCGAAAGCCGGCAAGGTGGCTTTGTTCACCACGTGGCCCTCGGCCTGATGGCCTCGGTTTGAAAATTGGGCGAAACGAATCAAACCGGTTCGTGGATCCATCCACAGGTAAAGGGAGCGGGCATTTTCATACATTTCCCACTTATTGGCGTCGTGCCAGAATGGATATGGAAATTGACCGGGTTGCAGCCGGTTTCTGAAACCCACCCCCAGGGTGGCCAGGAATAATTTCTCACGCGCGACGTAGGTGATATTGTATTTGCCGTCAAACATGAACAAAGGTATATAAAGGCCGGTCAATATACTGGGGTCAAATTCGGTCAGGTGAGTTTCTTTCAAGGGTGATTCGGCGTCTTTCTGGCGCCCCCACAAAACCACCGGTTTGACCATGGCCTGTTTGAGCAGCGAATCGGTGAACAGGGCCTGGCGGCACTGGTCAAACGCGCTTTGGCTGGCGGGATCGGCCAGTGGGCAAAGTTGTTTCAGCTGGTTCGTGAGTTTTTCAACGGTTTTTTCAATGTGCAATGGTGTGGGTATGTCGGCCGCCTGGGCGATTGGGCCGTAACTCGCGAATATCATCGTCAAAGCGGTGATTTTGCACAGGTTATTCAATACTGCTTTCACAACAACTCCTTGGTTGAAAACAGTCTAGCTGCGTCCAAAAAGGTGCGCGAGTTTATTACTCATGTAACTGAAGGTTGGTTTGTGCAACACCGGTGAGCTGTGTGATTTCATGCCTGCGGTACCTGCCACGCCCGGTTTGAATAATGCAAACTCGAATCCAGGGCCATGTGTGCCAGTTATTTGAGCGCCGAAGGGTATTATGAAAAAGCAGGAACTCAAAGTTGCGGTGTTCACTTCACAGCAGCGAGACATGCGGGTGATCGGTATCGTGCTCACCCACCTCAAGAGCGCCAAATACGAGTTCAGTGTGGCCGAGCGGACGCCCTCGGCCACGGTAGACATCGCCCTGGTGGACGACAGCGATCCCGAGATGCGCAAGCGCTTGGCGACGGTGCTGGCGAGCAACCCGGCTTTGCCGGTGGTGCACCTGGTGGCCGAAACCGGACAGGCCGGCGCCCAGTGCGAACTCTTGTCCAGCCAGTTGATGATGCAGTTGCTGCCCACCTTGGAGCGCCTGCTCCACAGCCTGGCCAACCAGCCACCCGCCGCGCCGGTGGCCGCAGCCAGCACCAGCACCGTCACGACCCTGCCGCCCACGCGCAACAGACT
>NZ_JAUSAR010000102.1 GCF_030652515.1 Aquabacterium sp. | reverse complement strand
CCGGAGTCGGGCTGGCGCGGGGCTACCACGGCAAAGCCGCGCTGACTGCCGAACGCTTCGTGCCGGATCCCTACGGCGACGGCGGCAGGCTGTACCGCACCGGCGACATCAGCCGCTATCGCGCCGATGGCGTGATCGAATACCTGGGGCGAGAAGACGGGCAAGTCAAGCTGCGCGGCTTCCGTATCGAGCTGGGTGAAATCGAAACCGTATTGAAACAGCATGCCTCCGTGCAAGCCTGCGTGGTCATAGCCGCTGACGTGCACGGGGAAACATGCCTGTTGGCCTATGTGACGTTAACAGAAGCAGGCAAGGACACCGATACCGCCCGGTTACGCGAATTTTTACGCCTGGCGCTGCCCGAATTCATGGTGCCCGGCGCGTTTATCGTGCTGCCCGAAATACCGCTGTCAGCCAACGGCAAAGTCGATCGCAAGGCTTTGCCTAGCCTGGAGTTCGAGATGACCGGCGGGACGTTTGAACCGCCTGAAAATCCTGTCCAACAGCGTATTGCGGCGATTTGGCAACAACTGCTTAAACACGAGGCTTTTGGTATCCATTCCGACTTTTTTCTGGTGGGCGGACATTCCTTGCTGGCGTTGCGTCTGGTCGCCCTGTTGGTTGACGCATTTAACACCGAGCTCAGCGTGGAGCAGATATTCGACCATGCCACCGTGGCGAGGCAAGCCAGTTTGTTGGCGCAGGCCGAGGGGCAGGAAAACGGTTGGCCGCCTATACGAACCGATGTTAGCTCGCTAGCGCCGTTATCGTTTTCGCAGGAACGCTTGTGGTTTATGAACACGTTGGAAGCGGCGCAGACGGTTTACCATATTCCGCTGGCGTTCCATCTGCGCGGCGCTTTGAATATCAGCGCCTTGGAACAGGCGCTGCACGGTTTGGCCGTCAGGCAACCGGCCTTGCGTACCGGTTTTGTCGAACAAGACGGCCAGCTCAGGCAGCAGTTGTTCGAGTCCGCAGCAGACCGATTGAAAGTCTATACTAAAGCCGCAGTACAGAAACATGGCTTAGGACAGATATTGCAGGCTGAAATCGATAGCCCGTTCGATTTACAGCATGGCCGTGTCTTTAAAGCCGCCGTGCTGTGGGTCGATAACGCCCATAGCCTGTTGTTGCTGGTCATCCATCATATTGTCGCCGACGGTTGGTCGGTCGATATTTTGTTGAAGGAGCTTAGCGGCTTGTATAGCCGTCATTTAGGCGGGCCGCAGCCTGCGGCATTGCCGGTGTCGTATGCCGATTTTTGCCGCTGGCAAAGACAGCTGATGACGGATGGCTGGTTTCAGGCGGCAGAAGATTACTGGTTGACCCATCTGCAAGGGGCAGCTACCCATCTGGAATTAAGCTACGACAAATCCCGTCCGGCCTTGCCCAGTTTTCGCGGCGCGATGCAATATGCCGTCATTGATGCAGACACCCGGACAGCGTTGCAAACCTATGCAACACAACAGGGGGCCACGGCGTTTATGACGTTGTTGGCGGTGTTCGGATTGGTGCTGTACCGCTACAGCGGGCAAAGCGATTTCCTGGTCGGGACGCCTATGGCTAACCGTAAGCGGGCCGAAATCCATGACGTTATCGGGCTGTTTGTCAATACGGTGCTGATGCGTATTAAACCAGACCCGGACCAGAATTTTGGGCACTTGCTGGCGGCAGTCAGGCAAACGGCCATAGGCGCTTATCAGCACCAGCATTATCCTTTCGAGCGTCTGGTTGAAGCGTTGCAACCGGTGCGTGATCTGGCGGCCATGCCTTTATTCCAGGTGATGTTTGTTTACCAGGAACAAAACAGCCCGGTACTGGCTTTGCCGGGTCTCAGCGTTGAGCCGGTCGTGTTGCCCAGCGCCGTCGCCAAATGTGATCTGAGCCTGTATGTGGGCGAGCAGGACGGGCAGTGGTCTTTGGCTTTGGAATACAGTACCGATTTATTTCAAGAAGCAACGGTAAGGCAATTGCTGGATGTGCTGGTCACCGTGACCACCGAACTGGCCCAAGATCCGCATGGCCCGATAGGCCGGATCCGGTTATTGTCTGATGCCGAACAACAGCGTTGCCTGCACGACTGGAATGCCACCGATTATGACGGCGATGGCTTTGCGCGCGAAAACATACCCGGCTTATTGACGCGACAAGCGCAACAAACGCCCGACCATCCGGCGCTGATCTTCAACGGAGCAACTCTAAGCTACGGCGAACTGGAATGCCGGGCCAACCGTCTGGCGCACTATTTGCAAAAACAGGG
>NZ_JAUSAR010000100.1 GCF_030652515.1 Aquabacterium sp. | reverse complement strand
CGGTCACCGACCTTGACGTTCAGGGTGACGAAGTCGCCCTTGTCGTTGCGCTTGCCGGGGCCCACGGCCAGGACTTCGCCTTGGTCAGGCTTTTCAGCGGCGTTGTCAGGAATGATGATGCCGGAAGTGGTCTTGGTTTCTGGTTCCAAGCGCTTGACGATCACGCGATCGTGCAAAGGACGAAGTTTCATCGTATCTCCTGTCTGATCAGACAACGGTGTTTAAAATGGCCTACAACGTGAGTGATTGCTCACATTGCAGCAACTCGAATGGGCAACCTTGAAGGTTGTTAGCACTCAAGCTTAACGAGTGCTAAACCTATTATAGGGACACGCGGCCAAGTTTCAAGGGGGGCCATCAATCCGCAGGCCCCCCAAATGCTCATCACTGGGGTGGGCACACACCCTCGTCAAAATAAGGACTTACCATGAACTTACGTGCCTTTGCACTGACCCTGATCCTGGCGTTCGCGCTGTTGTTGCTGTTCGTGACGCTGAACTGGACGGTGCTCGCCGCACCGACCGCCCTCAGCCTCGGCGTCACCGAGGTCAGTGCGCCGCCTGGCGTGGTGATGCTGGTCTTCACGGCCGTGGTCAGCGCCTTGTTCGTGGTGTACATCATGCTGCAGCAGGCCGCCGCCATCATGGAGGCACGGCGTTTCGCGAAGGAGGGGCGGACCCAGCGCGAACTCGCCGAAAAGGCCGAGGCATCGCGCTTCACGGAATTGCGGACGCTGCTGGAAGGCGAACTGCGCAAGATCGAGATCCAAAATGCGGCCTCCACACGGGAGTTTGGTGAACGACTGGCTCAAACGGAGCACAGCCTGCAGGACAAGCTGGCGGAAGCGACACGCACCACGGCGGCCTACCTCGGCGAGATCGAGGACAAGCTAGACCGGGTGCTCGCCCCCTGATCACGCACTGACAGCCCCAGCACGCACAAGGCCATCCACACCAGGGCTTCCAGCACGCCGGCCAGCACGTCGGTGAAGAAGTGCACCCCCAGGTAGACCCGGCTCCACGCCACCACCGCGATGATGAGCAGGGCGACGGCGCCCAACACCCCGCGCCATAAGGGCCTGGGCACGTGGGTCAAGACCACCAGGGCGAAAAAGCCATAAAGCAGCGTGGTGGCCGATGCGTGCCCACTGGGGAAGCTGAAAGTGGCCAGGGTCAGCAGCACGTCATCCCCCGTCGGCCTGGGGCGCTCAAAGCCGTGCTTCATCAACACGTTGAGCACCGCCCCGGCGGGCACGAACAGCCACAAGGGCAACAGCCAGTGGCGATGCTGGCGCTTGAAGATCAACCAAACCGACAAGCCTGCGGTGTAGACCGAGATGGCCATGACCGAGTGCAGGTGCGTGATGACCAGGAGGGCCTGCGTCAGCGCCGGTGAGCGCAGTTGGCGCGCCCAATCGGTGGCCTGGACATCCAAGGCATTCAGATGCCCCTGCGTGGACACCAGCCAGGCCAACGCCACGAAGCCTGGCACACCCAGGCACAGCAGCCCCAGCGCCACGGGGCGCAGGGGGCGAAAAGCCAGTCGGCGGGGCGAGGTCAGCATGGCACCTCGGGGCTCAGGTCAAACGGGCACGTCATCCCGCCATGCTAAAGCCACCGAAAAAATCCAGAAGGACTATGCTGAAGACATGGCCCTCTCCGTCTTTGACCTTTTCAAGGTGGGCATCGGCCCCTCCAGTTCACACACGGTGGGCCCGATGCGCGCGGCCCGCCTGTTTGCCTTGCGGCTGGCGGCCGATGGCCTGTTGCCGCGCTCGGCCAAGGTGACGGCCGAGTTGTTTGGCTCGCTGGGTGCCACCGGCAAAGGGCACGGTTCGGACAAGGCCGTGCTGCTGGGCCTGATGGGCCATGAGCCCGACACGGTGGACGTGGACGCCATCCCCGGATGGCTGACCAAGGTGCAGCAAACACAGGCCTTGTCCCTGCTCGGGCAACACGAGGTGATGTTTGATGCCAAACAGGCCCTGGTGTTCAACAAGCGCCAGAGCCTGCCTTTCCACCCCAACGGCTTGCGGTTTTCCGCCTTCGATGCCGAGGGGCAACTGCTGAGCGCGCGCGAGTACTACTCGGTGGGCGGCGGTTTCGTGGTCAGCGAAGAGGTGGCGGCCGATGGCAGCCAGCACAAACGCATCGCGCCCGATGCCAGCGTGTTGCCCCACCCCTTTCACAGCGGCGCCGACCTGCTGCGGCTGACCCATGAGCTGGGTTGCAGCATGGCGGAGCTGATGCGCCGCAACGAGCGGCACTGGCGCAGCGATGCGGAAACCAGTGCAGGCCTCATGCGCCTGTGGTCGGTGATGCAGGCCTGCGTGGATCGGGGCTGCCACACCCCGGGGATCCTGCCCGGAGGCTTCAAGGTGGCGCGCCGCGCACCGGCCTTGTTCGCCACCTTGTCTGCCCAATCCCAAGCAACGGCGGCCGACCCGCTGGTGGTGATGGACTGGGTGAACCTGTATGCCCTGGCCGTGAACGAAGAGAACGCGGCGGGCGGACGCGTGGTGACCGCGCCCACCAACGGCGCCGCCGGCATCGTGCCCGCCGTGCTGCATTACTACCGACGCTTCGTGCCTGGTGCCAGCGACCAGGGCGTGAAGGACTTCCTGCTCACGGCCGCGGCCATCGGCATGCTCTACAAGGAGAACGCCTCGATCTCGGGCGCCGAAGTGGGCTGCCAGGGCGAAGTGGGCGTGGCTTGCTCGATGGCGGCAGCAGGTTTGTGCGCGGTGATGGGCGGCACACCCGAGCAGGTCGAGAACGCCGCCGAGATCGGCATGGAACACCACCTCGGCCTGACCTGCGACCCGGTCGGCGGCCTGGTTCAGATTCCTTGCATCGAGCGCAATGCGATTGCCTCGGTCAAGGCCATCAACGCGGCGCGGCTGGCCCTGCACGGCAATGGCTCACACCGGGTCAGCCTGGACAAGGTGATCAAGACCATGCGCGACACCGGGGCCGACATGATGAGCAAATACAAGGAGACCGCACGGGGCGGTCTGGCCGTCAACATCGTGGAGTGCTGATCCCTCAGCCCCTGGCGATGGCCGCGAGGGTGCGCGCGATCAAGCGGATGTCGGTCCACACCGAAGCCTGGTCCACGTAGCGCACGGCCAGTGCCAGCTTGTGCGGCAGGATCTCGTGGATGTAGGCGTGTTCGGGATCTGACGCACGCGCCAGCACGCTGCTCTCGTCGCGGTATTCGATGGAGGCCAGGTCGGTGATGCCGGGGCGCACGGACAGCACCTTGTCGCGCACCGAGGCCGGATAGTGCGACACGTAGCGCGGCACTTCAGGGCGCGGCCCCACCAGGCTCATGCGGCCCAGCCACACGTCGATCAGTTGCGGCAGTTCATCGAGCTTGCTGCCGCGCAAGGCATGGCCGATGCGCGTGATGCGGTGATCGGCCCCCACGGTGATCTGCGGGCCGGTGCCTTGCGGATCGTGGCGCATGGTGCGGAACTTGTGGATGCGAAACGGTTGGCCAAAACGCCCCACCCGCTCCTGCCGGAAGAACACCGGGCCGGGCGAATCCAGCTTGATGGCCAGCGCGACCAGCAGCAACGCGGGCGACAGCAGCAGCAGGCCCAGCGAGGCCAACAGCAGGTCGAACAGCCGCTTGCTCACAGCACCCCGAAAGCCTTGCGCACCGAGGTGATCACGCGCTCAACATCGGCGTCGGTCATCTTGGTGTACAGCGGCAGGCTGACCATGCGCTCATAAGCGCGCTGGCTGTGCGGGAACTGCTCGGGCTTCAGATCGTAGCGCTCGCGCCAGTAGGGGTGCAGGTGCAGCGGGATGTAATGCACGCTCACACCGATGCCATCGGCGAACAGCGACTCGATCAGTTGATCGCGGTTGATCTTCGCCTCGTCCGACAAGCGCACGACGTAGAGGTGCCAGGCGTGCAGGTCGCCTTCGTTCACAGGGCGTGGCGGCGCGATGATCGGCAGGTCGGCGAAGGCTTCGTCGTAGCGCTGGGCGATCTGCTCACGGCGCACCTGGAAGCCCCGCACGCGCTTCAACTGGTGCAGGCCCAGGGCCGCAGCGATGTCGGTCAGGTTGTACTTGAAGCCGGGCGCCACGATCTCGTAGTACCAGCTGGGCACCTTGGCGGTGAAGCGGTCGAAGGCATCGCGGCTGATGCCATGCAGGCGCATGACCTTGCAGCGGGCAGCGATCACCTCGTCACGCGTGACCAGCATGCCACCCTCACCGGTGGTGATGGTCTTGTTGGCGTAGAAGCTGAACACCGTCACGTCGCTTTGCAAGGTGCCGATGGTCTGCTGCTTGAAGGTGGTGGGCAGCGCGTGGGCGGCGTCCTCGACCACCTTCAGGCCATGCTTGCGCGCGATCGCCATCACCGCGTCCATGTCCACCGACAGACCGGCGTAGTGCACCGGCATGATGGCCTTGGTCTTGGGCGTGATGGCGGCTTCGATGGCCTGGGGGTCGATGTTGAGCGTGGCCGGATCGATGTCGACCAGCACCACGTCGGCGCCCATGTAGCGCACCACTTCGGCAGTGGCCGTGAAGGTGTGCGTGGTGGTGATGACTTCGTCGCCGGGGCCGATGCCGATGGCCTCCAGCGCCAGGTGCAGCCCGGCCGTGGCCGAGTTCACCGCGATGGCCTGCAAGGAGTTGTCGCCCAGGAACTGGACGAAGTCCTGCTCAAAGCGGCGGGCCTTGGGGCCGGTGGTGACCCAGCCAGAGCGCAGGGTGTCGACCACTTCGGCGATCTCTTCTTCACCGATCTCGGGCAGGGCAAAGGGCAGGAAGTCAGCTTGGCTCATGGGGTGTCCAATGGGTCATCGGTGTCGTCAAACGGTCAGCGTGTGAGGCGGCCAAAAGCGGGGTCGGGGCGGCCGCGCACCAGGGCGTCGAACCAGCCCCGGATTGAGCCCAGACCGTAGCCAAAATGATAGGCGGCGATCACGCGTGGCAAATGGGGCAGCAGGTCCATGCCCTTCTGGCGGGCAATCAGGAGACAGACGATGCCGACCGCACCAGCGTACAGCAACACTTGCGCGGTGCACAGCGCCAGCACCGCACAGGCCACGGCTTGCAAAGGGATGGTCTCCAGCCCGATGCCCCAAGTGGCCCAAAGGCTCAGCATGAAGAGCAAGACCAGCCACAGGCTCAGTACCCCGACGAACACGCCGGGGACCAAGTGGCGCAGCGCCGCGGCCTGACCATGCTTTTGCATCACGAAAGGCTTCCAGTAGCCGTACTGGCGGTACTGGCGGAAGACATCGGCCGTGCTGGCACGGGGAAAGTAGGTGGAGCGGATGCGGGCCGATTGCCAGATGCGGCCACCGCCTCGGTGGATGCGCAGGTTGTGCTCGTCGTCCTGGTTGCGCACCAGGGTTTCGTCAAAGCCGCCAAAGCGCTGGAAAGTCTGGCGCGGCCAGGATCCGAGGTAGACGGTGTCGACCTCGCCTTCGTAGGCCAGGTCGCGCGACAAGGCGCCACCGGCCACCCAACGTGACTGGAAGGCGGCCGCGATGGCGCGCTGCACCGTGCCTTGTGCGCCTGAAGCGCCTTCGGCACGCCAGGGCCCGCCCACGTTGTCGGCACCCGTGGATTGCCAGGTGGCCAGGCATTGCGCGATGTAGTCGGGCGCGTAGACGGTGTGCACATCCAGCCGCACGATGAACTCGCCGCGCGCGCGCTCGATGCAGCGGTTCAGGCCGCAAGACACGATGCGGCCGGGGTTGTCGAGCATGATGAAGCGCGGATCGCTCAGGCACCAGGCGGCCAGGCGCTCGCGCGTGCCATCTTCGCTCTGGCCGTCGGCCACCAGCACTTCCAGCGCCCAGCCTTCGGGCAAGGTTTGCGCAGCCACACTGCGGCAAAACGCTTCGATGTGGTCGCGCTCATGGCGACACGGCACGATCACCGAGACGATGCGCACCGCCATGGCCTCAACCCGCCTTGCCAGCCGTGGTGCGCCTGGCGCCTTTGGCCACTGGCGCCAGCAGCTTTTCGTACAGGCGCCACATCGCGTCCATCTGGCCGCGCCGCGAGGCTTCGCGCTCGATCAGATCGCGGTTGTGTGCGCCCATCTGGGCCAGTCGTTCAGGGTGATCGTAGGCCGCCAACAAGGCTTGCGCCACCGCATCAACATCGCGCACCGGCACGATCCAGCCACCCCGCGCGGTGACCCACTGGCGGTTGGCCGGCAGGTCAGTCGCGATGATGGGCAGGCCGCAGGCCATGGACTCCAGCACCGACACCGAGGTGGCATCGCTGGTGGGCACCGAGACCGACACGCGGCAACGCTGGATGGCCTGCACCATGGCCTGGTCGCCCACGCGGCCATGAAAGCGCACTTGCTGCAGCAGGCGCAAGGCGGCCACGCGCTCTTGCAAGCCAGCCTCCATGGGCCCGCCGCCCAGCAAATGCAGCAGCGCGTGCGAGTGCGGGCGCAAGGTCAGAAACCGCGCAAAGGCCTCGATGACCAGGTCGATGTTGTAGTTGCGCTCCCACGATCGCAGGCTGACCACTTCGAAATCGGACGCGGGCGTGGCCGGGGTGAACTTGTCGGTGTCGGCACCCCACAGGATTTGATGCACGGGCGCGGTCGGGTCGTAGCGGGCGATCTCTTCGACCATGTCCATGGAATCGGCCGTGATCAGGTCGGCACGGCGCAGTGACCAACCCACCACCCAGCGCATCAGGCGGCTTTGCTTGGGCGTGACCAGGATGTCCGATCCCCAGGCGGTGAGCACCTTGGGGCAGCTCAAACCACAGGCCGCCGCCCACAAACCATAGGACGTGACGTAGTGGCCATGGACCAGGTCGGGCTTGAAGGTTCTGCTCAGCTCGCGCACCACGCGGCGCACTTGCGGCAAGGCCTTGAACCACGAGGCCTTGTCAGCCCCGGGGCGGATGGCGATGACCTGGTGCGCACCGGGCACCTCGCCGGGCTGGCGCGTGATGACCACGGCTTCGGCGCCCCGCTCCACCGCGGACGCCACCCAGCGACGTGTGTGCACGCTGGACGCGTCGGCAAAAAACAGGATGCGCAAAGGCGTCTGTCGGTTGATGCTCATGGGCGGTCTCCGCCCAGGGCGCGGCGCAGGTTGTCCTGGCCCGCCCATTGAGCGTAGATCGCTTGCAGCTCAGGGTGCCTTTGCAGCAGCGCGCCATCCAGCTTGCGGCTGTCGCCAATCACCTCGGCGGGTCGGCCTGGCGAACCGGCGCCCACGATGGCAAAGTCCGGCACCTCGCCCGACACGAAACAGTAGGCCTGCACGATCACGCCCTTGCCGATGCGGGCGCCCGGCGCGATGACGCTGTGCGGGCCGATGAAGCTGTAGGCCCCGATGCGCGTGGGCCGGCGCACATAGCCGACCGGATTGGGGTTGTTCACATAGCGCCGCCCCATGATCCGCACCGATTTGTGGCTGGAATGGCTGAGGATGGACACGTAATTGGTGACCTGGCAGCCTTCTTCGATGACCAGGCCGTTGGAGCCGTCAATGCGGTTGAAGTGGCCGATGAAGACGTGGTCGCCCAGCAGCAGGCCCTTGGTGTCTTCCACGGCGGAATGGGTGCTGACGCGGGTGTGGGGGCAATACACGCCATTGGCGTTGCGCCAGCCGTAGACGATGCGCGGGCCGGTGAAGGCCGAAAGCCACCGCGCGGTGAAGCGCTTGAGGTGCTGGAACAAAGGCATCATGGAGAGACTGGTTGGCGCTGAAGGCGCGGGGAAAACCAGATATTCTCGCCGGTTTCGAGGGGGATTGCCCCGCACCCCGCCCGAGCCCCCCCAGTTCAGTGGCTTCGGACGGCCCCGCTGGGCGTGCTCACACCCAGTTCGCGGCAATCGCCCCGTTCAGGGCCGACTGGTAGTTGGCGGGCAAGGTGGTCTGGCCTTGAGCCGGTGGCGCAAAACTGGCCATGGCATCGACCAGGTTCTGCGCCCGGCTGGCAGTCAGGGCCTTGCCATCGGCCAGGCGAATGCTTTCCACCTGGTTGGCGGCCGAGCCGTACCAGTTGTTGATGGTGAAGCTGTCCGCCGTGCCGATCACCGAGACCTCCAGGTTGTTGTTGACCTTGCGCAGCCAGACCTGGCTGGCAGCGGTGCCCGACAACACATCCAGCCGATCCACCCCGCCCGAGTCGCTCAAGGTGTCGGCACCCAGGCTGCGGCCCCAGGTGTAAACGTCGTTGGAGGTGGCCGAGGCATCGATCAAGGTATCGTTGCCGCCAGCGCCCGCCAGGGTGTCGTTGAAGGCCGATCCGGTCAGGACATTGGCCAGGCCGTTGCCGGTCAAGGCCGCACCGCTGCTTGAAAGAACCGACAGGGTGCCGTTCTCGACGTTGTCGCCCAGGGTGTAGCTGCCAAGCTTGCTGATGACCACGGTGTCGGTGCCTTCGCCCTCGACTTCGTTCACCTGGTCACCGGCGGTCTCGACGATGTAGGTGTCGTTGTCCTTGCCACCGAACATGGCGTCAATGCCCTCGCCGCCATTGAGGTAGTCGTTGCCCTCATTGCCATGAAGCGTGTCATTGCCAGAACCACCGTACAGGGTGTCGAAGCCGGCACCGCCTTCCAGCGTGTCGGTGCCGCCAAAGTCCTGCAGCCAATCATCACCCTGGCCGCCCACCATGCGGTTGTTGCCCTTGTTGCCATACAAGAACATGCCCTCGTCGTGGGCGAAGGCGTTGGTGTCGGCCGCACCGATCAGGAACAGGGATTCGATGTGCTTGGATGCTGTGTACGACACCCAGGAACGGACCTGGTCGTCGCCACCGCCGTTGGGCTGCTCGACGACGGTGTCTGCGCTGTTGTCGACCAGGTAGGTGTCATCGCCCTGCCCGCCGTCCATCAGGTCGATGCCTTCATCGCCCACGAGGTAGTCGCTGCCCTCGCCACCGTAAAGGCTGTCATTGCCCACGCCACCAGACAGGTAGTCCAGGCCATCGCCCCCCTCCACCGAGTCGTCGCCTTTGAAGCCCTGCAGCCAGTCGTCGCCTTTGCCACCGATCAGTCGGTTATTGGCGTTGTTGCCATACAAGGACATGCCCAGGTCGTGGGCAAAGCCATCGATGGCGGCGCCGCCAACCAGGCTCAAGGTTTCGATGTAGTCAGGCGCGGTGTAGCTCACGAATGAGCGAACCTCGTCCGCTTCGCCGTCCTGAGCGCGCTCGATGACGACGTCCTGGGCGTTGTCGACCAGGTAGGTGTCGTCACCTGAAGCGCCAACGAGCGTGTCCGCGCCGAGGCCGCCTTGCAGCCAGTCGTCACCAGCGTCGCCGTAGAGGTAGTCGGCGCCATCGTCGCCCATCAACTGGTCATTGCCCAGGCCGCCATCAAGCACGTCGGCGCCCGGGGTGCCTTGCAGCAGGTCATCGGTGGGGCTGAGCTTGCGGTCGATGGCGGCCGCGTCCCAGCTGAGACCATCGGCGAAAATGATCAAAGGCCGGTTGTCGGGTGGGGGGCCCATGTAGTTGACCAGGCGCACGCTGTCGCTGCTGTCCTTGAGGCGCAGGAGCAGATCGCCCTCTTCAAGGGTCACGTCCACATCGGCCAGGCCAATGCCCGCACCCAGCCGCAGCTGATCGCGTTGGCCGGGGCCCCAGCTCCAGTCGGGCGTCAGGCGGTCTTCACCATCACCTCGGCCAAACACGAACGTGTCCGCGCCCGGGCCACCATCCAGAACGTCGTTGCCAGCGTCGCCATACAGCAGGTCGTCGCCTTCGTGGCCGATCAACAGGTCATCGCCCAGGCCGCCGTCCAGCACGTCGCCGTTGGGCGTGCCGATCAACACGTCGTCGTTGGGGTTGAGCTTGCGGTCGATGGCCAGGCCATCCCAAGTCGCGCCATCGGCGAAGCGGATCAGCACACGGTTGTCGAGCGGCTGGCCGAAGTAGCCGTCAAGGCTCACGGCATCGCTGCTGCCCTTCAGGCTGAGCACCAGGTCGCCGTTCGCAGCGCTGACGTCCACGTCGGCCAGGCCAATGCCGGCGCCCAGCACCAACTGGTCGCGCTGCGCGGGCATGTTGTGCCACTGATTGGCCATCACCCTGTCTTGCCCATCGCCACGGCCAAACACGTAGGTGTCCGAGCCCGAACCACCATCGAGGAAATCGTTGCCGTCGTCGCCGTACAGCAGGTCGTCGCCTTCGTTGCCTTGCAGGACGTCGTCGCCCAGACCGCCATCCAGCACCTCGCCCTGGGCTGTGCCGATCAACACGTCATTGTTGGGGTTGAGCTTGCGGTCAATGGCCTGGGCATCCCAACTGGCGCCATCGGCAAAGCGGATCACCAGCCGACTGTCGACTGGCTGTCCAAAATAGTTGCCAATGCGCATGCTGTCGGTGCCGCCCTTCAGGCTGAGGATCAGGTCGTCAGCGTCAATGCTGACATCGACATCGGCCAGGCCAATGCCGGCCCCCAGCTGCAGCTGGTCACGCTGGCCGGGAATGGTGCCCCAGTCGGCCATGATCCGGTCCTGGCCATCACCCCGGCCAAACACATAGGTGTCCGCGCCCCAGCCGCCATCGAGGATGTCGTTGCCGGCATCGCCGTACAGCAGGTCGTCGCCCTCGTTGCCCACCAGCAGGTCGTTGCCCAGTCCGCCATCCAGGAAGTCGGCATTGGGTGTGCCATGCAACACGTCGTCTTGGGGGCTGAGCTTGCGGTCAATGGCCTGGGCATCCCAACTCGCGCCATTGGCAAACCGAATCCAAGGACGGTTCTCGGGCGCAGGGCCGAAGTAGTTGACCAGGCGCACGCTGTCGCTGCTGCCCTTGATGCTCAGGATCAGGTCACCGCCATCAGGGATGATGTCCACATCGGCCAGACCAATGTCAGCACCCAATTGAAGTTGATCTCGCTGACCGGGGGCCGCGCCCCAGTCTGGCATCAGCCGGTCCTGGCCATCGCCTCTGCCAAACACGAAGGTGTCCGAGCCCGGGCCGCCGTCCAGGATGTCGTTGCCAGCGTCGCCGTACAGCAGGTCATCGCCCTCGTCGCCGATGAGCAGGTCATCGCCCAGGCCGCCGTCCAGCACATCGCCATCGGGCGTGCCGAACAACTGGTCATGGCTGAAATTGACCTTGCGGTCAATCACCGCTGCATCCCAACTGGCACCATCGGCAAAGCGGATCAGTGCGCGGGTGTCAGGTGCTTGAGAAAAGTAGCCACCAATGCGCACGGCATCGCTGCTGCCCCTCAAGCTGAGCAGCAAGTCACTGTCCAGGGCGGTGACGTCCACATCGGCCAGGCCAATGCCAGCACCCAGCACCAGTTGATCACGCTGGCCCGGCTCCGAGTTCCAGTCGGTCATCAGCTCATCCTGGCCATCGCCGCGCCCGAACAGATAGGTGTCCGAGCCCGCGCCACCGTCGAGGACATCGGCGCCAGCATCACCGTACAACAGGTCGTCGCCCTCCTTGCCATGGATGAAGTCGTCACCCAGACCACCGTCCAGCACTTCGCCGTCGGGGGTGCCGAACAACACATCATCGGTGGGGTTGAGCTTGCGGTCGATGGCCTGCGCATCCCAACTGGCGCCATCGGCAAAGCGGATCACCAGGCGGCTGTCCGGCGACAGCGCGAAATAGTCGACCACTCGAACGCTGTCGGTGCTGCCCTTCAGGCTGAGCAGCAGGTCGCTGCCCTGGGCGCTGACGTCCACGTCGGCCAGGCTGATGCCAGCGCCCAGCAGGAGTTGGTCGCGGTGCCCCGGCGTCGATCCCCAGTCCGAGACCACCCGGTCCTGGCCATCGCCCCGGCCAAACACGAAGGTGTCATCGCCCGGCCCACCGTCGAGGGTGTCGATGCCGGCATCGCCGTACAGGGTGTCGTTGCCTTCATCACCGACCAGCAGGTCATTGCCCAAGCCGCCATCCAGCAACTCGCCTTCGGGCGTGCCGAACAACTGGTCCATGTTGGGATTGATCTTTCGATCGATGGCGGGCGCGTCCCAGGTGGCGCCATCCGCAAAACGGATGAGGGGTCGGCTGTCCAGGGGCTGACCAAAATAGTTGACCAGGGTCACCATGTCGCTGCTGCCCTTCAGGCTGAGCAGCAGGTCATCGCCCTGGGCGGTGACGTCCACATCGGCCAGGCCAATGCCAGCGCCCCATTGCAACACGTCGCGCTGCCCAGGGGCCGAGCCCCAGTCGGGCATCAGGCGGTCCTGGCCATCGCCTCGGTTGAACAGGTAGGTGTCGGCGCCGGAGCCGCCATCCAGGAGGTCATTGCCCGCTTCGCCATGCAACACATCGTCGCCTTCGTTGCCGATCAGCAGGTCGTTGCCCGCCCCAGCGCGGATGTCATCCGCATCAGGGGTGCCAATGAGCTGCTCGTCTTGAGGCGTACCGACCATGACTGCCATGTCCATGCTCCCTGCATAGCGGCCCGGCGCCGGGCCTGTTTTTGAATGAATTGAATGAATGAAAAATGGCGCACCGTGAAGCGCGCCCAAAGCATACAAGAAGGCCGGTGTGATTCAATGGGAGGTGAACCCCAGGTGCTCACAACCTGGTCAGCGCTGGCGTCCACAGTGCCTTCACCGGCAACCTCGCTTGCCGCAAGAACACCGCGTAAGCCACGATGATCGCCACGATGTAGCCGATGCTGGATG
Source organism: Aquabacterium sp. (assembly GCF_030652515.1). Lineage (GTDB taxonomy): Bacteria > Pseudomonadota > Gammaproteobacteria > Burkholderiales > Burkholderiaceae_C > Aquabacterium. The sequence continues at coordinate 112,169 of NZ_JAUSAR010000100.1, read as the reverse complement.
AAACGCCCGCCCCCAGCGCACCCAAGCTCGGCACCAGCACCCACCCCAGTCCAAAGCTCACCACGAGCGACAGCCCCGCGATGGCGCCCGACAAATGCGGGCGCCCCAGGTGGTTGGTGTAAAACGCCGACAGGCTGGACGCCGCCGCGTAGGCGGCCACCCCGGGCAGCAGGGCCGCCAAAGGCGCCACCGATTCCGCGTAGGCCGGCCCCATCACCTCGGGCAATGCCCAGGTGGCCAGCACCAGCAAAATCGGCGCGGCCAGCACCGTGGCCAGCACATTGATGCGCACCGCCTGCACCGTCATGCTTGACGCAATGCGCACATCAGGATTGCCGATGCGCGAATACGCCGACACCGTGACCGATTGCGACAACAGCCACAGCAACTCGGCCACCGTCACAGCCACCGAATACGTGCCCACCGCGCCCAGGCCATGAAAGCGCTCCACCAGGAACAGGGACGCCCGGTAGTTCAACAGGCTGATCACGTTGGTGACCCCGATGGTGGCCACGAAGCGCCAGTCGTTCCACCACACCGCCGAAGGCGCGTCGGTGGTGATGGCCAGGGCTTCATCGCGCCGATCGGCATCGTTCAAGGCGTAGATGGCTGTCAACACCGCCACCAGCGATTTACCGCTGACCCAAGCCATCAGCACCACCAGCACCGTGGACGTGTGCCGCTCGGCGCCCTGGCTGAACCACCAGGCCACGGCCAGGCCACTCAGCACCGAGGCGGGCGCCGCCACTTGCGCAGCGTTCAAAGGCCACATGCGGCCTTGCCCCAGCCACAAGCCCGTGGCCGTGGGCACCAACAGCAAGAACGGTGCGGCCAGGGCCAGCAGCCACAACTGGGCATAGGGCATTTTGTCCGCCCACCACGACACGGCCAGCAGCACGCCCGAGGCCAGCAAACCCAAGCCCAGCGCCGCCCGCAGCACGCTGCGCAGCATGAGCCGAGCATGCACCGCTTGACCAGCCTGCTGACGCGACATCTGACGGGCCAGCCACAGGCCCAGCCCCGAGAACAAGGTCAGCAAAACCGACTCAACTGCCACGAACAAGGCAAATGCCCCCTGCACCCGAGGCCCTTGCCTGGCCACCAGCACGGTGATGCCCAGCCCCAGAGCCACGATGAGCAACTTGGCCACCAGGTTGCCCAGTGCCGCCCGAGGCACGCTCGCCCAGGCATTTTTCAAAGCCCTCAAAACTTGAATCGACATGGGTGACATTGTCGCCCAGCCCACCAACCGGCCAGGGTTTCATACAATCTCCTATTCACCCAAGCCCAGACCCTATGACCACGCCCAACGCCCCCACCACCCCTGATGTCGCCCACGCCCAAGCCACCGAGGCCCCCGTGGACACCAACAAGCTGGTGGCCGAACGCCGCGAAAAACTCGCCGCCATCCGGGCCCAGGGCATCGCATTCCCCAACGATTTCAAGCCCACGCACCACGCCGCGCCCCTGCACGAGCAGCATGGCGCCACCGAAGGCCCGGAGCTGGAAGCGCAAGCGATCACCGTGAAGCTGGCTGGCCGCTTGATGCTCAAGCGCGTCATGGGCAAGGCCTGCTTCGGCACCTTGCAAGATGGCAGCGGCCGCCTGCAGGCCTACATCACGCTCGACGCCGTGGGCGCCGACACGCTGAACGCTTTCAAGCACTGGGACCTGGGCGACATCCTGGGCGTGGAGGGCACGCTGTTCAAGACCAAGACTGGCGAGCTGTCGGTCAAGGCGAGCAGCATCCGTTTGCTGACCAAATCCCTGCGCCCCCTGCCGGACAAGTTCCACGGCATGACCGACCAGGAGATGAAGTACCGCCAGCGCTACGTCGATCTGATCATGGACGAGGCCTCGCGCACGCGCTTCAAGGCGCGCAGCAACGCCATCTCGGCCATCCGGCAGTTCATGGTCGACCAGGGCTTCCTGGAAGTCGAAACGCCCATGCTGCACCCCATCCCCGGTGGTGCCAACGCCAAGCCTTTCACCACCCACCACAACGCGCTCGACCAGGAGATGTTCCTGCGCATCGCGCCTGAGCTTTACCTGAAGCGCCTGGTGGTGGGCGGTTTCGAGCGCGTGTTCGAGATCAACCGCAACTTCCGCAACGAAGGCGTGTCAGTGCGGCACAACCCCGAGTTCACGATGATGGAGTTCTACGCGGCCTACTGGGACCACCGCGACCTGATGGACTTCACCGAGCAGGTGTTGCGCCACGCCGCACGCGCCGCGGCTGGCACCACGCAACTGAGCTACGGCGGCCACCCGGTCGATCTGGAAGCACCCTTCGCCCGCCTGAGCGTGCGCGATTCGCTGGTGGCCCACGCTGGCTTGAGCGCTGCCGAGGCCGATGACGAACAGGTGCTGCGCGCCAAGCTGAAGGCCCACGGCGAGGAAGCCCCGGCCCACCGCAGCCTGGCCGAGTTGCAGTTCGCCATGTTCGAAGCCTTTGTGGAAGAGAAGCTCTGGCAGCCCACTTTCATCATCGACTACCCCGTCGAGGTGTCGCCCCTGGCGCGCGCCTCGGACACCAACCCCGCCATCACCGAACGCTTCGAGCTGTTCATCACCGGCCGCGAGTTCGGCAACGGCTTCAGCGAGCTGAACGACCCCGAAGAGCAGGCCGCCCGCTTCGCCGCGCAAGCCAGCGCCAAGGACGCGGGCGACGAAGAAGCCATGTATTTCGACGCCGACTACATCCGCGCGCTGGAACACGGCCTGCCGCCCACTGGTGGCTGCGGCATCGGCATCGACCGCCTGATCATGCTGCTGACCGACGCGGCCAACATCCGCGACATCATCCTGTTCCCTGCCCTGCGTCGCGAAACCTGACGCACCGCACGGCGTGATCCCCACACGCGCCATGCCCTTCCCGTGGCGCCTGCCCGCGCCACTGCTGAATGGTGCCAGCGTGGGGGTTGGGCTGGCCGTCATCACCGCCGTGGTCGCCAGCATCGGTGGCATGCCCGCCGCCGTCGCGGCCTCCTCGGGTGCCGCGGCGGCCAGCGTGGCCGACACCGTGTCCACCCCGCGAGCCAAGACATCGCAGATGGTGCCCGCCGTCATGGGCAGCGTATTGGTGGCCGCGCTCGTGGCGCTCACCCACGCCAACCTGCTCGCCCTGACGCTGTGCGTGCTGGCCGTCAGTTTCACCTCGGTGATGTGGAACGCCTGGGGCAAGCGCGGCGGCCCGCAAACCTTTGCCATGGTGCTGTCGCTGATCTTCCAGATGGCCGCCTACACCAGCCACCCCATGGACGCGGGCGCCACCTGGCAACACCTGGGCTGGGTCACCACTGGCGCCCTCAGCCTGGCCGTGTGGTCGCACCTCAGTGCCATGATGCTGGCGGGCCGCTACCGCACACTCGCCCTGGTGGACAGCCTGCGCGCCCTGTCGCAACTGATGCGCACGCAAGCCGCGTGGACCACCAGCCTGCTCCCAGAGGCCCAAGCCGCCCAGCCCGCCCCCTCACTGCTGCCGATGGTGCGCCAGCAAGCCGCCATCGCCGACGTCTTCCAAAGCGCGCGTGACCTGCTCTACAGCCAGGCCGCCAAGGCCCCCAAAGGCAGCCGCACCCTGCGCCTGACCTCGGCCCTGTTCCACATCGTCAACCTGCGCGACGTGGTGCTGGCTTGCCAGCTGGATCTGGACAGCCTGCCCTTGGATGCCCACGCGCAACGCGGCCTGCAAACCCTGGCCCAAACGCTCGTTCACCAAGCCGATCAACTGGACGCCATCGCCCTGGCTTTGCGCAACAACACCCGCTTGCCAGAGCCCGTGCCGCTGCCTGCCAGGCCCTGGCCCGAGCACGATGCCCGGCTGATCTCGCTGGGTCGGCGCACCCGGCACATGGTCCAGATTGGCGAGGACATCGCTAACAGCCTCGTCAAGACCAGCCAGCCCTTGCCCATGAACCCCGCCGTGCTGCTGACCCTGGTTTCACCCAACGACTGGACACTGGCGCCTTTGCGTGACCAGCTGAACTGGCAATCACCCGTGCTGCGGCACGCCTTGCGCGCCACCCTCGCCATGGGTTGTGCGGATGCGCTAGCTCACTGGCTGCCCTGGACCAGCCACTCCCACTGGTTGCTGATGACCGTGGCCGTGGTCATGCGCGGCAACCTGGAACAGACCCTGGCCCGCCGCGATGCCCGCATCCTGGGCACCCTGGTGGGCTGCGTGCTGGCCTCGGCGCTGCTGTGGCTGAACCCTGGCGCCGCCTGGCTGTTCGCCGTGCTGGCTTTGTCGCTCAGCCTGGCGCATGGCTATGTGCAGCGCGACTACCGCATCACCGCTGCCTCGGGCGCCCTCCTGGCATTGCTGCAAGCCCACCTGTTCACCCCCAGCCACCACCCCGCACTCTTCGTGGCAGGCGAGCGCCTGGCCGACACCCTGATCGGCGCCGGCCTGGCCTGGGCCTTCAGTTACGTGCTGCCCTCGTGGGAGCAAGGCCGCCTGCCCGCCCTGGTGCGCCGCTTGCTCACTGCCCAGGCGCGCTATGCGCACCATGTGTTGCGCTGGCACCAGACCCACGCTCAATCCACCCAACGCAGCCACGCCCGGCGCGAGGTCTACGACGTGCTGTGGCTGCTGGCCCAGGCCCTGGAGCGCATGAAGAAAGAGCCCAAACGGGTTCGCTCAGGGGGCATCGAGTTGGAAACCGTGCTGATCCGCAGCCACCGTTTGATCAGCCACCTGGCCGGCATCAAGGGGCTGTTGACGATGCGCCAGAGCGATCTGGACCCAGCGTTGATTCAGCCAGCCCTGCAGCATACCGAACAGGCCCTGGTATCCCTGTTGACGCAGCCAGTAGAAGCGGATGCCACCGCATCGCCACCATCGTCCGACACCAACGCGGACATCATCCTCGCATTGCCTGCCGCCAATGCGGCACCCGGCCCGTGGCTGCTCCACCGGCTGGCACAGACAGTGGATGAAGCCCAGGCCCTGGCGCACGCCGCGCAAGCTGTCGCGCAACAACCCAGACCCTGAAGCAGGTCAGAGCCCAGCCTTCAGGACCAGGCAGTTACACCATGGCCCCCTCATTGCGGGGGCCAACTCTAGCGATAATCCTCCATATTCAATGATTGGCAACATGCCGCAGGGAGCCCCATGAAATTCACCCGACAAACCGTCGCCGCAATCGTAGCCACCAGCCTGTGCCTGGGCTTCGTGTCATCTGCCACCGCGCAACGCTACTCGGTTCTGGACCTGGGTTATGTCACTGGCACCTCCTTGAACTCCCTCGGGCAGGTCGCCGGATACCGGTACACCGACTATTCAACGATCGAGGCTTTCTACACAGGCGCCGACGGCACAGGCCTCACTTCCCTCGGCGCGCCTCAAGGCAGCAGCAGCGCCTGGGCCTACGGCATCAACGATCAGGGACAGGTGGTGGGTCAGTACACGACCAGCACGGGCGATGCCCACGGCTTCGTCACTGGCCCTGGTGGTCAGGGCGCGAGTGATGTCAGCTACGGTAGCGCTGGTTCCGTCAGCCTGGTGGCCATCAACGCCAACGGGCAGTACGCTGGCTGGGCCGATCAGGCGGCCATCACTTCCGGGCCCAACGGCACAGGACTGCAGGCCGTGAACCTGCCGGGCAGCCTCGGCAGCGTGGTCACCGCCATCAACGGCAGCGGACAGGTGCTGGGCATCGCCTTTACCAACGACAGCGGCTACACCTTCCGTACCGGCCCCAATGGCCAGGGCATCAGCCAAGTGGGGCCAACCTTCGGCACGGGCCTCGCCCTCAACAACCAGGGCGACGTGGTGGGCCAGGTGTTCACGGACGAGGGCGAGGCACGCGGTTTCCTCACCCTGGCCAATGGCGCCACCACCATGCTGGGCACCCTGGGCGGTAATTTCAGCCGGGGCACGGGCATCAACGACCAGGGTGTGATCGTCGGCACCTCTCTTCAAATCGATGCCTACGACAGCACCCAAACCACAGCCTTCGTCATCCCGGGACAAGGCCAGGACATGGTCAGCCTGGCCAGCCTGGCCAACGTAGCGGCTGACTACGATGGCACCTTCGCCGAAGCCATCGCCGTGAACAATTCGGGTCAGATCCTGGTCACGGGTTATGGCAGAAGCTTCCTGCTCACGCCCACCGCCATCCCCGAGGCACAAACCAGCGCCATGATGCTGCTGGGCCTGGGCGCCATCGCCTGGGGCAGCGTGCGCCAACAGCGCCGCCGCCCAGCGCAGGCCTAAAAGGGATAGCATCATGCCCACCTTGACTTCCAATGGTCGGCATGATGCAAAGCCTTTCGACGCCCGCAGACAGCACCCCTGAAATCCGCCAAGGCGTCTGCAACCTCTGCGAGGCCATTTGCGGCCTGACCTTCCAGGTGCAGGGCGAACGCATCATCTCCATCAAAGGCAACGACGCCGATCCGTTTTCGCGAGGCCACATCTGCCCCAAGGCCGTGGCCCTGAAAGATGTGCAGGAAGACCCTGACCGCCTGCGCCGCCCGGTGCGCCGCGTGGGCACCGAGTGGGTCGAGATCTCGTGGGACCAGGCCTTTGACCTGGTGGCGAGCAAGCTGGTCGAGGTGCGCCAGCAGCATGGCGCCAACGCCGTGGGCATCTACCAGGGCAACCCCACCGTGCACAACTGGGGCAACATCACGCACAGCCCGATGTTCCTGGGGCAGCTCAAAACGCGTAACCGTTTCTCGGCCACCTCGGTCGACCAGTTGCCGCACCACCTCACGTCTTACTGGCTGTATGGGCACCAGTTCCTGCTGCCCATCCCCGACATCGACCGCACGCAGTACATGATCATGCTGGGCGGCAACCCCTTGGCCTCCAACGGCAGCATCATGACCGTTCCCGATGTGCGCAAACGCCTGAAGGCGCTGCAAGCGCGCGGTGGCAAGCTGGTCGTGATCGACCCGCGCCGCACCGAGACCGCCGCCATCGCTGACGAGCACCTGGCGATCAAACCCAGTGGCGATGCGGCCTTCCTGCTGTCCATGGTCCACGTGCTGTTGAACGAATCGCTGGCCAAGCCCGGTCATCTGCAAGGTTTGATCAAGGGCCTGGATGAGTTGAAGCAAGCCGTGGCGGCCTTCACCCCCGAGGCCACGGCCGTCTCGTCGGGCATTGATGCCGACACCACAAGGCGCCTGACGCGCGAACTGGCGCAGGCCGAATCGGGCGTCTGCTATGGCCGCATGGGCGTGTCCACCCAGGTCAATGGCGTGGTCTGCCAATGGGCCATCCAGGTCATCAACATCCTGACCGGCAATCTGGACAAAGAGGGCGGCACCCTGGTCACCCACCCGGCCATTGACCTGGTCAAGACCGGCCTGATCGGCCCAGGCCACGTGGGCGCTTGGCACAGCCGGGTGCGCAAAGCGCCGGAGTTTGGCGGCGAGCTGCCCGTGTCGGTGCTGGCCGAAGAAATCCTCACCCCCGGCCCCGGCCAGATCCGCGCCCTGGTCACCTCGTGCGGCAACCCCGTGCTGTCCACACCCAATGGCCAGCAACTGGACCAAGCCCTGTCGCAGCTCGATTTCATGGTCTCGATCGATTTCTACATCAACGAAACCACGCGCCACGCCGACGTCATCCTGCCGCCCACCTGCTTCGTCGAGCACGACCACTACGATCTGATCTTCATGCACTTCGCCGTGCGCAACGTGGCCCGTTACAGCCCGGCCATCCTGCCCAAACCCGACGGCGCCCTGCACGATTGGGAAATCTACGCCCGCCTGGCGCAGCGCTATGCCCAACACGCCTGGGCCCTGGAGCGTGGCGGCACGGTGCAGCGCCTGAAGGGCATGCTCACGCGCTCAGTCATGAGCCAGTTGCGCCCCGACCAGTTGCTGGCCCTGGGACTGCGCAAAAGCGTCTACCCCCTGCGCATGAAGCAGTTGCGCCAAACGCCGCAAGGCATTGACCTGGGCCCTTTGCGCCCCGGCCTCGCGCAAAGCCTGGCCAAAAAGGGCCGCAACATTGCCTTGCTGCCCAAGGCGATCGCGGACGAATTGCCCCAGCTGGCCAACCGAATGCGCAATGACCGGGCTGACCCGGATGCCCTGACCCTGATCGGTCGGCGCGATGTGCGCAGCAACAACTCCTGGATGCACAACAGCGAGCGCCTGGTGTCCGGCAAAGCCCGTTGCGTGCTGTGGATGCACACCGACGACGCCACCCAGCGCGGTTTGAGCGAAGGCCAGACCGTGCAGATCACCTCCCGCGTGGGCCAGATCGCCGCCCCGGTCTTCATCACGGCAGACATCCGCCCCGGCGTGGTCAGCCTGCCGCACGGCTGGGGCCATGGCCGCCAGGGTGTCAAGCTGGGCGTGGCCTCGCAGCACGCGGGCGTCAGCCTGAACGACCTGACCGACGACCAGTTGACCGACCGCATCAGCGGCAACGCGGCCCTCAACAGCCTGCGCGTGCACGTGAAAGCCGCTTGATGGACCTGGGCCACCACACTCCCGCCGATGCCATCGCCGCCACCGCCGCCCGACTGGTGGTGGAAGAGGGCCTGGACTACGGCCCCGCCAAGCGCCGCGCCGCCAAGCAACTGGGCCTGAGCAACCGCGGCGACCTGCCCGACAACGACCTCCTCGAGGCCGCGGTTTTTGAATACCTGGCCGTGTTCTGCGCCGACACCCAGCCGCAAGAGCTGGCCGCCCTGCGCCGCCTGGCCGCCGTGTGGATGGAGCGCCTGCAAGAGTTTCGACCCCACCTGAGCGGCGCCATCTGGCGCGGCACCGCCACCCGCCTGAACGACGTCCACCTGCAGCTGTACTGCGACGACTCCAAATCCGCCGAGATCGCCTTGCTCAACAAGGGCATGGACTACGATGTCGGCAGCGTGCCCGGCCCCCGGGGCGACCTGGTCGATTGCCTGAGCCTGACCGTGGACTGCCCTGAATTGAACGAACCGATCGGCCTGCACCTGACCATCCTGGATTACGACGACCTGCGCGGCGCCCTCAAAAGCGACGCCAAGGGCAAGACCGAGCGAGGCGACCTGAACGCCCTGCGTGCCCTGCTAGACACCACACCATCACCATGACCGCTGACGCCTCTCGACAAAACACCCGCCGTGCCCTCCTCGTCGGCGCTGGCCTGCTGGCGGCGGCTGGCGGTGGCTGGTGGGCCTTGAAGCGCCAGGCCACCAGCGAGCCAGGTGCCAGCCAGGCGCCCGCTGGCGACCCCCTGCCCGCCGATTTCTGGACCCGTCAGTTCGACACCCTCGACGGCCCCGCCTTGGCCTTGGCCAGCCTGAAAGGCCGCCCCCTGCTGATCAATTTCTGGGCAACGTGGTGCCCCCCTTGTGTCAAGGAGATGCCCGAACTTGATCGTTTTCACCGCGAATTCAGCGGCCAGGGCTGGAACGTGCTGGGCCTGGCGGTGGACAGCCCCACTCCGGTCAAAGGCTTCCTGGCCAAGAAACCGGTGGCCTTCAAAATTGGCCTGGCCGGATTCGGGGGCACGGAGCTGGCCCAGGAACTGGGCAACAGCGCCGGTGGACTGCCCTTTTCCGTGCTCATCGACGCCCAGGGCGGCATCCGCCAGCGCAAGATGGGCGCCACCAGTTTCGAAGAACTCGCCACCTGGGCCAAAGCCTTCGTCGCCTGATGCTTTGGTAGACTCAACCCGCCCCAGCCAAGGGGGATCCGGGGTTTTGACGCCAATTGCGCGTAAAATACGTTTACTTTCATTTTCTTGACTGAAGGCTCACCCCCTAAGTCAACGACGCATGCAGATTCTTGTTCTCCATGGTCCCAATCTGAACCTGCTGGGCACACGTGAGCCGCAGGTCTACGGGGCCACCACACTGGAGCAAATCAACACTGGCCTGACCCAGCACGCCGCCGCTCGCGGCGCGTCGCTGTCGGCCTTTCAAAGCAACCACGAAGGTGCGTTGATCGACCGGGTGCACGCTGCCCGCCTGGACGGCACCCGTTTCATCATCATCAACCCGGGCGCCTACACCCACACCAGCGTGGCCTTGCGCGATGCCTTGGCCGGGGTGAGTCTGCCTTTCATTGAAGTGCACCTGTCGAACGTGCACCGGCGCGAACCCTTTCGCCACCACTCCTATTTTTCCGACATCGCCGAAGGCGTCATTGTCGGATTGGGCGTGCTGGGCTACCAGTTGGCCGTTGACGCGGCCCTGGATCGCCTGAGCACCCCATCACGCGGCTGAGCTGTACCGGCCCTCGCCCACCAACCCATCTTGAGCCTTTGCTCGACCGATCTCCTGGAGAATCCCAGATCATGGACTTGCGCAAACTGAAAACCCTCATCGACCTCGTCTCGGAGTCCAACGTCTCCGAACTGGAAATCACCGAGGCCGATGGCAAAGTGCGCATCGTGAAAGCCGGGGCCGCCCCTGTGGTGATGATGCAGCCCATGCAGGCGCAGCCGCAACAGCAGGCGACCGCAGCACCTGCCGTGGCCGCCGCCCCGGTCGTGGCCGAGATCCCTGAAGAAACCGGGCACGTCGTCAAGTCGCCCATGGTCGGCACCTTCTACCGCTCGTCCAGCCCGGGCGCCAAGGCCTTTGCCGAAGTCGGCGATCAGGTCAAGGAAGGCCAGCCCATCTGCATCATCGAAGCGATGAAGATCATGAACGAGATCGAGACCGACCTGGCCGGGACCGTCACCAAGATTCTGGTCGAGAACGGCCAGCCGGTGGAATACGGCCAACCCTTGTTCGTCATCGAATAAGGCGGCTCCCATGTTCAAGAAAATCCTGATCGCCAACCGAGGCGACAAGGCCGCAGGCCTTGCGGCGAAGCCAAATTGCCCATCGGGCGTAGCCCGATAAGGCAAGGAGCCGAGCACCATGTTCAAAAAAATCCTCATTGCCAATCGAGGCGAAATTGCCTTGCGCATCCAGCGCGCCTGCCGCGAGATGGGCATCAAGTCGGTCGTGGTCTATTCCGAAGCCGACCGTGAAGCCAAGTACGTCAAGCTGGCCGACGAGGCCGTGTGCATCGGCCCGGCCGCTTCGGCGCAAAGCTACCTGCACATGCCCTCGATCATCTCGGCGGCCGAAGTGACCGATGCCGAGGCCATCCACCCCGGCTACGGCTTCCTGTCCGAGAACGCCGACTTCGCCGAACGCGTCGAGCAAAGCGGTTTCGTCTTCATCGGCCCCACGCCTGAATGCATCCGCATCATGGGCGACAAGGTCTCGGCCAAGCAGGCCATGATCAAGTCGGGCGTGCCCTGCGTGCCCGGCTCCGAGGGCGCCCTGCCCGACGACAACAAGGAAATCATCCGCATCGCGCGGGCCATCGGCTACCCCGTCATCATCAAGGCGGCGGGTGGTGGTGGCGGTCGCGGCATGCGCGTGGTCCACACCGAAGCGGCGCTGATCCACGCGGTGCAGACCACCAAGGCCGAAGCAGGGGCTGCCTTTGGCAACCCGGCGGTCTACATGGAAAAATTCCTGGAGCACCCGCGCCACATCGAAATCCAGATCATGGCCGACACCTTCAAGAGTGCGGTCTGGCTGGGTGAGCGCGATTGCTCCATGCAACGCCGCCACCAGAAGATCATCGAAGAAGCACCGGCACCCGGCATCCCCCGCCGCGCCATCGAGCGCATCGGCGACCGCTGCGCCGCCGCCTGCAAGAAGATCGGCTACCGCGGCGCAGGCACCTTCGAGTTCCTGTATGAAAACGGCGAGTTCTATTTCATCGAGATGAACACGCGCGTGCAGGTCGAGCACCCGGTCACCGAATGGGTCACGGGCATCGACATCGTGCAGATGCAGATCCGCGTGGCCGCTGGCGAAAAGCTGCCCTTCACGCAAAAGCAGGTCCAGCTGCGCGGCCACGCCATCGAGTGCCGCATCAACGCGGAAGACCCGGTCAAGTTCGTGCCCTCGCCTGGCCGCATCACCACCTGGCACCCGCCCGGCGGCCCGGGTGTGCGCGTCGATTCGCACATTTATGCGGGCTACTTCGTGCCGCCCAATTACGACTCGATGATCGGCAAGATCATCGTGCACGGCGACACGCGTGATCAGGCTCTGGCCCGCATGCGCACGGCCTTGTCCGAGACCGTGATCGAAGGCATCCAGACCAACATCCCGCTGCACCGCGAACTGATGGTCGATGCCAAGTTCGTTGAAGGCGGCACCGACATCCATTACCTTGAACACTGGATGGCGGCGCGCAAGCAGCGCTGACCTTTTCCGCAGAAGCAAGCAGCACACCATGCATGAACTCACCCTGCTGGCCTTTGAAGCCAAGGTCGACATCCTCAGCGATGCCTTGATGGAGCTCGAAGCCCTGTCGGTGTCGGTGGAAGACGCCGATGCCGACACCGAGCAAGAAGAAGCCTTGTGGGGCGAGCCCGGCATGCCCGTGACCCGCGAAGCCTGGCAGCGTTCCACCATCAAGTCGCTGTTCCCGGATGAAGCGCAAGCGCTGGAAGCCGTGACCCTGATCCTGGCGCAGGACTGGGCCACCGACATCCACGTGCAAGGCATTCAAGTGGTCGAAGACCAGGATTGGGTGCGCCTGACGCAATCGCAGTTCGCGCCCGTACCCGTGACCGACACCTTCTGGATCGTGCCCACCTGGCATGAAGTACCCGCAGCCGCCAAAACGGTGATCCGCCTGGACCCGGGCCTGGCCTTTGGCACCGGCACGCACCCCACCACGCGCATGTGCCTGAAATGGATCGCTCGCAACGAGGCGGCCCTGAAGGGTCAGCGCGTGCTGGACTACGGCTGCGGCTCGGGCATCCTGGCCATTGGCGCGGCCCTGCATGGCGCGGCCACGGTTGATGCGGTGGACATCGACCCCGCCGCCGTGGAGTCGACCCTGGCCAATGCCGAGGTCAACCTCAAGAACGTCGACGTCAAGCTCAACACCGGCCTGCCCGACCTGGTGGGCGAGGCGCAAGCAGCCTATCCCGTGGTGCTGGCCAACATCCTGGCCACGCCGCTCAAGCTGCTGTCGCCTTTGCTGTCGGGCCACGTGGCGCCTGGCGGGCACATCGTCATGGCCGGCATCCTGGCCCGCCAGGAGGACGAATTGAAGGCGGCCTACGGCGCCGTCGGCCTGCAATTGAGCGTGGCCGATGAAGACGATGGCTGGATCCTGATGACGGCCATGCGCGACAAAGACGACCCGGGCCTGCCCCTCAAGGGCTAACCGGGGTCGGAACACCCCTCGGCTCATGGCATCATCCAGCGCCATGAGCCTGGCCACCCGATGCACCCACTGCGGAACGATCTTCAAGGTCGTGCAAGACCAATTGAAGGTCTCCGAGGGCTGGGTGCGTTGCGGCCGCTGCAACGAGGTCTTCAACGCCCTGCCCGGCCTGTTCGACCTGGACCGCGACCCGCCACCCCAACGGCCCGCCTCAGCGCCGCCACGCGCGCCCGAGCCGCCAGTCGCGTTCACGCCGCCGCCCCCGGAACCCGTGGCCGACACCCAGGATTCGACCTGGCCCAGCACCACGCCTGCCCCGCACATCGAGCAGAACGACTTCGCGCTGGACGACCACCGCCCGCACGCCCCCATCGACGACCTGCTGTCGGCCACCGATTTCGAGCTGGACACCTCGGTGGCCATGCCTGGGCAGCCCGAACCACCGCCGCCGTCATTCGAGGCCTACGCACCCACCGCGCCTGAGCCCACCTTCTATGCGCAGCCGCCCGAGGCGCCCAGCCCGCCTGAGTTCCTGCCCAGCAACCTGCCGGTGACCGACGAGTCTGACGCGCTCGACTCGCGTTACCTGATGCCCTCGGAGACCGACCGGCCGCAGCGCCGCCGTCGCCGCCGAGGCCCCGACTTCGCCGACGCGCAATTCCCGACCGACGCGGCAGGCGGGATCCAGGACGAATGGGCCTCTGACTTCGGCCCCTCGTCCACGCCCTACATCGACGAGCCACCGCCTGCCCCCGCGCCAACGCCGGTGGCGGCCAAGCCTTCGGCCATGAGGGCTGCGCTTGAAGCGCCCACCGAGGAAGAGCCGGCACCCTCCCGCCTGAACGAAGACTTCGTGCCCGAGCAAGCGCTCAAGCCGCCCAGCCAACGCAAAGGCCGCCCCGGCACGCGTGGCCGCGACCCTGGTGCCGCCAAGACGCCCGAGTTCCTGCGCCGCGCCCAGCGCCGTGCGTTCTGGCGCCACCCCGCCACCCGCACGGTGCTCTCGCTGATCGCCCTGACCTTGGTGGCCACACTGGCCTTGCAAGCCGCCCACCAGTTCCGCAACACCCTGGCCGCCCACTACCCCGAAACGCGCCCCTACCTGGCGCAATGGTGCGAAGCCATGGACTGCCGGATTGAAGCACCCTTGCGCATCGACAGCCTGCAGGTGGAAAGCGCCACGCTGGTCCGCACCAACTCCGAAGGCGAAGGCACCTACCGCCTGGTCGTGGTCGTGCGCAACCGCGCGCCCATCGGCCTGGCCTGGCCCGATGTCGATCTGACCCTGACCGACACCAATGGCACCATCGTGGCCCGCCGGGCTTTCTCGCCGCGCGATGCCCAATGGCTCGACAGCGCCGACACCAAGGCCGACCCCGATGTGGCCCCCGGCCCCCTGCCCGTGGCCGCCCCGGCCGAGCGCAGCACCACCTTGCAATGGCGCCTGCAGGCGCCTAACCTGAAACTGGCGGGCTACACCGCCGAGCTCTTTTACCCCTGAGGATTTTCAAACATGTCCGTTCTGATTTGCGGCTCGCTGGCCTTTGACACCATCAGCACCTTTGACGGCCGCTTCGCGCAGCAGATCCTGCCCGACCAGCTGCACATCCTGAATGTGTCCTTCCTGGTGCCCACGCTCAAGCGCGAGTTCGGCGGCGTGGCTGGCAACATCGCCTATGGCCTGCATCAGTTGGGTGGCGAACCTTTGGTCATGGCCGCGCTGGGCGTCGATGGCGCCCCCTACCGCGAGCGCATGCAGCAATGGGGCATCAGCCTGGAGCACGTGCTGACCGTGACCGACAGTCACACCGCACAAGCCATCATCATCACCGACAAGGACAACAACCAGATCACGGCCTTCCACCCCGGCGCCATGCAGTACGCCGCGCAGTTGAAGATCACCGCCGACCCCAAGGTGCAACTGGCCATCATCGGCCCCGATGGCCGCGACGCCATGATCCAGCACGCCGAGCAGCTCGCAGCCGCCAAGATCCCCTTCGTGTTCGACCCGGGCCAGGGCCTGCCCATGTTCGATGGCGATGATCTGAAGCGTTTTGTCTCGCAAGCCAGCTGGGTCGCCGTCAACGACTACGAAGGCAAGATGCTGGCCGACCGCACCGGCCAAAGCCTGGCCGAGATCTCCAAATCGCACCTCAAGGGCCTGATCGAGACCTTGGGCGCTGAAGGCTGCAACGTGTACATCCAGGGCGAAAAAACCCACGTGCCGGGCGTCAAGGCCACCGCCGTGGTCGATCCCACCGGCTGTGGCGATGCCTTCCGTGGCGGCCTGCTCTACGGTCTGTCCAACGGCTGGGACCTGGTCAAATCGGTGGCACTGGCCAACCGCATGGGCTCGCTCAAGATCGCCGTGTCGGGCCCACAGAACTACACGGTGGACCGCGCCGCTTTGCTGGCTGGCTGATTCATCCGCCACAACAGCATCGAAGACAGAAAGAGGGCGCTCGTCAGAAGCGCCCCTTCATTCAATTCAGAGGAATCACCATGCCTTGCCTTTCAAGCCGCCACGCGCTCAGCGTGATGGCGGTGCTCGCGTCCGCCTTGAGTTTACTGAGCGCCTGTTCTCAGACCAGCGCCGCCCAAAGCGATGGTCTGCGACTGGCCACCTGGAACCTGGAATGGCTGCTCACCCCCGCCGACCGGGCCGAACTGGGCAGCCGCTGCACCAGCCAACAGCCCCGCAGCTACGAACGTGGCCTGCCCTGTACACCGGGCAAAGCCCAGCCGCCCACGCGCACGTCGGCCGACTTTGATGCCCTGGCCCGCACCGCTCAGCAACTGCACGATGGCGTTCAAGCCGATGCCGTGGCCTTGCAGGAAGTGGATGGCGCGGTGGCCGCTCGGCAGGTGTTCCGCCAAGGCTGGAAGCTGGACTGCTTCGTCAACCGCGCGCATCCGCAAAAGGTCGGTTTCGCCATCCGCGAAGGCACGCCTTACCGCTGCAATGGCGACCTGAATGCTTTGGATGTCGATGGCAGCACCCGTGCTGGCGCCGATGTGACGCTGTACCCCGGCACATCACGCGAAGTGCGCCTGCTGTCCGTGCACTTGAAGAGTGGTTGCTTCAACGGCAAGCTGGACCGCCAGTTCGGCCCCTGCCAACGCCTGCGCCAGCAAGTGCCGGTGCTTGAGCGCTGGGTGGACGAGCGTGTGCGCGAGGGCAAGGCCTTCGCCATCCTGGGTGACTTCAATCGGCACCTGGACAAGGATTCGCGCTTTCCCGCCGGGCCAGACGAATCTCAGCCCTTGAACCTGTTCAATGCCTTGAGCGACAACGAGCCCGCCGGGGCTGTGCTGGTGCGGGCCACCGAGGGTGCCGACAGCATCCCCTGCAGTGCCGATGACCGCCACAAGCTCTACATCGACGACATCCTGGTCAGCGAGAAACTGGCTGCGCGTGCAGCCCAGAAGCAATTCACGCGGGTGCCCTTCGCTGCTGAGGACCAAGGGCGTTTGCTGTCGGATCACTGTCCGGTGGTTTACAGCTTGATCGGCTTGGGTCGATGAACGCTTGAATTTGCGCGCTTTGTCAGAGAGCGCGGGGCGGGGGCTGGGGCGGCATCCGTCGGGGCTTCAGGTGGGTGGTCCCGCTGTTAGCGGGACTGCCTTGCGAAGCGCAGGGTTGCGGTGGGGCCGTGGAACTCTCTTCGCGGCCTGCGGCCGCTGCGTTCAAACATCCACTGCCAGTCAGATGTTGATGCGCGCTGCGCGCGCCCACCTCAACCCTGCACTCCTCAAGCACCCACCCAGGCGCCCCGCCGGACACCGCCCCAGCCCCTTGTCGCCCCGCTGGTGGTGTGGCACGGTTTTCACGCGCGATTCGCGCCACTGATATGAGATGCCACGGCCGCTTGCTATGCGCAATCAGACCGCAACTCAGGGCAGTGCGTATGAAACCTTGCTTTCATTGATGGTGATCACGCCTGTTGACTGCAGCTCAGTCAAGAGCATTGCGAGTTCTTCGCTAGGCAATTGCTTCTGGAAAAGCGAAAGAATCGTGCTGGACAATGTTTTGACCGTGCGAGGCCTGGATGCGCCTCGTTGACGCAGATTGGCAATGACCACGGCCACCTTCTCCTGGAGCGTGTTGGAGTTCGCCGCCTTGAGTAACGGGATATCGCCAATGTCCTTAGATCTGGCGATGCCAACTTTCTGAGCCTTGATGTGCTGAATCAGTGGATCAAACCCAGCGTCCTTGGAGATGATGTGGAAGTAAGCCGTTGGGTCTTGCTGGACCAATTTCCCGATGTAGTACGCAATATGGAAGTCAAGCGCATTGCTTCCGTTGCCAGAGATTTTGATGTAGCTGGCACGAGCACCGAACTTCTGGACAGCGTTAGCCAGCTCGAAAGGGATCTTGGTTTGGCTAGCGCCAACGAAAACTGTGACGTGAAAGAAGTCAGCATCCAACCCCACCAACGAGGCTGGCTGAACATTCTCCAGGTCAATCAATACGTGGTTGATTCGCATAGATCGGCTCCCGCTTCTTACGGCCTGACTCATTTTCCACCGCACACTCTTGCCACACCACCTCGTGCCAAACCACCAGCGAGGCGATCAGGGGATGAGCCGGTGGCTGGCAGGGCGACGTCGGGGGCGTCGAGGAGCGCAGGGTTGAGGTGGGCGCGCGAAGCGCGCTTCGTCAACTGACTTGCTGTGGTTGTTTGAGCGCAGCGGCCATCAGGCCGCGTAGCGAGTTCCACAGCACCACCTCGACCCGAGCACCGCAGAGCAGTCCGCCGCAAAGCGGTGGACCGCCACCATCGGAGCCCTGCCAGCCACCGGCGAGTCCCAGCCTCGCGTTCACTGACAAAGTGCTTGAATCAAGCCTTGCCCTGGCTCGCCACCGCAGCAGCTGCCTTGGCAATCGAATCCGCATCGCCCAGGTAGTAGCTCTTGATCGGCTTCAGATCAGCATCCAGCTCATACACCAGCGGAATGCCATTGGGAATGTTCAGTCCCACGATCTCGGCGTCACCAATGTTGTCCAGGTACTTGACCAAAGCGCGGATGCTGTTGCCGTGCGCCGCCACCACGATGCGCTTGCCCGCCTTGATGGCCGGGGCCATGGACTCGTTCCAGAAAGGCAGCACGCGCTCCACGGTGTCTTTCAGGCATTCCGTCAGCGGGATCTGCTCAGGCTTGAGCTTGCTGTAGCGGATGTCCTGGCGCTGGCCGCGCGGGTCATCGGCAGCCAGCTCGGGCGGGGGCGTGTCATAGCTGCGGCGCCACACCAGCACCTGCTCGTCGCCGTACTGCTTGGCCGTCTCAGCCTTGTTCAGGCCCTGTAGGCCGCCATAGTGGCGCTCGTTCAGGCGCCAGGAGTTGACGACGGGCAGCCAGGGGCGGTCCATCTCGTCCAGCGCGTGCCACAAGGTGTGGATGGCGCGCTTGAGCACCGAGGTGTAGGCCACGTCGAATTCGTAGCCCTCGGCCCTGAGCAAACGCCCGGCCTGTTTGGCCTGTTCGACGCCCGTGGGGGTCAGGTCCACATCGGTCCAGCCGGTGAAACGGTTTTCGAGGTTCCAGGTGGATTCGCCATGGCGAATCAGCACAAGCTTGTACATGGCTTCAAGTCCGGTCGCGTAAAGGGAGTCGGAGATTATAAAATCCCATGTTTGCTACCCACACGAAAGATTTTCCATGAGCTATCTGCTTGAGAACTGGTACTGGCTTGTCGCAGCCTTGGCCTCCGGGGGCCTGCTGATGTGGCCCCAGATCAAGGGCGGCGCCAACGCTGGCTTGACCCCCGCGAATGCGGTGCATCTCATCAACCGCGAAAAAGCCCAGGTGATCGACGTGTGCGACGCGGCCGAATTCGCCGCCGGCCACGTGGTGGGCGCCAAGAACATCCCCCTGGACACCCTGACCGACAAGGTGAAAGGCCTGCCCGGCAACAAAACCACGCCTTTGGTGGTGGTGTGTGCCACTGGCGCGCGCAGCGCCAAGGCCGTGGCCCAGCTCAAAACCATGGGCTACGAGAAAGCCCAGGTGCTGGCCGGTGGCCTGAAAGCCTGGCGCGAAGCCAACCTGCCGGTCGAAAAAACGGCCTGATGCCACAAAACGGGCACCCGGTGGGTGCCCCCACAAGAGAGACGGTCATGCCAGGCGCAGGACAATGTCACCTGGATTGAACTCAAGCCTGAAGCCGAGCCGCCATGCAAGCCGTCAAGATGTACACCACCCAGGTCTGCCCCTACTGCGTTCGGGCCAAGATGCTGCTCAAGCAGCGCGGTGTCGAGAACATCGAAGAAATCCGCGTTGACCAGGACCCGGTGCAGCGCCAGCACATGATGCAGATCACGGGCCAGCGCACGGTGCCGCAGATCTTCATTGGCGACACCCACGTGGGCGGCTGCGACGACTTGATCGCGCTGGACCACCGGGGTGGCTTGATGCCCCTGCTCGGCGCCTGACCCACCCCTCACCTGAGGGGGTGCAGGGAGAAGGGCCGCCGTGCCTAGGGAATCCACGGGATGCCACTGGCCACCCTGGACGTGAACATAGTTCTATTACATAACTATTTCACACCCAGCATGCGCACCTCCTCCAAAACCTTGTCTGCCGTGGCCGTGGCCGCCACCTTGCTCTGCGGTGCCGCCTCCACCGCCCACGCGGGCCTGTTCACCCCCACCAAGCCCACCGAGGCGCAAACGCGCTACCCCATCGTGCTGGTGCACGGCCTGATGGGCTTTGACGACATCCTGGGCCTGGATTACTTCTACCAAATCCCCGCTGACCTGCGCAAGAACGGCGCCACCGTGCTGGTGGCCAAGGTCTCGGCCGTCAACGACAACGATGTGCGCGGTGAGCAATTGCTCAAGCAGCTCAAGGAATGGCAGGCCGCCAAGGGTTACACCAAGTTCAACCTGATCGGCCACAGCCAGGGCGGCCCCACGGCGCGCTATGCCGCCGGCATCGCGCCCGGATTGATCGCCAGCGTGACCACGGTGGGCTCGCCCCACACCATCCCGGTGGGCGGCCGCGTTGATGCCATCGGCACCTTGCTGAACAACTACGTGGGCGTGGTCTCTTTCCTGGGCAATTTGGTGGACTGGGCTTCAGGCCACAAAGACCTGCCGGTCGACGAGGCCGCGTTGAAAGCCTGGTCCGAGAACACGGCCGCCTTCAACGCGCGCTTCCCGGCCGGCATGCCCGCTACACCGTGCGCCAGCGGCCCAGCACTGGCCAGCAATGGCGTGGTCTATTACTCGGCCACCGGCAACGTGGCCAAGACCAATGCCTGGGACCCGGCCGACCTGTTGATGGCCGCCGGTGACGTCCCCAGCGACGGCCTGGTCGGCGTGTGCTCGGCCGCCTGGGGCCAGGTGTTGCGCAACGACTACCCCTGGAACCACTTTGATGAAGTCAACCAGGTCCTGGGTTTGATGGGCAAGGGGGCGCCCGACCCGGTGGCTTTTTACCGCCAGCAGGCGGCCCGCCTGAAAGCTTCGGGGCTTTGAGGCCGATGACGCGGGGCCCACAGGCCCCGCGTTGCGCTTACTTCAAAGCGCTGCGAGGCACCAAAGGCAAGACCAGGCTGGAAGGCCGACTGGGGTCGTTGTAGATGGTGCTGACATTGCCGTTGGCCTTCAACTGCTGCGGCGTGGCCCAGATGCCCTGAGCCTGGTTGCTGGCACTGATGGCAATGCGCAGCTTGTGGCCCTTGCGGATCAGCGCAGCAGCAGGGAAGACTTCCACCGGCACCAGCATCGCCTGGCCAGGCACCACGGCCAGCTTGGCCGCCTCGGTGAAGGGGTGCCAAGGCTGGACCATCACGCCATTGATGTAGCGCGAGCGGCTGGTGTCGACCACGCGGTGGCTGGCAGATTGCAAGCCCGTCGAGATGGGCGTGGCATTGCCCCACACATCCACGTCATCGATGCGAACCGCCACGGCCGCTTCGGTGTTCGTGGCCGACATCCAGATGTCAGCCTGCATGGGGCCGTTGATGTACATGTCTTCGGTCAGCGGGGCGGTCTGGTAGATCAGCGCCTTCTGCGCTTTCTCGACGGTGTTGCTGTTGGTGTAGCAAAGCTTGGGCAGCAAGCCGCCAATGCCCAGCGACCACTGCACATAGCTTGAAGAGCAATCGCTGCCATCGTTCAAGGTCACCTTGGCCTGCACGGTTTTGCCGGTGTCGCTGACGTTGTAGGTGATCGCAGCGCCCTTGGGCTCGGCGATGGTGTGGCTGGCTTCAGGCAGGAACGGTGCCTGGGTGGTCAGCTTCATGTTGCCGCGCAGGTAGTAGCGCTGCGGCTTGGCCTGGGGATGGGGCCAGTCGGTGGTGCTGGCAAAGCGCTTGCCCAGGATGCCGTAGCCTTCCACGTACTGCGTGACATTGGGCAAAGAGGCGGCACCCACCTCCATGCCGCGCAGGTACTGGTCAAACCATTGCAGCATCAGGAACTTGGTGGCCGGCGCGCCATTGGCGGTGCTGTTGTTCTCATCGTTCTGAGCGTTCATCACCGCCTGGAGGTGCGCGCCCGGCACGATCAGCAGCAGCTTGGTGGTGACCTTGTTCTTCAGTTGCTCGTACAGCAAGGGTTCGTCGCGCTGGAAGATGTCGTTGGAGCCACCCACGATGAAGGTGGGCACCTTGATGGCGGCGGCCTTTTCCAGGGGCGAACGGGTCGACCAGAAATCGCCGTCGTCGGTGGCGTAGCCCGTCATGCCTGCCAGGGAGTTGCCCACCGTGGGCAGGTACCAGCTGTCGATGGCGGCGATGTGCTCCTGGTTGGCGGCGTCGATCTGTGTCGCGAAGGTCGGGTGCAGGCTCTTGGCGATGTCGTTCTGGACGCTCAGCGCCTGCGTCAGTGGCAACCACAGGCTGATGAACTGGGCGTTGAGCAAGCCGCCCACACCCACCGTGCCACGGTAAGCGTCGCCCATGGGTACTTGGGCAAACACAGCCTTCACGGCGGGGTTTTGCTGCTCGGCGGTCAACAAGCTGGTGATGCCCAGGTAGGACGTGCCCGCCAGGCCCAGGTTGCCGTTGAACCACGGCTGCCTGGTCACCCACTCCACCGCTTCGCCATAGGCGGCCTGCTCGGCGGCGCCCAGCAAAGCACCTTGGCCATCGGACATGCCGGAGCCCAACACATCCACCGCGACCGAGATGTAGCCACGCTTGATCATGAACTCGTCTTTGCCACCCACCAGCAGGGTGTTGCCGGTCACGGCAAAGCTGCCCAGCAGTTGGCCCAGGTCAATGCGGTAAGCCGTCTGTGTCAGGACCGCAGGGAAAGCGCCCTGCACAGGGTTGCCTTTCGCATCGGCCGGCACGGACACCAGCACGGCCAGCTTCTGGCCATTCTTCATCGTGATGAACTGCAGCGGCAAGGTGACGGCCTTGGGATACTCTTCGGCGCGCGAGTAGTCTTTCCAGGCGGCATTGGCATTGGCCGTGATCGCGGGGTTGGCCTGGTTAAGGCTGCCCCGGGTGCCCAAGGTGGTCGTGGTCGCGGCCAGCGCGCTGGTGATGCCTGCGGTGAGAAGAACGGCAGCCAGACTGCTGAGTGCGAAGGCGCGCACGCCCTGGGTGGATCGTTGCATGGGGGAAGTCTCCTGTTTGGATCCAGCAAGCGTAAGGCGCACCAATGCAGCGGGCATTGACTTGAACGGCCACTTATTAACCCCGAGGGGGGGCTCTAGGGAAAGCCCCGACCATTGCAGTCGCGCTGGCGCATGGAAAACCCCCAGACTGCACCCCCATGCGAATCTCTCCCATCAACCTGAAGATCCTGGCCTACGCCCTCGATGTCGAAGGCTTCAACTCCAGTGCCGCGCTGCGGCGATGCGGCATCGAATCGATCGACGATCTGCAGGAGGAAGGCCCATGGGTACCGGCGGAACTCTTCGACCGCCTGATGGCCGCCGCCATCGAGGAGACCGGCGACTCGGCCTTCGGCCTGGTGGTTGGCAAAAGCATCGCGCTGATGCGCTATGGCGTGCTCACCCCCCTGGTGCTGGTCACCCCCAGCCTGAGACAGATGCTCGCCGACATCCGCCGCTATGCGGTGCTGGCCCTGGAGCGATCCGAAGTGGAACTGGCGGAGGCCGGAGCGACTGCCCGCCTGGTGGTGCAGCCCGCGGTTCAAAACGGCTTGAGTGGCCACTTCCGGATGGAGCAAGTGGCGACCAGTTCCATTCAGATGCTGAGGTTCGCGGGTGCCAGCCAGGCCGACATCCACCAGGTGAGCTTTCCACATGCGCCTCCAGCGGCGCATGAGCAACGCTATGTGGCCACCTTCGGGCAACGCCTGAGCTTTGGGCAAAAGGAATGTGCCATCACCTTCAACCCCGCCTTGCTGGACATGAAGCTGCCCACCCACGACCCGGTCGCTTATGTGGCAGCCAGAACGCGGGCGGACTCGTTGCTGTCCGCGATGAGGGCGGGCTCCGACATGGCGAACACGGTGCGTGCCTGGTTGCTGAGCGCGTTTCCAAGGCAGCCCACGGTGGCGGAAACGGCCGAGCACCTGGGCATGAGCGAGCGCAGTTTTCGCAGGCACCTGGGCCTGCTGGACACGACGCATGCCGAGCTGGCCCAGGAGTGCCAGCGCCTGACGGCGGAGCGCTTGCTGGCCGAGGGCAAGCTGCCGCTCAAGCAGATCGCGGAAGCGCTGGGCTTCTCATCGGTCCACAGCTTTCACCGGGCCTTCAGAAGATGGTCGGGCCTGACGCCGTCGGACTGGCGGGAGAGCCGCGGCGGCAAGGCTCAGCCATAGAAGCAAGTCATGCAGAAGACACCCCCGGCAGGTGCCGCATGCGCTTGATGTCGCGCTGCGGAGGCGCGCCAAACAGGCGGCTGTAATCGCGGCTGAACTGCGAGGCGCTTTCGTAGCCCACGCGGGCCGCCGTGGTGCCCGCGTCCAACGCCTGGTTCAACATCAGGTGCCGCGCCTCTTGCAGGCGCAGCTGCTTCTGATACTGCAAAGGGCTCATGCCTGTGAGGCCACGAAAGTGCTGCCGGAAGGTGGAGGGGCTCATGTGCGCCGTGGCCGCGAGTTCGTCCATCAGCACGTCGCTGCGGAAGTTCTGCTTGAGCCAGGCCATGGCCCGCGCGATCTGATGGCTGGGTGAACCTGCCGCCAACAGGTGCCGCAGGTAGAGGCCATGCGGCCCGGTGAGCAAGCGCACCATGATCTCTTGCTGGATCAAGGGCGCGATGTGGGCCAGGTGCTGCGGCTCGTTCACCAGTTGGACCAGGCGGATCACCGCGTCCAGCAAAGGCGCTTGCAAGGCGCTCAGCGAGATCGCGCGCGGCGCCTGCTCGCGCAACAGGGGTGGCAGGTCCATCTCGGAGGCCAACTGCAGCAGGGCACGCGCATCCAGCGTCAACAACAAGCCCAGGTAGGGCTGGGCCAGGCTGGCATGGGTGACGTGGGCCACCACCGGCAGGTCCACCGTGGTCAACAAGGATTGGCCAGGCCCATAGGCAAACACCTGGTCGCCAAAAGTGACCTGCTTGTGGCCCTGGGCCGGGATGGCCAGCCCCAAGGCATAGAAGCACGCCAGGGGGTCTGTTTTCACGCTGCTTCGGTAGACCGAAAGTTGCGTGATGCCCGTGGGGTGACTACCATCAGTTTGGGCAATCTGTCCCAGCGCTGTGGCCAGGGCTTCGAGGGTCATGGCCAGCCTTTCAAAAACATGAGTCACTGTACAACCGGCACTCCGGAGCAACTCAGCGTTTGATGAAGACTCGTTGAAAAAGGCAATACAAAAACCAAAAACGGCAAGCTCGCCACGGGACTGGCATGCACACTGAACCCCACCCCAAGGAGAGATGACCACCATGAGCACGCTCAACGTCAACGGCCAAAAGCACACGGTCGACACCGATCCCGGCACCCCCATCCTCTGGGCCTTGCGCGACACGCTGGGCATGACCGGTACCAAGTTCGGTTGCGGCGCGGCGCTGTGCGGCGCCTGCACCGTGCACCTGGATGGCCAGGCCATCCGCTCCTGCATCACCCCCATCTCGGCCGCCGAGGGCAAGAAAATCACCACCATCGAAGCCACCACCGATGGCCGCGACCGTGTTGGCACCGCCGTGCACGCGGCCTGGGTCAAGCACGATGTGGCGCAGTGCGGCTACTGCCAGAGCGGGCAGATCATGAGCGCCACCGCCTTCCTGAAATCGCTGCCCAAAGGCAAGCAACCCACCCCCGCCGAGATCGACTCGGCCATGGTCGGCAACATCTGTCGCTGCGGCACCTATGCCCGCATCCGCGCCGCGGTGGCCGATGCCGCCCGCACCCTGGCTTGAAGGAGCTGCCGCCATGTTGAACAACCTCGATCACCGCGACATGCCCCGCGCCCTGCAGCACATGCTGGCCCGCAGCCAAGCCGACACCAACGCCGCCACGATGCCGCGCCGCAGCTTCCTGAAGCTGGCCGGTGCGGGCGGCCTGGTGCTGGGCGCCTTTCCCCACCTGGCCCAAGGCGCCAGCGCGGACACCGCCCTCAAGCCCACGCAACAGCCCTCGGCCTTTGTGCAGATCGCGCCCAATGGCGAGGTCACCGTGGCCATCAACCGGCTGGAGTTTGGCCAAGGTGTGCAAACCGCCTTGCCCATGATCCTGGCCGAAGAACTCGATGCCGACTGGGCCCTGGTGCGCAGTCGCCATGGCAACAGCGACCCGGCCTACGCCGACCCGCTGTGGGGCATCCACCTGACCGGCGGCTCCAACTCGATCAAGCACAGCTTCACGCAGTACCGCGAACTGGGTGCCCGGGCCCGGGCCATGCTGCTCAGCGCCGCCGCCACGCGCTGGAACGTGGACGTGGCCACCTTGCGCACCCAAGCCGGCACGGTGATCGGCCCCGGCGGCCTCAAGCTGGGTTACGGTGAATTGGCCGAAGCCGCGATGGCCCTGCCCGTGCCCGAGAAAGTCGCGCTGAAAGACCCGAAGGATTTCCGCCTCATCGGGCGCCCCACCAACCGCCTGGATGCCAAGGCCAAAAGCAGCGGCCGCCAGGACTTCGGCATCGACACCCGCCTGCCCGGGCAACTGACGGCCGTGGTGGCCCACCCGCCGGTGTTCGGCGCCCGCATCGCCTCGCTGGACGACAGCGCCGCCCGCGCCATCAAGGGCGTGAAGGCCGTGCTGCGAGTGCCGCTGGACCGGGGCGCCGAAGGCGTGGCCGTGGTGGCCGATGGCTACTGGCCTGCCAAGCTGGGGCGCGATGCCCTCAAGGTGGAATGGGACAGCTCCAAAGTCGAAAAGGTGGACAGCGACAAGCTGCTGGCCCGGTACCGCGAGTTGGCCAAGCAGCCCGGCCCGCGCCAGTTCGACGCGGACATGGCGCCCCTGGCCACGGCGCCCAAACACATCGACGCCGAGTTCGTGTTCCCCTACCTGGCCCATGCGCCCATGGAGCCCTTGAACTGCACCGTTCAGCTCTCCGAGAACAAAGCCGACTTGTGGATTGGCACCCAGTTCCCCGGCGTGGATGGTGCGGCCGCCGCGCGCGTGCTGGGTCTCAAGCCCGAGCAGGTGGCCATGCATGTGCAGATGGCTGGCGGTGGCTTTGGCCGCCGCGCCGTGGGCAGCAGCGACTACGTGGTCGAAGCCTGCGAGATCGCCAAGGCCGCCCGCGCCGCTGGCCTGAACGCCCCCGTGCGCATGGTCTGGAGCCGCGAGGACGACATCAAGGGCGGCTATTACCGCCCCATGCACCTGCACCGCGCCCGCATCGGCTTCGACGCGCGCGGCCAGGTGCTGGCCTGGGACCACGTCCTGGTCGGCCAGTCCATCACAGCAGGCACGCCCTTCGAAGGCGGCATGGTCAAGAACGGCATCGACGCCACCGCCGTTGAAGGCATGCGTGATCCCTACGCCCTGCCCATGCGCCTGACGGTTCACCACCCCAAGGTCAACGTGCCGGTGTTGTGGTGGCGCAGCGTGGGCTCCACGCACACGGCCTTCGTGATGGAGACCCTGATCGACGAGATCGCCCGTGCCACCAGGCAAGACCCGGTGGCCTACCGCCTGGCGCTCTTCGGCGACAAACACCCGCGCCACCGCGCCGCCTTGCAACTGGCCGTGGACAAGAGCGGCTATGGCAAGAAGCGCTTGCCCGCGGGCCGCGCCTGGGGCGTGGCGGTGCACGAGTCCTTCGAGTCCGTGGTGGCCTATGTGGTCGAGGCCTCGGCCAAGAAGGGCAGCCCCGTGCTGCACCGCGTGACGGCGGGCGTGCACTGCAATCTGGTCGTGAATCCACGCACCGTGGAGGCGCAAGTGCAAGGCGCCGCGCTGATGGGCCTGTCGATGTGCCTGCCCGGCGCGGCCATCACCTTAAAGGATGGTGAAGTGCAGCAGAGCAACTTCGGTGACTTTGCGGTGCCGCGCATCACCGACATGCCCGAGGTCGCCGTGCACACCGTGCCGAGCGCCGACCCACCCACCGGCATGGGCGAGCCGGGCCTGCCACCACTGGCCCCGGCCTTTGCCAACGCCATCGCCAAGCTGACCGGCAAGCCGGTACGCCAATTGCCCTTCAAGCTGGCTTGAGCCCGCCCAACCTGAAGGAGACCCGCACCATGGAAGACCTCGACACCCTGGTCCTGCGCACCGCGCTGCGCTGGCAGACCGCTGGCCTGCCGGTGGTGCTGGTCACCGTGGCGCGAACCTGGGGCTCTTCACCCCGGCCACCGGGCTCGCTCATGGCCCTCAATGGCCAGGGGGAAGTCGTGGGATCGGTCTCGGGTGGCTGCATTGAAGACGACCTGATCCACCGCATCCGCGAAGGCGGTGTGCCCGCAGCCTGCGCCACCGATGCCCCCACCGTGTTGCGCTATGGCATCTCGGCCGACGAGGCCCACCGCTTCGGCCTGCCCTGCGGCGGCACCGTCGAACTGGTGCTGGAGGTGCTGGCCCCACACAGCCGCTTGGCCGAACTGCTGCAAGCCTGCCAACAACGGCGCAGCACCGAGCGCGTGCTGGACCTGCGCACAGGCCATGTGACCTTGCGCGAAGTTCAACGCGATGGCCGACGCGATGGCGTGCCCTGCCTCACCGACACCCAGCTCACCACTTACCTGGGGCCTCAAAACCGCCTGATCGTGATCGGTGCGGGTGACCTGTCGCGCTTCTTGTGCCAGATGGCGCTGAGCCTGGGCTTCGAGGTGGTGGTGTGCGATCCGCGCGAAGAGCACCGCGCCAGTTGGGGTCTGGACGGCATCGAGATCAGCCACGAGATGCCGGATGACCTGATCCTGCGGCTGCGCCCCGACGCGCGCACCGCCGTGGTCGCGCTCACGCACGATCCCAAGCTGGACGACCTGGCCCTGATCGACGCGCTGCAGTCCGAGGCCTTCTACGTGGGCGCCATTGGCTCGCGGCGCAACAGCACACTGCGCCGCGAGCGCTTGCACGAGCACTTCGACGTGCCCGAGTCCGCGCTGCAAGCCTTGCACGGACCTGCTGGCCTTTACATCGGCAGCAAGACCCCGGCCGAGATCGCGCTGTCGATCATGGCCGAGGTGGTGGCCGTGAAGAACGGCATCCACCGCCCCATGCCCGCACCCGTGGCCCTTGGCAAACAGCTGCATGACCACGAGCAGGATCAACCGGCCAGCACGGCCTTGACAGCCCCAAGTTGCCTGGCCTGACATGAGCCCACCTGCCGTGCCGATGGCGGCCACCATCCTGGCCGCAGGCCTGGGCCGCCGACTGGGCCACCGGCCCAAAGCCGCGCTGCAGATTGGCGGGATCAGTTTGCTGGAACACCTGATCGGCGCATTGCGTGGGGCCGGTCTTCAACACATCAGCGTGGTGATCGGCCCTTATGCCGAGACCTTGCAGCCCATCGCCCATCACTGTGGCGCCCACACGCTGCAACATGACCAGCCCGACACCAGCCTGATCGAATCCCAGCGGCGGGCCTTGCAAGCTCACCTGGCGCGATGCGAGGGCCACGACCTGTTGATCGTGCTGGCCGACCTGCCATGGCTGAACAACACGCACATCCAGCCACTGATCGAGGCCTGGCAACGGCGCCCAGACACCATCCATGCGCAAATGCCCATCGTGGATGGCGTGCGCGGTCACCCGCTGATCCTGACGTGGCAGGCCGTGCAGCACGTACTGGCCACGCCCACCCACCTGGGCATCCGCGACTGGTTGGCCCAGCACCCCGAGCTCGTTCAAACCATCGCCACCGACCAGCAGGCCCATGTCGCCGACCTGGACACTCCCAGCGACGTGGCGGCCCTGCAAGCCCACTGCCATCCCACGCCCGTGTCCTGGCCTGCGCCTTGGGATCACTGAGCGCAAACCTCGCGCACGCAAGCGCGCAGCCACCGGTGAGCAGGATCACCATCCATCCGTGGATGCCACAGCAATGACACCGTGAACTCAGGCAGGGGCACTGGCAGGGCAAAGCTGTGCAGGCCCGCGCGCAAGCTGCCGGTGTGCCGCTCAGGCACCGTGGCCACCAGGTCGCAGGCGCGCGCCAGGGCCAGCGCGGCTGAAAAGCCACCCACCACCGTGGCCACCTTGCGCACCAGCCCCAGCGGTGCCAAGGCTTCGTCGATGGGGCCTTGGCCCAAGCCCCTGCGCGAGAGCCCGATGTGCCCGGCTTGGGCATAGCGGGTGGGCGTGACCTTGCCCTGGCTGAGCGGATGCCCAACACGCACCACGCCCACGAAGCGGTCTCGGAACAAGGCTTGCGCACGCACCTCGGGGCCCGTGGTCTTGCCGATCACGCCGGTTTCCAGGTCGACGAGGCCATCGCGCAGCGGTGCGCTGTCCTTGTCCAGCTTGGGCAGGAAGTGCAGCCGGACACCTGGCGCGTCCTGGCTCACGCGGGCGATCAATGGGGCCCCGAAGTTCTCGACAAAGCCTTCGCGCGTGCGCAGCGTGAAAGTTCGCTCAAGCTGATCGAGTTTCAGCGCATGGGCCGGGCGCAGCGCCGCTTCGGCATCGTGCACAAGCTGGCTGACGCGATCGCGCAACTCCAGCGCCCGGGGCGATGGGACCAGACCGCGCCCCGCCCTCACCAACAAGGGATCACCGGTCACCTCGCGCAAGCGGGCCAGCGAGCGGCTCATCGCAGAGGGGCTGAGCCGCAGCCGCCGGGCGGCCCCCGCCACGCTGCCTTCGGCCAACAGCACATCCAGGGTGAATAAGAGGTTGAGATCAGGTCGAGACATGGCGCCGTGTGCATGAATGAAGTGCAAATCATGCGCCTTCCGCCATGCCAGGCAAAGCACTATCTTTCAGAACACGCCATTTTTGGGTCATCAGACAGACGAGGTTCACATGGAAATTTCAGGCAAAGAAAGCGGCCCATCGGTCGCCTGGGTGCTGGCCAGCCTGGCGCTGTGCATGCTGCTGCCCTCGCTGGGCACCAGCATCGCCAATGTGGCACTGCCCACCTTGGCCGAGGCCTTGGGCGCGTCGTTCCAGCAAGCCCAGTGGATCGTGCTGGCCTACCTGCTGGCCACCACCGCGCTGATGGTCAGCATGGGTCGGCTGGGCGACCTCGTGGGCCGTCGGCGGCTACTGATGGTGGGCATCGGACTCTTCACCGTGGGCTCCGCCCTGTGCGCCACCGCGCCGGGCCTGGGGTGGTTGATCGCCGCACGGGGTGTGCAAGGCGTGGGGGCCGCCATCATGCTGGCGCTCACGATGGCCCTGGTGGGCGAGGCCGTGCCGACATCGCAGACCGGCCGCGCCATGGGCCTGCTGGGGACCATGTCCGCGGTGGGCACGGCACTGGGCCCCTCGCTGGGCGGGGTGCTGGTTCAGCAGTTCGGGTGGCCCTCGATCTTCTGGGTCAACCTGCCACTGGGTGGGTTGGGCCTGGTCCTCGCACAGCGTTGCCTGCCCGCCGACCGCCAGCCTTTGAAGGCTGATCAGGCTCGCTTCGACCACCTGGGCACCGTGCTGTTGGCGTTCACCCTGACCGCCTATGCGCTCGCGATGACGGCGGGGCGGGGCCGCTTCGGGCTGATCAACGTGGCACTCCTCCTCACCACGCTGGGGGGACTAGGCCTGTTCGTGTGGGCCGAGGCGCATGCCAAGTCACCCTTGATCCGATTGGAGAAGTTCCGCGATTGGGCGCTGAGCGCCAGCCTGGCCGTGAGCGCGCTGATCGCCACCGTGATGATGGCCACGCTGGTGGTCGGGCCGTTCTACCTCGCGCACGCTCTGGGCCTGGGCGCGGCGCTGGTCGGCGTTGTCCTGTCGGTGGGGCCGGTGGTTGCCGCGTTCGCCGGCGTGCCTGCCGGGCGCGCGGTGGACCGCTTTGGCCCGCACCGCACCAGCCTGGGTGGGCTCATCGGCATGGTGCTGGGGTGCCTGGCGGTGTGCCTGGCACCAGCGGCGCTGGGCATTGCCGGCTATGTGATCCCCATCGCCCTCATCACCGCCAGCTATGCGCTGTTCCAGGCGGCCAACAACACCGCCGTCATGGCCCAGGTGTTGCCTGATCAGCGCGGTGTCATCTCAGGCCTGCTCAACCTGTCGCGCAACCTGGGCCTCATCACGGGTGCGTCGGTCATGGGCGCCGTCTTCGCCACCGCCTCGGGCACGGCGGATTTCAGAGTGGCGCACCCGGATGCTGTCGCCATGGGGATGCGGGTCACGTTCGCGGTGGCGGCCGCTTTGGTGGCCCTGGCCCTGGCCATCGCGTTCAGCAGATCGACCAGCGCCAGAACTGCCGCGATGGTGGGCTGAACCGATACACTGCCCGCTCAAACCAAGCTCGTCCGCACAGACCGTCACCGTCCCTCCATGAATCCTGACGACTTACAGAAGCTGGTCACCATGGCCATGCCCTTCGGAAAACACCAAGGCGTGCTCCTGGCCGATCTGCCGGGCAACTACCTCCACTGGTTTGCGCGCGAGGGCTTCCCCAAAGGCGAAATCGGCCGCCTGCTGGCCCTGATGCACGAGATTGACCACAACGGCTTGAACGATCTGCTCAAGCCCCTGCGGCGCTGAGCGCGCACGAGAGAAGAACGCACATGAAAACCTACGACATCGAAATACAGCGCCTGAAATCGGCGAAGCACTACAACGGCCTGATTGAAATCGGCGTGGATGTGTTGGTGCAAGCCCGGCCAGCGCGTGATGAGCACACCGGCACCACCTGCCTGTCCTTGCCCGTTGATGACGCGCGCACCTTGCTGATCCTGCTCAAGCAGCAGATCACCGAGCTGGACAAATTGCAGCCGCGCAGTCGGCGATCGGGACGGTGCTGAGGATCCATTGAAAGCACAAGCCCTGCGCGCCGACGTTCTCGCCGGCGTCACGACCTCGTTCGCCCTGGTGCCCGAGTGCATCGCCTTCGCCCTGGTGGCCCACCTCAATCCCTTGATGGGCCTGTACGGGGCCTTCATCATCTGCACCTTGACCGCGCTGTTCGGTGGCCGCCCCGGGATGATCTCTGGCGCCGCAGGCTCCATGGCCGTGGTGATCGTGGCGCTGGTGGTGCAGCACGGCGTGCAGTACCTGCTGGCAACCGTGGTGATGGGCGGGCTGCTGATGATCGCCTTCGGCCTGCTTCGCCTGGGCAAGCTGGTGCGCATGGTGCCGCACCCGGTGATGCTGGGCTTCGTCAACGGCCTGGCGATCGTCATCGCGCTGGCCCAGCTGGAGCACTTCAAGCGCGATGAGGGCTGGCTGAGCGGCACACCGCTCTACGTGATGATCGGCCTGGTGGCCTTGACGATGGCCATCGTCTACCTGATGCCACGCCTGACCCGCGCCGTGCCGCCTGCGCTGGTGGCCATCCTGGGCGTGGGCCTGGCCGTCAACCTGCTCGGCCTGCCCACACGCACCCTGGGCGACATGGCGCACATCGCGGGTGGCTTGCCTGCCCTGGCCCTGCCCCAGGTGCCCTGGAACCTGGACACGCTGGGCATCATCGCGCCCTACGCGGTGCTGATGGCCATGGTGGGCCTGCTGGAAACACTGCTCACGCTGAACCTGACCGATGAAATCACCGAAAGCCGCGGCTACCCCGACCGCGAGTGCGTGGCCCTGGGCGCGGCCAACGTGGTGTCGGGCATGTTCGGCGGCATGGGCGGTTGCGCCATGATCGGGCAGACGGCGATCAACCTCAGTTCCGGCGGGCGCGGGCGGCTGTCGGGCGTGGTGGCCGGGGTGATGATCCTGATGTTCGTGTTGCTGCTCTCGCCGCTGATCGAGCGCATTCCGCTGG
This sequence comes from Aquabacterium sp., assembly GCF_030652515.1. Taxonomy (GTDB): domain Bacteria; phylum Pseudomonadota; class Gammaproteobacteria; order Burkholderiales; family Burkholderiaceae_C; genus Aquabacterium. Next base: position 78,824 of record NZ_JAUSAR010000100.1, on the reverse strand, counting down.
CCGCGCTGGTGGGGGTGATGTTCGTGGTGGCGCAGCAAACCTTCGCGTGGGCCTCGCTGCGGGTGCTGAACAAAGTGCCGCTGAACGATGTGCTCATGATCATCGCGGTCACGGTCATCACGGTGTTCACCGACCTGGCCGCCGCCGTCATGTGCGGCATCGTCATCGCCGCGCTCAACTTCGCCTGGCAACACGCCCGCGAGCTGTATGCCGACCAGCACCTTGAACCGGACGGCAGCAAGCTCTACCGGGTGCATGGCACCCTGTTCTTCGCCTCGGTCACGCCCTTCCTGAATCGGTTCGACATCGCCAACGACCCGGTCCACGTGACGCTGGACTGCCGCCACCTGAACTTTGTGGACTACTCGGCGATTGCCGCGCTGAAAACGCTGCGCGAGCGGTACGACAAGGCGGGCAAGCACCTGCGGGTGCTGCACTTGTCGGACCGGTGCAAGCAGTTGCTCAAACGCGCTGGCGTGCACCCAGGCTGAGTTGGCCGCACCCCGTTTGTCGGACTGAGCCTACGCACGGGGTCGGCCCTGGCTGGCTGCACCTGGGCTCTCACATGGCCATCATGGTGTGCCACCCACACCCATCCATGGAAGCGCCAAGCATGTCCACCAGCACCGCCCTTGCCGACGTTGCGCCCGATGACCAGGCCTCGCCCTGGTCCCTGACTGCGCCTTTGTTCGTGGTGCTGAACGGCGGATCGGGCCACGTCGAGACCCAGGAAAGGGTGGCCACGGTGAAGCGCGTGTTCCAGGAGGCCGGTCGGCAACACGAGTTGCTGGAGGTCAGCGACCCCAAGAACTTGCCTCAAGCGATTTCACGCGCCATTGAACTGGCACGCCAGCACCACGGGGCCGTGGTCGCGGCCGGTGGCGACGGCACCATCAACGCGGTGGTGCAACAAGTGCTGCCCACCGGCCTGCCCCTGGGCATCCTGCCGCAAGGCACCTTCAACTACTTTGGCCGCCACCACGGTGTCTCGTCAGACATTGAAGAGGCGGCCCGATCACTGCTGACGGCCCACATCAAGCCGGTGCAAGTGGGCCTGATCAATGAGCAGGCCTTCATCGTCAACGCCAGCATGGGCCTGTACCCCACGCTGCTGCAAGACCGAGAAGTGTTCAAGCAGCGCTTTGGGCGCAGCCGGGTCGTGGCCCTGTTCGCCAGCCTGGCCACCATGCTGCGGGAGCACCGCGACTGGGTCATCAAACTCACGCTGGACGACACCACCCACACCATCGTCACGCCCACCCTGTTCGTGGGCAACAACGCGCTGCAGATGGCGCAGATCGGCATCGCCGAGGCACCCGCCTTGCAAGATGGGCAACTCGTGGCCATCGCCGTCAAGCCGGTGGGCAAACTGGCCATGCTGGGCTTGCTGTTGCGGGGCGCCTTGGGCCAATTGGGCGATGCCGACAAGGTGTCCAGCTTCGCCTTCACCAGCTTGACCGTGTCACCCCGGCGCCCTCACCGGCCCAAGCGTCTGAAGGTGGCCACCGATGGTGAGGTGATCTGGATGAACACCCCCCTGCACTTTCAGCCCTCGCCCAAGCCCTTGCAACTGCTGGTGCCCACGTGAGTGTTTTGCTGCAGATCTCCGACCCGCATTTCGGGACCGAGCAGCCGCCCGTGATGGCGGCCTTGCTGAAGCTCGCCCGAGCCCAGCAGCCCGACATCGTCGTCTGGTCGGGCGACATCACGCAACGGGCGCGGCGTTCGCAATTTGCCGCAGCGCGGCGCTTTGCCGATGAGGTCAAAGCGCCGCACCGCCTGGTCATCCCTGGCAACCACGACATCCCCTTGTTCAACGTGGCCGCCCGCTTGCTGGCGCCTTACGGCAACTTCCGCCGCGCCTTCGGCCACGAACTGGAACCCTGCATCTCAACCCCGCAGTGGCTGGTGATCGGGGTCAACACCACGCGGCCCTGGCGCCACGAGGATGGCGAGGTGTCGGCCGATCAGATCGACCGCGTGACCACCAGGTTGAATGCCGCACAAGCTGGCCAGGTGAAGGTCGTGGTCGTGCACCAACCCGTGTGCGTGACGCTGGACAAGGATCGCAAGAACCTGCTGAAGGGGCACGAAGCCGCCTTGTCGCAGTGGGGCCAGGCGGGGGTCGATCTGATCCTGGGTGGCCACATTCACCTGCCCTTTGTGGTGCCCCAGAAAACCATCCGTGGGGGCGCCCAGCATCCGTTCTGGGTGGTGCAGGCCGGCACGGCTTTGTCATCCAGGGTGCGGGGGGGCATGGCCAACTCGGTCAACCTGATCAGGCGCCCCGCCATGCCGGAACAGCCCTTGTCGATCGAGCGATGGGACTTCAAGGCCGAGCACGCGGCCTTTGAGCATGTGAGCTGAGCGCCCACCAAGGCATCACTGATCCTGTTGCAAGCGCCCCAACAAGTCTGCAGTGGGATGGCCATCTGCTGGCAAACCCACACTGCGTTGAAACGCCCGCAAGGCCTGGCGCGTGGCGGGGCCCACCTGACCATCGGGGGTGCCGCTGTCAAAACCGCGCCGGTTCAACGCCGTTTGCAAGGCCGACACCTCGCCACGCGTCAAGGCGCGCAAATCCAACGGCCAGGCGGCCTGAACACCCGGGCCACCGCCGATGCGCTGGGCCAGCAGGCACACGGTGAGCGCGTAGCTCGTTGAGTTGTTGTAGCGCAGGACAGCGCGGTAGTTGCGCCCCACGATGAAAGTCGGCCCACGCGCCCCCGCTGGCAGCAGGATCGAGGCATCGGCCAACGCGGGCCATGGCGCATCACCCATGGCCCGCACACCTTCCGCAGCCCACTGCGCCGAGCTTTGCTGCACCGCAGGGTCGGCACGGGCTGGGTCGAACCCTGCGGGCAATTGCACTTCCAGGCCCCAAGGCTCATGGGCCCGCCAGCCTGACTTGGCCAGGTAGTTGGCGGTGGAGGCCAACACATCGGCCATGCTGCCCCAGATGTCTCGGCGCCCGTCGCCATCGGCATCCACGGCATAGGCCAGGTAGGACGACGGCATGAACTGCGTCTGGCCCATGGCACCGGCCCATGACCCGATCATGCGGGGCCGTTCGATGTCGCCATGCTGCAGGATCTTCAGGGCCGCCAGCAACTCACCGCGAGCCCAGGCCTCGCGCCGACCTTCGAAGCCCAGCGTGGCCAGCGCGTCGATGACGGGCACATCGCCATAGTTGCCGCCGAAATTGCTTTCAATGCCCCACACCGCCATCAGGATGGGGCCGGGCACGCCATACCGCGTGCTGGCCGCGTCGGCCTCCAGGCGGAGTTCCACCAGCTTTTGCTGGCCCGTGGCCACGCGCTGCGGCGTGATGACGCCGTCCACGTAGTCCCACAAGGTGCGCGTGAACTCGGGCTGGGCGCGGTCCGCCTCCACGGCGCGATGACGCAATTGCACGCCATCCAACGCAGTGTGCAAGGTGGCCTCGTCGATGCCAGCGGCGCGGGCCGATTCACGGAAGTTCGCCACCCACTGCGCGAAGCGCTGTTCGATGGGCGCTTCGACGTCGCTGGGGGCTTTTGGCGGGGCCTGGGTGGCAGGACCAGAAGCACAGCCTGACAGGACCGCCAGCGCCAGCAAGGCAGACCGGATGTGAAGGGAAAGCAATCGCATGAGAACTCCAGAAAACATGCCCAGTCTACTGAACCGATAATGACCCCATGGACTCCCTGATCGCCGCGGCCGCGCGCGCCCTTGCAGCGGGCGATGCGCTCGGCGCCCTCAAGCGCGTTGCCCTGCGCGACGACCCACCCGCGCTGGCCCTGCGCGGCATCGCCATGGCCCAACTGGGCGAACACCCGCGTGCCCGCGAACTGCTGCGGCTCGCTGCCCGGGGCTTTGGGGCCAAAGAGGAGCTGGCGCGTGCGCGTTGCATCGTCGCCGAAGCCGAGGTGGCCCTGGCCATGCGAGACCTCAGCGGCCCCGCAAGCTCACTGCGCGCGCTGACCGCCGCCACCGCCACCTTGGAAGCACGCGCGGACCACGCCAATGCCCTGCAAGCGCGTTTGATCGCCGTGCGCCGACTCTTGCTGCTGGGCCAGCTCGACCAGGCCACTGCCACGCTGGCCTTGATCAACACGCAGGGCTTACCGCCCGCACTGGCCACCGTGGCCGAGTTGTCCACGGCTGAACTGGCACTGCGTTCGCTGGACATGGGCCCCGCGCAAGCGGCGCTGGCCCACGCCCACGAAGCGGCCTTGCGCGCGGGCGTGCCCGCCCTGCTGGCTGAAGTGGCGGAGATGCAAGCCTTGCTCGAACGCCCCGCCGCCCGGCGCCTGTCGCCCCATGGCGAGCAGGCACTGCGGCTGGGTGAGGTGGCGACCCTGGTGGAATCGAACGCCTTGGTGCTGGACGCCTGCCGCCACGGCCTTCGCGCTGGCAAAGCCTGGTTGCCGCTGGCCAGCCGACCCGTGCTGTTCACCCTGTTGCGCATGCTCGCCGAGGCCTGGCCGGGCGATGTCGATCGGCCAGCCTTGATCGCCTTGGCTTTCCGCACCCGCCACCCCGACGAAACCCACCGGGCGCGCCTGCGGGTCGAGATGGGCCGCCTGCGCGCCTTGGTCACAGGGCTCGCGGGCATCGAGGCCACGGCCAAGGGCTTTGCCCTTCGGCCTTGCGATGGGCGTGCGGTCGTGGTCCTGGCACCGCCCATCGATGGCGATCAGGCCTCGCTGGTGGCGCTGCTGTCTGATGGCGCGGCCTGGTCAACCTCGGCCCTGGCACTGGCCCTGGGCGCCAGCCAGCGCACCGTGCAGCGTGCGCTGGCCGAGCTGCAGTCCACCGGCCAAGTCCGCGCCATCGGGCAGGCACGCGCGCGCCGCTGGTTGTCGCCCCCGCTGGCTGGATTCACGACAATCTTGTTACTCCCTGCTGCGCTGTCACTTGACTAAAGTGGCCTCCATCGCGCCGCCTCCAGGCGCATCACCAGGAGCCCAGAGATGACCACCAAGACCCTCCCCCGCACCGCCGAGATCGTGCGCGAATACGGCCCCTTCGCTGGCAGCGACCGCATCCACGGCGTCACGCACGACGGCCACCGCGTTTGGGCCGCCACGGGCGCCAAACTGGTCGCCTTCGATCCAGCCCAAGGCACCACCTTGCGCACGCTGGACGTGGCCTGCGATGCAGGCACGGCCTTTGACGGCACCCACCTCTACCAGATCGCCGAGACCCGCATCGACAAGATCGACCCGAGCACCGGCCAGGTCGTGGCGTCCATCCCTGCACCCGGCAGTGGCAGCGACTCGGGGCTGACCTGGGCCGAAGGCAGCTTATGGGTGGGGCAATACCGCGATCGCAAGATCCACCAGATCGATCCGCAAACCGGCAAGGTCCTGCGCACCATCGAATCCAACCGTTTTGTCACGGGCGTGACCTGGGTGGATGGCGACCTGTGGCATGGCACCTGGGAAGGTGACGAAAGCGAGCTGCGCCGCATCAACCCGCAAAGCGGTGCGGTGCTGGAGCGGCTGGCGATGCCCAGTGGCACGGGGGTCAGTGGGCTGGAGTCGGATGGGGCGGCCTTGTTTTACTGCGGTGGCGGCCCAAGCGGCAAGGTGCGCGCTGTGCGGCGGCCTTCAAAATCGGCAGGGACCAGCGGTGGATTGTGATTGGCGAGGGCGCCAGCCCGCGTTGCGCACCCTATTTTTGTTCAATGTCATCTATTTGAACGCCCAAGCTGCTGGTGCTTAACTGCAGTCGCACTAGGCCGCCTGCCTTGGCTTGTTGCCAGGTTTCTTTGGATACGCAGGGTTGGGCAGGGCCCGCGAGACCAGGGCCGCTGATCTCGATGTGATGGTGGCATCCGCGTCCAGTTCTTTTGGAAAAAACTTTTTGAACGCGGACCTCGACCTGAGAGGAGTCACCCCACATTTGGGTGATGAACGCTGGTGCCCCCCAATAAAACGCCATCCAACTCATGAGGGAAAAAAAGAGGGCGCCAACCAGCACAAATGACAGACGGCGCAGCGGACCGTATTGGTTGTAATGTACGTTGGGGTTTTTGTCCAAGAAGATCGCAAACAGCGCGCAAACACCCATGACGGCGGCAAGTGGCATGGCCAGCGCATCGACCAAGTCCGATGGAATGAAATTACGCCGATTCATGCCACCGTAGATGGCGGCCACCATGACGATCAGGCCTGCCCCGGTGACTTGCTTGGCCCGCTTGGTGACTCCGGTTTGAAAGATCCAACCCATGTCGTGGCTAAAACCAGAGGTAACCCGCGCAAGCGCACGAAGTGCATGAGGGCAGGACTTTACTCTTGCAAGCCGAACTCAAGCTGGCAAACATGCCTGCCCAAACATCATCCGATGACCATCGATGGTTTCGATGCCGAACTCACGCATGCCCCATGCTTCATCTCGCAATGATTTTACAAAGGTGACGCCACGCTGACTGAAAGCCTCATGCAGCTCGTCAATGCCCTCCACTTGTACGTAAGCGAAGTAGGAGTGGTCGCCGATTGCACTCACCGGCAAGGCATCCGGACACTCACCCGCCATGACGATGAGTAGCGAGGCTTCATGAGCATGGCGCCACTTCGCTCCATGGTTTGCTTTGGGTGCCCCAGCTTCATGGCAGTGGGGTGAGAATTCGGTACGTGATGGTTGTATTCCCCGCTTCGATGATCTCGAAACGGGAGCCTTTGAAGCCGACCACCGAGCTTTTGGCGATGTCGTACTTGAGGTCTTGTGAGAATGCGGGCCGCGCCATGTTGTCTTTGAACTCTCTGTACAGCAAGGACAGTGTCGATTGTGATGTTCCTGAGTAGACGAGCTCTCGTTGAAATGGCGCCTCTCGGGGCGGGCGTTGGACGGTGGCTGGTGCCACCTTGAGTTCTGCCGCGGGGCTGAGATTGGGAACCGCATCCTCGGGCCAGAACCAAAAGACGGAGGTCGTTCCATTGGTGGCCACATGAATGCCGCCCTTCAGCACCTCCGGATCTGCGAAGGCTCCTTTGCTTTCATAAGACAGTTCAACGCCAGGCTCTGCAGCGTAATACTTACCACCGTTTTCGTCTGTGCCGGCAAGTTCCAAATCTCCTGCTGGGATGTCCAATGCCATGCGGAGGGTCTCGCGGTAGTTGGTGATGTGGCGAAAGCGAGCGGCGAGCTTCATGGCCGGCAAAGTGGCGACCGAGTATGTCTTGATCATGGACTCGCCAAGCTCCACCGTGACCCGTGATCCAGTTGCAGGCCAAGTCTGGATCCGCTCGTGGTCGGCCTGTTTGACCGGGATGAACTGAAGCTTTGCAAACTTCGTGGTGGTACAAGCTGCCAGAAGAGGAAGTGCGAGCGAGATCAACAAAAGACGACGATCCATTTTTTTACCTTTGAGTTTGTTGGGTGGCGGCACGCGTTACCCATCCGCGAAATTAGCATGTTGTTCAGTCTTCCAGGGCCAGCATGTTCAACTCCCCCTGGTTGTAGGTCACTCTTTTACCTTGAACGATCTTGTACCGCTTTGAACCAGATTTGATCGACATGTTGTGGCGGACGAACTCGTAAGGTTTCGACAGGGGAATGGTGTGCGCGGTGCCGCGGTATCCCTTGACCAAACCGATGTCCATCTTCATCGAATGAGCTTTTTCCACGAACCTCTCCAGGAAGTCCGCTCGGCCGACATCGCAACACTTGAAGATGATGCAACCTGCCTTCGTGAGCCCCCAGCGAGACAAGGCCACCGCCAGATCGTGCACCTCTTTTTCGGCAACCGTCGTCTTGGTCCCGTGGGCCACGATGATCACCGTGTCCTCCAGCGTGACGCCTTCAAGCACCCCTGTCCTCAACGTCGTCCAATTCGAATCCGCCTTGCTTGACGGGTTGGTGTGATCGGGCGACACGAACTTGAACTCTTTGGCAAGGCTGTAGTACTTTCGATAAGTGGTTGCCGACTCGTTGATGGTTGAGTCTGGGCTGAGCTTCAGCAAGTAGGTATTCGGCATGATTTGCTCCGCAGTTATCTAAAGGCGCCGATAGACAGCCGTCAGCGGCGTGCTGGGATCATGGACTTCCAGGCGACCTTCGCTCAAGCAATACTTGTGGGGCTTGGCAGAGGACTGGATCGACAGCAAAGAGCATGCGCCCTCCACGGACGAGACGACATACTCTTTGACTTCATGATCGTTGATGCCCTCAATGGTCAATGTGATGCGTTGGCTGTCGATTTCCAGTCGGCCGCTGCTGAAGGTCTCCTTGATGGATTCGATGTCACGGCTGGACGCGTTCAAGCTCTGGGCTTGCTGGATCATGGGTGCCAAATCGATGGCCCATTTGCCTTCAATGGAAGCGGCCTTCTTCGAACAGCCAAGCGCGGATGCAACGACCAATGAAATGGCCATGGCGATGAGTTTGCGATTCAAGTTTTTCTCCCTTTGCGTTACGTTTGATTCTCGATCCTAAGAACCTGGGTCAGCATCTCCTGCGCAGACTGCAAAGAAGCACTGCTGAATGGCGTTCATCTGCGAGAAGTTCAATGCAGGAAGGCCTGCTGAGTACATCTCAAGCTTCCTCCGCCACGCTCTTTGCGCTTGAGGTAAGCAAGCGGCGCAAGGCGATCGCTCCAATGGTCGCCGCGAAAATCGCGGCCAGCCACACAGATCCTGGAATGGCAGACGGGGCCAGACTTGCTTCAGTTTCCATCGGTGCAACCCATAAAAAGACAGTGCTGTTGATCGCTGCGTGCAGGGCAACGCAGGGAATCAATGAACGAGATCTTTCATAGAGCCATCCCATCAACAGCCCAAGCAGAAACGCCAGGAGAAACTGGTAGATGTTCAGATGAGCGGCCCCAAAGTACAGAGCCGAATAGCCAATGGCCAAGCCACGTGGGTACCGATCAAGGAAAGATCGCAGCAGGATGCCGCGAAACAGCATCTCCTCCACCACTGGCGCAATCACACAAGTGGCAATGAACGCCGGTAACGTGGGCCTGACCATGGCGGCGAATGCTTGCTGCTCCCAGGCAGAAATCGGGAGCACAGATTCAATGGCACTGATCAGTGAAACGTCCAACAGCACTGCGAACGGTATGAGAAGAAGTATTGGGGGAACCAGGAAAATGAAAACTGACCAAGGCGACACTTTGCTCGGGTGCACAAGTTCGCGATAGCCCATTCCCCGAATGTGCATGGCTGCGGTGATCAGAATGCCGTTGGCCAACAACATGGCCAGCGCCAAGAGTTGCTCGTCGGTGAGGCCAAGGGCATCGCGAAAGTCATACAGCGCCGCGCCCAGAATGTATTGAAGAACAAATCCAGCCAACAGCAGGAAAGCCGCTTGTGGGGCAGAAGGGAAGGTTGTTCTCTCAGGCGGCATAGGAGTGCTCAGGCTTCAACCGATGGTCCGCCGCAGCGCGACCATGGTTGACCGAGAGAAGCCATGCTTTGCATAGAAGCGCTGGGCCGACGTGTTCTCGCGATCCGTGAGCAAGGTGATGCGTTTGACGCCGTGAAGGCGAGCGAAATCCATGGCGTGATTCAGCAAGTCCGATCCCACACCCGAGCCACGTGCGCTGGGGGACACGACCATGTCCTCGAGAAGCGCGACACGCTCACCGATTGCCGTGGAAACGGTGAACAGCAGGTTGACCATTGCCAAGATGGTGGAGCCTTCACGAGCAAGCAGGATGACGCCAAGATCAGGGTTGCTGATGATGGCTGACAAGCCTTTGCATTGAGCTGCCTCGTTTGGCTGGAACTCAATTTCTTGGGCGAACAGAACCGATAGCAACTCACTGAGTGCGGGGATGTCTGCTGCTGACGCTCGTTCGAAGATTGGCACGGTGTTCTTCTTGTAATTTGCAAGCTCATGCTTGCTCATGATCATGACGGTCTTGGGGATTAGTGCCCACAAGGCGCTGCGAAACCTGCATCCCAATCCCACACGGGTCTCCCTGCGTTGCCCAACGCTCAGGTTAACCGGCAGCTAGGCTGGTGACCGGTGCGCGGTTGATTGAGCCACTCAATTTCAACATGATCAGTTGAAGCGTAGATGCGAAGTTCATTGCTAGCCCCCCGAGTGAGTTTGTACGACTCGCGCCAGCGACTGGCGACACTTTGATCATCGCGCAGCAGGTCCCAAGTTACCGAAGCAAGCACACTCATTTGACCCAGCGGGACAACTTGCATTTTTTGGAAACGACAAGCGCGACAGCCTTGCTCATGGTACTTGTTCAGGAAACCTTGAAAGTACTGGGCGATCTTCTCTTGCAAAACGCTTCAAAGAACCGCTGTATGTCACCGGTCATTTCAGATTCATTCAGCATCGTGACTGCACTCATCGTGTTGCACTTGCTGCTTGAGGCTGGGCTGCTGGGGCGAGAAGGACCGGCGGGTGAGCCAAAACAAGTTTCGCTCACGCCAGAGCATCCGCCTGAAGGTGGGGCATGAAAGGGATGTCAGTGGCGCCCACATCAAGGCCCAGTTGGGTTAGCAAGGTTGTAACTTGCCCCCGGTGATGCGTTTGGTGATTGAATGTGTGGGTAACAAGCATCCATTTTGGAAACGTACGAACAAGGCCATCAACTTTGCTTTTATATGAGAGCGTCTCGGCCAGCCATGTTGGTGACAGCGTTTCAGACCATTCCAACATCCTTGTATCGAGCTGCGCACGTTCAATACGCAAGCGCTCAAAGCTACCAAAAAGGTCTGCATCGATTTCGGGTACGACGGCAGGATTTCCTGTGAACCGGCTAAGGAAGGCAAGGTCCGCGTACATGATGTGATTTAGCGTGCCGTAGATGGATTTGAAAAATGCGCCTCTGTCTGCGTAAAGATCAGAGGGGGGCACTTTCTCGCAGATTGCATAGAGGCGAGAATTCATCCAAACGTTGTACTGCGCCATCATGCAGCAATAAGCGGTGGTGATCATAGGAAGATGCCTTTCAGGCCAACGCCAAAAGTAAGGGGCACCGAGTTAGGCTGGTAACAGGTGCTTCAGCGATTGAGTTTCGCGTTTCAAAGCTTGTGTTCAACGAACCTTCATCCATTTGAGTTGCCGTCTACTTCTGGTTGATTGCTGCGGTCCTTGAGTCCGTAATCTTTGCCTGCTTGATGTGCGAATTTTTGAGCGAAGAATAGGATGTTCTCGCACAACTTGGCATTGCCGAGAGCTTGTGCTGCGCACGAGAACACCAGGATACCTCTGTAGACATAGTTCCATACGTCCTCGCGGTGTTCTTCCTGCCTGAATGTGCCATGCATGCCGCTCAGGTGAAACCTCGGCGGTGTCCCGAAGTACATGTCCATAACTTGAGGGGAGGCCGCATGGATGAAGCCTGAATATGCTTTGCTGATTTCGCGTGAGACACGTACACCTTGACTTGGGTTCTGATTGGCCCCTTCGACGTTGGCTATGTATGCCCTGATCTTTTTCCTTGGCACCATGGGGCGATCTTGTTCGCCCAGCTTTCCTGTCGTCAGATCAAATTCCTCTTGATAAAACGCATCGAGAAATTTTTGGTGTAGTTCGCTTACCTCCCCGACGATGAGAGCGTAGGACAAGAACGTGACGTCTTCTTGTATCTCGTCGAGAATTCGTTGAAGAGATGCTTGTTCTTGAAGGAATCCGTACTCCAGCAGGATGAAAGTGGCGCGTAGCGTTGTAACGTACCGCGCGAGTTTTTGAACTATCGCTTGTTGGATTGTCTTTTCGACATATCGATAGGCAAAGGAATCCGCAAATGGAATCTTTTGAGGCTGCGGGACAAGAAGCGCCAGTTGATGCACAGTTGCACTCATGTTTTGGATCGCAGATTCGTATAACGACTCAGCCATGTGAAAGCCTAACTATTGTTTAGGCTTCAAAGTTGCATCTATCCGCACCCGATAGAACATCGAATGCGGCGGATAACTCGGGCTTCATCCCCTCACGCCGACAGCCAAGAAGCGCCCTCTTCCCTCGACGGACGGAGCATTTCGCAATAAGACCCATGTACTTCTCCCTGGTGACGCGCAAGCGTTACCCATCATGCCAGAGGCGTCCATGACCCCGAACGGGCACACTGCAAGCTCCACCGAGCACATCCCGCACCATGGACTTCACAGCCCTGCCCCTCTTCCCCCTGCACACCGTCCTCTTCCCCGGTGGCCTGCTCCCCTTGCAGATCTTCGAGGTCCGCTACCTCGACCTCATGAAGCGTTGCGAGCAAAGCGGTGAGCCCTTCGGCGTGGTCTGCCTGCAAAGCGGCCACGAAGTGCGGCGTGCCCCGCGCCCCGGCGAGGGCAGCAGCGCCGAGACCCTGGCCCACGTCGGCACCCTGGCCACGCTGGAGCGCATCGAGCATCCCCAGCCCGGCCTGATGCTGGTACAAGCTCGCGGCACCCAGCGCTTCACGCTCGACAGCGTGCGGGTCTTGCCCCACGGCCTGTGGACAGGTGTCATCCAGCTGCTGCCCGATGACGCCCCTGCGACGGTGCCCGCTGAACTGGCCTCGCTCAGCCAGCGCCTGCAAGACGCGCTCACCGCCATGGCCAACCAGGAAGGCGCCCCACCCCTGCCCGCCCCGCCCGGCGACCCACTCTGGCAAGACGCCGGCTGGCTGTCCAACCGCTGGGCAGAATGCCTGCCTTTGCCCGCCGGTGAACGCCAACGCCTGATGAGCCTGGACAACCCCTTGTGGCGCCTGGAGTTGATCGCCGAGTGGCTGGACCGCCTGGAGCGCCTGAGCCAGAATCCGGGCCCTTGATAGGGGCCCGTTGCCGCCGATGCCTGACTAGGGCTGCACCGCCTTGGCAATCGTGAGCGAAGCCTCGGGCGACCAGCCGCCGCCCAGCGCACGCGCCAGGTTCACCGCCGCCAGCAAACGCTGGGTGCGGATCTGCGCGGCCGCGCGATCAGCGCTCAGGCTGCTGCGCTGCGCATCGGTCACGTCCAGGTAGTTGGAGACGCCGCGCTCATAGCGGGCGCGCGCCACCTCGTAAGCCCGGCCTGCAGCCTGCTGGGCCTGGGCCTGGGCATCGGCCTGCAACTGGCGCTGCTGCAGGTCAGACAAGGCATCTTCCACCTCGCGCAAGGCGGTCAACAACTTGCCCCGGTGCGTGGCCATGGCCTGCGCATAGCGCGCTTGCGATGCGGCCAGGTTGGCCTGGTTGTGGCCGCCATCCAAGATGGGCAATGACAGCGCCAGCGGGCCGACGTTGAACTGTTGCGAGCCGCTGTTGGTCAACTCGCGCAGCTTCTCGGACGCGAAACCATAGTTGCCCGTCAAGCTCACCGAGGGATAGAAGGCGCTTTCGGCCACGCCCACCTGGGCATTGAGCGAGCGCAGCCCGGCCACGCTGGACGACAGGTCGGGCCGCTGCGCCAACAAGCTGGCGGGCAGGCCCACGGGAATCGTGGGGGGCACGGGCAAAGCGGTCTTGGCCGCGCTGCCCAGGCTGGCGATCAGGGGCTCGCTGGGCGAGGCGCCCACCAGCACGGCCAGACCATGCTCCAACGTCTGGCGCTGGCGGCGCGCTTCGTGCAAATCAGCTTCGGCGTTGGCCCTCTCAATGCGCGCGCGTGACAAGTCCAGCTCGTTCGACAGGCCGGTGTCAAAGCGGGCACTCACCAGTTGTTCGGTCTCGCGCCGGGTGTCCAGCGCGCTGTCCAGAATCGCGATCTCGGCATCCAGGCCACGCAACTGGAAGTAGCCCACGGCCACCTGGTGGGTCAGCATCAGCAGCACACCATCGCGGTCGTAACGGGCGGCCAGGGCCTGGGCATCGGCCGACTCGACAGCGCGGCGCACGCGGCCCCACAGGTCCAGCTCGTAAGACAGTGAAGCGCCCAGGGTGAAGTTGCTGCCCTCCACCGTGCGGCGGCCCAGCATGATGGCCTGCGAGGTGTTCTCGGACGAATGCGAGTAGCCGGCCCCCGTGCTGACGCCCAGCTTCACGCCGTCATCGGATTTCGCCACGCCCAGCAGGGCCTGGGCTTCCAGCATGCGTTGGCCTGCGGCCTGCACATTGGGGCTGTCGCGCAAGGCACGTCGCTCCAGCGCATCCAATGTGGCATCGCCGAACAGGGTCCAGCTGTCGAGCGGCATGGTCGCGCTGTCGGGGGCCTTGCCGTCCACATGGCGGTAGCTGGGCACGGACTCGAACTTGGGCGCGGCAAAGTTGGGGCCGACCGTGGTGCAGGCACTCAGCAAGGCCACGGCCAACAAGGTGGTGGCCGCGATCGCGCCACGTCTCAGGGGCTTGATCAACATCATGTGTTCTCCAGCATCTCTCATCGTCATCACCTCAATGGGCACCGGCGCCGCCGCTTGATGGCGACTTCACCTTGTCGGCGAACCACAGCACGGCGATGCAGGCGAACAGCACGCCCGCCATCATCAAGAAGCCATCGTTGTAGGCCATCACATAACTCTCTCGGCGCACGATGCGGTCGATCACCGCGATGGCCTGGTCGGCGGCGCGCGCAGGGTCGATGCCGCTGGCGATGAAGCCCTGCGTCAACTGGTCCAGGCGCGATCGCGTGGCATCGGACATCAGCGACACCGATTCGCCCAACACCGCCGAGTGGAAGTGCTGGCGGTTGGTCAGCATGGTGGCCAGCATGGCAATGCCGATGGAGCCGCCCAGGTTGCGCGTCATGTTGAACAGGCTGGAGGCCGAGGGCATGTCCTTGGGCGAGATGCCCGACATCGCGAAGTTCGACAGCGTCAGCATGATGAAAGGCTGGCCCAACGCACGCACCACCTGCGAGGCCAGCAACTGGTCGTAGCCCACCGAGGCGTCCATGAAGCCGTTCATCAGGCACGAGGTGCCGAACAGGCTCAGGCCGATGGTGCACATCACCCGGTTGTCCACGCGTGAAGACATGATGGCGGCCACGGGCATGATGAACAGCTGCGGCAAGCCCGCCCACATGATCACTTCGCCGATCTGCATGGGCGTGTAGCCCGCGATCTGGCCCAGGTACAAGGGCAGCAAGAACGACGAGCCGTACAAGGCCATGCCCGTGACCGCGGCCAGCAAGGCCGACACGAAGAAGTTGCGGCGCAGGTACAGGCGCAGGTTCACAAAGGGCTCGTCGCGCAGCAGGCTGGTGGCCACCCAGCCCACCAAGCCCACGGCCGCCAGGGTGGCGAAGATGCGGATGAAGTCCGAATCGAACCAATCCTTGGAGTTGCCCTCTTCCAGAAAGATGGTCAGGCTGCCCAGGCCCACGGCCATGAAGGCGATGCCCACCCAGTCTGCCGTGGCCAACAGCGACCAGTTGCGGCCTTCCTTGTCCAGGCCCCACAAGATGCCGAAGATCAACAAAATGCCGGGCACCCAGTTGATGTAGAAGATCGAGGGCCAGCCGTACAGCTCGGACAAGTAGCCACCCAGCGTGGGGCCCAGGGTGGGCGCGAGCGTGGCGGTCAGGCCGAACATGGCCATGCCCACGGCCCGCTTCGATGGCGGCAGCTTGGTCATCACCAGGGTCAGGGCCATGGGGATCAAGGCGCCACCGGTGAAGCCCTGCATCATGCGGAACACGATCATGCTGGGCAGGTTCCAGGCTGCGCCGCACAGGGTCGAGCAGATCAGGAACAAGGCCGTGGTGCCGACCATGTAGGTGCGCAAACCCAGCACACGCGCCATCAGCCCGGTCAGGGGGATGACGACGATCTCGGCGCACAGGTAGGCGGTCGAGATCCACGAGCCTTCCTCCTGCGTGGCCGACAGCGAGCCGAGGATGTCCTTCAGCGAGGAGTTGGTGATCTGGATGTCCAGCACCGCCATGAAGGCGCCCAACAGGCCCGCCGCCACGGCGAACCAGGTGCGCAGGTCAACGCGCTCGCCAGGCGCGGCCATCGCGGGCACGAAGGGGGCAGGAGGTGAGGCGGCGCTCGACATGGTGCGCCGCTCAGCGTTGTTCTTGAGCCGACTGGCGCAGGTCCACTTCGGCCATGGCCGACATGCCCGGCGCCAGGCGGCCAGCCAGGCGCTGCAGATCCGCAGCGGCGAAGGTCAGCTTGACGGGCACGCGCTGCACGATCTTGGTGAAGTTGCCCGTGGCGTTGTCGGCGGGCAGCAAGGCGAACTGGTTGCCCGAGGCGGGCGAGAAGCTGTCGAGCCTGGCCTTCAAATGTTCGCCCGGCAAGGCATCGATCACCACGTCCACGTCCTGGCCGGTCTTGAGGCCCGCCAGTTGGGTTTCCTTGAAATTGGCGGTGACCCAGACCTTGTCTTCCACGATGGCGGCCAGTTGCTGGCCCGGCTGCACGCGCGCGCCGACCTCAACATTGCGTTTGCCCAGGCGGCCGCTGACCGGCGCCACGATTCGGTTGTAGCTCACTTGCAGCTGGGCGTCCTTGGCCTGTGCCTGCAGCACCTTGATCTGCGCCTTGAGCACCTCGCGCGCTGCCTGGGCCGCGCCCACCTGCGCCTGCGCGGCCAAGGCCGCGTCTTTGCGGGCGGCCACGTCGGCCAGCGCGCCGGTGCGGGCCGCGTTGGCGGCGTCCAGCTCGGACTTGGCCACGGCCTTCATCTGCGTGTTGTAGAGCTGGCCATAGCGCTCGGCATCCTGTTGGGCGCGCAGCGATTGGGCTTGCGCTTGCGCCACCTGGGCCTGCGCGGCACTGGCCGACGCACGCGCCTGCGCGGTCTGTGCATCGGCCTGCAGCACCTGCTGCTCCACCGAGGCGATTTGCGCGCGGATCTGCTCGAGCTTCACGCCCTGGTCGGCCGGGTCGAGCTCGGCGATCACCTGGCCTTCTTTCACGAACTGGTTGTCATCGACCAGCACCTTGGTGACCACGCCAGCGATGCGGGCCGAGATGGGGTGCACATGGCCCGCCACGTAAGCATTCTCGGTCTCGACGAAATTCTGGCTGCGCCAGTACATGCGGCCGCCAAAGCCCAGGCCCGCCAGGATCAGCACGCCCAGCACGCCGAAAACGCGCACCTTGGAAGGCGGCTTGTCCGCTGGCTGTGCTGCAGCCGGGGGCGCGACAACGAGGGTGACGGGTTCGGTCTTGGCCTGAGTTTGCATGGCTCGAACTCTTTAGGAAATGAAATGGAGTCAGCGCATTATTTGCCTCCGGTCTGCCAGTGTCAAGAAATGAAACGCTTTCATTTCATTAAATAATTGGGTAAAGTCCGATTCCATGAGCAGAACGATCGTTGCCGCCAAGAAAACGCCCGCCAAGGGCGCGGGCCGCCCGCGAGCCGCCGAGGTCGAAACGCGGCTGGAAGACCTCAAGCGCACCGCAGGCCGCCTGTTCCTGGAAAAGGGCTACGGCAATGTGAGCCTGGAGATGATTGCCCGCGAAGCCCGCGTGGCCGTGCGCACCATCTACATCAAGTTCGGCGGCAAACAGGGCCTGCTGAGCGCCCTGCTCCAGGACAAGCGCGCCCAGTTCTTCTCCGACATGGACCTGGACAAAGACCAGCGCCCCATCCGCGAGGTGCTCGACGATTTCGCGACCCGGCTCTACAGCCTGTTGACCTCACCCGAAGCGGTGGCGCTGCAGCGCATGCTGGCGGCCGAAGCACGCGGCAATCCGCAAATGGTCGAGACCTTCTTCG
Organism: Aquabacterium sp.; assembly: GCF_030652515.1. Classification (GTDB taxonomy): domain Bacteria; phylum Pseudomonadota; class Gammaproteobacteria; order Burkholderiales; family Burkholderiaceae_C; genus Aquabacterium. The sequence goes on along the minus strand of NZ_JAUSAR010000100.1, from coordinate 61,299 downwards.
CCTTGGGGCCGAACGTCACGCGCGAAGCCATCGCGCGCTTCCTGCAACGCCCTGATGTGCGCGCTCAGTTGCTGGACGACCTGCCCGAAGACCAGTTGCCCGTGCACCTGATCAACTGCGTGCTGGGCGACCAGCTCTCACGCGTGCTGCGAGGTCAGCAAGAAGGCACGCCCGAGCAATGCGCCGAGGCCCGGCGCCAGCGCATGGCGCTGTTCTACCGCAGCGTGCTGCGCTGACCCGTCAAGCCCCATGTTCATCATGGGCTTGCCACCATGGGCTGACATGCGCAGTAGCATCCCGCCAGCACCGGCTTTTCAACAAAGCATGGAGAACAAAAGCATGGGATCTCACTTTTCAAGCCATCTGCGGAGCAGAGCGGCCCTGCTCACCCTCAGCCTGGGCACCCTTCTGCCCCAGGCAGTCTTCAGCGAACCCGCCAGCAAGGCCTCCAGTTACGCGCCCGTGGTGATCACGGAAGATTTCAATACCACGGTCTCGCGCATGAGCGCCGCCAAGCCGGGCATCATGAAACGCCAGGCCGATCTGCTGGCCGAGCGTTATGACCTGGCCAACCGTCCTGCACCGGGCATCACCATGACCAAGGGCAAGCCGGTCCAGGACGGGGTTCGCGTCAAGCTGCCCGCCGGCACGACCTGGGAACAACTGGCCGGGATGAGCAGCGACGAGATCAAGGCGCGCAACCTCTTCCCCAAGGGCTTTCTGCCGCTGCCTCACCCCAACCACCCGGAAGGCGGCATGCTCTTCCCTCGGTTCCACATTGATGAGATCAAACGCCAGGAAGGTGACCGCGACCTGACCCGTTTCGACCTTGACTTCGACCTGGCCGACCACTTCCTGCCCGAGTTCCCCGCCCCGATCTTCCTCACGACCCGGCCTGACCTCGGTGACGTGTCCAAGGGCGAGTTGGTGACCTTGAACAACTTCTTCAAGCTCTTCAACGGCGTGCTCAATCCCAAACAGCTTGAAGGCATGCGGCTGCTGCTCACGCCTTTCCCTCAGCAGCAATTCAACGTCACTGACGATCGCCGTTCCGTCAAGCCCAGCCGCGGCGTGGCCTGCCTGGATTGCCATGCCAATGGCCACACCAATGCCTCGACCCACCTGGCGGGCGACGTGCGGCCGCAGGAGTTCCGGCACCGCATCGACACCCCGTCGCTGCGCGGGGTCAACATCCAGCGCCTGTTCGGCTCGCAGCGTGCGCTCAAGTCGGTCGAGGATTTCACTGAGTTCGAGCAGCGCGCGGCCTACTTTGACGGCGATCCCATCATCGCCACCAAGAAAGGCGTGAACGTGCTGGAGCGGGGCAGCCAGGTTCACTTCATGGGCGAGCTTCAGGCCCTGCTGGATTTCCCGCCCGCCCCCAAGCTGGGCATCGACGGCAAGCTGGACCCGGCCAAGGCCACCCCGGCCGAACTGCGGGGCCAGGCCTTGTTTTTTGGCAAGGCCAACTGTGCGAGCTGCCATGCGCCGCCCTACTACACGGACAACTCGATGCACAACCTCAAGACCGAGCGCTTCTTCGCACCGCGCCTGGTCAACGGGCGCCTGGCCAACATGGACGGCCCCATCAAGACTTTCCCATTGCGGGGCATCAAGGATTCACCACCCTATCTGCACGATGGCCGCCTGCTGACGCTGGACGACACGGTGGAGTTCTTCAACCTGGTGCTGGGAACCAAGTTGACGCCACTGGAGAAAAGGGACCTGGTGTCCTTTCTCCGCCAACTTTGAGCGACCAGCGCTGGCTGGTGCGTCACGCGGTCTGACCGCAATCGTTGCAGCCCGCACCATGAGCATGGCTTGAAAGGGCCGGCTTGGTGGTGCCCCCTGTGCGCGGCGCCACGCGCAACCAGGCCTCATCGCCTGGCTCACCCAGCTTCAGGCGCAAGGCCTTGGCCGCCTTCACCATGTTGGACAAGGCCGCCTCGGTCTCGATCCAGCCACGCGTCTTCAAACCACAGTCAGGGTTGACCCACAGGCGTTGCGGCGGAATCACCTCACAAGCGCGCTCCAGCAGCTTGAGCATGGCGTCCACACCCGGCACGCGCGGCGAGTGGATGTCGTACACGCCGGGCCCGATCTCATTGGGGTAGTCAAAAGCCCCAAAGCCGTCCAGCAGCTCCATGGCCGAGCGCGAGGTCTCGATGGTGATCACATCGGCGTCCATGGCCGCGATGGACGGCAGGATGTCGTTGAACTCGGCGTAACACATGTGGGTGTGGATCTGGGTTTCATCCTTCACGCTGGCGGCCGAGATCTTGAAGGCGCGCACGGCCCACTCCAGGTAAGCCGCCCAATCACGCTGCCGCAAAGGCAGGCCTTCGCGAATGGCGGGCTCGTCGATCTGGATCACCTTGATGCCGGCCTTCTCCAGGTCGGACACTTCTTCGCGGATGGCCAGGGCCAGTTGCAAAGCGGTGGTCTCGCGGGGCTGGTCGTCGCGCACGAACGACCATTGCAGCATCGTCACCGGGCCGGTGAGCATGCCCTTCATCAGGCGGTCGGTCAGCGACTGGGCATAGCGGGTGGTTTCCACCGTCATCGGCTCGGGGCGGAACACGTCGCCGTAGATGATGGGCGGCTTGACGCAGCGTGAGCCATAGCTTTGCACCCAGCCGTTCTCGGTGAAGGCGTAGCCCCACAGTTGCTCGCCGAAGTACTCGACCATGTCGTTGCGTTCGGCCTCGCCGTGCACCAGCACGTCCAGACCCAGCTCTTCCTGCTTGCGCACGGCCAGCTCGATCTCGCTGCGGATGCGTTGCAGATAGTCCAGCGCGTTCAGCTCACCGCGCTTGTGGGCGGCACGGGTCTGGCGAATGGCGGCTGTCTGCGGGAAGGAACCGATGGTGGTGGTGGGCAGCGGCGGCAGTTGCAAGGCTTGGCGCTGCTTGTCAATGCGTTGGGCAAAGGGGCTGGCGCGGTGGGCCATGCTGGTGGTCACGGCTGCCAGGCGCTTTTGCACCACCTCGTTGACCACGCGCCTGGATTGGCGACGTGAAACCTGCGCGGCATCGGAGGCGGCCAGCTCGGTGGCCACGGCGGCTTCACCCTGGTTCAGGGCTTGCCCCAGTACCTGCAACTCGCCCAGTTTCTCGGTGGCAAAGGCCAGCCAGGATTTGATCTCGACATCCAGCTTGGGCTCACTGGCCAATGACACCGGCGTGTGCAACAGGGAGCACGATGGTGCCACCCAGAGGCGATCGCCCAGCTCGGCTTGCAGCGGCTGCAACAGGGTGAGCACGCGGCGCAAGTCGGTGCGCCAGATGTTGCGGCCATCGACCACGCCCACCGACAGCACCGCCTCCTTGGGCAGCACCTGGCGCCAGGCATCAAGCTGCTGCGGCGCCCGCACCAGGTCGATGTGAAAGCCTTGCACCGGCAACTGCGCGGCCAGCACGGCGTGGTCTGCGGCCGTGTCGAAGTAAGTGGCCAGCAGCAGCTTGACGCCCGTCCCGGCCAGGTCGGCATACGCCGGGGCAAAGGCCGCGCGCCAGTTGGCGTCCAGGTCCAGGCACAAGGCGGGCTCGTCGATCTGCACCCAGCCAATGCCCAAGTCGGCCAGGCGGGTGAGGATGCGCTGGTAGGCCGCCACGATCTTGGGCAACAAGCTCAAGCGGTCAAAGCCCGCCACGTGCGACTTCGACAAGCACAGGTAGGTGATCGGGCCGATCAGCACGGGCTTGATGGCCAGGCCTTGCGCCAGGGCTTCGCCGATCTCGTCGAACAACCAGTCCACGCCACCGTCAAAGGTGGTTTGCGCGTCCAGCTCGGGGACCAGGTAATGGTAGTTGGTGTCGAACCATTTGGTCATCTCCATGGCAGGCTGGGCCTGGTTGCCGCGCGCCAGCTCGAAGTACTGGCCCAGGCTCAGTTGCCGGGCGTCGAAGCCAAAGCGCCTGGGCAATGCTCCCAACAAGGCGGAGGTCGACAGCATCTGGTCGTACCAGGCGAAATCACCCACGGCCACGGTGCTCAGGCCCGCGTCTTTCTGTGCCTGCCAATGGCGCTGGCGCAGTTGCGCTCCCACCTGGCGCAAGGCGGACTCGTCAGATTCGCCGCGCCAGAAAGACTCTTGCGCGAACTTGAGTTCGCGGTGGGCGCCAACGCGCGGAAAACCAAGGATGTGGGTGCGGGCCATGGAAGCTCTCTGAGGAATGAGTTGGGATGCTTCGCAGTCTGCGCAAACGGTCAATTTGAATCAAGCGACATATTTTCACGATGAGTTGAATTTCATTCATACCAAAAATGCTGATCTGCGATGAGGAAAATTCATGGCGTGAAGGCGTGGTGGGTACGCGCATTGCCACTGCAGAAGGGTCCATCAACTATCTGAGGAAACACCATGAGCAAACTGAACAAAGGCTTGACCATCACCGCCGTGACCGCCGCTTTGGCTGGCAGCATTGGCTTCGCTTACGCGCAATCGTCGACCACGGGCCAAGGTTCTGCGACCAACCCCAGCAGCACCACCAATGGCACGATCAACACGCCAACGAACTCGGGCATGAGCCCCACCATGGACAACCGTGCGAACTCGGTGAACAACCAGAACAACAGCAGCACCAACCTTGAGCAAAACACCGGGGCCACCGCCAATGACGGCCTGAACAACATGCCAGCCACCGCCGCCGGCACCAATGAAACCGCTGCACCTGCCACGGTGATCAGCCCTGATCGCCCACCGCGCGCTGACCGCAACTGAGTGAACTGACACTCGGCATCAGCTGAAGCAACAAGCCGGGTCACGAGCCCGGCTTGTTCGCTTTCAGGGCAGAAAATACCGTCTGCGCTGGGCGGGTTTCAGGCAGCACGTACATCACGCCCTGTCGCCCTTGGAACACCGGCTTCACCACCGTGTTGAAGAAAGCCACCGGCACGTTGATGCAGCCATAGGAGATGCGGTTGTCGGCTGGCGTGGCCGTGGCCAGGCGCGCGAGCCGACGCTCTTTGGGATTGGTGGCCCGCACCCGGTGCATGGAGACCGCCGCGTCGTAGTCAATCCAGAAGATGTCTTCCCCCTGGGCATTACGGCCTGGCTCGATCAAGAAACGACCGGCGGGCGTGGTGCGTTCGGCAGGGCGGATGTCTTCCATCTTGCGCAGGCCGATGCCCGGCACCGAATCATCCCCCCGCGCGCTGCCCAGCAAGATGGGCGAAGAGCCGTGGATTCGCCCATCAGGCTGGAACACGAACAACCTGGCTTGAACCTTGTCAATGACGGCAAAAGGTTGCCCATGGCTGTCATGCGTTTTCACCACCGAATCGGCCAGGTCTTGAACAGACACCGTCGGCTTACCAACCGCCCAGGCGGCCGGGGTCATCAACGCTGCACAGGCCAGGCCAAACGCCACGGCATTGGTTTTGATGTTCATTCCCCGTCATAGCAACTGGCGTTCCCAAGTGATGTTGGTGCGTCGGCACATTGTTCGGAAAAAAATCCCGATCCGAGGGGAGCGCATTGCCTCAGCACCGGGAACGCCAATTGCTCAGACTCAGCAAGTCATCAGAGCAAGAGAACCATGGAGCACACCACAACGTGTTGACCGACCAAGACCTGTACCTGTTTGGCGAAGGCACTCATGCCAGGCTGCATGACAAGATGGGTTGCCACTTGCGGCATGAGCAGGAAGGCGCGAAGTTTCGCGTCTGGGCACCCAATGCCGCCCGTGTTTCGGTCATCGGTGACTGGAACCACTGGGACGAGCAGGCCGACCCCTTGACGGCGCGCCCCGACCGCAGTGGGGTGTGGGAGGGTGCGGCCGCAAACGCTCGCCATGGTCAGGCTTACAAGTACCGAGTCCATGGCCTGGGTGGACGCCATGTCGCGGACAAGGCCGACCCATTCGCGGTGTATGCAGAAGTCTCGCCCGCCCAGGGATCGCGTGTCTGGTCTCTGCAATACGCCTGGGGCGACGAGGCCTGGATGAGCGAGCGGCAGCAGCGCAACAGCCTGGACGCGCCCATGTCGATTTACGAGTTCCACGCGGGCTCGTGGCGGCGCAGCCAAGACCCCGTGAACTACCGCGACCTGGCCCACTCGCTGGCCGAGTACGTGGTGCAGATGGGCTTCACGCACGTGGAGTTGATGCCCATCACCGAACACCCCTTCTACGGATCGTGGGGTTACCAGACCACAGGCTACTTCGCCCCCACCTCGCGCTACGGCACCCCGCAGGACTTCATGTACTTCGTGGACCACCTGCACCAGCGCGGCATTGGTGTGATCCTGGACTGGGTGCCCTCGCACTTCCCCACCGACGAGCACGGTCTGCAGTACTTCGATGGCACCCACCTGTTCGAACATGCCGACCCCCGCCAGGGCTTTCACCCCGAGTGGAGTTCCAGCATCTTCAACTACGGGCGCGGCGAGGTGCGCAGCTTCTTGATCTCATCGGCCCTGTTCTGGCTGGAGAAGTACCACATCGATGGCCTGCGCGTGGACGCGGTCGCCTCCATGCTCTACCTGGACTACGCCCGCAAGGAGGGAGAATGGATCCCCAATCAGCACGGTGGCAAGGAGAACCTCGAGGCTGTCGATTTCTTGCGCAAGCTGAATGAAGCCGTGTACCGCGAGCACCCCGATGTGGTCACCATCGCAGAAGAGTCGACCGCCTGGCCCCAGGTCTCGCGGCCCACTTCGATGGGCGGCCTGGGCTTCGGCATGAAGTGGAACATGGGCTGGATGCACGACACCCTGGCCTTCATGCACGAAGACCCCATTCACCGCAAATACCACCTGGGCAAACTGACCTTCTCGCTGGTCTACGCCTTCAACGAGAACTTCGTGCTGCCCTTGTCGCACGACGAGGTGGTCTATGGCAAAGGCTCGCTGTTGGGCAAGATGCCCGGCGACCCGTGGCAACGCTTTGCCAACCTGCGCGCCATGTACGGCCTGATGTGGACGCACCCGGGCAAGAAGCTGATGTTCATGGGCGGTGAGTTCGCGCAAGAGCGCGAGTGGACGCACGAAGGCCAATTGGACTGGGGCTTGACACAAGACCCGGCGCACCAGGGCATTCAACGCATGGTCAGCGAGCTCAACCGCGTTTACCGCAGCGAACCGGCCCTGCACCAGATCGACTTCTCCGACACCGGGTTTGAGTGGATCGAAGGCAATGACGTGAGCGCCACCGTGGTGGTGTTTCTGCGCAAGGGCCAAGCAGGCACCGCGCCCTTGCTGGTGGCGGTGAACCTGACCCCCTTGCCCCGCGAGCACTACCAGGTGGGGGTGCCCAGCGCAGGCCACTGGCGCGAGATCTTCAACAGCGATGCCAAGGAATTTGGCGGCTCGGGTTGGGGCAACCTGGGCGGGGCCGACACCAGGCCCGAGGAATCGCACGGCAGGCCGCATTCCTTGCAATTGGTCCTGCCCCCCCTGTCCACCATCATCCTCAAACTGGAAGCGCATGGCCACACGGACACCCTCTAGCCAGCGCACCGGCACCAGGGGCCTGATCCCTGAAGAGGCCGGCCGGCAACGCGCCGTGATCGACGCGGTGCTGCCGGTGGTGGACGCAGGCCGCTTTGCCGTCAAGGCCATCGCGGGTGAGCCCGTTCACGTCCAGGCCAACTGTTTCACGGATGGGCACGATGTGTTGCGCGTGATGCTGTGCTGGCGGGCTGAAGCAGACGCTACTTCGCAAGAAGTGGAGATGAAGCTGGACAGCAATGACGAGTGGCTTGCCAGTTTCACGCCCGAGGCACCCGGCCGCTATTTCTACAGCGCGGTCGCCTGGGTCGATCACTTTGAATCCTGGCGCCACGAGTTGACACGACGGGTCGATGAAGAAGACATCCGCATCGCCGCGCTAGTGGGGGCCGAGTTGATCGAAGACGCCGCCAAGCGCGCCAAGTCCACGGACAAGGCCGAGCTCAAGTCCTGGGCCAAACAGCTGCGCAAACCCCACAGTGACACCCAGACCCTCAAGGCGCTGGCATTGGACGAAAACCAGGCCGCCGTGGCACGGCGCCATCCCGACCGCCAACAGGCCGTTCACTTCCCCATTGAACTGCCGCTGGTCGCGGACCGTGAACGCGCCCGCTACAGCAGTTGGTACGAACTCTTCCCCCGCTCGGCCTCATCACAGCCTGGCCAGCATGGCACCTTCAAGGACGTCGAAGCCCGCCTGCCCTACGTGGCCGAGATGGGCTTCGATGTGCTGTACTTCCCGCCCATCCACCCCATTGGCCGCGAGAAGCGCAAAGGCCGCAACAATGCCTTGAGCACCGAGCCTGGTGATGTTGGCAGCCCCTGGGCCATTGGCTCACTGGAAGGCGGCCACAAAGACCTGCTGCCCGAGCTGGGCACTTGGGAAGACTTCCGATCCCTGGTCAGCAAAGCGCACGAACTGGGCCAGGAGATCGCCATGGACATCGCGTTCCAGTGCGCGCCAGACCACCCTTATGTCAAGACCCACCCCGAGTGGTTCCGCTGGCGGCCCGATGGCACCGTGCAATACGCCGAAAACCCGCCCAAGAAGTACCAGGACATCTACCCCTTCAACTTCGAGACCGAGGACTGGCGCGCCCTGTGGCTTGAACTGAAAAGCGTGTTCGATCATTGGATCAGCGAAGGCGTGACCATTTTCCGTGTGGACAACCCCCACACCAAGGCCTTCCCCTTCTGGGAATGGGCCATTACCACCATCAAACGCGACCATCCCGAGGTGCTGTTCCTGGCCGAGGCCTTCACGCGGCCCAAGGTCATGCACCGCCTGGCCAAGCTGGGCTATTCGCAGTCTTACACTTACTTCACCTGGCGCAACACCAAGCAAGAGTTGACCGAGTACTTCACCGAGCTGTCGCAAGGCCCAGGCAAGGATTACTTCCGCCCCAATGTCTGGCCCAACACGCCCGATATCCTGAGCGAGCACCTGCACGCTGGCGGCCGAGCAGTCTTCGCGCTGCGCCTGGTGCTGGCCGCCACCTTGTCAGCCAGCTATGGCATCTATGGCCCCGCCTACGAACTGCTGGACAGCGCTCCTCGCGGCCCCGGCAGCGAGGAGTACCTCAACTCCGAGAAGTACCAGCTGCGCCATTGGGGCGACTGGGACGTGGCCCGGCCCGACAGCCTGGCCCCGCTCATCGCCAAGGTCAACGGCATCCGCCGCGACAACCCAGCGCTGCAGTCCAACCACAGCCTCCGCTTCTTTCACACCGACAACGACCAGCTCATCGCTTATTCGAAGCAGACGGCCCAGCAAACGGCGGATGGCCAGAACACCATCCTGGTCATCGTCAACCTGGATCCACACAACCCCCAATCTGGCTGGGTCACCCTGGACGCTGACACCTTGAAGCTCGAACCGACCTCCCAGTACGAGGTGCACGACCTGCTGAGCGACCAACGCTTCACCTGGCAAGGTTGGCGCAACTTCGTCATACTGGACCCGAAGCAAACGCCCGCCCATGTCTTCCGTTTGCGAAAGCGGGTCCAAGATGAACGCCACTTCGACAACTTCGCCTGAGAGCGCTTAGATGAACGCACCGCGAACACCGCACCTCGAAGAAGCCGAACAAGGCGCCACCACCCCGCAGGCCGACGCCGCCCTCTGGTACAAAGACGCGGTCATTTACCAGCTCAACGTCAAGGCCTTCTTCGATTCCAACGACGATGGCATGGGTGACTTCAAAGGCGTGGCCGCCAAACTGGATTACGTGAAAGACCTCGGCGTCAACACCATCTGGCTGATGCCCTTCTACCCCTCGCCCTTGCGCGACGATGGCTACGACATCTCCGGCTACGACGACATCCACCCGCAGTACGGCACGCTGGACGACTTCAAGCTGATGCTGGCCGAAGCGCACAAGCGCGACCTCAAGGTGATCACCGAGCTGGTCATCAACCACACCTCCGACCTGCACCCCTGGTTCGTGGCCGCGCGCCATGCGCCCCCCGGCTCGCCAGAGCGCGACTTCTATGTGTGGAGCGACACCGACCAGAAGTACCTCGGCACCCGCATCATTTTCACCGACACCGAAACGTCGAACTGGACCTGGGACCCGATCGCCAAGGCCTACTACTGGCACCGCTTCTTCAGCCACCAGCCTGACCTGAACTTCGACAACCCGCTGGTGCTGGAGGCCATCTTCAAGACCATGCGCTTCTGGCTGGACATGGGCGTCGATGGCTTCCGGCTTGATGCCATCCCCTACCTGATCGAGCGCGACGGCACCAACAACGAGAACCTGCCCGAGACGCACGGCATCATCAAGCAACTGCGCGCCGCCATCGACGCCAGCTACCAGAACCGCTTCCTGCTGGCCGAGGCCAACCAGTGGCCCGAAGACGTGCGCGACTACTTCGGCGATGGCGACGAGTGCCACGCGGCCTACCACTTCCCGCTGATGCCACGCATCTACATGGCCATCGCCCAGGAAGACCGCTTCCCGGTGACCGAGATCATGCAGCAGACGCCGGACATCCCCGACAGCTGCCAGTGGGCCATCTTTTTGCGCAACCACGACGAGCTCACGCTGGAGATGGTGACCAGCAAAGAGCGCGACTACATGTACAACACCTACGCGGCCGACCCGCGTGCGCGCATCAACCTGGGCATCCGCCGCCGCCTGGCGCCCCTGATGGAAAACAACATCGACACCATCAAGCTGATGAACAGCCTGCTGCTGTCGATGCGGGGTTCGCCCATCATCTATTACGGCGATGAACTGGGCATGGGTGACAACGTCTTCATCGGTGACCGCAACGGCGTGCGCACCCCCATGCAATGGAGCCCCGACCGCAACGCCGGCTTCTCGCGCGCCGACCCGCAGCGCCTGTACCTGCCGCCCATCATGGACGCGGTGTACGGCTACCAGGCCGTCAACGTCGAATCGCAGATGCGAGATCCATCGTCGCTGCTCAACTGGATGCGCCGCATGCTGGCCGTGCGCCAGACCAGCCAGGCCTTTGGACGCGGCGAACTCAACTTCCTCAAGCCGGGCAACCGCAAGGTGCTGGCTTATCTTCGTGAGCATGGGGACGACTCGATCCTGTGCGTGGCCAACCTCAGCCGTTCGGCCCAACCGGTCGAGCTCGACCTGTCGCGCTTCAAAGGCCGCGTGCCGGTCGAGATGCTGGGCCGCACCGCCTTCCCGCCCGTGGGCGACCTGCCCTACCTGCTCACCATCCCAGCCCATGGCTTCTACTGGTTCAAGCTGAGCACCGATGTCAGCGTGCCCAGTTGGCACCGCGAGCAAACAACTGCCGAAGAGTTGCCCGTGCTGGTGCTGTTCGATGGCTGGCTCAGCCTCTTCCGTGACCAGGTTGTGCCCTGGCGCATTGGCCTGGCCGTCAAGACCCGCGCCCAGTTTGAAAATCAAATGCTGCCGCGCTACATCGAGGCGCAACGCTGGTACGCCGCCAAAGGCTTGGCCATCAAAAGCGCGAGCATCGTTGATTCCGCCGTGTGGGAAGCAGGCCGCCACAGCTGGCTGCTGCCCATCGTGGACATTGATGGTGCGGGCCAGGATGGCTCCGCCTATTTTCTGCCCCTGGCCATGGCCTGGGAAGACAAGGACGAAGAGCGCATGCGCCACTTGGCGGTGTCCGCCGTGGCACGGGTGCGCCAGCAAGCCAGCGTGGGCCTGATGGCCGACGCCTTTGCCGACGAGGTGTTCTGCCGCGCACTGCTGCAAGCCATCGCCACCAACCAGACGCTGGACACCGACCAGGGCCAACTCCGCTTCCGTGCCACCGACCTGTTCAACGTCCTGGTCGGCGATGAGCTCAAAGCCCTGCCCATTGGCAAGCCACAAGCGCAAAGCAGCAACACCATCGTCACCGTGAACGAAAGGCTGTTCCTCAAAGGCTACCGCCGCATCCGTGTGGGCGTGAACCCGGAGGTGGAGATCGGCCGTTTCCTCAGCGAGGTTGCCCAATTCCCAAACTGCGTGCCCGTGGCCGGTGTGCTGGAGTACACCGCCAACAACGGCAACTTCATGACCTTGGCCATCGTGCAAGCCTATGTGCCCAACCAGGGCGATGGCTGGGCCTACACCACAGGCTACCTGCAGCGCTACCTGGAAATGCGCCGCACCAGCCTGGAGTCCGTGCCCGAAGGCGTGCACGGTGCCTACCTGGCCCTGGTCGACACCCTGGGCTTGCGAACTGCGCAGCTGCACCGGGCCTTTGCCCAACGCACGGGCGACCCGGCCTTCGAGCCCGAAGCCCTGACCGCTGCCGACCTGCAGGCCTACCGCCAGCACATCAGCACCGATGCCCGCTCCGTGCTCTTGCTGCTCGAGAACAGCCTGAGCCAGTTGGACACCGTCGAAGCCCAGCGCGAAGCCCACCAGGTGCTGGCTGCGCGCCACGACATCCAGCGGCGCATCGAACACTTCACCACCGGCACGCCCCACGCCCTCAAGACGCGCTTCCACGGCGATTTCCACCTCGCCCAGGTCCTGCTCACCAAGAACGATTTCGTCATCATCGACTTCGAAGGCGAACCGGGCCGCAGCTTCGCCGAGCGGCGCATCAAGCAATCGCCCTTGCGCGACGTGGCCAGCATGCTGCGCTCCTTCAGCTATGCCCGCGTGAGTGCACTGCGTGACTCGGCCATGAACGATGAAGAGCGGAACACGCTGGCGCCCTTCGCAGCCGAATGGGAAACCCAGGCCAGGCGCACCTTCCTGAGCGCCTATGCCCAGGCCACCCAAGTCGCTGGCCTGCACGAATCCCTGGAGGTGGGCCAAGGTTTGTTAGGCTTGTTCGAACTTGAAAAAGCACTGTACGAACTGCGCTATGAGCTGAACAATCGCCCCGACTGGGTGCGCATCCCGCTGCAGGGCATCCTCGGCATCCTCCAGATGCCGGGCTAGGAGAACCAATCCATGGAAAGAGTCGACGTGTACCTGGAACCTGTCAGGGCCTTCCTGTTTGAGCTGGGCGCCTTCCTGCCCCGCCTGGGCGTGGCCATCGTGGTCATGCTGCTGGGCATCCTGCTGGCCAAGGCCGCGCGCTTTGCCATCCAGCGCGGCCTGCGCGCCATCAACTTCCACATTCTGACCAAACGCTCGGGCATGGACAGCTTCCTCAAAAAAGGCGGCACCCTGATCGACACGGTGGAACTGTTCGGCCTGCTGGCTTACTGGCTGGTCATCCTGATCGCGCTGGTGGTGGCCTTCAATGGCTTGGGCCTGACCCACGTGACCGAATTGCTGGGCCGTGTGATGTGGTTCGTGCCCAAGGTCATCGTGGCGCTGTTGATCCTGGCCTTTGGCGCCTACTTTGCGCGCTTCGTGGCCAACGCCGTCTACACCTACTGCGAGAACGCCGACATCCGCGATGGCGACTCGCTGTCCCGGCTGGCCCGGTACGCCATCATGGCCTTTGTGGTGATGATCGCGCTGGACCAGATGGAAGTGGGCGGCACCATCATCCGCGATGCCTTCCTCATCGTGCTGGGCGGCATCGTCCTGGCCATCGCTTTGGCTTTCGGGCTGGGTGGGCGAGAATGGGCTGCGGCCCGCCTGGAAGAGTGGTGGCCCACCAGCAAGCGCGACAAGATTCCCTGATTCGCTGGCTTTTCTCAGGGTCGATCTGGTGCGCTTGGCCTCAACATGCTGATGTTGCAGCGTTGGAGACCACCATGAACGAAAGCCATTGCCTGGATCAAGAAACCTTGGTGAACCGCTGCACCCGCGAATCACTGGATTTGCTGCGACGCAACCTCACCCCACGCGGCATCCTGGCGGCCAGCCGCACCGAGGCCGCCGAAGCGCGCAGCTACACCCGCGTGTTTGGCCGCGATGCCGCCATTTGCGTGCTGGCCATGGCGGGCAGCGGCGATGCTGCGCTGGAGCAAGGCGCCGTGGCCAGCCTCGATTCGCTGGCCGAGTTGCAAGCCCGCAACGGCCAGATCCCCAAGTACGTGGACCCCGAAGGGCAGGACGCCGACTTCTGGTACCTGGGCTGCATCGACGCCACGCTTTGGTGGCTGATCGCGGTGGACCACGTGCGCCGCCACGGCCAGTTGCCGGGCATGGCCGAACGCTGGCAACCCCAGGTGGCCCTGGCCATCAACTGGCTGATGGCCCAAGAGCACCAGAAGTTCTTTTTGCTGCAGCAGAACGAGGCCAGCGACTGGGCCGACATCATGCCGCGCTCCGGCTTCGTGCTGTACACCAACGCCCTGTGGTACCGCGTCAAGCTGCTGTTCGAGCTGCCCCGCCTTGAAGAGACGCACTACCACTTCAACCACCTGTTCCACCCCTTCAAGCGCGACCTGCCCGAGTACCGCCGTGGCCGCCTGCTGAGCCACTACGCGCGGCGCGGCCAGCGCAACCCAGGCCTGTACCTCAGCTTCGTCAACCTGTCCTTCGTGGGCGACGAAGGCGATGTGTTTGGCAACATTTTGGCCGTGCTCTATGGCCTGGCGGGCGATTCGATGGCGCAAGAAGTCATGAAGACCTTGCAGACGGCGGAGGTGACCAATCCCTACCCAGCTCGTGCGGTGACCACCCCCATCGATACCGACCACGAACTGTGGCGCGCCTACATGGGCCGCCACCAGCAGAACCACCCGCACCAGTATCACAACGGCGGCATCTGGCCCTTCATCGGCGGCTTCTGGGCCCTGGCCCTGGCTGAGATGGGCAAGCGTGCACTGGCCGAGCAGGAATTGGCCAAGCTGGCCCACGTCAACAGCCTGGACGACTGGCGCTTCACCGAATGGTTCCATGGGCAAACGCTGAAACCCATGGGCATGGCGGGGCAGAGCTGGAATGCGGCGGCTTATTTGATGGCGCAGAAGGCTTTGGGCCAGCACCCCTGACGGCAGCCCCTCCTCCACATGCTGCGCCGCAGCAGCCACCATGACATACCTTATGACAAAGACGTTCATACGGCTGGGCCATAATCCAGCCCGATCACCTCTTCTGTCTGGCGCAGCTCAATTGACAGCTGCGCTTCATTCCAAGGATTCACCATGACCGACCAAGCCAACAACGGCCAACCCTCCTTCAACATCCAACGCATCTACCTGAAGGATCTGTCGCTGGAACAGCCCAACGCGCCCGCCATCCTGCTGGAGCAAGGCCAACCCCAGGTTGACGTGCAGCTCAACCTGAACGCCGAAGAAGTCAAGGACGGCCTGTTCGAGATCACCGTCACCGCCACGGTGACCACCAAGGTCAACGACAAGGTGCTGTTCCTGGTGGAAGCCAAGCAAGCCGGTCTTTTCGAGATCCGCAACGTGCCGCAAGAGCAGATGCAGCCCATCGTGGCCATCGCCTGCCCACAGATCGTGTACCCCTACCTGCGCGCCACCGTGGCCGACATCATCAACCGCACCGGCTTCCCGCCCGTGCACCTGACCGAAGTCAACTTCCAGGCCATGTACGAAGCCCAGTTGCAGCAAGCCGCTGCCGGTGCGCCTCAAGCCCTGAACTCCTGATCCTTTTGCCGGGATGAACCTCACGGTTCTGGGAGCGGGGGCCTGGGGCACGGCGCTGGCCATCAGCGCCGCCCGCCACAACCCCCATGTGCTGCTCTGGGCTCGCGACCAGGCCCAGGCGCGCGACATGCAGGCTGCGCGGCGCAATGCCCGCTACCTGCCGAATTCGCCCTTCCCCGACGCCCTGCGCGTGACGCACGACCTGAACGAGGCCGTGGTGCATTCGCGCGCACGGGGCCAGCATGGCGGCCTGGTGATCATCGGCACGCCCATGGCGGCGCTGGATGGCATGCTGCAATCCCTGCCTGCGGATGTGGCCGCGCTGTGGCTGTGCAAGGGCTTTGAAAAAGGCACCGGGCGCCTGGGCCACGAGATTGCGATGGCGCTGCGGCCGCATGCGCGCTGCGGCGTCTTGTCCGGGCCCAGCTTCGCCAACGAGGTCGCGGCCAATCAGCCCACCGCGCTGGTGGCCGCCAGTTTCGACACCACCCTGGGCGACCAGGCGGTGGCCGCCTTCCACAGCGACAGCCTGCGCGTCTACACCTCCAACGATCCGATCGGCGTCGAAGTGGGTGGCGCGGTCAAGAACGTGCTGGCGATTGCCACGGGCATCGTGGACGGCATGCAATTGGGCCTGAACGCCCGCGCAGCGCTGATCACGCGGGGCCTGGCCGAGATGACCCGCCTGGGCGTGGCCCTGGGCGCGCAAACCGACACCTTCATGGGCCTGTCAGGGCTGGGCGACCTGGTGCTGACCGCCACGGGCAACCTGTCTCGCAACCGCACGGTGGGCCTCAAGCTGGCCGAAGGCCTGCCCCTGGCGCAGATCCTGTCCGACCTGGGCCACGTGGCTGAAGGCGTTTACAGCGCCGCCACGGTGCTGCAGCGCGCCAAGGCCCTGGACGTGGCCATGCCCATCACCGAGGCCGTGGTGGCCGTGCTGGAAGGCCGCATCACGCCCGCCAAAGCCGTGGGAGCGCTGATGAGCCGCGAGGCCAAGGCCGAAACCGCGGGCGTGCGCGTTCAAACCCCGTTCGAATAACCGTTCTGGCGCCAGGCCTCGAACACGGCCACGGCCACGGCATTGCTGAGGTTCAGGCTGCGCTGCTCGGGCAGCATCGGCAGCCGCACGCGTTGGCTTTCGGGAAACTGCTCGCGCAGGGCCGGGTCCAGGCCACGCGTCTCGCAGCCAAACACCAGCCAATCGCCCGCTTGCCATTGGAAGTCACCCAGCAGGCGGCTGCCCCGCGTCGTGAAGGCAAACATGCGAGAGCGGTCGGGCTGCACGGCGTCGATGAAGGCCTGCCAGTGGGCGTGGCGGCGCACGGGGGCGTGCTCGTGGTAATCCAGGCCGGCGCGGCGCAGCAGCTTGTCGTCCATCGAAAACCCCAGGGGCTCGATGAGGTGCAACTCGCAGCCGGTGTTGGCCGCCAGGCGGATCACATTGCCGGTGTTGGGCGGGATTTCAGGTTCGACGAGGACGATGCGGAACATATGTCCGCGATTATCCACACGAGCCTATCCCCCGGTCGTTTGCTTGAAGGCCATCACGGCCTGGTTGCGCAGGGTGCGCAGCAACGACAGGTCTTTCTCGCTGATCTGCAGGCTGCCGGCCTGGGCCTTGTCGGCGTAGATCAGGCCCAGCACCATGTCCTTGCCCTGGTGCTTCATGGACATGGGCAGGAGCAAAAAGGTGGGCGCCTGAACGCGGTCGCGGAACCACACGGGCAGGCGGTTCAGGATGGCCTCGGCGCTGGCGTCGGAAATGAGCGTGTCGGCGCCCTTCAGGCTGACCGCCGTGAACAGATCGGCCTGCGCGCCGGGGGCCAGCTTCAAGGGGATCTGGAAAGCCGATTTCATGCCCTCGGCCCCATGGCCCAGGCCGATGCGGCCGATCAGTTGCATGGTCTTGGCATCGCGCATGCAGAAGATCACGCGGCGGCAATCGAGTGCGCGGTAGATCGTCTCGAGGATCATGCGCAGGATGTCGTTGAGCTTGAAGGAATCGACCATGGTGTTGGTGATGTCCTGGATGCCGCTGGTGAGCACATCGGCCGAGTTTTTAGCCATGACCACCTGGTCGCGGTCCAGCTCGCCTTCGGAGTCCGTGTGGGCCAGGCCCAGGGCCTCGGGGGCGGGGCCTTCGGTCTGGCCCGCGTTGGGCGCGTCCACGTAAAAATGGTCCAGCAAGCGTTCGGCCTGGGCATTCTTGGGCAACTCCAGCTTGAGTGCCTTGGTCAGCTCGGTCAGGCGTTTACGCGCGCGGGCTGCGGCTTCCTGCACGGCGTCGGGCTTGAGCTCAAGCGAAGCTGTGTACTTCTGGTTGAGGATGGTCAGGCGCTTGCCCAGCTCTTCGGGTGGCGAGAACAGCATGGCGTCGGCGGCCGCGTTGGCCAGCGTGGCCAGCCACGACTGGTGCTCGGGCTTGCCCAGCATGGAGCGGTTGGGCACGGTGCCGGTGGGCGCCTTCATGGTGTTCAGCAGGCGGTCGGGCAAGGTCCAGGTCTGGCCCACGGCCTGGCCCAGGTCCTCAAAAGGCATCCCCAGCACCTGGGCTGAAGCGGCCGCCTCGGTCATGCCGGCCGGGGTGCCGTCAGGCGCGGGGCGGGACAACTCGCGCACCTCCACGGCTTCATCAGGCAGGTAGAACTCGGCCAGCAGGCGGCCCAGGTTGCGGAACAGCGAGCCAATGAAGGCGTCTTCTGCATCGCGCGAATTGGTGCACAGCTCGCTGGCCAAGGTGCCGGCCATCACGGTGCGCAAGAACTCTTCCTTGAGCTGCTGGGCGTGCTTCTTGTCCTCCATGTGCTCGACGAGCATCAGGGACAGGGCCAGGTTGCGCACACCGGCCAGGCCGATCAGGGACACGGCCCGCGAAACGGTGCTGATGGCGTCGCCCCCACCGCGGCGGTAGTGTGGCGTGTTGATCAGGCGCAGCAGTTTCTGGGTCAGCGCAACGTCTTTGAGGATCTCGTCGCACAGGCCGCCCAGGCTTTCGTTTTCGGATTCAGACAGGGACTGGATGCGCGAGACCGAGGCCGACAAAGTCGGGAAATCGCTTTTGTGGCGCATGCGCCGCAGCAGGTAGTCCAGGGTGACGGCGGGGTTTTCACCAGAGACTTCAGGGGCAGACGGGGTGGCCGACATGGGGTGCGCGCAATCTTCAAGAGGATTTGCCTCATTGGACCCCAGCGCGACCAAGCCTAAACCTGGAAATATCGGACAGCCGGGGGCTTATTTCGAGCCTACCCGGGACTTGACCTGAGCCCCGCCCCGCCGTCAAGTGCAGCGAGGCGGAACCCTCACGCCGGTGTGGCGTCGGTCAGGTGCGCGCCGTGCAGCGCCTGGGCGCGCAAGCCTAGCAGTGCGCGGGCTTCCTGGGGCGAGGCGACCTCGCGGCCGGCGTTGCGGGCGCAGGCCGCCAGCGCTTCGATCAACTGGCCATTGCCGGTGGTGCGGGCGCCGCCGGGCAGGTAGAAGGTGTCCTCCACGCCGGTGCGCAGCATGCCGCCCAGGTCGGCCGTGGCCTGGTGCACCGGCCAGATCTCTTCGCGGCCAATCAGGGTGGTTTGCCACACGGTGCCGGGCTCGCGGTACTTGACCAGCAGTTTGAGCAAATCGGCGTCCACCGGCATCCCCGAGGCCACGCCCATCACGAAGTTGTACTCCAAGTGCTCCGTCATGCCCGCCTTGCGGAACATGCCCACCGACCGGACGATGCCCACGTCGAAGCATTCGAACTCGGGGCGGGTGTGCGTCTCGTGCATCACATCCAGCATGCCTTTGACCTTGTCCACCGTGTTGTCGAACAGCATGGGTGGCCAGGCCCACTGCCCGTTCTCCTTGATCTTCAGGTAGTTCAGGCTGCCCGCGTTGCAGGCGGCGATCTCGGGGCGCACACGGCGGATGCAGGCGACGGGGCCTGAGATGTCCTGGCCCACCACGCCCGTGGTCAAGTTGATGATGACGCCGGGGCAGGCTTCGCGGATGGCGGTGTCGATCTCAGCGGCAACCTCGGGATCCCACGATGGGAAGCGGCCCATGCCGGGCGTTTGCTGGCGAAGGTGCACGTGCATGATCGAGGCGCCGGCGTCGTAGGCCTCGCGCGCGGCAGCGGCCATTTCAGCGGCCGTGACTGGCACGGGGTGCTGCGTGGGGTCGGTCAACACGCCGGTGAGCGCGCAAGTGAGGATGGCTTTGTCCATCATGATTCCTTTGAGGTGTCGGTCAGGTCCAGCTCAAGGAGCAGGGCCTGGGATTGCACTTGCTCGCCCACGGCAACGTGAACGGCCTTGACCACGCCCGGCGCCTTCGCGCTGAGCCACATTTCCATCTTCATGGCCTCGACGCTGAGCAGCGGCTGGCCTTCGGTGACGGTGTCACCCGGCTTGACCAGCACCTGCGCCACGACGCCGGCCACGGGTGAGACCGCGCGGCTGGGGTCGTTGGCCACGTCCTTGCTGGGCCAGGGCGAGACTTCGGTGAAGACAAAGGTCGCGGCCTGGATGACCAGGTGCAGGGCCTTGTCCACCCAGACGGCCAGCAGGCGCTTGCGCACGCCGTCGATCTCGTAGCGCAGGGTGCCATCGTCGTGGCCGATGAGGCGCAGGCTGTGCGCAGTCGGGTCTTTGTCGATGCTCAGTGTGATGGCGCCTTGCGGACCCGGGCGGATGTGCAGGCGGTGTTGCACGCCATCGCAAGCGAGTTGCAGTTCGTAATCGGTGACGCTGGCCGACCGCAGGGTCTTGGCGGTGGCATCTTCACGGCCTTTGAGGGCGTGTGCGGCGGCGGCGATCAGCCAGGCCTCGTTGCTGGCCACCGGGCGGTCCAGGATGGGCTGTTGGTCCAGGCCCCACTGGTCAATCAGGGCCGTGGTCATGGCGCCATCGCGGAAAGCCTGGCTATCGATCAGGTCGCGCAGGAAACGGCTGTTGTTGCGCAGACCCAGCAGGGGCGCATCGTCCAACGTGGCAATCAGGCGGCGGATGGCGTCGTCGCGGTCACGACCATGCACGATGAGCTTGGCCACCATGGGATCGTAAAAGGGCGTGACTTCGCCGCCCTCGCGGATACCACCGTCGATGCGCACGCCCTCGTGCAGTGCGCGCTCGGGGCGCCACCAGCGGATCGGGCCCGTCTGCGGCGCGAAATCGGCGTAGGGGTCCTCGGTGTACAAGCGCGCTTCGATGGCGTGGCCCGTCAAGGTGATCTGATCCTGCGTGAGCGGCAAGGGTTGGCCCGCAGCCACGCGCAACTGCCACTCCACCAGGTCCAGGCCCGAGATCATTTCGGTGACGGGGTGCTCAACCTGCAGGCGCGTGTTCATCTCCAGGAAGTAGTAGTTCAGCTCGGCATCGACGATGAACTCGATGGTGCCCGCGCCCCGGTAGCCGATGGCCAATGCCGCGGCCACGGCATCGCGGCCCATGCTGGCGCGCATCTCGGGGCTGACGATGGGCGATGGCGCCTCTTCGATCACTTTCTGGCGGCGGCGCTGTGCGCTGCAATCGCGCTCGCCGATGTAGACGGCGTGGCCGTGCGCATCGGCAAACACCTGGATCTCGATGTGGCGGCCGTTCTCGATCAGGCGCTCCAGCATCAGGGTGCCGTCGCCAAAGGCGCTTAGCGCTTCGCGGCGGGCGCTGACGATGGCCTGTGCCAATTCATCTTTGGCGTGGACCAGACGCATGCCCCGGCCACCGCCGCCACTCACGGCCTTGACCAACAGGGGGTAACCCAGCTTTTCAGCCTCGTTGATCAGGTGCTGGTCATCCTGGTTCTCACCCAGGTAGCCGGGCGCGGTCGGCACCTTGGCCTCGATCATCAGCTTCTTGGCTCTGGCCTTGTCGCCCATGGCATGGATGGCTTGTGGCGGCGGTCCGATGAAGATCACGTTCGCGTCAAGGCAGGCTTGCGCGAAGGCTTCGTTCTCGGACAGGAAACCGTAGCCGGGGTGGATGGCGTCAGCGCCGGTCTTCTTCGCGGCATCGAGGATCGCATCAATGCGCAGGTAGGACTCGCTGGCGGCCGACCCACCGATGTGCACGGCCTCGTCGGCCAGGTCCACATGGGGCGCTTGCGCATCGGCATCGCTGTAGACGGCCACGGTGCGGTAGCCCAGCTTGCGCGCAGTACGAATCACGCGGCAGGCGATCTCGCCCCGGTTGGCGATCAGGATTTTGTTAAGCATGGTGTCTCGATCAATGACCTGTTCAGCTTGCTTGCAGAACCCAGTTGGGTTTGCGTTTCTGGATGAAGGCCGTCGTGCCCTCCACGCCTTCGGGGCTTTGCACGGCGCGCGAGAACATCGCGGCCGCGTCCTGGATCAGCTCCTGCGGCGGCTCGAAACGCGTGCGTGCCAGCAGGGTCTTGGTGGCGGCAATGGCACCCGGCGCGCAGCCCATGATGCGGTCGATGACCTGGCGCAAGGCGGCGTCCAGCGAGGCGGCATCGGCATGCACTTCGTGCACCAGGCGAATCACCAGGGCTTCGTCGGCCGAGACCTTGCCACCCGTCACCGACAGGCGCTTGGCCTCGGCATAACCGATGCGCTCGACCAGGAAGGGTGCGATCTGCGCCGGGATCACGCCCAGCGAGGTTTCGGGCAAGCGGAACACCGCATTGCCCAAAGCCAAGGTCACGTCGGACACGCAGGCCAGGCCGAAGCCACCGCCCATCACCGTGCCTTCCAGCACGGTGATGATGGGCAGGCTGGAGCGGGCATAGGCCAGGCACAAACGACCGAACTGCGCATTGACCTCGGCCGCAGCGTCCACACCCGGCTCGGGCAAGGCCATGCGGGCTTTGGCCATGTCCTGCAAATCACCACCGGCGCAGAAATGGCCGCCCGCACCGCGCAGCACCACCACGCGCACACCGGTGTCCTGCTCGGCCTGGGCCAGGGCCTGGATCAGTTCATTGACCATGGCCAGGGACATGGCGTTGCGCACTTCAGGGCGGTTGAGCGTGATGCTCAACACGCCGCCCGATTGCTGCAACAGCAGCGTGCTCATCGTGGAAGCGGTCGTCATGGCTTACTTGGCCTTCTTGGGCAAAGTGCCTTCAAGCTTGGCGATGATGCCCAGCATGATCTCGTCGGCGCCACCACCGATGGACACCAGTCGGCCATCACGGTAAGCCTGAGACACCGGGTTGTCCCAGGTAAAGCCCATGCCGCCCCAGTACTGCAGGCAGCTGTCGGCCACTTCGCGGATCAGCCGGCCGCACTTGAGCTTGGCCATCGAGGCCAGGCGGGTCACGTCGGCGCCACCAATGTATTCATCAACCGCGCGGTAGGTCAGCGAGCGCAGGCACTCGACTTCGGTGCGCAACTCGGCCAGGCGGAAGTGGATGACCTGGTTGTCGATCAGGGGCTTGCCAAAGGTGTTGCGTTCCTTGCAGTATTCAATCGTCTTATCGATCAGGTTGTCCAGCATCTTCAACGAGTTGGCAGCACCGTACAGACGCTCTTCCTGGAACTGCAGCATCTGCATCATGAAGCCAGTGCCTTCCACACCGATCAGGTTGCGCCTGGGCACGCGCACGTTGTCAAAAAAGATCTGAGCGGTGTCGGACGAGTTCATCCCAATCTTCTTGATCTTCTGCTTCTCGATGCCCTTGGCATCCATCGGCACGATGATCAGCGACTTGTTGGCGTGGACCTTGCCCTCCGACGTGTTGGCCAGCAAGCAGCACCAGTCGGCCTGCATGGCATTGGTGATCCACATCTTCGAGCCATTGATGACGTAGTCGTCGCCGTCGGTGCGGGCCGTGGTCTTCAGCGCGGCCACATCAGAGCCGCCACCGGCTTCGCTCACCCCGATGCAGCCGACCATGTCGCCCGCGATCGCAGGCGCCAGGTATTCCTTCTTCAACTCGTCAGAGCCAAAGCGGGCCAGGGCCGGGGTGCACATGTCGGTCTGCACGCCAATGGCCATGGGCACGCCGCCACAAGGGATCGCGCCCAGGGTCTCGGCCACCACCATCGAATACGAGAAGTCCAGGCCCATGCCGCCGTAGGCCGGGTCGTACTTCACGCCCAATAAGCCCAAGTTACCCATCTTCTTGAAAACCTCATGCGCGGGGAAGATTTCGGCGGCTTCCCACTCCTTGACGTGCGGGTTGATCTCTTGCTCGCAGAAGCGTTTGACGGTGTCGGCCAGCTGGATGTGTTCGGGGGTGAATTTCATGATCTTGTGTCTCCTCGGATGAAGGCTTACAGGCGTGCCACGCCAAAGGTGTTCGAGTTCAAGCTGCGTTGCGCGGCTTCCTTGACCAGGTCCAGGCACATCGACAGCACGCGGCGTGTGTCGCGTGGATCGATGATCCCGTCGTCCCACAGGCGGGCCGTGCCAAACAGGGCGGCCGACTCCTCATCCAGCCGGTCGCGCAAGACATCGGACATGCCCTTGAGCATGTCTTCGTTGACCGGGTGGCCGGCACGCTCCAGCTTGCTGCGGGTCAGGATGTCCATCACCTTGGCCGCTTGCGCGCCGCCCATCACCGCCGTGCGCGCCGAGGGCCACGAGAAGATGAAGCGTGGATCGAAGCCCCGACCGCACATGCCGTAGTTGCCCGCGCCAAACGAGCCACCCAGCACGATGGTCAGCTTGGCCACGCGGGCATTGGCCACGGCCTGGATCATCTTGGCGCCATGCTTGATGGCGCCGGCGCGCTCGGCCGCCGAGCCCACCATGTAGCCCGTGGTGTTCTGCAAGAACAGCAAAGGCGTGCCGCTCTGGTCGCACAGTTGGATGAACTGCGCCGCCTTGGTCGAGCCATTGGGCTGGATGGGGCCGTTGTTGCCCAGGATGCCGATCAGGTGCCCATTGATGCGGGCATGGCCGCACAAGGTTTCGGGCGCCAGGTTGGCTTTGAATTCGAGGAAGTCGGAGCCATCGACGATGCGGGCGATGACCTCACGCGTGTCGAAGGGCTCGCGGTCATCGGCGGGGATGCAGCCCAGCAGTTCTTCTTCATCGAACAAGGGCGCGGGCACCGCCACGGCGGCAGGCACGCTGTCCCATTGCAGTTTGTCGACCAACTCGCGGCACAGGGCCAGCGCGTGCGCGTCATCTTCGCTCAGGTACTCGCCCAGGCCGGTCACTTCGGCGTGCATCTGCGCGCCACCCAGGGCCTCGTCGGTCGTGTCTTCGCCAATCGCGGCCTTCACCAATGGCGGCCCTGCCAGGTAGATGCTGGAGCGATCGCGCACCAGGATCACGTAGTCCGACAAGCCCGGCAAGTAAGCCCCACCCGCCGTGGACGAACCATGCACCACCGCAATTTGCGGGATGCCCATGGCCGACAACCTTGCCTGGTTGGCAAAGCTTCGCCCACCTTCCACAAAGATCTCGCTCTGGTACATCAGGTTGGCGCCGCCGCTCTCCACCAGGCAGATGATGGGCAGCTTGTTTTCTCGCGCGATCTCTTGCGCGCGCAACGCCTTCTTCAAGCCCATGGGCGAGACCGTGCCGCCCTTGAGCGCACTGTCGCTGGCGGTGACCAGGCAGCGCTTGCCGCCCACCAGGCCGATGCCGATGATGGTGCCGCCGCCCAGCACGTTCTTCTTGCCGTCGTCGTCGTGCATGCGCAGGCCGGCGAGCGTGCTCAATTCAAGGAAGGGCGAATCGCGATCGAGCAAACGGGCCACGCGCTCACGCGGCAGCAACTGCCCCCGCTTGTCGAACTTGTCGCGCTTGGCGGCCGATTCGCGGCGCACCTGCGCTTCCAGCGCCTGCACCTCGGCCAGGCGCTCGCTCATCCGCTTCACATTGTTCTGAAAGGCCTCGGCCTTGGGGTTCAAGGCGGAACGCAGAGCTGGCATGTCAGGCTTTCCCGTTCTTGGATGGATCTTGGGCGTCTTGCGCGGCGATGTCCTGCAGCACCTTGGGCACGCTGGACCGGTGGAAGCCATCGAAGGCTGGCGCTGGCTGACCGCCCATCGAGGGCCAGGTAGCGCTGTGCAAAGGCGCGCCACCATCGATCGGCAAGGTGATACCGGTGATGAAGGTCGAGCCCGGGCTCAGCAAGAAGCAGATGGCGGCACTGACTTCAGCCTCTAGGCCCATGCGCCGCATCGGCAGGTTGTCTTTCAGGCCGCGGATGACTGGCGCCATGGCCGGACCATACGCGTCCATACCGCTGGAGGCAATCCAGCCCGGCGCCACCGCGTTCACGCGCACCCGCGCGCCTGCCCATTCAAAGGCCGCCGTCTTGGTCAGGTTGACCATGCCCGCGCGCGCCGCGCCTGAATGCGCCATGCCCGGCATGCCGTTCCACATGTCGGCCGTCATGTTGACGATGGCGCCGCCGTGCTTCTGCATGGACTGCAGGTACACCTCGCGCGCCATCAGGAAACCGCCGGTCAGGTTGTTGGCCACCACGGCTTCGAAACCGCGCTTGGAGATGGCCTCCATCGGCGAAGGAAACTGCCCGCCCGCGTTGTTGACCAGGCCATGGATGCGGCCGTGCTTGGCCACGATCTCCTTCACCGCGTTCTTGACCGCTTCGTCGTCGCGGATGTCGAAGGCGATGGCATCGACCTTGCCGCCATCTTCCAGGATCTCGGCCTTGACCTTGTCCAGCTTTTCAACACTGCGGCCCGTGATGACCACGGTGGCGCCCAAGGCTGCCAGCTCGTGCGCCACGCAGCGCCCAATGCCACTGCCCCCACCCGTGATGACGTGCACCTCGCCCTGGAACAAGCCGGGCTTGAGAACGCTGTCGTAGCGATGAGGCTTCGGGGAATGGGCGTCGGCAGAGTGCGTCATGACCTGGGCTGGTGTTGAGGGATCAGCACAAACTGTAGGCCATGTTGACGTTAACGTCAATCAACTACACCATTGGGTAATCCCTCGAACCCATGGGGAAGGCATCGTCCATAATGCGGGGATGACGGAAGACAAGACCCTTGGCGACAGCGAGGCCCTGATGGGCATCGCCGAGATGTGCGCGGCCTTCGAGGTCTCGCCCCGAACCCTGCGCTTTTACGAAACCAAGGGTTTGCTGGCGCCGCGCCGCCTCAATGGCACGCGGGTTTATTCCAAAGTCGATCGAGCCCGCTTGTCGCGCATCCTGCGCGCCAAATCACTGGGCATGCCGCTGTCAGAAGTGAAAACCTACCTGGACATGTACGGCGACCAAGGTGAGGGCCGCGTGCAGCAGCTCACCTACGTGATCGAAACCACGGATGCGGCCATCCGCGATCTGGAAGCCAAGCGCGCCGAGATCGACACCTCGCTGGCCGAATTGCGGCTGATCAACGAGCGCAGCCGCCAGATGCTGGACAGCAAGCGCGCGTCAAAAGCCAAGCCACGCTGATCGCCCCGATCAGCAGCCTTCGGCGCAACGCGCCCGGGCCAGGATGGTGCGCGCCATCACCTCGGCATCCGAACTGGCCTGCAAGGGCGAGCGGCACAGGCCGGCACGTTCGTAATTCACGTTCTCGTACAGTTCGGCCGTGGCCGGAAACGCGTCCAGCAAAGCTTGCAGCGACACGCCCGGCCCGGCGGTGCGCAAGGCCTCGCCCAGGCGCAATGTCAGTTGCTGGTATTGCTGCGGGCTGACCGACGTGAAGCCGCGTTCGACGCGCTCCAGCGCATAGGCCAATGTTTCGATGATCGACAACTGGGCGGAACCGGCCTGGGGGGATGGCTGAGTCATGACGGACAACTCCTGTTCGACAACGTGCGAAGGCACCACCAGCATATCGGGACGGAAAGGCCAGGATCAAGCCCCGTTTTCCCCACCCGTCAACCCGTGTGTAAAAGGTGCAGGTTAAAACAGCGTCAATAAGCTTTCACATCAAAGGCTTTCACTGTGGTGAAAGGCACCTTGGGCGAGGACTGGAATTTCCAGACACCGTCTGGCTCGATGTTGCTCGCGCGCGTTTCCGCATTGCCCACCAAATTGCCTTGGGCGTCGTACAGGTTGAACTGGATCACCGCTTCCTTGATGACACGACCCGCCGTGTTGCGAGCTTCGCCCGTGAAGGAGCTGGTGGGCGCACCGGCGATCACCTCCAGCGACCTGATCTGCAGCGACTCATTGCTTTGCGCCATGGCCCCCATGGCGCCCATGACCAATGCACTGGCCGTTATCCATTTTTTCAACATGATCAACCCCATGATTGCTGCGATGCCTTGAAAGTGCAATCAACGTGCCCGTAAAGCCCCCTGCGGCCAAACCAAAAGGCCTGGGCCGACTTGCATCGGCCCAGGCCACAGAAAAGCCACGATAACTGGGGAATCAGGGCATCGTGTAGATCGCGTCGTTGTACGCTTTCTCAAGCACACCCTTCGCGCCGCCGCCACCCGTGATGTTCGAGTTCAGGAACAACACACCCGGCAAACGGGGGCCCACCACCGGACCAAACAAGGCCACCGAGGTGCTGATGTTGTCGCACACACCGCTGCCATTGCAATTGGCACTCCAGCCACCGTTCTTCTCCAGTTCGGTGTTCAACACCACATCCCAGCCCAGACCGCGTTTTCGCATCGTGTCGAAGAGGTCTTTGGCCGCCGTGGCTGCCAAGATCTTGCCGTCCTTGGTGTTCAAGCTCAACATCACCTTGGCCAGGTCTTCAGCCGAGAGGTACCAACCCGCCGCACCGCAGATCAGCGACACATCACCAAAGTCGGTGCCCGCCACATTGAGGCCTGCGTTCTTGTAAGCATAGGCATGGTTGTTCGAGGCGGGTGGCTTGCAGGTCACGCCTGTTTGGCCCACGCGGTCAAACACATTTTGCTGCACCAGCTTGACGTATTGGTTGGCCAGAGTCACAGGACGCGACACCTGGTTGATGTCTTCCGCGTAACCCGCCACCTTGGGCAGCAACACCCGCATGATGGCGAAGTTGTAGTTGCTGTAGCACCAGCCCATGTCGTTGGGGTTGATCGGGTTCGCGGGGTTGACCACGGCTGCGCCTTGGCACGCGGTCGTGCCCTTGGCGTTGACGCTGGCCGTGAAGAACTTCTTCAACTGCGCATAGTCTTGCGAGACATTGCCGTAGTCCTTGATGCCGCTGCGTTGGCCCAAGAGTTGCGAGAAGGTGATGCCCTTGACGTACGTGCTGGCTGAAGACCAGTCAGCAGGCAGGTATGGCCCGATCGGCGCGTCCAGACTGACACCCGCTTTGTCCAGGATGCGCACCGCGGCCACGGCCGTCACGAACTTGCTGACACTGGCCACCGTGATCTTGGTGCTTGAGGTGAAAGGTAATGCACCATCCGCATTGACACGCGCCTGGCCACCGCTGCCGAACTTGGGGTAGTTGCCCACAAAGAAAGAGTAGCCCGTCACCTTGCCATCCAGCTGGGCGCGCAAGTTCTTCTCGATCTGGCAGACCGAGACGCACACCTTGCCATCACAGACCGGCACGCTGGGCGGCACCTTGGCATAGTCGCTCCAACCTTCCTTGACCAGCAACGATTCCTGGTGATCGCCCATCGGCGTGTTGGCTTGCGGGCCACGCCAATCCAGCACGCTGCGCAGTTGAATGCCGCAGGCAGCGCGGTATTGCTGACTCCACAGCGAGTACTGCTGGGCTTGCGGCAATTGCGATTGAGCCGGTGGCAACACTGCATCCAGGTGCACCGTCACGGTTTGCGAAGCGCCCGCGGCCAGCGCCGGGATGGCAATCTGAGACGTGGTCTGGCGCATCAGCACATTGAAGTCCTTCAGGGACAACCACATCGGGTCGGTGGCCACTCTGGTCTTGTTGCTCACCCGCAAGGTCACGTCGGCACCTGCGTAGTGGATCTGCGTGAACGGCACCACGCCAATCTTCTCGTCGTAGTTGATGATCTCCACCTTGGGGAACTTGGCCGCATCGCCAAACACGATGGGCGGCTGGCTCACATCAGGCACCTCGGTGACCACAACCGTCGGAGAGGCCGCACCCAAAGGCGCATTGACCGCGTTGTGCGGGGTGATCTTGATGTTGAACTTCGTGGGCGCCGCCACGGTGGGCGAGATCAGGAAGGCATTGGCGGGCAGGCTGAAGCGTTGAAAATGCCCGGCCGTGGGCGCCACGGACTCGCCGCTGGCCACCACCTGGTTGGCCGCGTTGGTGACCTGCCAGGTGCCACCGGTGGCGGCCTGGTCGGTGGTCCACTGCAGGGTCACGATCTGGGGCTTGACCACGGTGATCGCGCTTTGCAGAAACTGGAACTCGCCGCTGCCCTCCACGATTTGCAGTGTGGCCGCAGCAATGGCAGTGGCGGGCATGAAGGCGGCGGTCAAGCCGCTGATGAGGAAAGCGCCTGCACCGAACAGGGCGTGTGATGTCAGTTTCATGAGATGTCCAATTGATGGTGAAAAATTTGAGCGGATGACAGCGAATGCGCTGAAGTCCCGGGGGACATCGGAGCGGTTTGTGTTCCGATGAAAAGAAGTTTGTGCGGGCCGCGTTTCAGCAGTGCTTCATCCAGCACGCGCTTGTGTTGCAATTGTTTCGACAACAGGCGGCATTGAAGTCGATGTGGCCCACGGGGGCGATCCCAAGGTGTAGGGGGTTTGCCCCCCCCTACACACCTCAGAGGGATAGGGCGGCTCTTCATGCTTAAACTGGGGGCTCGTCACCCACAAAGAGGACTCGCATGAACAAGCTTCTTGGCGTGCTGCTGAGCACCCTGGCGATCGGCGCCGCTTCGGCCGCCCCGGTCAACTACACCATCGACCCCACCCACACCTTCCCCAGCTTCGAGGCCGACCACATGGGCATCTCGGTGTGGCGTGGCAAGTTCAACAAGACCAGTGGCCAGGTCAC
The DNA here is from genome assembly GCF_030652515.1 of Aquabacterium sp. GTDB lineage: Bacteria > Pseudomonadota > Gammaproteobacteria > Burkholderiales > Burkholderiaceae_C > Aquabacterium. The sequence goes on along the minus strand of NZ_JAUSAR010000100.1, from coordinate 31,110 downwards.
GCTGGACAAGGCCGCGGGCACCGGCACGATCGATGTGACCATCGATGCCAACAGCGTGGACTTTGGCCTGGAGATCATGAACGACAAGGCACGCAGTGCCGAGTTGTTCGACACCGCCAAGTACCCCCAGGCCCGCTACAAAGGCAAGCTGGACGGCTTCGTCAATGGCGCGCCCACGCAGGTGGTGGGCGAGCTGACCTTGCATGGCGTGACCAAGCCCGTGGTACTCAAGGTCAACAGCTTCAAGTGCATCCCGCACCCCATGCTCAAGCGTGAGCTGTGCGGCGCCGATGCGTCAGCGTCCATCAACCGCGATGACTTCGGCATCGATGCCGGCAAGGCCTATGGCTTCAAGATGGACGTGCCCTTGCGCATCCAGGTCGAGGCGGTTCAAACCCCTTGATGAGCCTCACACTGGCTCGGTCGATGACTGGGCCAGGTAATGCAGGATCAGCTTGTCGCGCTGCGACACGGTCTTGAAAGACATGCCCACGTGGATCCCGTCACCCGCATCGGCCTTGTGGCTGTGGCACAGCTTGGCGGGGATCTCCAGGCCAACCAACTCGCCCTCGAAGTCGACACCCACCGCCAGGTTGACCAGGTCGCCGATCACGCCGACGGCACTGGGCGCGTGCACCATCGCCCCAAACGGGCTCACGTCGATCAACGTGGCGCTGATGGCCCCACTGCCGCCCGGCAAGGTCAGCTTGGCGGGCAATGATGTTTTCATGCGCATGGAGCGGCGAACCACACGGGCCTGAACCACCTTGGGATAGACCAGCAGCGCATACACAAAGGGCACCTCGAAAATCTGGATGACTTGGGCCTTGAACGAGAAATCATGCTGCCCCGTGAAGCCCTGCACGGTGTACTCGTCGCCCGCCTTCAGGGGCGACTTGCCGCTGGACGCCGCATGGGGCCCCACCATCACGCCCTTGCCTTCAATGGCAGCCAGGAACTGCGCCTCCAGCTTGGGCGAACCCGGCGTGACGCCCTGCGTCTGCAAGGCCAAGCCAGGGCGCAGCTTGAGCGATCGCAATGCCACTTCAGTGACCGGGGCATGGTTGGTGTCGTTTGGCATAAGGCCTCTCAGATGGAGTGAAGCGATTTGGTTTTCCGCTTATTCTGTTTCTTTTAACCGATGGAATGTGTTGTATGTCGGCTGAACAGTTTGACGTGCTGATCGTGGGCGCAGGCCTGTCGGGCATTGGTGCGGGCTACCACCTGCAAGCCCACTGCCCCGGCAAACGCTATGCCATCCTGGAAGGCCGTGACAGCAGCGGGGGCACCTGGGACCTGTTCCGCTACCCAGGCATCCGCTCCGACTCCGACATGTACACCCTGGGCTACTCCTTCCAGCCCTGGACCGAAGCCAAGGCCATTGCCGATGGCCCGGCCATCCTCAAGTACGTGCGCGACACGGCTCGGCAGTTCGGCATCGACCAGCACATCCGATACGGGCACCGCGTCAAGCGCGCAGCATGGTCAACCACCGATGCACGCTGGACCGTCGAGGTCGAACTCGGCCAGGCGAAAGAGCCCGTCACCCTCACTTGCGGCTTCCTGTTCATGTGCAGTGGCTACTACAGTTACGAACAGGGCTACACGCCCAGCTTCCCCGGCATCGAGCATTTCAAGGGCCGCGTGGTCCATCCCCAGGATTGGCCATCGGACCTGGACTACACCGGCCAACGCGTGGTGGTGATCGGCAGCGGTGCCACGGCGGTCACCCTGGTGCCCAGCATGGCCCCCAAGGCGGCCCACGTCACCATGCTGCAACGCTCGCCCACCTACGTCATTTCACGACCGGCGCAGGACAAGCTGGCCAATGCCCTTCGCCGCCACCTGCCAGGCAAGTTGGCCTACGGCATCACCCGCTGGAAGAATGTGCTGCTGGGCATGCTGTTCTTCAGGCTGTCCAAGCGCAGGCCCGACCGCGTCAAGGCCCTGATCCTGAAAGGGGTGCGTCACGCCCTCGGGCCCGATTTCGACGTGGCCAAGCATTTCACGCCCAGCTACAAGCCCTGGGACCAGCGCGTGTGCCTGGTCCCCGATGGCGACCTGTTCAAGGCGATCAAGACAGGCCGTGCGTCCGTTGTCACCGACCACATCGACACCTTCACCGACAAGGGCATCAAGCTCAAGTCGGGCGCCGAGATCGAGGCCGATCTGGTCGTGACCGCCACCGGCCTGAACCTGCTGGTGCTGGGCGGCATGGAGATCGTGGTTGATGGCCAGGCCGTGGACCTGTCCAAAACCTTGAACTACAAAGGCATGATGTACAGCGGCGTGCCCAACCTGGCCTCGGCCTTCGGCTACACCAACGCCTCGTGGACGCTCAAGTGCGACCTGACCTGCGAGTACGTTTGCCGCCTGCTCCAGCACATGGACCAGAAAGGCCTGCGCCAATGCACGCCCCGCAACAACGACCCGACGCTCAAGACCGAACCGTGGATCGACTTCACCTCCGGGTATGTGCAGCGGTCACTGCAGAAGTTTCCGCAGCAGGGCAACAAGGCGCCGTGGAAGCTGCACCAGAACTACGCGTTGGACATTGTGAGCCTGCGACTGGGGTCGATCAACGATGGCGCGATGGAGTTCTCCAACCCGGCCACCGGGCGGGCTTGACCAACCAGCGCTAGTCGAGCGTGTTCTTGAACGCAGGGCTGACCGATGAACCGGTCAACTCCTGCAGGAACGTGTCCACCCCTCGCGCCTCCAGGAAGAGCAAGCCGATCCGAAAGTTCTTGGGTGAGGTGTAGGAGGAATAGACCGACTTGGCCGCCAGCTCCACTGACTGCAAGGTGCCGCCCGAATGCCATTCCAGGCGCACCTGGCATTTGCTGCCTGGGGCAATCGGCTTGTCGGTGGTCATGGACAAACCAACCTGGCTGACATCGACCGTGGTGGCCGAGCGGACACTGCCATCGGCCATGATCAGGCCAATGGGCCGCCTGATGGCCAGCCGAGCATGAATCCGTCGGCTGGACGCTGTGCCCGCCGCGTCGGCGGCATCGGGCTGGTCGTTGGCCAGAGGGGGCAAGCGGCTCATGGGATGACCCTTGTAAAGCGAAGGCAAGCGCTTACATTTTATTCATGAAACGCGCCGCTTGACGAGTATCTGCCCGCATCTGCGGGAAAAACGACGCGTTTGCCTACTCCGGCAAGGACATCGCCCGCCACAGGATGTTGAAAAGCTCGTCGAACTGGTCGATCAGCGAGCGGTCTTCGCGCCGAACGATGTGCATCAACACCACGCGGCCGATGATGCCCATGAACACGTCCAGCAGGATCTTGCTGGACACCTGGTCGTTGAGCACCCCACGCTGCTGGCCATCTTTGAACACCCCCAGGAAGGCCCCCATCAGCTCGGGGCTTTCGTAGATGCGGATGTTTTTGTGCCGCGACACAGGCACCGCCGTGAACAGCAGCAGCATCACGGCCGGGTGCTTGTCCATGTAATCCAGCGTGACCCAGCAGGTTTTGCGCAGGCGCTCGCGCGCGTCGTCGATGCCCTGCAGGTGGTCGATCATGCGCTCGGCCAGGCGGCCCAGCATCACGTCAAGCATGGCGTAGACCAGGGTTTCCTTGCTGCCGAAGTATTTGTAGATGGTCTGCAAGGACACATTGGCGGCCTTGGCCACGTCCAGCAGGCTCACATCGTGGAAGTCCTGGTGCGAGAACAGATCCAACACGGCTTTTTCGATGCGTTTGAGCGTGTCGGGGCGCATGGTGGCCAGCATGGCCTGACGGGCATCGACGGATGCTGAATTCATGGTTGATTTGGTTTCCGGCATGGAAATCAATATTACCAAATGAGTCAGGCGGCGGGAAACCTGGTGATTTCCCCTTGCCAATGCAAGAGGCTGGCGCCAACATCTGCGGACTTTACAATGCCTGAACAGAACGGTAATTTAAATTACCAATCAGATACCGAGGACACATCACATGGCGATTCAAAACTTCCCCGCGACCTGGATGACCGACGAGCACAAGATGGTGTTCGAATCGGCCAAACGTTTCATGACCGAACAGTGGGGCCCCAAGGACGAAGCCTGGCGCCATGCTGGTGTGATGGACCGCCAGGCTTGGCGCGATGCTGGCGCCAACGGTTTCCTGTGCGCCTCCACCCCTGAGCAATATGGCGGCGGCGGCGGTGACTTCGGCCACGAAGCGGCCCTGGTGCTGGCGCAAGGCGAAGCCGCCATCGGCGGCTTTGGCGGCTCCTTGCACTCGGGCATCGTCGCGCCGTACATCTTTCACTACGGCAGCGAAGAACAGAAAAAGCGCTGGCTGCCCCGCCTGGCCACGGGTGAGCTGATCAGCGCCATCGCCATGACCGAACCCGGCACAGGCTCCGACCTGCAAGGCGTGCGCACCCTGGCCTTGAAGTCCGAAGACGGCCAGACCTACAAGATCAACGGCAGCAAGACCTTCATCACCAACGGCCAGTTGGCCAACTTGGTCATCGTGGTGTGCAAAACCGACAAGGACAAGGGCGCGCAAGGCATCTCGCTGTTCGTGGTCGAGACCGATGAGGCGCCGGGCTTCCGCCGTGGCCGCAACCTCGACAAGATCGGCATGGACGCGCAGGACACCTCCGAGCTGTTCTTCGACGATGTGATCGTGCCCGCCTCCAACCTGATCGGTGGCGTCGAGGGCATGGGCTTTTTCCAGCTGATGGAACAGCTGCCGCAAGAGCGCATGCTGGTGGCCCTGGCCGGCATCGCCGCCATGGAGCTGGCCATGAAGGTCACGCTGGAGTACACCAAAGAGCGCAAGGCCTTCGGCAAGCCCATCTTCAGCTTCCAGAACACGCGCTTCAAGCTGGCCGAATGCCAGGCTTTGCTGCTGGCCTCACGCGCCCTGGTCGATGCCGCCATGGTCGAGCACCTGCAAGGCAAGCTGGGCGTGGACCGCGCCGCGCTGATCAAGTACTGGATCACCGACAACCAGTGCAAGCTGATCGACGAATGCCTGCAGCTCTTCGGTGGCTATGGCTACATGAAGGAGTACCCGATCGCCCGCCTGTGGGCCGATTCGCGCGTGCAACGCATCTACGGCGGCACCAATGAAATCATGAAAGAGCTGGCTTCGCGCTTCCTCTGATTCCACCTCACATTTCCAAGGAGCTTCTCCATGACCGAAGCCTACATTTTCGACACCGTGCGTACCCCGCGCGGCAAGGGTAAGAAAGACGGCAGCCTGCACCAGGCCACGCCCGTGTGGTTGCTGCGCACGCTGCTGCAGGCGCTGCAAAGCCGCAACCAGTTGGACACCTCGCTGGTCGATGACCTGGTGCTGGGTTGCGTGACGCCCGTGGGCGAGCAAGGCGCCGACATCGCGCGTACCGCTGTGCTGGACGCGGGCTGGTCCCAGTCCGTCTCGGGCGTGACACTGTCGCGCTTCTGCGCTTCCGGCCTCGAAGCCGTGAACCAGGCAGCCCAGCGCATCGGCTCGGGCATGGAAGACATGATCGTGGCCGGGGGCGTCGAATCCATGAGCCGTTGGCCCATGGGCAGCGACGGTGGCGCCTGGGTCATGGACCCGCGCATCAACAGTGGCACCGCCTTTGTGCCGCAAGGCATCAGCGCCGACCTGATCGCCACGCTGGAGGGCTTCTCGCGCCACGACCTCGATGCCTATGCGTCCGAATCGCATCGCCGCGCCGCCCTGGCCCAGGCCGAAGGCCGCTTCGACAAATCCATCGTGCCCGTCAAAGACCTGAACGGCCTGCTGATGCTGGGCCGCGATGAAACCGTGCGCCCCGGCACCTCGGTCGAGTCGCTGGCCAAGCTGATGCCCTCCTTCGAGATGATGGGCACCATGGGCTTTGACGCCACCGCGCTGGACAAGTACACCACCATCGAGAAGGTGATCCACAGCCACCACGCGGGCAACTCTTCGGGCATCGTCGATGGCGCCGCCCTGGTGCTGCTGGGCAGCAAGGAAGCCGGCATCAAGGCCGGCCTCAAGCCACGGGCCCGGGTGCGCATGTGCTCGGTCATCGGCTCCGAGCCCACCATCATGCTGACCGGCCCGACACCGGCCTGCGTCAAGGCCTTGAACAAGCTGGGCATGACCGCAGGCGACATCGACCTGTGGGAGATCAACGAGGCCTTCGCCACCGTGCCCATGAAAACGGCTCGCGACCTGGGCGTGCCCATGGACCGCGTGAACGTCAACGGCGGCTCCATTGCCTTGGGGCACCCGCTGGGCGCCACCGGCGCCATCATCCTGGGCACGGCCCTGGACGAGCTGGAGCGCACCGGCAAGTCCACCGCACTGGCCACTTTGTGCATCGGTGCCGGCATGGGCATCGCCACCATCATCGAACGCGTCTGATCGCCGGAGGCACACACCATGACTCAATCACAAGCCTTCACTTTTGACATCGATGCCAACGGCATCGGCCTGGTCACCATCGACATGCCCGGCCGTGCGATGAACGTGCTCAACCCCACGCTGGTCGAGCCCTTCGCCCTGCTGGTTCAGCAACTGGAAACCGACGCGGCGCTCAAGGGCCTGGTCATCACCTCGGGCAAGCCCACCTTCATCGTCGGCGCCGACATTGATCAGCTCACGCAGATCACCAACGCCGAAGAAGCCTTCAAGCTTTGCGAAGACTTGAAGGGCATGCTGCGCCGCATGGAAAAGTGCGGCAAGCCCGTGGTGGCAGCGCTCAACGGCACGGCCCTGGGTGGCGGCCTGGAGATCGCGCTGGCCTGCCACGCCCGCATCGCTTTGGATGACCCCAAGCTCAAGCTGGGCCTGCCCGAAGTCAAGCTGGGCCTGCTGCCCGGCGGCGGCGGTACGCAGCGCCTGCCCCGCATGATCGGCATCCAGAAGAGCTTCGAGCTGATCACGCAAGGCAAGGAGTTGACCGCGGCCAAGGCCAAGGAAATGGGCCTGGTGACCGAGCTGGCCTCATCGCGCGACGAACTGCTGGCCAAGGCGCGCGCCTGGTGCGCTGCCAACCCCAAAGCCTCGCAGCCGTGGGACAACAAGGGCTTCCGCATCCCCGGTGGAGACAGCAAGAGCCCGGCCGTGGTGCAGGTTCTGGCCATCGCGCCGTCCATGGCCAATGCCAAGGCGCATGGCAACTACCCAGCCATCACGCACATCATGAGCTGCCTGTTCGAAGGCTGCTTGCTGGACTTCGATGCTGGCTCGCAGGTTGAGTCGCGCTACTTCGCGGCCTGCGTGGTGTCGCAGACCTCGAAGAACATGATCGGCACCTTGTGGCACCAGCTCAACGCCATCAAGAAGGGCCAGTCGCGCCCCAAGGGCGTGGCGGAGACCAAGGTCAAGAAGGTCGGCATCCTGGGCGCCGGCATGATGGGCGCGGGCATCGCTTATGTGTCGGCCAAGGTCGGCATCGATGTCGTGCTGCTGGACACCACGCAAGACAACGCCGACAAGGGCAAGGCCTATTCGCAAGGCCTGCTGGACAAGGCCGTGGCCCGCGGCCGCAGCACGCCGGACAAACGCGACGCGCTGCTGGCCCGCATCAAGACCACCACCTCGTATGACGACCTGGCCGGTTGCGACCTGGTGATCGAGGCCGTGTTCGAAGACCGCGCCATCAAGGCCGTCTGCACGCAGAAGGCCGAGGCGGTGATCCCGGCCACCGCCGTGTACGCGTCGAACACGTCCACACTGCCCATCACCGGCCTGGCCCAGGCCAGCGCACGTCCGCAGAACTTCATCGGCCTGCACTTCTTCTCGCCCGTGGACAAGATGCCCCTGGTCGAGATCATCGTCGGCCAGGAAACGAGCGACGAGACCCTGGCGCGCGGTTTCGACTACGTGCTGCAGATCGGCAAGACGCCCATCGTGGTCAACGACAAGCGCGGCTTCTACACCTCGCGCGTGTTCACGACCTACATCATGGAAGGCATGGCGATGCTGGCCGAAGGCATCCACCCGCGCTCCATCGAAGTGGCCGGCATGAAGGCGGGCATGCCCATGCCGCCGCTGGCTCTGCAAGATGAAGTCTCGCTGAGCCTGTCGCTGTACATCGCAGAGACCACCAAGAAAGACTTGATCGCCGAAGGGGGACCGCTGCCCGCGATTCACCCCGGCTTTGCCGTGGTGCAGAAGATCGGCGGCGAGCACGAGCGCATCGGCAAAAAGGCCAGCAAAGGCTTCTACGATTACAACGGCAAAGAGAAGTCGCTGTGGCCTGGCCTGCTGGAGGTCTACCCGCCCGTGGCCGATCAGCCTTCGCAGCAAGAACTGGTGGACCGCATGCTGTACGCGCAAGCCAACGAAGCCGCCCGCTGCTATGAAGAGAAGGTGGTGCGTTCGGTGGCCGACACCAACATCGGCTCGATCTTCGGCTGGGGCTTCGCGCCCAACCAGGGCGGGGCCTTGCAGTTCATCAACGCTGTGGGTGCCAAGCACTTCGTCGAGCGTGCGCGTGAGCTGGCCAAGCGGTATGGTCCGCGCTTCGAGCCTGCGGCCATCGTCGTCAAGCAGGCACAAGAAGGCGGTCGTTTCGAAGACGCCAGCGCATGATCGGCAGCAGTGCCCTGCTGTCAGGCTTGCGCGTGATCGACATCACGCGCAACCTGCCCGGCCCCTTCGCCACGCGCATGCTGGCGGACCTGGGGGCCGAGGTGATCAAGGTCGAGCCGCCCGAAGGCGATCCGGCCCGCGCGCTGGGGCCTTTGTTCAAGTCGCTGAACGATGGCAAGGAATGCCGCACGCTGGACTTCAAGCTGGAAGCCGACCGCGCACAACTGCGCGATTGGCTGGCCAGCGCCGACGTGCTACTCGAAGGTTTCCGGCCCGGCATCATGGCCAGCATGGGGCTGGACTTCGAGCGCCTGAAAGTGGTCAATCCCCGCCTGGTCATGTGCTCGATCACGGGCTATGGCCAACAAGGCCTGTGGTCCCACAGAGCAGGCCATGACCTGAACTACATGGCCATGTCCGGCGCGCTTGATCAAATGCGCAGCGCACAGGGCGAGGCCACCTTGTCCAACATCCAATGGGGTGACCTGGCGGGCGGCAGCGCCATGGCCTGCATCGCCACGCTGGCGGCGGTGTTCAAGGCACAACAAAGCGGCACGGGCTGCCATGTCGATGTCAGCATGACCCACGGCCTGTGGGCCCACCAGGTCATGCCGCAAGCCACCGGCGCCATGCTCGCCCCGATGCTGGGCAGGCTTCCCGGCGCACGCCAGGACCTGCTCAACGGCGCCCTGCCCTGCTACAACCTTTACACCACGCAAGATGGCCGCTCACTGGCCATCGGCTCGCTGGAGCACAAGTTCTGGAAGGCCACCTGTGAAGTCCTACAACGCCCCGACTGGGCCCAGCAGCACTGGCAACGCGGCCTCATGCCCAACTCACCTGAATCCAACGCATTGCGAGAACAAGTCGCCGCCCTGGTCGCCACGCAGCCCTTGTCGCACTGGGCCGAGCGTTTCGCCGAGGTGGATGCCTGCGTCACCCCCGTGCTGACGCTGGCCGAAGCGCAACAGCACCCCTTGTTCACTGGCGAGCAGACCCGCCAGCCCTGGACCATCACACCATGACCGACTCATCCCTGTTCGTCGACTACTTCAACGACACACACCGCCAGGCCCGCGAAGCCACCAAGCGCTTCGTTGACCAGGCCATCAAGCCGCACATCAATGACTGGGAAGAAGCAGGCACCTTCCCTCGCCAGCTGTACCAGCAGCTCGCTGAACTGGGCATGCTGGGCATCGGCCACCCCGAAGCCTGGGGCGGCACCGGTGAACACGATGTCTTCCTCAAACTCGCTGTCAGCGAAGAGCTGATGCGCAGCGGCTCCGGCGGCCTGGTCGCCAGCCTCGGCTCCCTGGACATCGGCCTGCCGCCCGTGTGGCGCGTGGGCTCCAAAGAGCTGCAACAACGCGTGGTCCCCGGCGTGCTCAGCGGCCACAAAATCGCCGCCCTGGCCATCACCGAGCCCAGCGGCGGTTCCGACGTGGCCAACCTGCGCACCCGCGCAGTCCGTGATGGCGACCACTACATCGTCAACGGCGCCAAGACCTTCATCACCTCGGGCACGCGCGCCGACCACTACACCGTGGCCGTTCGCACTGGCGAGGCAGGCTACGCGGGCGTGTCCCTGCTGCTGATCGACCGCGACACGCCCGGCTTCTCCGTGGGCCAGCCACTCAAGAAGATGGGTTGGTGGGCCTCTGACACCGCCGAGCTGTTCTTCAGCGATTGCCGCGTGCCGGTGGGCAACCTGCTCGGCCCCGAGAACTCGGGCTTCCTCACCATCATGATGAACTTCCAGGCCGAGCGACTGGCCCTGGCCGTGATGGCCTACATGACCGCGCAACTGGCGCTGGAAGAATGCCTGACTTACGTCAAGACCCGCGAGACTTTTGGCAAACCACTGGCCAAACACCAGGTCATCCGCCACAAGCTGGCCGAGATGGCCACGCGGGTGAACATCGCCCGTGAATACTCGTACCGCTGCGCTGCCCAAATGCAGGCCGGCAAGCCCGCCGTCACCGAAGTGTCCATGGCCAAGAACTTCGCCACCGACGTGGCGGATTACGTGACCTACGAAGCCGTGCAGATCTTCGGCGGCATGGGCTACATGCGCGAATCGCTGGTCGAACGCCTGTTCCGCGACAACCGCATCCTCTCAATCGGCGGCGGCACGCACGAAATCATGAACGAGATCATTGCCAAGCAACTGGGCCTGTGATGATGAACACCACCACCGAACACCCCATCGTCCCGCGCGAAAAGCTCGACTTCGGGCTGGACGGCGACATCCCCCGCTTCTGGCTCGACAACGACCCGTTCAAGTCGCGCTTCTTCGACGCCATGTCCACCTTCTTCCCCGAAGGCGAGCGTTTCTTCATCTCGTGCGTGCGCGATTTCCGCGACCAGATCACCGACCCCAAGCTGCTGGCCGAGGTCAGAGATTTCACGCGACAGGAAGGCCAGCACGGCATCGTGCACCGCCAGTTCAACGACCGCGTCAAGGCGCAGGGGGTGGACGTGGACCTGATTGAGAAGCTGACCGTGTTCGTGCTGTTCAAGGTGCTGCGCCGCGTCATGCCCAAGAAGGCCACGCTGGCCCTGACCGCCGCCTTCGAGCACATGACCGCGCTGATGGCCCATGGCTTCGAGGCCGCCAAGGTCATGGACAAGGCCGACCCGCGCATCCGCGCCATGTACACCTGGCATGCCATCGAAGAGGTCGAGCACAAGGCCGTGGCCTTTGACGTGATGCAGAAGGTCGCCAAGGTGGGCTACGTGCGCCGCGTTTTTGCCCTGATCCTGGCCACCATCGGCTTTCCGATCGGCACATTCCTGGTCATCAACCGCATGCTCAAGGCCGACGGCTTTGGCATCTTCAAACGGACGGGACTGATGGCCAAGGGCCTGTGGTGGCTGTACAAGCCAGGCGGTTTGTACATGCCCATCCTGGGTCACTTCCTGGCTTACTTCAAACCCGGCTTCCACCCCTGGCAAACCGGCCAGATGCTAGGCTACGACGTGTGGCTAGAGACCTTCAACCGCACAGGCGATCCGATCGCCGCGGGCAACGCCTCGATCCGGGTTGAGCGCTGATGGAGTGGGCGCTCAGCGTCCGCCCACGAACATCTTCCAGCGCCGTTCGTTCTGCTTCTTGGCGTCGTACAGGGCCTGATCGGCCTGGGCCAGCAACGACCTCACCGACTCCACCGAGTCGTTGTAGGCTGCGATGCCCACCGAGATGCCCACGCCCACCGTGTCGCCGGTGGGCAGGGTGATGGGCTGGCACACCGAGCGCACGATGCGCTTGGCCAGCACCTCGGCCGAATCCTTGGCGCCATGGCGCATCACCACGCCGAACTCGTCGCTGCCCAGGCGGGCCAGCACATCGCCCAGGCGAACCTGCTGGTTCAGGCGGCGCGACACCTCGCACAGCACCGCATCGCCCGCCGCATGGCCAAAGCCATCGACGATCTCCTTGAAGCCGTCCAGGTCCATGCACAGCACGGTGAAGGGCTCGCCAGCGCGCATGGAATGGCGCATTTCCACGTCCAGCGCCAGGTCGAACTGAGCGCGGTTGGCCACGCCCGTGAGGTGGTCCGTCTTGGCCAAGTGGCTGAGCTGGCGCGCGCGTTGGCGGCCGTCCAGCACGGCCAGGGCCAGTGTGGCCAGGTCTTGCAGGGCCGCCTTTTGCCCGTCGGTGAACGCCTGGGGTAGGACGTCGCCCACCGCGACCGTGCCCAGGGCGTGCCCCTGCGCATCTCGGATGGGTGCGCCCGCGTAAAACCGCAAGCCGGGTTCGCCCGCCACCCAGGGGTGGTGTTCAAAACGCGCGTCGCCCTTCAGGTCTTCGCACACCAAGGCCTCGTGCGCGTCACCCGCAGTCTCCAAGCTCAGGCCTTGATGCCATTCGCTGTCGCCCAGGCCCACGCTTGATTTGCACCACAGCCGGTCTTCACCCATGAAGGCCACCCAGGCCAAGGGCACACCGGCCACTTGCGCGGCCAAACTGGCCAAAGCTTCAAACTCGGCCTCGGGCGCCGTGTCCAGAATTTCATGGGCACGCACCGCCGCCAAACGTTCGGTTTCTGTCGACATCACCACTGCACCTTCATCCACATGCCAGTGATATCGGATGAATCCGGGAAATATCGAGGCTCAGGTGTCGAGGTAGGGCATCCACGGCAGGTCGGTGACCCCCACGTCAACGCCCAATTGGCTCAGCAATGTGCTCACCTGCCCGCGGTGATGGGTCTGGTGGTTGAACAATTGCATGGCGACCACCGAATGACTCAGGGTGCGCTGCTTTTGGTAAGTGACGCTGAAAAACGTCAGGGTGGCAGTGTCGCTGGTGGGGCCCAGCGACTGCGCCCAGGCCAGCAGGCGCGCATCGGTTTCGGCACGGGCGGCGCGCAAAGCCTCAAAGTCACTGAACAGCTCCTGCCCAGGCGAGGTCATCAAGACCTTTTCACCATGCAGACGCTGCATCCAGGCCTGATCGCCCAGCAAGATGTGATTCAAGGTGCGGTGGATGGAGCCAAAGAAGGCGCCCTGATCCTGCTTGCGCTGCCCATCGGTCAAACCGGCGGCGGCCGCGTAGACCTTCTCGTTCATCCACCGGTTGTAGTGCGCCATCGTGGTGGCGTAATCCTGCAAGTTCATGAAGCCTCTCCTGTCGAGCTTCATTGTCTGCAGGGGTGGGTGGCCTGGTCAAGCCAACCTTGGTGCGCCCGGCTGGGATCGAACCAGCAACCCCTGCCTTCGTTCGGAGCGCCATTTCCGACTGCGAGGGACACTGAAAACCTCGCAAAATCAACCACTTAGTAAAGCAGGGTAGACCTCAGTATACCGGCGTTTCCTGGGGTAACTGTCGGAAAAGTGTCGGAGCTCAGAGGTTCTCTAACACCTTCACCACCTCAGCCAGGACACGCCCCCCGGTGGCTTTGAGTTGGTCGACGGAGGCCCTGGACGAATTGAGCAATGCGAACAAGCAGGCAGACAAGGCAAGTCGCAACTGACTCCTAAGTTGCGACCTTGAATTGATAGTCAAGCAGCCATGGATTACCGTTCGGTAATTACACTCCGCCGCACCCCCGATTACCCGGAAAAATTACCGATCGGTAACCATTCACTTGTGGTGCACGTGCCATCCGCATAGAATTACCCAACGGTAATTTGAAAGCCAGTCCATGGACGCCAAAGCTGACAGCCCCCTGCACGACCAGACACCACATGTGGTTCGCACCGCGCTGGACATCGGTCAGATGGTCAAACGGCAGCGCAACGGCATGAACCTGCGCCAGCTCGATGTCGCAGGCCTGGCCAACACCGGCAACCGCTTGATCGTCGATGTGGAAAGCGGCAAGCCCACGGTGCAACTTCAGAAGGTGCTCGACCTGCTCGACATCCTCGGCCTGGAAGTCGTGGTCCAGCCCAAGACATCCAGGACGCTGTGATGGAACGCGTCACTGCGCTGGACGTCTTCCATGGCGATGAGTTGATCGGCACCGTCTTCGACACCGAGCCCTTGAGCTTCGAATACGCGCAGACCTGGCTGGGCAGACAACAGCCGGCCGCCCCCTTCCCCTTGTCCAGCATCGCGCTCCAGCCAGGGCGCCTGGTCGCAGCTCAGGTGCAGGCCTTCTTCGAGAACCTGCTGCCCGAGGGCGAGGTGCGTGCCTACCTCTCGGCTCAGCGCAAGGCATCCACCCTGTTCGCGCTGCTGCAAGAGGTGGCAGGCGACACGGCTGGCGCCTACGTGATGCTGCCCCAAGGCCAGCGCCCGCAGCCACCTCAATACGAGCCCACCAGCTGGCAGGCGATTGCTGACATCCTGAAGTCCAAATCAGCCGCAGCCATCCAGGTCCAAGGTGATGATGCGCGCATCTCACTGGCTGGTGCTCAGGACAAAGCGACCATCGCCATCTTCGACGGGCAACCCATGCTGCCCAAGGGCCATGCACCGTCTACCCACATCCTCAAGCCAGACATCCGCAGGCTGGCCAAGGTGCGGGACAGTGCCGTCAACGAGGCCATCATCATGCGCACCGCCAAGCACTGCGGCCTCAAAACGGCGGAGGTCTTCTACGAGCCGCTGACCAAGGCATGTGTGGTCGAGCGCTTTGACCGCCTTCGCAGAGACGATGGCGGCTTGAGCCGCGTCATCCAGTACGACCTGTGCCAGTTGGCCGGTACCGTGTCCGAGAAAAAATACGAGAAGGAAGGCGGGCCCGGGCTCGAAGCCTGCGCCCGACTGATCCGCGAACACAGCTCACGCGCAGCCCTTGACTTGCAAGCGCTGGTGCAATGGGTGTTCTTCAACATCTGCGTGGGCAACAACGACAGCCATGCCAAGAACCTGTCGTTGCACGCATTGCCAGGCCAAGGCGTGCGTCTCACGCCCTTCTACGACCTGATGTGCACGCGCATCTACCCAGGACTATCCAAAGAGTTCGCCTTCAACGTGGGCGGCGAAGTGTTGCCAGGGCAGATGGGCCACGCCCAACTGCAAGGCATGGCCCAGCAACTGGGCATGAAACCACGGTATCTGCAGACAGTTGCAGAGAATGTGGCCGTGAAGGTGCCTGCTGCCATCGATCAAGCCGCGAATGAGATCTCGCCTCTGCTGGCCCGCAGCAGCCAAACATTTGCGGAACACCTGACACACGAGGTGAAGTCGATCACCAAAAAGGCACAGGCCAGATTCCGTCAAGCGTCATAGACCGCAAACGAAGGTCAGCTTCGTCCGTTTCGGCGCTCGATTTCCTCACGCTTTGTGAGCCTACCAGTCCGACGCTGGGTCGGCTCCACGTCTAGAGGTTGCTGCAGCAGGCTTGAAATCGCCTCTTCACTAGCTATCGCCGCTCCCATCGAGTACACCGGCTTCTCGCAAACGGCATGCTGCGGCCATAGCCAAGCTTGTCAGCGGCTTCAAGGCTGGCTGAGCAGTGTTCAGCAGCGTCAGACCACTCTTGAACGCTGGCGTGTCCAGGATGGACATCACCATGTCGTCCCCCGAGTTTCTGACGTTCACCGTCTCGCCCTTGAAAGAGATGCCATCCGGCGCGACCGTGAGGCCCATAAAGATTGGGGCGCCTGCAATGGCCGGGCTTGAGTTATCGCGCGCGTCAAACCTCATGGCAAACGACAACTCTGAATCGCCCCGGGTTTTGAGGAGGCTCCAAGCTGTTGCTAAGCGAAGAAGTACGACGCCAGATTGTTGCTCGAATGAAGTTGCGCTGATGTCCTCGGGCCCACAGAGCAACAACTCATTTCGCCTCTTCTACCTGATGAGCGATCAATTCATCACCTGATGTGAAGCGTAGATCTCTACTTGACTCATATAGGACAATCATCCTAAAATGACTTTAGGACAAATGACCTACAAGTGAACGACATGCCAATAAATCTCTTCTCGCCACTCAAGGTCGGATCGCTTGACCTGGCCAACAGAATGGTGATGGCCCCAATGACGCGCAATCGCGCTGACCAACTCGGCGTGCCGTCACCGTTGATGGCGACCTACTACGCACAGCGTGCTGAGGCCGGGTTGATCATCTCTGAGTCGGTGCCAGTTTCAAGTCTGGGCATTGGCTATCCCTTCACGCCAGGCCTTTTCACTGAAGCGCAGGTACTGGGTTGGCGAGCAGTCACTGATGCTGTTCACGCGCGGCATGGTTTGATCTTTGCCCAGTTGCAGCATTGCGGTCGGGTGTCTCACCCCACACTGCTGCCTGATGGGCTAAGCCCTGTGGCGCCGTCAGCGCTCAAGCCATCAGGGCAGGCCATGACGTACACAGGGCCGCAGGACTTTGTGACGCCTGTTGAGCTTGACGTTGAGGAGATCAACGCCACGGTCGCGCAGTTCAAGCTCGCAGCCCAGTTCGCTGTGGCCGCAGGGTTTGATGGTGTCGAGGTGCACAGCGCGAATGGCTACTTGATAGACCAGTTCTTGCGAGATGGCAGCAATCAGCGAAGCGACACCTACGGAGGCTCACCGGAAGCCAGGTTTCGATTTCTGGCTGAGGTGCTGAATGCCGTGACCGCTGTGTGGCCGACCCACAGGGTGGGTGTACGGCTGAGTCCCGAGAACAGCTTCAATGACATGCATGACTCCGATCCTCAAAAACACTTTGGCCAGTTCGCGCAATGGCTTAGCCCATTGAATTTGGCCTACCTCCATGTCCTGGAAGGCGACATGATGACGCAGGGCTGCAAGGTGGACTATCAGCAGATGCGTGCCGCGTTCGGCGGCATCTACATGGCCAACAATGGCTATAGCAAGGAGAGCGCACAAGCCGCCATTCGTTCTGGCGCGGCCGATCTTGTCGCCTTCGGCACGCCGTTCCTGGCCAACCCAGATCTTGTGAGGCGCTTTCGTGAAGACTTGCCATTGAACACGCCAGACCATGCCAGCTTTTATGGTGGCAATGACCGTGGATACATTGACTACCCATCTCATGAAGGTCCCGTGTCACCATGATCGCAGAACACACGGCACCGAATGACAGCGGCAACACGCGAAGCCGGATCACGGAAATCGCGGATCAGTTGTTCTATGAGCGCGGGTACGAGCACACATCGTTCGCGGACATCGCCTCCGCAGTCAACCTGTCTCGGGGCAATTTCTACTATCACTTCAAGACCAAAGACGACATTCTTGACGCCGTCATTGAAAGACGAATGCACAAGACGCGGGGAATGCTCGAAGGCTGGGAAACCGAAGCGCCAACGCCAGCAGCACGTGTGAGCCGCTTCATCCACATGATGGTGATGAATGGGCCAAAGATTCGACAGCACGGCTGCCCCGTCGGCACCCTGTGCGCAGAACTGTCCAAGCTTGAACACCCAGCACAGCCGAAAGCCAGTCTTTTGTTCACCCTGTTCCGGGATTGGCTTGCGCGCCAATTCGTTCAGATGGGATACCCGCGCAACGCAGATGCGCTGGCCATGCACCTGCTTGCCAGAAGCCAGGGCATTGCCACGCTGGCCAACGCCTTCAACGATGAAGGCTTCATTCACCAGGAGGTCGAGCAATTGCTGAAGTGGTTGCACGACATCTCCACTTCAACCCCTGCGACCGGAGAATGCTGACATGTTCGTGGTGCAACTGAAGTTCTCAACCAACAAGGCGCTCGCTGGCGAATGGATGAGTGCTCACAAAGCTTGGCTCCAGAAAGGCTTCGATGAAGGCGTCTTCATCGCGTCCGGCAGCCTGCAAGGTCAGCAAGGCGGATGTGTGTTGGCACATGGATTGGGCAGAGCCGACCTGGATCAGCGTTTGAGTGAAGACCCTTTTGTGGCCAACGATGTCGTGCGCGCAGAAGTGATTGACATCACCGTGTCCAAGACCGATTCCCGACTGAGTGAGCTGATGGAGCCATCCGCATGAGCGGTCTGTTTGTTGAGCCCGATGGACTGCATCGTTGCCGGTGGTGCGCCAGCACCCCTGAGTACCTTGCGTATCACGACGACGAATGGGGCTTGCCTGTGTCAGACGACATCAGGCTATTCGAGAAGATCTGCCTGGAAGGGTTTCAATCAGGCTTGAGTTGGCGAACCATACTGACCAAGCGCGACAACTTCCGGCGCGCATTCCTTGGGTTCGACTTCAACAAACTGACCCGATTTAGCAACGCGGATGTTGCGCGTCTGCTCCAGGACGAGAGCATCGTCAGGCACCGAGGCAAGATCGAAGCTGTGATCCACAACGCCGCCCGCGCGCAAGAGTTGGTGGCCGAAGCCGGCTCATTGGCAACCTTCTACTGGCGTTTTGAACCTCAGGGCCAAGGTCAGCACGAGCCTCAAACCGTCTCAACGACGCCTGAGTCCATAGCGCTGTCAAAAGAGTTGAAACGGCGAGGGTGGAAGTTCGTTGGGCCTACGACGGTGTATGCGTTCATGCAAGCCATGGGCATGGTCAACGATCACGCACGCGATTGTGCGATCAGGATTCATGCAGAAGAGGCTCGCATGGCTTTCAAGCGGCCAAATTGAAAACGTGAGTCCATCTTGGACCAGCCTCAACGCTGCACCTGCCCAAAAGCGCGAAGTAGCTCAGCACCTGATGTGCCTGAAGGCAACGATGGGCATGTTCCAAGGCAACCGAGACTCTCGCCTGACGGACGAGGGCGCCGCCGAGCACCTATGGACCATGTTCATTTCGCCGATTCAACGCTAGTTGAAGGTGGAAGGACCGCCTCCAACTCCAATGACGGCACGCCCATCGCACGGGCTGCCCGCAAGAAGAACGCAAAGGAAAACCGCCCCCGGTTCACCTTGTTCGTCAAAGACTGAACCAACTCGATGGGCCCGCCACCTTGCTGCTCGGCAAGGGCTTCCGCGAGCATCTTGAAGCTGTACCCCCGGCGAACCATCTCGGCTCGAAGGATCTGCCTAGCCTCATCCGCCATCAGGTCGTCCTCTTTGCCTGTGATGCGGCGAGGACGAGGGGGGGACTTGGACTTCGTGGCAGCCATAACCTTCGCTGGGCTGTGTCTACGGAACACGACGGATTGACCGCTCCGTCCCCAGCGTGGGCCCCTCAGAGGGCCCGATAAGGCAATTCGTGGCTCAACTTGCAATAAAGCATTACGTGGCATTCTCGCCATGTAATGCCTCACTTCACAGCAGGGATGGTTGGACCGGTCAAGTCAACCTTGGTGCGCCCGGCTGGGATCGAACCAGCAACCCCTGCCTTCGGAGGGCAGTACTCTATCCATTGAGCTACGGGCGCAACGCAGGGGCAGATTCTAACAGTGGGCCAACGACAAGCCCCCCTATAATCCGGCCTTTGTGGCAGGATTTTCTGCCATGCCCAGCAGCCGCAAGGCCTGCACCCACGATAACCAGTGCCCCTGAGGATCCCATGAGCCAAGCGCCCAATTCTCACGACAACGATCACGAAGGCCCGATCAAGACGCCCAAGCAACTGGCCGTGGCCGTGGGGCTGGCCTTCATTGTGCCGATCATCATCATCATCCTGCTGGTCGAGTTCGTGGCATCCACCGGCACCGGCTCTTCGGGCAGCGATGCCTTGTCCGAACAGGCCACGGCCCAACGCATCAAGCCCGTCGGCTCGGTCGAAGTCAAGGTGGTCTCGGCCAACGCCGGCCCCCGCGCTGGAGAAGAAGTCTTCAAGGGCCAGTGCGCCGCCTGCCACGAATCAGGTGCCATGGGCGCGCCCAAGTTGGGTGATGCCGCAGCCTGGGGCTCACGCATCGGCGTCGGCCTGGAAGCCTTGATTCAATCGGCGCTCAAGGGCAAGAACGCCATGCCACCACAAGCTGGAGGCGAGTTCAGTGACCTGGAAGTGAGCCGCGCGGTGGCCTACCTGGCCAACTCAGGTGGCGCCAAGTTCACCGAACCTGCGGCCCCCGCTGCGGCCGCCTCGGCACCCGCCAGCGACGCCAAGTAAAAGGCCTCGTCGCCTTGCGCAGATCAGCAGCCGGCTCCAGAAGCCGGCTTTTTCATGCCTGAATGGCAGGGGCGGGCTGAGGCGCCAGGCAGTACGCGAACCGCTTGGGCAACTCCGCAAACAGGATGTCCTGTGGATCCCATACGCCCGCCTCCACCGCGCTGGCCGCGGCGTCCATGTCCATCGAGCGCACCACGCCCAAGCCCAGCTCCGTCTCCAGGAACAAGCGCCCCAACTCGTCCAACCAGGCCCCCCGCACCTCCTGCACTGCCTGACCAGTGTGCGTGTCAACCTTGAATGACTCGCCATCGCGCTGCACGCCCAGCACCCAGGGCGCTGCCTCCAGCGCCAGGTAAACCCGTTGCGGGCCATTCTGAAAGAACCACGCCCCCTGCTCATCCGGCTCGTAGTTGCGGTTGATGAAGTCGATCAACTTGCCATGCGTGATGCGGCTGCCTTTGACCTGCGGGAAAGGCCCTGCAGCCTGAACACGGTCATCCCGCATGTACCAGTCACCCCGGGCATCCAGGGCGAGCCAACCGTGGCAGTTCGGCACATTGGGCCACTTCTTCAACGCGGCCTTGACGATGTCATCCATGGAATCCCTTGTGTTGGTCGGTCAAAGATGCTGCGCCAGCCAGGGGCCCACAGCCTCCGGCAAGGTGCTCACGTGGCCCGGCATGGGCCCGGCCGGAAAGCCCACATGGCCCCCTTCCTCGGGCTGCCACAAGGTCACCCAGCTTCCCACCTCACCCGGCCTGGGCAAACTACCCCCCGGGATGAAAGGATCATTGCGGGCATTGAGCACCAGGACGGGCACCCCGGTGATCAGGTTCAAGCGCGGCTGGGCAGAACAACGCGCCCAGTAGTCGGGCGTCCCCGTGAACCCATGCAGCGGCGCGGTGAACACATTGTCGAACTCAAACAGATCCCGAGACGCGCGCAGGGCCTGCTCATCGAACAATCCTGGATACTGCGCCAACTTGGCCAAGGCCTTGGGTTTCATCGACTTGAGGAACATGCGGGTGTAGACCTGCCGGTTGAAGCCGCGACCGATGGCCGCCCCCGCCGCCGCCAGGTCCAATGGGGAAGACACCGTCGCCACGGCCTTGGCCACCTTGACGGCCTCCGAGCCCGACTCCTGGGCCCAGCGCAACAAAGCATTGCCCCCCATCGAGATGCCCACCACCACCATCGGACCGCCGTGATCGGCCAGCAGGCGGCGCAGGATCCAGTCGATCTCCACGAAATCGCCCGAATGGTAGGAGCGCGGCCCCAGATTCAACTCACCGGAACAGCCCCTGAAATGCGGCACGGCATACGACCAGCCTTGCGCTCGGGCCCAGTGGGCAAACGCCAGCGCATAGTGGCTGCGCGATGAGCCCTCCAACCCGTGGAACAGCACCAGCAAAGGCGTGGGCGCAGCGCCGACCTTGGGCCCAGCAGGCCACAGGTCCACGTCGATGAAATCCCCATCAGGCGTGTCCCAGCGCTGACGCTGGTAAGGCACATGGGTGAGGGCAGGACTGGTGTGCGGCCGAGAAAACAGCGCGGGCCAGATGGTCTGCACATTGCCACCCCAACTGCCCCGCCCTGCCAGCCAACGTGGCGCCCTGTACGACTGCATGGTCTTGGCCCAATGTCAATGCAAAGTAGCGGCCGGCTCGGCCAGCTCCTGCAACTCGTGCGCCTGGCCGGGGCTGGCATGGTGCAAGACCATGCGCCAACCCAGGGCCGTGCGCAGGTACACGTTCGTGGCCAGCACAAACGCCGTCTGCAAGCCTTCGGGCGTCAGCGCCTGCACCTTCTCCAGCACATGGTGCACCTCGCAATGGTCGCTTTCAAGGCGCCGCACCTGCTGCAGGCTCACCTGCACCGGACCATTCGCAAAGATGGCCTCGAAGGTGCCACGGATGGCCACCTCACCCACCACCCGAGGCCCGCCAGGGTGCACACAGGCGACTTCCTCATCGTCGGACCAGACCGACATCAATCGCTCCAGATCCCCTTGCTGCAGGGCCTCGTAAAAGGTGGCCTCGGTGTCATCCGCCGACGCTATGAGCGCGGCCTGAGAAGCTTTGCGGGCGCGAGGATCACTCATGGTTGTCAGGCGTCAAACAGGGTTGAACACAAGGATCCAGGGCTCATCGGAACACCACGGTCTTGTGACCGTTCATCAGCACGCGGTGCTCGACATGCCACTTCACAGCACGCGCCAGCACCACGCACTCCACATCCCGTCCGACAGCGGTGAAGTCTTCGGGGCTCAAGGTGTGATCGACACGCTCCACATCCTGCTCGATGATCGGCCCCTCGTCCAGGTCCGCCGTCACATAGTGTGCCGTGGCACCGATCAGCTTCACACCACGATCATGCGCCTGATAGTAGGGCTTGGCCCCCTTGAAGCTGGGCAAAAAACTATGGTGGATGTTGATGGCCCGCCCTTTGAGGAAGGCACAGAACTCCGGACTCAGGATTTGCATGTAGCGTGCCAACACCACCAGGTCAACGCCCTCCTGCTCCACCAGCGCCTCCACCTGTTGCTCCTGGGCACGTTTCACCTCAGGGCCTGCGCCCGTGGGCAGCGGCAAATGGTGAAACGCGATGCCATAGCTGGCCGCCAGTTCGGCATAGTCGGGGTGGTTCGACACGATCGCCGGGATCTCCACCGGCAACTGGCCTGATTGCCACCTGAACAGCAAATCGTTCAGGCAGTGCCCATGCTTGCTGACCATGATCAGCATGCGCGGCTTGCGCGATTGCACGCGGATCGTGGCCGTCATGGCGAATTGCTCACGCACATGGCCAAACAAGTTGGCCAAAGTGGCTTCGTCCGCCAGGTGCTCGGGCGCCTCGAAATGCACGCGCATGAAGAACAAGCCGGTGCTGTCCTCATTTTGCACATCGCCAAACTGCTGCGAGTCGATGATGTTGCACCCGGCCTGGTAAAGCAGTCCCGACACGGCATGGACAATGCCCTTCGTGTCTCGGCACGACAGGGTCAGGACGAATTCGCGCTTGATATTCATGATGGCCGGGATTGTAGGGGGCCGCTCGCAGGTCTTGGCGCAGCCCCCCTAGAATGCCCCCGCCCAAGGACGAGACAGGAGCCCGCCCGGCGATCAGTGGCCGTGGCCGACCTTCTCGCCCGCTTTGAGCTTGTAGGCCGTGCCACAGTAGGGGCACTGGCCACCTTCAGGCGCTGTGACCACGTCAATGTAGACGCGCGGATGATTGCTCCACAAAGGCATTTTGGGATTGGGGCAGAACACCACCCCCGGGCCTTGCAACTCCTGGGCGGTCACTTCGACCACGGCTTTGGCTGGTGCAGTCGTGCTCATGGCGTGGTGCTCCTCAGACTTTGGTCAGCCACTCGGCATACTTGGGATTGCGGCCGTTGACGATGTCAAAGAACGCGCTTTGAATCTTCTCGGTGATGGGGCCACGTGAGCCTGCCCCGATCTCGATGCGGTCCAGCTCGCGGATGGGCGTCACTTCAGCGGCAGTGCCGGTGAAGAAAGCCTCGTCGCAGATGTAGACCTCATCGCGCGTGATGCGTTTCTCACGGATCTCCAGGCCCAGGTCCTGGCAGATGGCGAAGATGGTGTTGCGCGTGATGCCGTTCAGCGCGCCGGCCGACAGATCGGGCGTGTACAGCTTGCCGTTCTTGACGATGAAGATGTTCTCGCCCGCGCCTTCGCTGACGAAACCGCTGGAGTCCAGCAGCAAGGCCTCGTCATAGCCCTCTTCGGTGACTTCCAGATTGGCCAGGATCGAATTGGTGTAGTTGCTCACCGCCTTGGCCTGCGTCATCGTGATGTTGACATGGTGACGCGTGTAGCTTGAGGTCTTGACGCGGATGCCGCGCTTGAGGCCGTCTTCGCCCAAGTAGGCACCCCAGGGCCAGGCCGCCACCATCAGGTGCACCTTGGCACCCTTGGGGCTCACGCCCATCTTCTCGGAGCCCAGCCAAGCCAGCGGACGCAGATAGCAGCTTTCCAGCTTGTTTTCGCGGACCACATCCAGTTGAGCCTTGACCACCTCGTCGAAGCTGAAGGGGATCTTCATGCGCAGGATCTTGGCGCTGTTGAACAAACGCTCGGTGTGCTCCTGGATGCGGAAGATCGCAGGCCCTTGCGTCGTGTTGTAGGCGCGCACGCCCTCGAACACACCGCAACCGTAGTGCAGGGTGTGGGTCAACACATGGATCTTGGCATCGCGCCATTCCACCATCTGGCCATCCATCCAGATTTTGCCGTCGCGATCGTCCATCGACATGGGAAGTCCTTTCGGGGAATTGTCTAAATCGTTCGTTTGCACCCGGCTTCATGGCACCAACAGTGCCGCCGGAAAACCTTCGATTGTAATCGTGTGGCGTTTGATTTTTGGCCTGGGGCATGCCCCGCATGAGCGTGCAAGCCAAGGCGTTGGTATGTCCAACGCCCCAATGACAAAAGCCGACCCAAGGATCGGCTGTTGCTTTAATTTTGGTTGCGGGGGCAGGATTTGAACCTACGACCTTTGGGTTATGAGCCCAACGAGCTACCAGACTGCTCCACCCCGCGACAGAGAATTAGACTATAGCATGCTTTTTATATTTGTCACGCTTTTTGTGCAGATCGTGCACCAAAAGTGAAAAGGGCCAGCAATGCCGACCCTTCGTTCAAACGCTGAATGAACAGCGCATGACTGATTTACGCGTTGGTTTGATCGTCAGCAACCGCTTCGGTCGCTTCCGTGCGCTCAACCAGTTCAACGTAAGCCATGGGGGCGTTGTCGCCCACGCGGAAGCCCATCTTCAAGATCCGGGTGTAACCACCAGGACGGGTCGCGAAGCGGGGGCCCAGCACATTGAACAGCTTGACCACGTTGTCGCGGTCGCGCAGGCGGTCGAACGCCAGGCGCTTGTTCGCCAGGGTGGGGTTCTTGGCCAGGGTGATCAAAGGCTCGACCACGCGGCGCAATTCCTTGGCCTTGGGGACGGTGGTCTTGATGGCTTCGTGCTGAATCAGCGAGTTGGCCATGTTGCGCAGCATCGCCAGACGGTGTGACGAGGTGCGGTTCAGTTTACGGAGTCCGTGTCCGTGACGCATGGTGCTTTCCTTTCTTACTTTATAAAAACCGGCGGCCGGTTCAAGGTACCGCCGGGTGCACCGGGCAGCGGTCTGTTGCCAGACTCACCACCCATTTCTTCTTCAATCAATCAACAATCAACGCTTGTCGAGACCTTGGGGAGGCCAGCTTTCCAGGCGCGAACCCAGGGCCAGACCACGCGAAGCCAGGACTTCCTTGATTTCGTTCAGCGACTTGCGACCCAGATTCGGGGTCTTGAGCAGCTCGGTCTCGGTGCGCTGGATCAGGTCGCCGATGTAATAGATGTTTTCGGCCTTCAGGCAGTTGGCCGAACGCACGGTCAGTTCCAGCTCGTCGACAGGACGCAGCAAGATCGGATCGAAGTTCTGAGCCGACTTGGCTGGCGCGTCGAAGGCGGCGATCTCGCTGCCTTCCAGTTGCGCGAACACCGCCAGTTGCTCCACCAGGATCTTGGCCGAAGCACGGATCGCTTCCTCAGGCGAAATCGCGCCGTTGGTTTCGATTTCCATGACCAGCTTGTCCAGGTCGGTGCGTTGCTCCACACGGGCGCTTTCAACCGTGTAGCTCACGCGGCGAACCGGCGAGAACGACGCGTCCAGCACGATGCGGCCGATGGCCTTGGTGCTTTCGTCGCCATAGCGGCGGATGTTGCCCGGCACATAGCCACGGCCCTTTTCCACCTTGATCTGCATGTCCAACTTGCCGCCGTGCGACAAGTGAGCGATCACGTGGTTGGGGTTGACGATCTCGACGTCGTGAGGGGTCTGGATGTCGGCGGCAGTGACAGGGCCTTCGCCGTCCTTGCGCAGCACCAGGGTCACTTCGTCGCGGTTGTGCAAACGGAAGACCACGCCCTTGAGGTTCAACATGATGTGAACGACGTCTTCTTGAACGCCGTCAACGGTCGAGTACTCGTGCAGCACGCCCGCGATGGTCACTTCTGTCGGAGCAAAACCCACCATCGACGACAACAGGACGCGGCGCAAGGCGTTGCCCAGGGTATGGCCATAGCCACGCTCGAACGGCTCGAGGGTCACTTTGGCACGGTGGCCGCCCAAGGGCTCCACCTGAATGGCTTTGGGTTTCAGCAAATTGGTTTGCATGAGCTCTTCCTGTCAATACCCTCGGCTCGTTACACCGATAAGGCTGCTGGACCAACCGGAGCAACATGCTCCGGTCTTGAAAACAAAACGCACAAAGCCGCGCGACACGACCCAAGGCCGTGAAGCGCAGCTGATGTGTGAATCAACGCGAATACAGTTCGACGATCAACGATTCGTTGATGTCGGCGCCGAATTCATCGCGGTCCGGGGTCTTCTTGAAAACACCTTCCAGCTTGGTGTTGTCCACTTGCACCCAGGCTGGCATGCCAATGGACTCGGCCAGCTTCAGTGCTTCCAGAACGCGAACTTGCTTCTTGGCTTTTTCGCGCACACCCACCACATCGCCAGTCTTGACGTTGTACGAAGGAATGTTCACCACTTGACCGTTCACGGTCACACCCTTGTGCGACGTCAATTGACGTGCTTCAGCGCGGGTGGAGGCAAAGCCCATGCGGTAAACGACGTTGTCCAGGCGCGATTCCAGCAGGAACAACAGGTTCGAGCCCGTGTTGCCCTTGCGGCGATCGGCTTCGGCGAAGTAGCGGCGGAACTGACGCTCCAGCACGCCGTACATGCGCTTGACTTTTTGCTTTTCGCGCAGTTGCAGACCGAAGTCCGAGGTGCGCGAACCAGACGTGCGGCCGTGTTGGCCGGGTTTGGTGTCGAATTTAGCCTTGTCGCTGATGGGGCGACGAGCGCTCTTCAAAAACAGGTCGGTGCCTTCACGGCGAGCCAGTTTGGCCTTGGGTCCGAGGTAACGTGCCACGTGCTTTTCCTTGGGGTCTGTCTGACGTCAGATTGGGGACTGGAAGTCCATCAATGGCCGACGCGAGTCTGGCGGATATTGTTCGAATCGCTCAGACGGTGGGCTTCGATAACCTGCCTGCGCACGCCCACATGTCAAGGACCTTGATGGCCCGCCAACACAAAGCGCACCCAGTCAGGTGCAGAGAACTCGCGAGTATAACAGTTGCAAAAAAATACTCAAGAAGCTGCGAACAGATTCATTGAGCATTTTCTGCAACATCGCCTGGGGTGAACGCCCCAAACAATGAAGCCTCGCCCGCGCCCTGTAAACAGGACACGCACGAGGCCCGATGTCACATCAGATACGACGACGCTTCTGAGGACGGCAGCCGTTGTGCGGCACTGGCGTCACGTCAGAGATCATGTTGATCCGGATGCCGAGAGCGGCCAAAGCGCGGACCGAGGATTCGCGACCAGGACCGGGGCCCTTGATCTCGACGTCCAGGTTCTTGATGCCTTGTTCTTGGGCAGCGCGACCAGCCACTTCAGCAGCCACCTGGGCAGCGAAGGGGGTGGACTTGCGTGAGCCCTTGAAACCCTGACCACCACTCGACGCCCACGCCAGGGAATTACCTTGGCGGTCGGTGATCGTGATGATCGTGTTGTTGAACGACGCATGCACGTGAGCGATGCCGTCCGCGATGTTCTTGCGGACCTTCTTGCTCACACGACGTGCTGCCGTGTTGGCAGGTGCTTTAGCCATGGTTATCTTCTCTCATCTTAATGAACGGCGACACCCAGACGATCACTTCTTACCAGCGATCGACTTGCGCGGGCCCTTGCGGGTACGTGCATTGGTGCGGGTGCGTTGACCGCGCATGGGCAAGCCACGACGGTGACGGAAGCCGCGGTAGCAGCCCAAGTCCATCAAACGCTTGATGTTGATCGAGATTTCGCGACGCAGGTCACCTTCAATGGTGATCTTTGCCACTTCGTCCCGGATTTTTTCCAAATCGCCGTCCGTCAGGTCTTTGATCTTCTTGTTGAACGGGATGCCGCTCACCGTGCAGATTTTCTGCGCAGTGGTGCGACCGATGCCGTAAATAGAAGTCAAACCGATTTCGGTGTGCTTATGCGGCGGAATGTTGATGCCAGCAATACGTGCCATAACTGTCCTCTGAAGGCGTGTGTCGTCGCTAAACCAGGATCAACCCTGGCGTTGCTTGTGGCGGGGATCCGTGCAAATCACACGAACCACACCCTTGCGACGGATGATTTTGCAATTGCGGCACATCACTTTGACGGAAGCCGAAACTTTCATGATCTTCTCCTGGACCGTTGAAACTCAACGGAAATTCGCCCACGTTTCCGGGGTAACAAAACTCAACTCACTTCGCCCGGAATACGATGCGAGCACGACTCAAATCATAGGGTGTGAGCTCCACGGTCACTTTGTCTCCCGGCAGGATGCGGATGTAGTGCATGCGCATTTTGCCGGAAATGTGACCGAGAACCACGTGCCCGTTCTCAAGCTTCACGCGAAAGGTGGCATTCGGGAGATTCTCCAGAATTTCACCCTGCATCTGGATGACGTCGTCTTTCGACATGTTTTCCTAAGTTGCATTGACCTGCGTCACCGCGATCAGCTCGATTTAAAATTTGCCTTTTTCAGCAGCGATTCGTACTGCTGAGACATCAGATAAGACTGAACCTGGGCCCAGAAGTCCATCGTGACAACCACGATGATCAAGAGCGAGGTCCCGCCGAAGTAGAAAGGGACGTTGTACTTGAGCACGAGGAACTCGGGCAACAGGCACACGGCTGTGATGTAAGCAGCACCCACCAGGGTCAGACGGGCGAGAATCTTATCGATGTAACGCGCCGTTTGATCACCCGGGCGGATACCGGGAATGAATGCACCGCTCTTCTTCAAGTTGTCTGCGGTTTCACGGCTGTTGAACACCAGGGCCGTGTAGAAGAAGCAGAAGAAGACGATGGCGACAGAATACAAAATCACGTAGATCGGCTGACCAGGCGACAACATGCCAGCCAGGTCCTTCAACCAACGCATGCTCTCACCGGTGGCAAACCAACCCACTGCCGTGGTGGGCAGCAAGATGATCGACGACGCGAAGATCGGAGGAATCACACCCGCCATGTTGACCTTCAGCGGCAGGTGGGATGATTGCCCACCGTAAACGCGATTGCCCACTTGACGTTTGGCGTAATTCACCAGGATCTTGCGTTGACCACGCTCAACGAAGACCACGAAATAAGTCACCAGGACAACCAGCAACACGATGAAGATCGCCGCAGGGATGCTCATCGCACCGTTGCCCACCAACCCGAACAAACCTGCGATGGCACTGGGCAAGCCAGCAGCGATACCGCCAAAAATCAGGATCGAAATACCGTTGCCCAGACCGCGCTCGGTGATCTGCTCACCCAGCCACATCAGGAACATCGTGCCAGCCGTCAAGCTCAGCATCGTGGTGAAACGGAAACCCATGCCTGGACTGATGACCAAGCCAGCGGTTCCCTCCAGCGCCACGGCAATGCCGAAAGACTGGAACAAGGCCAAACCCAAGGTGGCGTAGCGTGTGTACTGCGTCGTCTTGCGCTTACCCGCCTCGCCTTCCTTTTTCAAGGCCTCGAGGGTGGGGACCACGTAGCCCATCATCTGCATGATGATGGACGCCGAGATGTAGGGCATGATGCCCAGCGCAAAGACGGTGAAGCGCGACAGCGCGCCGCCCGAAAACATGTTGAACAGACTCAGGATGCCGCCTTGCTGGCCCTTGAACAACTGTTGCAGCTGGGCAGGATCGATACCAGGCACGGGGATGTGCGCCCCGATGCGGTAAACGACCAGCGCCAGCAGCAGGAAAACCAGACGACGTTGAAGGTCGCCGAATTTTCCGCTTTGAGCCAGTTGATTGGGAGAAGTCGCCACGCTTGAATCCGTTCAGTCAGCCAACATCACTCAGCGATCGCGCCGCCAGCAGCCTCGATGGCCACCTTTGCAGCTGCAGTCGCGCCGATGCCCTTGAGAGACACCTTCTTGGTGAGTTCGCCAGTCTTGATGACTTTCACGACCTTGGCAATTTGCGGCACCAGACCGGCTTGCTTCAGGGTGAGGATGTCAACTTCGCCGACGCTCAGCAGCTCCAGATCGGTCAAAGTGATCTGCGCGTTGTACTTCAGCAGATGCGACTTGAAACCGCGCTTGGGCAGGCGACGTTGCAAAGGCATTTGACCGCCTTCGAAACCAACCTTGTGGTAGCCACCCGAACGCGACTTTTGACCTTTGTGACCGCGACCTGCGGTCTTGCCCAGACCCGAACCGATCCCGCGACCGACACGGCGCTTGGAGTGCTTCGAACCCGAGGCGGGCTTGATGGTATTGAGTTCCATTAGATCACCTGAATCAGATAGCTGACCTTGTTGATCATGCCGCGAACGGCAGCGGTGTCCTCAAGGACAGCGGTGCTGTTCAAGCGACGCAGACCCAAGCCGCGCACGGTGTCACGGTGGTCCTGACGGGTACCGATGACGCTGCGAACCAGCTTGACTGTGAGTGTTTTCTTTTCGCTCATGACGATTCTCCGGCGATCAGTTGAAGATGTCTTCAACCGACAGGCCACGCTTTGCAGCGACATTGGCCGGGGTGGTCGACTTGTTCAAGGCGTCGAACGTGGCGCGAACCATGTTGTACGGGTTGCTCGAACCGAAGCTCTTGGCCACGATGTCGGTCACGCCCATCATCTCGAACACAGCACGCATCGGGCCGCCAGCAATGATGCCGGTACCAGCAGGTGCGGGAGCCAACATGACGCGAGCCGCGCCGTGTTCGCCGAACACCGTGTGGTAGACCGAACCATTCTTCAGGTTGACCTTGACCATGTTGCGGCGAGCTTGTTCCATCGCCTTGGACACGGCCAAGGGCACTTCACGCGCCTTGCCTTTGCCCATGCCGACTTTGCCGTCGCCATCACCGACCACGGTCAACGCGGCGAAACCCATGATCCGACCGCCCTTGACCACTTTGGTCACGCGGTTCACCTGGATCATCTTTTCTTTTAAACCGTCGTCACGACCTTCGTCAGCGACCTTGGGTTGAAACTTAGCCATTTGAATTCCTTCCGGTTGCCAGACGCGGCTTAGAACTGAAGACCGGCTTCGCGAGCCGCTTCAGCCAATGCCTTGACACGGCCGTGGTAGGCGAAGCCCGCACGGTCGAAAGCCACCTTCTCGACGCCAGCAGCTTTCGCC
>NZ_JAUSAR010000099.1 GCF_030652515.1 Aquabacterium sp. | reverse complement strand
GACTGCCGTCTGGCAGTCCCCTTGATGTGTCTGCGTGATGCCGTCATGGCCGGCTGGCGCAATCGGGACACCCACGAGGTCATTTCACGGACACAGCCACGGCGTCTCAGTAGCATCGCTCTGGTGCGCGTCAATGTGCCGACAGGGCCAAATCAGAGCTCCCCCCACCCCCTTTCAGGTTGCCAACCATATTGTCCCCCCTTGCCCCTTTTGAGGGCTCCAAAGTTTTCCCCCCAACGTTGCCAGGGGACCGTCATCATGTAGTGAGACTGTGGTGAGTGGCACTGAGCCTTGTTGC
This sequence comes from Aquabacterium sp., assembly GCF_030652515.1. Lineage (GTDB taxonomy): Bacteria > Pseudomonadota > Gammaproteobacteria > Burkholderiales > Burkholderiaceae_C > Aquabacterium. The sequence continues at coordinate 9,901 of NZ_JAUSAR010000099.1, read as the reverse complement.
CTTGTGGCCAGTGACTCACCAGCACTCGGGCAGCTAGCCTGAGTATCGTGTGCGCCAGCACGCTCAGCTCGGTCCGCCTGTCTCTTATGTATTGATGACACCTAGCTGACATGTTTCTGCTTCCTTGTGTGCGTCTGCTTGCACCGATTGTGGCTCGATGCTGGCATGCGGTATCCGGTGAGATACGCGCTCCTTGCTCGCTTGCCCGCCGCAACACCTCGTAGTGAGTGCCCTGTGCGGCACTCAGATCAGCAAACCCCCATGAGCACACCCCATCCTGTTGGACACAAACCCTGAGTTCAAAGAGATTCCGCTCTAGAGTTTTTAACTATCTCATCACGTAACATCGTGATCCCGTTCGAACGACGATTTCGATAGGCCTTTGGTGTGCAAGACAACATGTCGTCTCGCGCACGCATGCGCGTGACGCGTCAGCCAGGGACACAGTCAACGTTGCTGCACTGCTGGTACCCCATGTACACCCCACGAGTACGCAGCGTCGTTGGGTCCCTCGGATGAGGATGACGGTGGCAAGGTGGCAGGAGTAACCGGTGGTGTGTGCCACCGGTGTGGGCGGTGAGACAGTGACAGTGTCCGCCGCGAGCACGGAGTTACCCGTGTTGGCGGTAGATGCGGTAAACGCAACCCTGGCTGTGTGGCCTGGCTTGCTTCACTGCCTCTTTTGGCCTCCCCCTGCTTGCTTCGCAGAAGGGCCTTCCTACCAGCATGCTGTGAAGTGTTTACGGCATCGCTCTGCATGTGGTGTCTGTGCGAACACCAGATTAGCAAAGTCTCAGTACCTCAGTGATTGATTCATTGAAGTATTACGTTTGTACGACATCGTATCGAGGCCTCGAGTGTGTAATATCTGGCAAACACACTTTGCCTGGGCTCGCGTAGCTGTCACAGAGAGGGGCGGTGACGGGGCGGGAGGCCCGGGGCAGGGTGGCCCGACGGCATTGCAACTTGAAATAAATAAGGTGAAAAGTCATGCACATGCCAGTGTGTGGGGTGAGCTCAGGGGAGAGAGTGAGGTGGAGACTCGGAGGGGGTGGTGCAGGGAGAGAGGGCGCAGAGGCCGGGGGGAACCGCATGTGCGCGTGTGTGTGGGCGTGTGTGTGTGGTCGTGTGGTCACGGTGCCTACACCGGTACCACAGGCAGGCGCGGCCTGCAGCTCAGCGGCACGTTGCGCGAGGGCGCTGCGGAGGATGGCGTCAGTGCACGCGGAGGCAGCCCGCTGCACGCAGCCCAGGGCGAGGGTCAGGATGCCGCGTTTGCGTGTGCGCAGGGCGGCCTCGTACCGGATGCGCTGCCTGAAGCGTGGCTGGCTGCCAATGGCCTTGAGGCGCTGAAAGGTGATGGGCGTGCCCGTGCACCGCAAGCCCGCCAGTGTCATGAACCGGGACCACGCAACGTACGTCAAGCCAGTGGACATCTCCCTCTCACCGATGTCGACGCCGCCGCAGGCCAACGACATGCCCTGGGACTTGTGAATCAGGCCGCCAGTGGATGGCCAACATCAAGCGGGCTGGCCTCATGCCCAGCGCACCCACGACGTGGCGGCACCCGAGCTGCCCAAGTTCACCGCTGTCAAAGCGGAACCCACCCGGTGGCTGCAACAGTGGATGCCCGGCAGCTGACGGAGGCAGCGGAGTGGGTGCTGCTGGCGTGGCGGGTGTGGGGTTGGTGCCGGGCGCCGTCCACGTTGTGGCCGGCGTTGTAGTGCAGCTGGAAGTTGGTTGGCCCCACGGCGGCGGGGGACGGGCCAGGGGTGCCGCTAGCACAGTTGTGACGCAGAAGCCCACACGTACCTGCTACTGCTGCACCACCACCACCACCACCGCTGCCGCTCCGTAGTCTTTTCGAATTGCCAGTCGAGGCTGAGTGTTTGGTGAAGCCGGAGTTGCTAGAAGCTTTCCCGCGCAGCAGCTGCACGCCGCCGGGGGGCGACCACGCTTTCGTGGCGACAAAGGTGTGGCCCGTGGCTCTCAATTTCAGTAATTTGAGGCTTTTGTGCGACAACAACAGACACAACTACCGGTAGAGGTGTCGTTACTGGGCACCGGTAGGACACACAAGTACCGGTGTGGTGGAGCTGTGGCAGGCGGCACTGAACTCAACGGCATGAGCCGCCGAATTATTTTTGGGAACTACTAAAATATGTGAGCAGAATGGCGGCGCGCGCGTGCTTTGATTCCCAGCCGATCCTTCAATCTCGCATCGAAAAGTATCTGTGAGTTAGCACTTCAATTGGAGGTGACTGAGGGCGCCAATGCGCGCAACCCAGGCCAAGAGATGTGGGAACGACAGAAGAGGGGAGCTCGCTACGCTCGCAAAGACAACAGCCTCAGCACATAGGTGCAATTCACAGCACGATTGTGGCCGGTGACGGACATTGTGTTACTCCCACTATGACATAGGTACGTGGCGCGTGTCCTTTGCTCTCCTCCATATCGTTTGAGCAGTGAGATCCTGGTACACTTCGGACTTCGGCGAAGTCACTTCGCCCCGAACCGGTGGTATCCTTTCGAAACGTCGCCCCCCTCTCCTTTCGCCCCGTCAACCAATGGACGGGTGCAGAGGCTTATTTCTTCGGTGCTTAAATCTCGTCCCCGGTCCTTAGTTTGGCACCAGACGGAATTGGCTGCAATGTGTGCTTTGCCAGTGTTCTTGTCGCGCGGAGAAACCGCCGAGCGACCTCCAATTGTGAAACGAGCCCCTTCCGCCCCGCCTCTCAGACATCTGCTCACCAATACCCCCGCACACGCTCCCGTACGATACACGTGGACGCATTGGTGCCCTGATCACCCCGCACATTCTACAGCACGTCGCCCTGCAATGGGATCGGTGAGTGCGCGGTTTCTCCCCTGCAACTCCCCCCAAGCCGCACTGCGCACACGGTCCACACACCTTCCTCCCTTGATTTCGCCGCCACGCTACCTTGCAGGCGCATTCGGCTTCATCACACGGAGCGTCTGCTGCGTCTGCTGCGCCCGCGTTTCCTGGCCTTGCGTCTGCCGCGCCGACGGCGGCTGCCGCTCCTGCTCCGCATGGGTTTGGCGACCTGGTGGCTGGGACGGCAGCTGCGTCGACCTACTCTACCCCGGGCACAAGGGAGGCAGCGACAGGCTTTGTAGGAAGCGTTTCGGCCATCATTGACACGTACAATGCTGCGAAGGAGGCGGGCAAGGGTGCGCGAGTCTGGGAGGAAGCAGGAAAAGCCGCCACATCTTTCCTCGCTGCTGTGCCGCAAGCGGCGGCCATCCTCGGCGCAGCGGGCGAGCACATGCCTCTCATCGGAGTCGCGTTTTCGCTGTTGAAGCTGCTGGGAGAGGCAGCGACTGGCGCGCATGAGGTGCAGGACGAATACGCGCGCATGCTGAAGGACACGCGCGCCATGGGGGAGCTCGTGTGGGGCACGCGCGACGACTTCGCAGCGGCGGGTGTCACGTTTCATTCGCGAGTCGCCCATGAATTCGAAACCTACCTTGGGCACCTCGCCGCCGTCGTCAGGGAGTGCGACGCGTACCGTCGCAAAAGCGGCGCTGTGTGCTTCATCTGGCAAACAGCACACGGGGCGACGCTGAAAGAAATCGGACGCGAGCTGGACGCCATCCTGCAGCGGCTCGATCTGGCAGCAACTCTCAACGCAGACGGCAACATCCTGATCGTGCTCACGCGCATGGATGAGATGCAGCAGGACATGAAGTCGATGCTGCGCGCTGTACTGCCTGCGCCACCTGCCGTCGTTAATTTGGACTTGTATGCTGCCGCTGTGCGGCGCGCATTCACGACTCTGGACGTGGAGGCGCTGACTGTCGACGCATCATACTACAAGGAGCTGCCGCTAAATGACGTGTTTGTCCCGCAGCATGTTCGCGCGGCTGGCGACTGCACTGTGCTTGCGCTGGAGCTGCCACTGTCAGTGGTGGCGCTGTTGCGCGAGCGCGGAAAGGTGGACGGCTGGCTCGTTCCCGATGAAACGATGGACGCCTTGACAAAGAAGGAGGAGTTTTTGCGGCAGCAGCCACGGAGCGCACCACGGCTGTTTGACGCCCCCGACACCACACGCGTCGTGATCCTCGGCGACCCAGGCTCTGGCAAAACAAGTCTGCTGAAGCATGTAGCATTGAACTGGGCTACTGCGACGTCGGTGCAGACGCGGAGTACGACACCACTGCCGCTATATGCCCAGCTACGGCGGTATGCTGCTGAGCGCTCACGCTCAATCCTGGTGACCCTGGAAGCGTTCCTCGCTCGTGGAGAGCTTACTGGATTTCCGTTCAACAGTGCCACTCTGGATCAGGCCCTCGATGGCGGCGCGCTTGTGCTGCTGGATGGCTTGGACGAGGTGGTTGACAAGGACGCGTGGGAAGGCGTCGTGCACGACGTCGCCGCATTTGCGGCGCGGCATGCTGCTGCGCGGATTGTGGTCACCTCGCGCTTTGTCGGATACGCTCGCAAGACGCTGCACGATGCGGGGTTTGCGCACTTTGCGCTGCAGGATCTGGACGCTGCGCAGCGGCATACGTTTTTAGTCGCGTGGCACGCAAAGACGCACACACCCACCCAGGACTCGGAGCGAGAGCTGCGGTTGCTGCGCATCCAGCGGTCTATTTCAACCGTTCCCGCCATCATGCAGCTCGCTGGTAACCCACTGCTGCTCACCTTGATGGCCATCCTCAACCGCAGCCAGGAACTGCCCCGACAGCGCGTGAAGCTGTACGACAAGTGCGTCGAGCTACTGCTGGCGCGTTGGAACCCGCTGCACACCACGAACATCGTGGCAGAGGACGTCTTCCCAACGTCCGCACGCGAAGCAGCACTGCGCAAGATTGCGCGCGGGATGCAGATACACGACGGGCGCATCGGCAACGTCATCTCGGCGACAGACCTCCAGCGTGAGCTTGCGGATGCCCTGCATGCGCACATGCGCGCAGCGCACATGCCGCCTGATGCTGCGTTTACAACGCGATGCGTGATGGGGGTCATTGCGCAGCTGCGCGACCGCCACTTCATCCTCTGCTTCGTCGGCGGCGAACACTACGCCTTCGTACACCGGACGTTCATGGAGTACTTTGCTGCGATGGACTACAAGGATCAGTTCGACGCTGGCGAGCTGGATGAGAAGGCGCTCATTCTCTTGTACACGTCTCACTGTGATGAGCCGTCGTGGCATGAGGTTCTCCGTCTGCTCAGTGGCATGTTGCACAAAGCGCGCGTCGAGACGTGCCTGACAGCACTTCTAGACATGCGTTCACTGGACGCGAGCGTGTTGGCTGCCGAGTGCGCAGGGGAGCTGCCCAGCTCCGCGGCCCTCACTGTGGCTCTCATTGATCGGTCCTTTGACGCAGTTACTCGGATGGCTGAAGACCCTTCCTGCAGTCTCGAGCTCCGTCGCCGTGCGATTAGTGCGGTTGGCAAGGCATGGCGAGGCAGCGTGCGTGCGCGCATTTGGCTGTACCGTGCCGCGTTGTCAGCGAACGAGATAGCAGACGCAGCCATTGAACAGCTGGCAGGCGGCTGGCGCGATCACGTTGACACACGGCCTGCCTTGTGGCGAATCGCTCAGCTTGGTACACTGGGCTCCGACGCTGCGATCCGCGGGCTGGCGTTGCTTTATTCGTCTGCAGCGGATATCCGTGCCTTGCTGCTGCGCGTAGCAAGCTCAGGCAAGCAGGGTGCACCTGCTGCCACGGCCGAGCTCGCGCGGCTGTACCCAACTGACGCGGACGTGCGCGCGTTGCTGCTGCGCATGGCAGGGTCGGGTCAGCAGGCTGCTGCTGCTGCTGTACTTGAGCTGGCGAAGCTGTACCCATCCGATGCGGAGGTGCATGCGCTGCTGCTGCGCGTGGCAGGGCTGGGCGAGGGTCATTGGGGAGCTGCTGTTGCAGTGAGCGAGCTGGCGCGGTTGTATCCCTCTGACGCGGAGGTGCGCGCGGTGCTGCTGCGTGTGGCAGGGTCGGGCCAGGGCCAGTGGGGAGCTGCCGATGCCGTCAGCCAGATCGCTCGACTCTACTCATCTGACGCGGACGTTCGCGCCTTGCTACTGCGCGTGGCGGCGTCAGGCAAGCAGGAAGCTGAACGTGCCTTGAGCGAGCTTGCTCGACTCAACTCGTCTGATGAAGTCGTGCGTGAGCTACTGCTCCGCGTGGCAGGGTCGGGCCAACCTCCGGCACGCGCCGCATTGAGCGAGCTGGCGCGTTTGTCTCCGTCGGACCCGGATGTGCGCGCACTGCTGCTGCATGTGGCAGCATCAACCCAGGATTCTGCGGCTCCGGCCATGAACCAGCTGGTGCGGCTGTACCACTCTGACGCGGACGTGCGCTCGTTGCTACTGCGCGTGGCTGCGTCAGGCGGGGATGCACCCGCAGCCACCGCTGCCGTTAACAAGCTGGCGCGGTTGTACCCCTCTGACGCCGATGTGCGCGCGCTATTGCTGCGCGTGGCGGCATCGGATCAGGCGGCGGCTACCGCCGCCGTAACCCAGGTGGCGCACTTGTACCCAACGGACGCAGGGGTGCGTGCGGTACTGCTGCGCGTGGTTGCTTCGAGCCAGCGAGGAGCTGACTCTGCTGTGAGCGAGCTGACGCGGTTGTACCCATTTGACCCGTCTGTGCGCGAGCTGTTGTTGCGCGTGGCTGAGTCTGGTCAAAAAGTAGCTGCTGCTGCCATTAGGGAGCTGGTGCAACGGTTTCCGTTTGACGCAGAGGTTCGCGGCCTTCTGCTGCGCGTGGCTGCATCAGGGCCTTCCGCGGAGTCTAGCGTCATGTTGACCTTCATGCGCCAGCTGAGGCTGCACGGGTATGGGATGACGTTGCGAATGCCATTTGCACTAGGCAGCGCAGTTGCGGAGTCGACGGCCGTGCGCGAGCTGGCGCGACTGTACGCTTCTGCCCCCGATGTGCGCACATTGCTGCTGCGCGTGGCGGAGTCGCGTGACTTGGTTGCAGACTCCGCCATCAGCGAGTTGGCGCATCTGTTCCCATCCGACGCTGACGTACGCGCAACGCTGTTTCGTGTGGCTGGCCGGGGGGACTCGGGTCCCGAAGCTGCAAGTGAGCTTGCGCGACTGTATCCAGCTGACCCGGACGTGCGCGTGTTACTAGTCCGCATGGCAGAGTCGCAAACAGGGGTAGCTGGCTTTGCTGTGAGGGAGCTGGCGCATCTGTACCCGTCGGACGCGGAGGTGCGCGCGTTACTGTTGCGCCTGGCAACGTCTAGTCACAACGCAGCGGCTTCTGCCATCAGGGAGCTGGCGCAGCTGTGTCCGTCTGGCGCCGATGTGCGCGCGTTGCTACTGAGCGTATCGGAGTCGAGCCAGCAGGCAGCAGCTGCTGCGGTGACGGAACTAGCGCAGCTGTACCCGTGTGATGTCGACGTACGCGCGCTTCTGCTTCGCGTCGCGAAGTCGGCCCACGTCAGCGCAGCCACCGCTGCCAGAGTCGCGCTGACGCACCTGTACCCGTCTGACGTCGATGTGCGCGCGTTGCTGCTGCGCGTGGCTGAGTCGGGCAAGGAGGCTGGCGCTGCTGCCGTGAGCCAGTTGGCACGCCTATACCCTTCTGACGCGGATGTACGCGCATTGCTGCTACGCGTGGCAGACTCGGACGAGAAGGCTGGCACTGCTGCTATCCTCGAACTGGCGCGGCTGTACCCCTCTGACGTAAGTGTGCGCGCACTCCTGCAGCGTATCGCGGAGTTGGGGGACTCTTTAGCTCCTGCCGCTGTCCATGCGCTGGCACGGCTGTACCCAGCTGATCCGGAGGTACGGGCATTGTTGCTTCGCTTGGCGGAGTCGGGCCGACGCGGAGCCGACGTTGCCGTGCGGCAGCTAGCGCTGCTGTACTCATCTGATGTGGGAGTGCACGCAGCACTGCTGCAGGTGGAGGCGTCGGGCCGTCGTGCAGCATTTTCTGCGATGTGTGAGTTGGCGCGGCTTCGCCCATCTGACGAGCGTGTGCGCAACTCGTTGCTGCGCGTGGCGGAGTCAGGCCAGCGCGGAGCAGCTGTCGCCTTGAGGGAGCTGGGGCAACATTATCCACTGGACCCCGACGTGCGCGCAATATTGCTGCGCGTGGCGGCGGCTCCCCACGATGCAGCCGCTGTTGCCGTTCGCGTGCTGGTGCGGCTGTTCCCGTGTGATGCGGACGTACGCACGCTGCTGCTGCGCGTGGCGAACTCGGGCCACCAGACTACGGCTGTTGCTGTGAGCGCGCTAGCACTACTGTACCCATCGGACGCAGAGGTTCGCGCGGCGCTGCTGTGGGTAGCGCTATCGGGCCACCAGGCGGCCGATATTGCCTTGAGCGCGCTGGCGCAGCTGCACCCGTCTGACGCAGAGGTACGCGCAACTTTGATGCTCCTTGCACGGGGGGATCGTGAGGCAGCAGCCTCTTCTGCCGCCCGCGAGCTGGCGCATCTTTACCCAGCTGATGCAGAGGTGCGCACGTTGCTGTTGCATGTGGCGGAGTCGGGCCTCCCTGCAGCAGCATCTGCCGCCAGGGAGCTAGCACGACTGTATCCGTCTGACGCGGTGGTGCGCACGTCACTGCTGCGCGTAGCGGACTCGTGCCAGCAGGCAAGCACTGTTGCTGTGCGCGAACTGGTGCAGCGGTACCCATCAGCCCTGGACGTGCGTTCACTGCTCTTGCGCGTGGCGGAGTCAGGCCAACCCGCAGCCGCTTTTGCCGTCACGCTTCTAGCACCGCTGTATCCGTCTGACGCGGAGGTGCGTACACTTCTGCTGCGCGTTGCGGAGTCAGGCCAACAGGCGGCTGCTTTTGCCGTCAAGGAGCTGGCGCAGCTTCATCCTTCTGACGCAGACGTGCGAGGGTTACTTTTGCGCGTAGCGCAATCGGACAAGCAGGCATCAGCTTCTGCCGTGAGCCAGCTCGTGCAGCTTTATCCAACTGATGCGGATGTGTGTACACTTCTGCTGCGCGTGGCGGAGTCAGGCCAACAGGCGGCCGCTTCTGCCGTCAAGGCGCTGGCGCAACTGCATCCGTCTGACGCAGCCGTGCGCTCGTTACTCTTACGCGTAGGGGAAGCTTACACGGAGGCATCCGCTACTGCCGTGAGCCAGCTGGTGCGGCTCTATCCAGCTGACGCGGAGGTGCGCGGGCTGCTGCTGCGCGTTGCGGAGTCAGGCCAACAGGCGGCTGCTTCTGCCGTCAAGGAGCTGGCGCAGCTGCACCCGTCTGACGGAGACGTGCGCGCTTTGCTCTTGCGCGTAGCGGGCTCGGACAAGCAGGCGTCCGCTACTGCCGTGTGCCAGCTGGTGCGGCTCTATCCAGCTGACGCGGAGGTGCGCGCGCTTCTGCTGCGCGTAGCGGAATCGGACAAGCAGGCATCAGCTTCTGCCGTGAGCCAGCTCGTGCAGCTCTATCCAGCTGACGCGGAGGTGCGCGCGCTTCTGCTGCGCGTAGCGGACTCAGGCCAACAGGCGGCTGCTGTTGCCGTCAAGGAGCTGGCGCAGCTGCATCCGTCTGACGCAGACGTGCGCGCGTTACTCTTACGCGTAGCGGAATCGAACACGCAGGCATCCGCCGTTGCCGTGGGCGAGCTGGCTCAACTGTACCCATACGACTTGGAGGTGCGCGCGCTACTGTTGCGCGTAGCGGAATCGGACAAGCAGGCGTCCGCCACTGCCGTGAGCCAGCTGGTGCGGCTCCATCCAGCTGACGCGGCGGTGCGTACACTTCTGCTGCGCGTTGCGGAGTCAAGCCAACAGGCGGCTGCTGTTGCCGTCAAGGAGCTGACTGCCGTCTGGCAGTCCCCTTGATGTGTCTGCGTGATGCCGTCATGGCCGGCTGGCGCAATCGGGACACCCACGAGGTCATTTCACGGACACAGCCACGGCGTCTCAGTAGCATCGCTCTGGTGCGCGTCAATGTGCCG
>NZ_JAUSAR010000090.1 GCF_030652515.1 Aquabacterium sp. | reverse complement strand
CATCGACAACGGCATGCTCAGCCTGACCAAATGCAACAAGTGCGGTGGCTCTTACGTCACCCACCCCCATGAAATCGCCCGCCACTTCACCTGTGGCCTGTGCAACCCGCCCGCCCGTGCCGGCAAGGGCAAGGCCGCTGGCGCCCTGCACATGCATTGATTGGCCTCAAGTAGTTCTCTGTTGTACCGAAGTAGTGGTTGTAGTTGTTCTTGTAGTTTTGCTTGTTTCATTGTTTTCTCCTCCTAGCGTCACGCCAGTGACTTGCCAACGGACTCTTCGGAGTCCGTTTTTTTTCGCTCACGTTCGCTCATGTTCGTTCACGCAGCTTCATGGTCAGCCCCACCGGCTCCATCGTGAAGGCCATGTGCTCTTGCGCCTCGCGGCCATCGGGCGTGTCCACGCTGACGATGTCGAAGCGGGACAACAGCATGGCCATGGCCATCTTCATCTCCAGCAAGGCCAGGTAGCGGCCAGGGCACACACGCGGACCCGCGCCAAAAGGCATGGACACGCGCTTGGCATGGCTGGCGCTGTGCTGCGGGCTGCTGCCCTCGGCCAGCCAGCGTTCGGGCTTGAAGGCCGCGGCATCCTCGAAGTGCTGGTCACTCACGCTGTCGTGGCGCAGCACATTCCAGATCAGGGTGCCTTCGGGCACGCGCACATCGCCCACCACCGTGTCGCGCGAGGCCTGCAGGGGCAGGAAAGGTGCGACAGGTTTGAGGCGCATGGTTTCGTGGGCGCAGGCTTCGAGGTAGTCCAGCTCGGCCATTTTCTCAGGCGTGAAAGCGGCGGGGTCGTTGGCTTTGCTGCGCACCTCTTCCTGCGCGCGTTTCAAGGCCTGCGGGTTGCGCTGCAGCAGGTGGATCATCCAGGCCAGGGTGTTGGCCGTGGTGTCCTCGCCAGCCAGCAGCATGGTCAGCACGTTGTCGGCCACGTCCTGATCGTTCACCCCGCTGTCAGCCTGGTCGGCGGCGGCGATCATGGCCTCCAACAGATTGGGCGGGTTGTCGCGTCGCGTCGGGTCGGCCTGCAGGCGATCACGCGCCTGGGCGATGAACTTGTCAATGGCCACCTTGACCGCGCTCACGCTGCGGTCCAGATCTCGGTCAGCGGGCAGCTTGAACACGCGCCAGTAGGGCACCAGGGTCAGGATGCGCGTGAACAGGGCCGGAAAGATCTTGTCCAGGTGCTGCTGGATGATGTCCTCGTCCGACTCCAGGGTGTTCACATCCGCGCCAAAGGCCAGGCCGGTGATGGCGTCCACCGTGAAGCGCATCAGGTCAGACTGCAGGTCAATGGCATTACCGGCCTGCGCGGCTTTCTGCCAACGTGTGCCCAGGCGCTGCGTCACCTTCAGCAGCGACGGAAAGTAGGCGCGCACATGGCCAGGCGCGAAGCTGGCCATGACCATGCGCCGCTGGTGGCGCCAGGCCTCGCCCTCGGCCGCGAACAGGCCCAGCTTCAAGTTCATCTCGCGCGAGATGATGGCCAGGCGCTCCGAGCGGTTGAAATCATCGGGTCGGGCCCGCAGGATGGCGCCGATCAACTCATGGTCGGCCACCACCAGCACGGGGATGGGGCCAAAGTGGGCGCGGAACAGCGGGCCATAACGCCGGGCCCACTGCTCCACGTTCTGGTGGATCACGTCGCGATCAACCTGGAAGGCATTGCCCGCCAGCGGCAGGCTGGGCGGGCCCGGCAAATCACTCAATTCACGGAGCGATGCGGCGGAGGTGGTGGTGCTCATGGGGACTTTCCTCTGGTCTGGTCCGATGAAGGCGGCATTAATATGAGGATTATTCAGTTTTAACACCGCAGCGCAACTCGCATACCGCTCGGTTTTTGGCCATGCCCAAATCCTCCAAGCCCGCCGCCTTGCTGCCCTCTGAGGGCATGCGCAAATGGCCCACGCAAGAGCGCGCAAGGCGTACGATTGCCGCCATTTTTGAAGCCACCGCTCAGATTGTGGACAGCGATGGCCCCGAGGCCTTGAGCACCAACAAGGTCGCGCAACGGGCCGGGGTGTCGATCGGCACGCTGTACCAGTACTTCCCGACCAAAGAAGCCATCGTGGTGGCCATGATCACCCAGGAAAGGCAACGGGTGATGACAGAGCTGCAAGGCATGCTGATCAGCGCGATGCAACAAACGTCCCTGGACGTGGAGTCCAACCTGCGCGACCAGATCCGGGCCCTGCTCGCAGCCCTGGGCACTGGCAGCCACCTCAACCGCGCCATGGTTCGCCTGGCCTGGCACATGGACCATCACGAGCAGGTAGCCCAGGCGCAGCGCGAGGGCACGGAGCGCCTCGCCATCGCCCTGTCGCAACTGAAAGACCCCAAGCTGCGCGCCCTCAGCCCCGCCATGCTGTTCGTAGGCACCCGCGCGGTGATCGGCGTCATCCGCAGCGCCTCGCTGGAGAACTCACCCCTGCTGGACACCCAGGAGCTGGAGGACGAGCTGGTGCGGATGGTCTGGCGCCTTGTGACCGTCGATTAACGGTCTGGTGGATTGACCCGGCTGATTTCTGGATGGTGTTTCCCCTGGTTATCGAGGCTTTGTAAGGGATCTTCTGACAAGACGTGCAGCCGATGCCTAACGCGGGATACAGGTGTGCGCCCATTAAGAAAAGCCGGCATTGGGATCACTATTCATCCCATGGTGAGACGCAAATCCCACCCCCACCCGACACAAGACACCTGGAGCCACCCCATGAACGCCGACCAAATCCTGATGGAAATCCGCGAAACCAACCTGTCGTACCTGATGCTGGCCCAGAGCCTGATCCGCGCCGACCGCGAACAAGCTTTGTTCCGCTTGGGCATGTCGGAAGAAGCCGCCACCATGATCGCCATGTTGTCGCCCGCCCAGGTGTTGAAGATCGCCTCCTCCAACACCCTGCTGTGCCGCATGCGTGTCGACGATGACCTGGTCTGGACCCTGCTGACCAACCACGGCA